>CAZAOT010000002.1:0-283041 GCA_964487045.1 uncultured Candidatus Saccharibacteria bacterium | reverse complement strand
CAATTGAAGCCCCGGTGAACGGCAGCAGTAACTATAACTGTTCTATGGTAGCGAAATTCCTTGTCGGGTAAGTTCCGACCCGCACGAATGGCATAACGGTCTGAAAACTGTCTCAACGAAGGGCTCGGTGAAATTACAATGCCGGTAAACATGCCGGTTAGTCGCAGCAAGACGGTAAGACCCCGTGGAGCTTTACTACAGCTTGATATTGGTTTTTGGATATTTCTGTGTAGCGTAGGTGGGAGCTTCGGCGCCAATGAAACACCACCCTTAAATATTTGAAAATCTAACCCCAGCAATAGTTGGGGGACAGTGTTTGGTAGGTAGTTTGACTGGGGCGGTCGCCTCCCAAAGAGTAACGGAGGCGTTCAAAGGTCAGCTTAACTCGTATGGAAAGCGAGTCTCAAAGTGCAAAGGCATAAGCTGGCTTGACTGCAAGACTTACAAGTCGCGCAGACGCGAAAGCGGGACTTAGTGATCCTCTGGTACCTTACGAATGGGCCAGAGCTCAACGGATAAAAGCTACCCCGGGGATAACAGGCTGATCGGACCCAATAGTCCACATAGACGGTCCGGTTTGGCACCTTAACACATTGGGGTGCTGCAGGAGAAATCCTGCACCAAAAATGTGGCTTATAACGGAGAATCCCTCCTGTAAGCGTATTTTGCGTGGAAATTAGCAAGTACGTTTTACAAAGGGCGACGCCGTGGGAAGTCGCCATGTCAAATGACGTGGTTGACCCCGTAGAGACTTGATCGAAAGATCAGAGTCCTCGTTAATCGAGGGCTAACACGCCACCCCCAGCAATAAAAACTTAGAACATGGCTAAAAGCCTAAATTCAAAGTGCTGGGTGAAGACATAGTCCATACAATTCGAAATAATTGATAGATATACGATGTCGGCTCATCGCATCCTGGGGCTGAAGTAGGTCCCAAGGGTTTGGCTGTTCGCCAATTAAAGCGGTACGCGAGCTGGGTTCAGAACGTCGCGAGACAGTTCGGTCCTAATCTGCTGTGACCGTGGAAACTTGAGAAGATTTCTCCCTAGTACGAGAGGACCGGGAGGAGCAAGCCTCTGGTGTATCGGTTGTCATACCAATGGCATTGCCGAGTAGCTATGCATGCATAAGATAACCGCTGAAAGCATATAAGCGGGAAGCTTACTTCAAGATTAGGTTTCTTAGACACCATGAAGACCACGTGGTTGATAGGCGCTAGGTGTAAGTATAGTAATATATTCAGCCGAGGCGTACTAATTGTCAAGTAGAATTTGAGTAGCTTACTCTTCGATCTAAGATTCGCGTCTTAGATTGGAGAATTTGGGCAACTATTAAGATGATGTGCTATAATGTTTACGATGAAACAACGAAAAGCAGGAATGCTATTTACGTTAGTTGGTGCCTTTCTGGTTGTCGGCGGCTTTCTAAGCTACCGACCGGTTTCGGCTGATACTGCCGAACTAGAAACGCTTGCTAGCTGGGGGCCAGTTATAATGGCTGCCGGACTAGCGCTTCTGGCACTTGGATTTATAATTACGATTTTTCTATTTTTTACAGATTGAAAATGTAAAAAGAATGTTGTGTGTTGGTGATATTGGCGGTGGGGGTACCCCGGTATCAATTCCTTCCTGTCATCAGAATTCACTTCTGACTGACAGGGCAGAATGATACGGGGCAGGCACCACTTTCCATTTAGGCGCCGAAGTTAAGCCAAATTTGAAAATTGAAAAAATAGCATTGTGTTGGTGATATTGCTGACGGGGGTACACCTCTTTCCATTCCGAACAGAGAAGTTAAGCCCGTCTAGGCCGATGGTACTTGCCTCGCAAGGGGTTGGGAGAGTAGGACGTCGCCAACACAATGCTATTTTTTTATTTCTGCAATAGCTAGGCTCCGGGCTTCGCGGGGGTGGAACCCGCGAATAATGAAGTGTAGCACGTCGCCAACACAGAGCATTCTTTTTTTTGTATTCAAAAACCGCCCTCGAAGGGCGGTTTTTGAACTGAATAGCTTATTTATTTAGTGAATTGGAAGGTGGAGAGGATTTTTTCTTCTGTGGAAGAAATATCTGATCTTCCGCTTGCCCACCTGAAAATTATAGAATAGAGTGTTCCATTACTAATTTTTAATTCCGCAAGATAATCAGGATCTGATCCTGGGACGATTTCGGTATATTCTGCGTTATTTATAGTTACTTTTTTACTATTATTTTCTTGCCCAGTAGCCAGTCTTGTATTAATCCAATCCGCAATCGTAGGCTCAGCTTCCTTATTTACAGTAATTCGGTCGTAGTATTTTGTACCATCCAGCCAGGTTTTGTTTGGATTCGGAATATTTGACTCCACGGAGACAATTCTTCGGGGGCTGGTTTCAGACGGTCCTTCCTCTAGCTTCCAGCCACTAGGGTAACTAAAGCTAAAGCCCTCGGTACTATTTGAATATGTTTTCCACTCTGCTGCTTTGCTAGTAGTCGCAGATACAACTGGTGAGGCAGTTTTAGATGAGATTGCGACTGCTAAGTCTCCGATTGTGGCTGTTTCTGCTGTCGGAGCTGATGGAGTGGCCGAATTAGTTTTCTTTCCAAAGACGTAACCGATTAGCCCAAAGACTATTGCGCTTATCAAAACCGCTAAGATTATTTTTGTGATTTGTGGTTTTTGTTTTTCTATAATTATTTCCTCACTCATATCTAATCCTTCTTAATTTATTATTTAACCCGCCGCGCCGATATCAGTTATAATCCACCCGCCATTTTCTTTTGTAGCGATGATTACGACATTCCAGCCCATCGTGTCAGAGTAAACAGTACAGTTTATCTGTCCTGTCGACCCATCTACATTTGCATAGTTGCTATCTATAGTATATCTAGAGATTTTTTCGGTTCCCATTGTTAATGGGTTGATCTGTGTAGAACTCCAGCGAGATTCAACTAGATTTTTAAATTCTGCTCCGAGTTGAGCAGCGTTCATATAAGTTTGGGAGGCCATCAAATCTTCTCCGGACTTCTGCTCGGCAATTACCCAGTCAAAATGCTTTCTTGCTAAATCGCTCAATGCTTGATCCCTTACGGCCGAGGCGTTTGAGACTGGTGAAACTGTTTGCGCAGATGTAGTCGAGGATAGTGAGGCTTTGCTTGCTGTTGGCGAAGCTTTGACAGTAGCTTTGCTGCTGCTTATGCATTTAAATCCTAAAAATCCTACAGCCGCGACGATAAGTGCAATTACTATTATTAGTACGACGACCATTCCTGCCCCAGAGCCTTTCTTTGGCTCAGGATCTTCTTCCTCTTGTACCAGATTAGTCTCTTTTGCGGGCTCTGTTTCCTCGTTAATTTTTTCTTCGGGCATACTAGCTCCTTAGTTAAAACTTATAGTTGATAGAACCTTATCTCTTAGCTCATTCGCACCTTTCGAGTCTCTAAAAATAATTGAATAATAATGACTATTATTATCAACTACATAGATAGTTCCGGACTCATTGCCGTCAGCATATTCTTTGGAAAGGGTTGCTTTGTATCCTTCTAAATTACCCACTTGAACCTTCTCTGGATTTGTAAAGTATGGTTTTTGCATTGTGCCGTTTGTGTCTAAGCTTTCTGTAGAATATTTTGTGATATATTCGTCCAGATTATTTACATCAGCTAGTGGTGTGGAATTTAATTGTTGCAACGATTCAAAATAGGAAATCTGCATCTGATCAAACATCGGAAATTCATTTTTGGTATTTATGACAGAAAGGTATTCAAATGAACTTGCAGTTATCATCAGGTCCGTAGCATCGCCGGGCCAAAAATCCTTTACCTGGTAACCTGCTGGTGCGTGAAAGGTGAGTCCGATTCTCGGATTATCATAAATCTGTTCATTAGTTTCCTTGTCAGCAGTGACTGTGCCTGGATGATCGCGCGGTGCGGTGTTTAACAATTCACCAATATTCATCTCCTGGACACTCATCGTTGAAAAACCGCCTGGATTCACCGATCCATACCAGTAGCCAAGATAACCAAAGGCAATTGCGATAATTACCGCAATTAGTAAAGTTGATGTTTGACTGTACCCGCCGCTTGCTTCTTTGCTCATAAAAAATCCTTTGGTTTTTAAATTCCTAAATTTATTATACTATTGTTATGATGGGAAATAAAAAGATATCTACAAAAATCTTGTTAATTGTGGTCATTTCGATCGCGCTGGGCCTTTTATTGAGGTGGTATCTTTTGTTTCAGCCTGGTTACGAGATGGATATCGCGACATTCATCTACTGGAGTAACAAGATCAAGGAAGGGGGATTCTGGTCTCTTTATACATCAAATTATCAATCTGGGCTCGACTATCCTCCTCTTATCCCACTTCTTGGAAATTATTGGCTTAATTGGCAAAACTTATTTACTCTGACTGCTCCTCAGATGTTCAAGCTTATGCCAACCTTAGCTGAAATTATTTTTTCGGTCATTGCCGCAATCTTTGTATATAGATCCAAAAGCAAATATGTTAATATTTTGCTTCCGCTCGTTATCATCCAGCCTGCGCTATCGTTAATAACAACGGGTTGGGGGCAAGTTGACTCGATCTTGAGCCTTTTTATTATTTGCGCTTTGGTACTAATTGATAAAAATTTATACTTGGGCTCTTTATTTGTATTCTTAGCGCTTCTAACTAAGCCCCAGGCTTATTTTGGAATATTTGTCTTTTATCTAGTTATTCTATTTAGGAAAGGTTGGAAAGTCGCCTTGCAGCAAGCGGTATTTTTCTTTGTTCTTGTCGCGATTGCATATTTAGTTTTCAGGCAAAACGGCTCTGATTTCTTAGCTGTATATATGCTTTCCTCGAGTAGGTATCCATATAATTCTATGAACGCCTTTAATCTCTGGTGGCTTATCGACGGGTCTAAAAGCATCAACATATCTGACACAATTGGCAATGTCTTCTCAAGTAAGCAAGTTGGGATTGGTCTTTTTGCGATTTTTGTTCTACCGATGGTTTTATACTTATATAAAAAAGCTAAGACAATTCCGGAATATTTTCTCGCTGCATCATATATGTATCTAATCTTTTTCGTCTTTCCTACACAGATTCATGAGAGATATTTATTTCCTGCTATCGCGCTTTTGCCTTTTGCAGCAGTTAAAGACAAGAGAATTCTTTGGATTTATATTCTTCTTTCAATTACGCTTCTTCTAAATAATTACTCGGTTTTAATAAGTGCATTCCCTCAATTTTTTGCACTAGACAAGATTAATATTTATCTTAACCTTGGCGGGAACTGGACAAAATTGATTGCTCTAGTTAATGTAGTGATAGCAGCGTATTTAGCGTTATTTTTTATTTATGAAAGCTTCAAGAAAAACAAACAATAAGTTTTTTTGGATTTTGTCGATTGTGATCCTGGTTTTGCTGATAGCCAGTCGTTTTTTATATATAGGCTATAGACCTGCGCATCACGATGAGGGAATGCTCGCTTATTTTGCTCACCAACTAGCCACTCAGGGCAGTTATATTTATACTCCTCAGATCCATGGGCCAGTTTTGTTTTATCTAACCGCGCTAGTATTTAAGTTAACTTTGTTTAAAGGGGCGCTCAGGGTATCTATGGCAGTTTGTGGAGTAGCTCTCGCGCTCGTAGCCTGGCTCTATATGCGTAAAGAATCAAAAAAGACTGCACTGATTATCCCCGCATTGATATTGGTCTCTCCGATGCTCACATACTATTCCAGGTTCTTGGTCCATACAGGAATTGTCATCGTATTTAGTTTGGGTTTTGTGTTCGCGCTCAGAGCCTATCTTAAAAATTTCAGACCCCTTAATCTTTTTCTATCGGCCTTTTTCTTGGCTTTAGGTTTTGGAACTTCAGAGACCACATATATTTTCTGTGCGATATTGGTCGCTTTTATTCCAATCTACTTCTTGCTTAATCGAGCGAGCTTTGCGGACAAATGGCAAAATATTAAGAAATTTACCAAGCAAAATATCTATGATCTTCTAAGCGCAATATTAATTTTTCTGATTACTTGGCTATTGATTTACTCCGTGGGTTTGACTAATCTCGAAAGTCTTAAAATATCCTGGCCAAATCCTTTTAACTCCTACTACGGATTGGGATTCTGGTTAGCTCAGCATCCGGTCAAATTAGGTGGTCAGCCTTGGTTCTATTACATTATGTTGACAGCAGTCTACGAGCTACCTGTTCTGCTTGCGTTTTTCTTCATGATTCCTCGGGTGATTAAGAATAGAAGGCCGTTTGAATTATTCTTACTTTGGTGGACACTTGGTACTTATATTGGATTCAGCTGGGCGGGGGAGAAATTCCCTTGGCTCTTTATGCCTGCTCTAATTTCGATTACGACTGCTTCGGGCTATTATCTCGGTTCGTACTGGGGCGAGATTAAGAAAGCGTTTAAAGTTATTCTGGTAATTATGTTGATATGGGCGGCTTTTGTAAATATAAGGCTTAATTTTATCTGGCCAGACAATACTGTTGAATTGCCGGTTTATGTCCAAACTCCAAGAACTTTTGAGGATTTGGAAAATAAGATGAAAAGTGATTGTACTGGAAGGGAGAAGGATTGCATTTTGATCGACCCGAAGATCACCTGGCCTCTTTCATGGGATTTTGTTGATTCAGGAAGGCTAGAGGAGTTCTCTGAACAGTCGAACCTTGAAAATACCTATTATGCGATTATTAGTCCGGAATCTAATCAAGATGCTTTTAAGGATGGCTGGAAAAAGGATGTAGTGCAGTTAAGGGATTGGTGGGTGCCAGAAAAATGCTCCAAAATTGAGTGTACCGGTAAATATATAAATTATTATTTCACAAGAAAGATTTGGAATCCTAAAGGAGGGTTCGATATCTACCTGTATAGTAAAATTCGTTAAAAAAGCCGAATTTAATGGTAGGTTGACAATAAAAAAATGTGCTATAATCAAAAGGAAGAAAAATTAGGGGCAATATGAAAAAGATACTTGTACTTTCGATACTGTTTATATCAATGTTGTTAACAGGGAGGGCGCAAGCAGCGGGCGATACCGCGGTTTTTTCTGCAACTTCTGACAAATCGTCCTATGCAGTTGGAGACACTATCAAAGTAACTCTTTCAGTTGACGCTGGTAGTTATGCTTCAACTTTAAGCGTTATTGATTTTAAAGTTAAATTAAGTGATGCAACAGTCGCAGAACCGGCAAGCAACACGCCCCTGACGCTAGGCAGCATCTACACTAATACGGTTACTCAATCTTATGCGAATGGGATCATATCAGCAGTTGTGTTTGTGGACCCAAATAACAAGCCTGCTCAGCGTAGCGGAGTAATTGGTACTATCACGCTCAAAGCAAGTAAAGTCGGTAAATCAGTCCTGTCATATGATAGTATCCAAGCTACCGAGCAGAACAACGAGCTTGGATATATTACAACTACCGCAAGTAGCCTCACTATAAATGTTGATAGTGGAACTTCTGCTCAATCAACTCAAACCGCAGTCACGTCTGACTCTTCTTCAGCTGGTGGTGCAGCAGCATCTACTGCAAGAACCGCTACTCCACAACCAGGTAGTGCCACAACGGGGCCAGCAGAAGTGATCCTAGTAGTAATTAGCGCTGGAATTCTGCTAATGCTTGGTGTAAAGTTGGCTAAGAAACTAAGTGCACACGCGGGGAAATTATGAAATCAACTTTAACTAGCTTAATCATCGGACTAATTATTATATTGATAGTAGGTTTCGGCGGATATTACGTGATTAACAAATTGAGGGCTAGTGCTGATGTCGAATCATCTACCTCAGCAGCTACCAACGCTGATATTAATAAAGATGGTAAAATTAATGCTCTTGACTTAAATGTCCTCGTAAATGCAATTGCTGAAGGCTCAAAGGACAAGAAATACGATTTTAATGGTGACGACGTTGTAGATACACTGGATTTAAATATCCTGATTAGTAACTACTCTAAGTAATTTAAAGAAGAGTTCTCTTATTTAAAGTTGGAAGGATTGTATTCCAAGTCTTTGTTGCAATTTTAAAGGCATCTTTGCCTTTTTGTGTTAGATGGTAGGTTTTTCGCTCCTTATTCTCAGCATTTGTCTGCTGTATGAGACCAGCTTTTGATAACTGCGCTAATGCTGGGTACAAGGTGCTTTCGCTGGGAGAGCAGAACTCATTAGAAAGTTTTCTAATTTCTTGAATTAGGATGTACCCATGAAGATCTTTGTCTTTAAGGGCACGTAATATGAAGAATCTGATCAGGCTTTGGTTGATCAGCTTCTTCCAATAATCTTCGGATGCGTAGTCGGTAATTTGTTTATCCATCAGTAATTAAAAATATATGAAATAGGCCTAAAAGTAAACCCCGTTAGAGATTCAGGTCTTTTGTGCCGACATCGTTAATCTAGGTAATTTATACTATATAAAATCCCTAACGGGGTAAAGCGTCTAACCTTGAAAAAGAAATTTTAAGAAAGTATATTTATCTAAGCGCGGGTATACCTGCCTGCCGGCAGGCAGGGTTTAGCCCCGAAGGGAAGTCTTTGGCTTGGTACCCAGTCTCTTGCGAGTGTAGTTCAGTTGGTAGAATGCTTCCTTCCCAAGGAAGAGGTCGCCAGTTCGAATCTGGTCACTCGCTCCATCCTCCAGTCGCCTATAATGTTTATGTATGATAGAGAGAATGATATGAATGTATATTTATTTCGCCACGGCGAAGTTGAAAATCCCAAGCACGTACTATATGGTCGTTTGCCAGGTTTTTGTTTGAGCGAAATTGGTTGCGAGCATGTTCGCCAGAGCGCAAAGAGGCTTGTTGGCAAAGGTATCAAGAAGATATACAGCTCCCCTCTTGAGCGAGCGATCCAGACCAGTAAAATCGTGGCTGATGTTATTGGGCTTAGAGAAGACGATATCATCATCGATGATCGTTTGATTGAATCCGATGTAACCAAGTGGCAGGGTACTCCTCTGGAAGAATATAAAAAGAAAGTTGTCTTTGGAATGTCCCCTAAGACACAAAAAGAAATTGAACCGATCACTCATGCTGGAGATAGGGTTCTTGAAGTAATGAACTCTGTAATTTTGCAGGCCGGTGAAAATGCTGTTGTCGTATCTCATGGGGACCCTTTGGTTGGAGTTTTGATAAATCTAACAGGAGACTGGAGTATTCTTGAAGCTGGAAATATCGACCGAAGATATATTCAAAAAGGTGAGTATATAAGGTTATCACTCAACAACGAAGTTTGGGAAGTCGAAGAGTACTCATATTGACGTTGCCTAACAGGTTTGGAAGTGGTAAAATTTATATATTGCCGATGTAGCTCAGCTGGTAGAGCAACACTTTCGTAAAGTGGGGGTCGGCGGTTCGAATCCGCCCTTCGGCTCCATAACTTATGCAAAAAGGGTAAAATATATATATGAAGAAATTATTATATCTAGTGATTGTAAATTTGGTCTTGATCGCAGGAAACATTTTCTCCTGGTATGTTTCATTAAAATTAGATTATCAGCTTGCTTGGATAGCATTTGTGGTTATCTTTTTAAATATTATTCTATCTTGGGTAGTTCGTCCTAGGCAAAAAACAATCATGTATTTTTTTCTTAGCTCATCATTCATTATAGAATTGCTTTTGATAATAAATTATTATTGGATCCAAAGAAAAGGCTTCTCTTTGTGAAAAAAATTAGCTTTTGGAGATTCTTAGAGATTTTACCTGGAGCTCTGGCTTGGACGGGAATAATCTTGCCAGTAGTTTTGTCATTTGTGTGGCCGTCTGCAGTTGCTATCTATGTACTATTATTCGACCTTTATTGGGTTATCAATGCTTTCTTGATGGCGATATTTTTATTGACTTCTTATAAAAAAATGAGAATTGCGCTACATACTGACTTTTCTAAAAAACTAGAGGCGCTCGATCTTAGCGATCCATTGATAGCTGACCCCAAAGAATTTTATCATGTAATTATTTTTGCAACTTTCAGAGAAGAGATGGTTACCCTCAATCCTTCAGTCGAGTCGGTTGTAGAGGCTAGCTGGCCAAGCGAAAGAAAAATTATTTTACTAGCTGGAGAAGAGAGAGATAAAGAAAGACTTTATAAGAATTATGATGAACTCAAATCAAAATATGGCGGTAAGCTTTTCGATTTTCTTGTTAGCGAACATCCGGATGGAATTGCTGGAGAGGTAAGGGGAAAGGGTGCAGGGTGTCACTTTGCCGGGGAACAGCTTAGCAAATATATCGCCGATAAAGGACTCGATGAATCCAAGGTGATTGTAACGATTGCTGACGCTGATACTAGATTCCAGAAGCAATATTTCAATGCTCTTGCCTATGAGTTTGCAATTAATCCAAATCGACATCGAAGAAGCTATCAACCAATTCCACTATTTTCAAATAATATTTGGCACGCTCATATCGTTTCAAGACTAACTGCCTGGGGATCTAGTTTTTGGCAGATGATTGAAGCTTCTAGGCCGTGGAGATTAGTGAACTTTTCTACACATTCATATTCTCTGAAAATGTTAAGAGAAATGGATTATTGGTTTGTAAATGTAGTAAATGAAGATTCAGGTCAATTTTGGAGAGCATATTTTGCATTTAAAGGTGATCACAGGGTTGAACCAATCTATCTGCCGGTACATATGGACGCGGTGTTTGCTGATGATTTGCAAACCACACTTAAGAATCAGTATCTGCAAAAAAGAAGATGGGCGTATGGAATTGAGCATTTTCCATATATTGTCACTTCAGCTATGAAGGATAAAGAAATTCCGTTGGGTGACAAGTGTTGGAGAATTTTTAGGCTTATTTTTGATTCATACAACTGGTCCACGGCCAGTTTTTACTTGGCTTTGGTTGGTTGGCTACCGCTTATCTTTTCCGAAAGTTATCGCTATACCGTGCTGGCAGTCAACATGCCGTATTTGACAAAGCTACTTTTACCGATGGCCTGGATATTCACAGCAATCGCGGCTTATATATCTATAGATTTTATGCCTCCCAGGCCAGATAGTGTCAAGAAAACTAAAAATATTGAGATGATATTGCAGTGGTTTGTTATTCCAGTGACGGCTGTTATATGGGGATCAGTACCTGCTTTTGAAGCTCAAACACGATTCATGCTTGGAAAGTATCTTACTTTTTGGGTTACTCCAAAAAGTTCGACTAAGAATGACTAAAAAAATACTACTCATTATTCTTGCATCTTTAATATTTGTATTTATTTTTACGCTGCAGCTATTTTTAGCCAAAGATGACTCACAGACGACAGATGAAGGAGTACATCTTTCAGCTGGATATACATATTTAACAAAAAAAGATTTTAGGTTTAACCCAGAACATCCTCCGCTGGTAAAATATCTAGCAGCTTCGCCGCTTCTTTTGGCGGAATTGAATACGCCTCATGATAATGTCTATTACAACCCAGCCTGGGAATTCTTTTATGATAGTTGGAGAGAGGCAAGAAAATATGGCGAGGACTTATTATATGATCTATCTAACAATGCCGATAGAATTTTGCTGCTTTCAAGAATACCTATGATTTTCCTGACGCTGATGCTTGGATTTGTGATATTTTATATTTCTTCAAAGATGTGGGGAAAAGGTGGCGGAGTACTGTCACTAATTTTATTTGCTCTTGAACCAATTGTCTTAGCTCATGGTCATCTCGTAACTACGGACATTGCAATTTCGTTTGGATATTTGCTTTGTATCTTTCTGTTATGGAAGTTTTTAAACAATAACTCATGGAAGAATCTTGTGTTGTTTGGTCTAGCATTAGGGGTAACTCAATTGTTTAAATTTACTGCGATCGTACTTTTACCAGGAGCAGTTGTTTTGCTGATCTATTTCTCTATTGCAAATAAAAATAAATTCAAGCTAGCACTGAAAAATTTTGGCAAGCTGATAATCGCCTTTGTAATTGCTTGGATTGTTATATGGGCCGGGTATATGTTTAAAGTTAATCCTGTACCAATTAATACTTCAACTGAAAAAACAACCTTTATATCTTCGATAGCACAAAATAAATATTTTAAATACATAAAACCATTTAGTTTTCCCAGGGATTATTACAAAGGTCTAACAATTGTCCTGGGGCATACTCAAGTAGGACATGATTCATTCTTGCTTGGTCAACATTCTAAAACTGGCTGGTGGTATTATTTCCCAGTTGTTTTCTCTGCAAAAACGTCAATTACTCTTCTTGTATTTTTATTTCTCAGTATGTTTCTTATTTTTAAAGATAAAAAGTCAAGGCCCCTCGCAATTTTTCTTCTGATTTCGGGGCTGATCTTCCTTCTCTTTGCGATGCTTTCAAAAGCTAACCTCGGGGTTCGTCATATAATGCCAGTATACGCGATAATATTCGTCCTTTGTGGTGCCTTGGCAAAGTATCTTTCCAGAAATTTTGTAGGGAAGGCATTGATAGTTATTTTGATAGGATTCTTAATTTATGAAAACTACAAAATTTTCCCAAACTATATCAGCTACTATAATCAATTATATTCAGGTTCGGATAACGGGTACAAAGTAGCAACCGACTCTAATTATGACTGGGGACAGGATCTCAAGCGTATTGGGGATTATGTTAGATCAAACAATCTCAAAGATTATTCAATTGAATATTCGTGGGATTCCGATAAGGCATTAACGTATTATGGTTTATCAACAAAGAAATACTTAGCGGATGACAAAACAAGCAAATACTTAATTATAGGAGCAACCGTACTCAATAATCAGCCCTACAGCCTCTTACAATCTAAACCAATTTATGCTAGAATTACTCCTTCTGTTTTTGTTTATGAAATAAATAATGATAATGCAAAATAAGATCGACATATCGGTAGTAATACCTGCATACAATGAGGCCAAGAGATTGCCAAAGACGCTGAAAATAATCAGCGAATTTTTTGATAGTCATGACTATAAATACGAGATAATTGTTGTCGACGATGGATCAACAGATAGTACGATTGATAAAGCAAGGCAATTAAAAGTTAAGAATTTACGAATTTTAAGTTACAAGATAAATCGCGGAAAAGGTTACGCAGTTAATTATGGTGTAAGCCGAGCGGGTGGGGAACATATTATTTTCGCGGATGCTGACAATTCAACTCCATTTGAACAAATCGAGAAACTGCTTAAATATGATGATTATGAAGTTGTTATTGGTTCGCGATATTTAAAGGATAGTGATATTAAGATAAAGCAGTCACTCGCTAGAAGGGTTGCGGCTAGATTTGGGAATATGTTAATTAGGTTGATACTCTTACCAAGAATAAAAGATACCCAATGTGGTTTTAAGATGTTTCAAAAAAAAGCTGCAAGAGAAATATTTCCGAGACAAACAATCTGGCGCTGGGGTTTTGATATTGAAGTTTTATATATAGCAAAAAAGCTTAAATATAAAATTAAGGAAGTGCCTATCGAGTGGTTTAATGACGCAGGAAGCAAAGTTCAGTCTCCGCTAGTTTTTCTCTCAACTTTCTCTGAACTTTTTAGAATCAAGTTGAATTCATTGCAGAAGAAGTACAGACGTTGAGTAGTGCTAAGTAATTATCGAGTAAATAAAAATAGGCTCAAGTCAGCCTGTTTTTTATTCTGGTACCCCACTCCGGTCTAGAAATAACTTGGCAATCAGCTTGCCATGAGCGAACGAAGTGAGTCGAATGGTACCCCACTCCGGTCTAGTACTGATACCTTAATCACTATACCTTATAGGGGTACTTTTTTCAATCCAAAACGTTACACAATGTTACAGTATAAAAAAGAGCGAAAATTTGACTTGTAATAGCTGGAGTGTCATCTATTAAGTTGGATATAATGTAAAATAATGAATATAGATAAGTATAAATCAGTTGCCAGCTGGTATCATGGTATGAAAAATGAGGGCTATGAAGTTCCTCTGGCACTTTTTCATGTGCTGAATAAAATGATAAATGAACGGAATATTACATTCCATCAGACATACGATGTATTAACCGCTGAAGAAAAAATAGAAATTAATGACAAAAAAATTAACTTCCATTTAAATCGTAAATAAAATGGTCTTAAAAAAAGTTAATACCAATAAATTACATAAGGTTAAAAAAGAATCAGTGTATGGCTTCAAAAGAAAGCAAATTACTGGACAGATTTTAGAATACAGTCTCTATTTCAATCAAAGAATTAAAGATTTTAATAAAAAACCATTAAAGTTCGACGAGCTCAGGGAGTTTAGGAAGGAATTGAAAGCAAAAGGTATTGCCGATCTTTCTCCTTTTTGGAATGACCTGATAAACCTCAAAATTAGGAATCCTTCAATAAAACTATCAAATATGAAAATGCTCTGTACTCATATTTCAAGTACAAATGTCGAGGGTGAAGATTACCATAATATCTACATATATCCCGAAACGAGTTATCGCGAAGTAAAACAAGCATTAAAAACTCTGCAGGAGAGAATGTTTAAACCGTCAGTACAACCGTTGGGTGATTTGGGCAAAAAAGGTATCTATGACGTTATTTATAAAGGTCTCTATGAAAACAAGCCGATCTCCAATATTCTTGCAGAAATTGACGAAAAATTTAATTTTGTAGTCGATGAAAAGTCCGTAAGACGCATTGTCAAGCGGATGAAATTGGGACTATAACTTAGAGCACCCTCTGTGCACAAAGCGCGATGTTTAATCGCGTTTTTTGGTTTGACAAAATAAAAACAAAAAAACTTAAAAAAGGATAATTATGAACAACAACTATAAAATAGAATATGTAGCAACCAAGGATTTGATCCCTGCTGATTATAATCCAAGAAAATGGTCTGATAAACAGCTTTCCGACCTTAAGGAAAGTATCAAAAAGTTTGGATTCGTTGATCCGGCGATCGTAAACTCAAATCCAAATCGCAAAAATATCATTATTGGCGCGCACATGCGAATTGTTGCAGCCAAAGAACTTGGAATTGAAAATATTCCTGTCGTATATGTTGATATTACTGACTTCGAAAAAGAAAAAGAACTCAATCTTCGGCTTAACCGCAATACGGGAGAATTTGATTTCAAGCTCCTCGCCGAGTTTGATGAAAAATTCTTAGCAGAAGTCGGATTCGACTCCGAAGAGTTGGATGACATCTTCGATATCGAAACTCAAGGCGAGCAGTTTGATGTAAATAAAGAACTCAAAAAACTAGAGATAAGCAAAATAGAAATCGAACCGGGTGACATCTATATTCTTGGTGAAAGCCGGCTAATGTGCGGAGACAGTACTAAAGAAGAAGATGTCATCAAGCTCATGGATGGCGAGAAAGCCGATATGTGCTTAACCGACCCGCCATACCTGTTAGATTACTTAAATGCCAAGCGCCACGGAAAGCCGACCGAAGGATTCGGTCAGAAGAAAAACCGCAAGTATATAGGAACTGACGAGTTGCCTGAAAACTTCACCGAGCTTTGGATGGGTAATGTAGCCAAAGTGCAAATAGAAGACTTCAGCATCATCGTCTATGAAGCATGGAAAAACATGAGGACTATTTGGAATGAAATGGAAAAGCATTGGGCGGTCAAAAACATGATTATCTGGCACTTGCCAAATCGTTGCCAGGGATTCGCTGCCAAGCATAAATTCTTCTCCAAATACGACATCGCTATGGTTGGAGCGACTAAAGATAAGTCGATTGAGTTTAACATGAATGAGGAAGAAGAGGGTCTTCAGAATGAATATGAAACGGCTCTCTATGCCATTTCGGGTAAAGCTCACTGGGAAGGCTACGAAAAAGGCAAAAGAATCCAACCAACTGATTTCATTGAGTTTAACGCTGCGGATGAGAAATCTTCAGGGCAGGCCATAATCTTCGGTACGAAACCGATCGAAATTCTGATTCCATATATCAAAGTTCTCACGAAGCGCAATGATCTAATTATTGAACCATTCGGCGGGTCTGGAAGTACTTTAATCGCCGCCGAAACTCTTAAGCGTCGTTGTTATGTAATGGAAAAATGTCCGATCTATGCCGAAGTTATTAGAAACCGCTGGGAAAAATTCACCGGACAGAAAGCCAAACTAATAAAGGCGATAAAATGAGTAACTCGGCAATTCAAATCAGAACAGCCAAAAATCGTGAAGAGCTGATCAAACAACTTAAATTAACGCCAATAATTGAAGTTGTCTGCCAAAAAGTCGGAGTTAGCAGAAATACATATTATCGCTGGCGAAAAGAAAGCAAAAAGTTTGCTTCTTTGAGCGACCAAGCAATCGCCGAAGGCTGTGCTTTTATCAACGACTTAGCTGAAAGCCAGCTAATTAAAGCGATGAAAGAAAACAATCTAACAGCCGTAATGTACTGGCTCAATCACCGCCATAGCGCTTACAAGAATAAACTTGAAGTTTCAGGTGGACTAGAAATTGCACAGGAAAAACTAACTAAAGAACAAGAGGCAAACATTTTGCGAGCCCTAGAGCTAGCATCGCTTGTTTGTAAAGAAGGAGATAAAGATGAAAAAACTAACACAAAAATTCATCAAAAAACTGATAAATGACCGAGCGCTGAGAATCAAGCTCACTAAAGACAGCCACCTATTTTTCTTTCATGTCTATCTGAATGAATACGTGACTTATCCAATTGCAGATTTTCACAAGGAAATGTTTGATATCAGCCAAAATGATGATATCGAATTGGCCGCATTTTGTAGCTTTCGTGGATCAGGAAAAAGTACCTTAATGACTCTGAGCTATCCTCTCTGGTCGATTCTCGGTAAGCCGCAAAAAAAGTTTGTGGTATTAATTTCGCAAACTGCCGAACAGGCCAAGCTTCACTTCAAAAATCTGAAGCGAGAATTGGAAACAAATGATCTACTCAAGCAAGATCTTGGACCATTTCAACAGCAAGACGAGTGGAATAATTGCAGCCTGGTCATCCCTCGCTACAATGCCAAGATTATCGCTGTTTCGAAAGAACAATCATTCAGAGGAATCAGACACGGAGCTAACAGACCCGATCTGATAATTGCCGATGATGTTGAAGACAGAAGATCAGTACAGGTCGAAGAATCACGAAACAGCACTTATAGTTGGTTCACCAGTGAAGTATTACCGCTTGGAGCAAGAAATACTAAGAAAATAGTGGTCGGCAATCTCTTGCATGAAGATTCGCTTTTAATGCGGTTATCAAGCGAAATAGAAACTGGCACGAGAAGCGGAATATTTAGAAGATATCCCCTAGTTGATGAATATGACAATATACTCTGGCCTGGAAAATATCCGGATATGCAAGCGGTCGAAAAAGAAGAAAAGGCGATCGGGGATAAATTCTCATGGCTTCAAGAGTTTATGCTGATTATTGTAGATGATCAGGAACCAGTGATCGAGCCAGAATGGATGCATTACTATCAAGAGATACCCGAAATCAGAAGAAATGAGGGATTTGCCTTTGCTGGCGGAGTCGACTTGGCCGTATCCGAAAGAGAAAAGGCTGACTTTACGGCGATCGTATCTTGCAAAATTATTGGTGATGGTGATGAGCAGTATATCTATATTTCACCAAATCCAATTAACTCTAAAATGCAGCTCCCGGTAACTATTGACACGATTCGCAATTTAGTTAGGGATTACGAAAAGAATGCGAATCATTGCTTTTATATCGAAGAAGTTGGTACCCAGCGAGGGTTAACCCAGCTCCTTAACAAAGAAAACATAAAAGCAATTGGTGTAAGTCCAGGACAGAACGATAAGAGAGCGAGGTTGTCATTGGTATCCGAATATATCAGATCTGGTAAAGTCAAATTCCCTGAAAAAGGAATCGAGGAATTGAAAAAGCAAATACTGGACTTTGGCCTGACTCGACATGATGATTTGGCTGATGCTTTCACAACCCTGATTCTGGGAATTATGCAGCAGCCACCGTCGACATTCAACATCTCTCATGAAGATATGCAAAAGTTCAGAAAGGACATGTACAACGCAATATATGATCGCAGCGGTGGTATAAGTAGCAGATCGGCAGGTATGGGGCCTGGCTATTCAAGCTCAATTGAATTTACTGATAGCGGAATAATTAGAAGATATTAATATCGGAAAAATTGTTCTTTATTGAGTAAGTTCTTTATAAAGCTTATCGAACTCTTTTTGTGCATTGGTTTTTTTGATTTGCTTTATTTCTAGCAAGCGATCTCTGTTTATACTACCCTGTTTAATGAGCTCCTCTAAAATTTCTTGTGCTCGCAGTCGCCCTTCGTCCACGGAATAAATGTAAGAGATGACCTTAACAAAGCGCTCTGCCGATTCTGAATACGCCTTGCTCATAATCTCTGGCACGCCTTCTTTTGACATTGCTTCTTTATACTGCGTTTCTGATACTTTACCATCACATAATAGTTTCGCTTTTATAGCATCGGTGTCAGAGATGAAAAGTGCTAGATCTGCATAAGAAGGTACTACTCCCAAAAAGATCCAATCATATCGAGGATTCTTCTCTGTTAGCTCCTGAGCGATAAATAGCAAAAGAATTTTTTCCATCTTACTCTTAGGTATAGGCAATAGATTTTCGGATTTAAGACCCCCATTTTTACTCACAATATCACCAAGTTGAAACATAAATTGCTGAAGCTCCTCTAATGTATGCGGTAAATGGTCTGATTTTTTTTGGTTTTTAGGTAATATCCTGTCTTTTGGGTTCTCTAGCTCATCAATTTTTCTCTCTAAACTATCTAAAATATTCATAAATCTCCTATATTATTCCATCTAGAAATTGATAAATCTTGACCATCGCTAAAGTATCTAATTCACAATATTTCAGAAGATCAGTAAGTATCTTATCTTTCTCGTCTTTTCTCTTGCCATCGAGCACTGCCTCCATCCATAGCCTTTGAGCAGCACCACCCTGCTTGATGTCTAGATCCTTGTAAGATAATTCTGGAATTAAAGCCGGCAGTACCTTTTTGATTGAAGCACTCCCAAAAAAGTCTTTGTGAACATACGCACCATTTGCAAATGGAGTCATCAGATCGATCACTCGATCATTAATTTGCTTATAGAACTTCTCATAGTCTGGTCTAATCTTGCCCATCAATTCATTACAGCTTTTTTCAAATCCTTCAAACCAGACAAGAACAGTGCCTTTGTCGCCAATCTGTGATTTAAGAGCTTCGGTTAATGGTTCAATTGGATTGGAACTATCTGAATGAAGATATTCGTAATGTTTAATTTCTCCATCAGGTTTATCTAACATATGAAGCGAATATTGAAAAGGTAATTGTTTGTATGGCCCAAGACCATCAAAATAGGGCACAACGCTCGATAATGTTTCATAGTCAAGGAAATATAGCGGGAACTGAAGTGTCTTAAGAAATTCCTTTATTCGCAGCTTATCAATATATACTTGATCATATTTAGTTGCCTGTACCTGGCTTCTCTGTTTTTCATTGAGTGGAAAATTATCAGGAATATCGCAAATTTTCTTTATTCCTAATGCTTCAAGTTCACCGATCTTGCAAGCCCCAGGCGAGCATAGATGATAAATGCTATATTCTTCTATGTCGGCTAGGGTCTTGTAAACTGCTAACCATTCCGAAAATGATCCGTGTTTTACATTGGCGGGTGAGATGTCTGGGCAATCTTTGCAATTAACTGTTTTTAAAGCTTCTTGAATATTTATCTCGGTAAATTTTCTTAGTTTTCTCACTTTGTCAGTTACTTCAGAAATCTTAACTAACTCATCGGCTTTAACTTCGCCGCTTCTAATGTACTCATTATTTACGTGAACAACATAAAATTTTCTAATATGGTATCCATTTTGCTCGATAACTTCAGCTTGAAAAGCAAGATCTGGCTCGTGTTCTGGCTTAGGGCTAGTTGAAGATTTAATTTCATATAGATCAAAAATGTTATCTCCAACCCTAACCAGCACATCAAAGATGCAAGTAATGTTTTCGGCTTCAAGTCGACCTTGCATGATCGTTTTTGCTCCCGAGGCTATTGCTTCCTTGGTTTTGGTTGGTAGATTCTTGTATGAGTCATAATCACCTCGGTCATATTCAAGTTTTATAGCATCAGGAAATAGTTGTTCCGCATATGATTCAAAAATATAGCCAGCATCGAAGATCGCTTGAGTATCATCATCAATTGGCGGTAGTTTCTCGGGTGTATGTTTCTTGAGCCACAACCAAGCAGGATGTCGCAAATAAAGCATGTAATCAGATTTTGAAATTCGCATTTTTTATTTTATGGTTTTTGTCTCAACGACACGGCCACTTTCTTTAAAAACCGGTATCTTCTCTTCTTTTTTATCTTGATAGTTCATAACGAAAGCTAACCCACCAATTTCAAAAAATTTCTTGGTAACTTTTTCTGATTCGTTCTTCAATAATAATTGAGACCAGATGTGATCGTCTAACCAGTCGACATCACCATCTTCGAGCTTTATGAATGAATATGGTTTTAGCTCACCATAAGACTTTGACCCAGTGTTCATTTCAGCTGGAGTGTTTTCATCTTGGGCGAGATTAGCCCCGCTATTAGTTGTTACGCTCGTGTAGGAAATAGATGAATTATTTACTAAAAAGATCTCATATTTATTTTTATCGGGTTTATCAAACACAACAACTGCAAATAATTTATTTTTGAGATTGTTTTTCACAAGCTTCCTTTCTCGCTGTCATTTTAGCTTATTAACAGGTTAATTGAAAGCTTTTTGTTATTTATTTTCTTTAATCCTGCTAGCTGTTTTTTCTATCGTTGTGATTAGATCAGCTATGCTCAAGTTAGAAAACTCTTTAATGCGTTTTCCATCAAATCCAGACATTGTACGATAAAAATCAACATACTCCTGTGCAAACCTATGAGTTTGAGGGTATTTCGAGTATATTTCTTCTGGATATCCAAAATCGATCTGTTCTGGCGAACCATCAGTAACTGATGCTTGAAAGAATAAATAAGGAAAATTCGTATACCCTCCAGCTTCCAATTTGTTTTCAAGTTCTGTCTTGAGTGAAAAGCCATTTTTGCGCCAAGTAACTAAAACTTCTGGATGGTTTCCGAACTTATCTAACAGCTCTTTTGCTATCTTTCTACCTGGGTCGGATAAACTGTTCAAAAATTCATCTTTTGTAATTGGTGTTCGATCATAGTTATCATTTGACTTTGATTTCTCGGTTGAAAAAGTGATATTTTTTCTCGGCGGATTAGCTAAGGCTGGTATTAGAAAATTCTCTTGGTTGTCGCCTACTAATTTCATCTCAACTACATAAAAATCAACCTCTTGTCCGGTTCTATCATTCAGATAATTAGCAATATCCTTAAGCTCCTGATTAGCTTGGTCAACTACTATCAGAAGGGTGAAACTACCAAGCCTGAGGCGTTTTTCGATACCTTCCTTGAATTCAGTTTCCGAGACATCATCCCCTAATTTTTCTTTAAGATAATCAAAAAGACCACCGCTGAAATTTATTTTTCTTTGAGCAATAAATTTTCTGAAACAATTAGTTTCAAGGTCGTCATATGACTTATTCCAAAGATACGCAGCATATCCAAGGATTTGTCCGACTACTGTTCTTTTTACTTCTGGATTTTTATCGAGTTTAGTTTCTATAAGAGCAATATGCCCCTGTGCACTTACAGCAAGAATATCAAGTGATCCATTTTTGAGACTGACTTCTTTACCAATTGTTACAAACTTTGTGCTGTACCCAATTTCTTCAAGAGGCAAAACCTCAATGTCATTTGTTAAGAGATCCTGCAGATGGGCCTCATCATCGTATGATTGATTATTTACAGGAACCCATTTTTTGTCTGAATTTAAATGTAAAATTTTCATAATCTTGGTCGGTTTTAGTTTTTAATTGCGGTGGACACAAAAAGCCCGCCGCCAGCGATGAATTCTTGCGAATCCACCTGCAATCCTTTCGGATCACAACCGCAAAAGGTGCTCTGACGACGAGCTCTATATCCTTTTGCGGTTTTTATGCCATGCCTTAGAACATTTCTAAGGTTTAGGCAACTAATTGAATATGTGCAATTAACACCTTAATGTTAGCAGATTTACTCCTGTTGTAAAGCGATTTTCGCCTTATAAATATCATTATTTGACAAAATGTAAAGCGTACATTACATTACAAATGGGCAACCACTAAATCTGTCAGCGAGTAGGGCTTCTAGGGACTTGGTCGCGAAAGCGACACGAAGAAAGTGGTTGAATCTTCGTAAACTGAAGATTGAAGGAAACAAAATGGCATTTAGTCAAGAAACCATCAATCAGGCCTGGCGAAGAGCTGGCGGTAAGTGCGAATGCACTCGCAGCCAGTGCCCGGCACATTCCGGTTATCGGTGTAATAAGGTCTTGGACCCTAAAAACACTATCTCAGGAATGAAGTGGCACGCTCATCACATTACGTCTCAAGACGCAAATGGGTCAGATGCATTACAGAATTGTGAAATTCTGTGTGTAGAGTGTCACGAAAATACCGAAAGCTATGGCGGTTAAGCCATTACTATCGGTATTGCGCCGCGATTAGGGACCTACGGGTCCCTTTTCGCTTTTTTTAAGTATAGCAGTTTTGGTTTTTAAATGTTGACGCTTTCTAACTTTATTCAATAGATCTTCTTCCGACTCCAATCCTTTCAATTGCCCGGTTAATACTCCCAGACGATAATCAGGGCCATTAGTCATTAAGTTCCAATTTGTATTAGATAAAACTCTGTTAAGTAACTTCTTGAGATTATTTTTACTATCGTATTCAACACGTCCATTTTTAATATCTTCGAGTTTAAAACCAATAATTATATTCCTATCAATTTTTGGTTCTGAGAAAAAAAGCGACGAGTAGCCTGCTTTTTTTAGCTCGGGAACTAAAACATTTCTAAGTTGAGCAACGGTTAATTTCTCAATTTTCTCAACCTGATCGTACAGCGATTTGTTTCTCTCTCGATCTTCAATTTCATCCAGGAGCGGCTTCAAACCTTCATGTTTAAAGCGAAAATCTAGATACTTTTTACCTTCTTCTTCTGAAAGACAAAACCTTGCCCGATCTTTTTCGAAATTAGGATCCGATTTTTCCTCTTCATTGTCGTATATGAAGTCGTCATCAAAACCGCAGCTATCACAATGCCGAATAATTGTTAATTTCTTTCCTTCACGTCTAACACTTTCTTTCAGCAAGACACCACACTTTTCACACTTTGGCTTTTTGGGAATGAACTCCTCGCCATCATCAAAGAAAGCTCTTTTCTTTCTGCATTTAGAACACTCAAAAAAGAACAGTACCCGATCGTCATCTGTGCCATACAAGTGCTTGTCCCGAAAATCTAGTTGATCTCCGCATCGTAAACAACTTGGTTCTAGTGCTAGTTCTGTGTTTTCCAAGAATTGATCTCGCTGTTCATCTCGTTTCATCCATTCGTTGATTGCTTGCTCTTTGCGCGTAAATTGTTCGCCCGTGACAAAACTCATCATCACATCAGCGCAAACTTTCTCCCATCGATAACGAATTTTATCCTTAGGGTCCGATGAAGCTCTCCTTGGATTAAAACTTTTTTCCATCCTCCGGCATTTCTCGACAGTGATTTTATCAAATAGGTCGATATAGTACTGGCGATTTTTAAGATAATTCATGCTAGTTTCGGCTCGTTCTTTCTTACTGCTCTCTTGGCTATTTCATCAAACCAGTTGACGGCTTTCTGGTATCTTAAATAATCATCAAAATTTGTCGGATTCATCGTAGGATAACCGAATTTATAATCGTTTCTGGTCAAGTATCCGGTGTGAGCAAATGCATCACGAAATAAATGCTTAAAATATTCTCCGATATTTTTATTTTTCAGCATTGTTGATTCAACCTCTCTATTGAGTTCATCAAGCTCTTGTCGGGTTAGAATATTGCTTATTTCCATTTCGATATACTTTTGTGTTGCTTGCGAATCTTCAACTAGAATTTTTTTTCCATTTCGTTTTTCATTCCGCAAATTATCAATCTCTATAATTTTATACAAACAAATAAACTTATAATAAAAACTTGTGGAATTTTTAGCCTCAAGATAAAAAGATAGCATAGACCACATTTTGTTTGTGAATAATGGCTCGTTACCAATAACGATAAATCTAGTTTCTAGTCCGGCCTGACTTGGTAATCGACCTACATTAGCGTTCACGTGAAACAAGTATCTAAAGCTATCCACATGGCTGTCCCTATATACAACAAGTGACGCAAATTTTAGAATTTTCTCAATCTTCTTCTTAAAGTTCTGGTTACGCAGAACTAACTCTAGGACGACCTCCCGCCCGGGCTTTTGAGCCTTCCAGATGATTTTTTCTCCTAAAAAATTAAAGGTGTATAAGTCGTGAATTTCATTTGGATTCTCATCTTGTACTAGTACGGCATTTGAGTCAAAAAGATAATTCAGTTTCATTTCTCTTGCTTAAAAAACACTGCTTTATCCAATTGCCTTAGAAGATACGAAATAAAACTAAGCATATCCAGGCAATCTTCTTTGGATATTGGCCAATCCAGTGCCGGTTCATGCGCAGTTGGATTTCGTAACGCTTGCATCAGTCCCGCCGAAAGAAACTTGACTCCCTCTTGAACATTTTTATCGGTTTCACTTTCACAACGCGTCAGTTTTAATACTCCCGAACTCGTCCAAGCCTCCATCATCAAAGCTTGACCATCTTTTACACTCTTGGCTTTCTCCTGAACTTTTTTATTGAACACTTTTGCTGCCTCAAAGACTGAATGAAAATAATTACCCTGAGAAAATAACTTCAAACAATGTTTATTAATCTCTGAGTGAAAGTTTCTGCTGTGAAAGTCATTTTTTGATACTGCCGACTGAGTTAGAAGCCCGCCTTGATCTAATATTTTGTTAATTGCGTCTTTGAAAGATTCAGGAGTGATCAATTCGATAAATTGAAGCAATCTCGCATTTCGCTCATCATTGTCCATTCTTTGCCTTGCGAGCGACATCACCCAGTCGAAAATCGATTGAGCTCGGACAGAAGTAATCGATTCATTCGGGAATGTGTCGCATTTGAAACTAAATACTGATTGGGCGGCGCGATTAATGTCGTTAACGGTTGAGTCATATTTCAGCATATCTCCAATTTGAATTGCAATTAGACGATAGTTCATTGCGGTAAATTAAGTTCTGATATAAATGTAGATGCACGGCCTAGATACTTTCTAGATCTAAAGTCAAACTTAAACTGAGCCTTGTCTGACTTATTTACATATTTCCCGTCCCATTCAATCGCTGATGTAATATAGAGTTTAGATTTGGAACGACTCATACCAACGAAAAGTAATCTTCTTTGCATTTCAATACTGTCTAACCCCCTAAGAACATTGGGCAATATTCCTTCAACTGCTCCGACGATGAACACATTTTCCGCTTGTAAGCCTTTTGACTTATGGATGGAAAGAAGATTTATACCATTTTGGTCAAAAGATACAGGCTCCGTTATGAGCTGCGAGATCTTTTCTAAATCACTCTCGAGTTTTGATTCATTCAGGTGTTCTGCCAGGAATAGATATTGAGATTCATTTACCAGATCCTGTAGAGATCGACCTTTTTTTATCGACTCGAGGAGATCAAAATCAATGAGCTTGTTATTCTCAATAAAGTCTACGATAGTCTCGACACTTAAGGTATCGCCCATCTTCGTTGCTAGTGCAGCTAATAATTTTTTACTGCCTTTTATGCCAGGGAATATTAAAAATAGCAAATTCAGTATTTTCTTACTACCTAGAATAGCCCTGACTTCCCAAAGCTTTTTCAAGCTCTCTAGATCTATTTTTTGGCTGCAAAGATTAGCAAATTCAATGTTTTTTTCGATGAGCTGGTCATGAATTATATCTAGCGCAAACCCTACTGACGAAAGAACCATAATGCTTGAATTGGGGTCGTTACTTTTAATGGATGCTATCTCTTTGATTATGTAATCAGCCTCTTCATCCCGAGTTCTAAATTGACAAAATGTAAGCTGACCCTCTTTACCATTTTTGATCCAATTCTTAGCGACTCTCCGTTGATTATTTTGAATAAGAGAAGTAGAAGCGTCAATAACACAGTCCGGACAACGGTAGCAGACATTGTGATGATCTAAATTTTCGACATCACTGTCGTTATATAATTGCATTATTCCGTCTGCATCTGCATCTTTAAAATCATATATGCATTGATCGTCATCACCTAATATGATGGAATCATTTGCATTTTGTGAAATTAATGAAATAAGACCTCTTTCAGTTTGGTTAAAATCTTGATATTCATCGACAATCAATAAATCTATTTCTCCAATAAGGTCATTAAGATACGCTGGGTTAGATTGAATATATGCCGTTGTTTGGACAATCATTTGATCGAATGTTATACACCCCAACACGCGACACAAATCGCGGAAAGCTATATTGAACTTTTTCGAATAAAAACCAAGACAATCTTCCTCAACGGAATTTAGGATATGCAAATTTTTTTGATGATTCAGCCTCAATGCATATTTATGCAGTGTCTGGCAATTACGGTCTGTAATATCGATTCCATCTTCAGCAAAGCTTTGGATCAGATCTTGGACTGTAGCATTCGTGAAAGACAAAACTAACACCCTATCCAGATTGGAGTGAGATGTCAACATCTCCTTTATCTTAGTCGTTTTACCTGTACCGGGACCAGCTAATAGAAGTTTCATAAGGTTAATTTAGTAATACTGCCTTATATATTCGTAGGATCGATCGAATAAAATATTGTCTTTGTGCAGAGAATACTTATAGAGCGTCTTGCGGAGAGCCTGTTTAACTTCTCTTTCGCCTGCTGCCGTACTTTGCCAACCAGGGAAACGCACAATCTTTACTATTTCGTCAATGTCATTTACAATTCTCTCTACTATCGCGGGAGTTTGTTCTGTTTTCATCTCCAAGAACAATTCTGTGAGGGCGGTCTTAGCAGTGTCTTTCTTCTCTTGTGGATCCAACTTGTTCTCAAGTTGCACTGTATCTTTCGCGATCTGAATAAGATCTTTTAGAAACTCAACACTGTTAATCAAACCCCTTTCAGCCCTGTCCCGCAATTCCTCCAGCCGAATGCCCAAGGCCACAAACTTAGGATCATTTCCGTGACCACTAAGTCTTTTACTAATCTCTAGTTCAATGAGCTTGATATTTTTCTCGTTTCCTTTTTTCATCAAATCCTCAACAACTTGAGCATCAAGGACTATCTCTTCTAAATCATCATTGACCCGCTGAACTTGGATATGATCATGTACAAGTTTCATCGTCTGGGCACCAAGCGCATGCCACAACAACCTCCCTGTATCACCCGATGCTGGCCTAACCGATTCGTAAACCTGAGATAACCAAGAATATTCTTTTTGAAACTTATTCAAAATTGGGTCGGGAGATAACGCTTCCCATGCTCTAGATAACAAACTATAGTCAGCGGCGAATTCATCCCTTTTCTCGTCGGTATTTAGGCAATCCTGAGCAAGCAACAGTCCTTCGTAACCTTCAACCGAACGATCAACTTCACCAAAATGAGAAAGGCACTGGTCGATGAGTTGTTGCAGCTTACTTTTAATCTCGTTGATATCAGTGATTACCAAGCGGACGCTAGCGTCATCAAACTCAAGAGCTTTTGCAACATCATCAAACACACCAAAGTAGTCAACCACTAAACCATGCGTTTTATCTTTATAAACACGGTTTGTTCGGCAGATTGCCTGCAATAAATTATGATCTTTAAGGGCTTTATCGAGATACATACATTGAAGAATAGGTGCGTCAAAGCCAGTCAGGAGCTTTGCAGTCACAATTAAGAACTTTAATGGATGCTGAGGATCTCTAAAATTATCGAGTAATTTTTCCTGTTCTTCTTTGGTAATGTAATATTTTTGCTTAAGATCGGTATCTGACTCACCCTTGCCACCAGTTGAAATAACAACGGCACTTGCTTCAGGAGGTAACAATTTATCAAGTTCCTGTTTATATTGATCGCAGGCAGCTCGATCAGGCGTGACAATTTGTGCTTTAAATGCGAATGGATCGACTTTAGTATTAAAGTGGTTAACTATATCCTTTACTATCATGTGGACACGAGCTGGGGATTTAAGAAACGCTGACATTTGCGCCGCTTTTTTGACGAGATTAGTCCTATCGGTCTCAGATAAATGCTCAGTTATCAGATCGAATTCTGCATCAATCAAATCTTTTTCAACATGAACTTCGAGCAACCGTGGTTCAAAATGAAGTGGGAGCGTGGCATTATCGCGAATCGAATCTTGGAATGTGTATCTCGACATGTAACCTTGTTCATCCTCTTCGGCGCCAAAAGCCCAAAAAGTATTACGATCAGATTTGTTAATAGGGGTTCCAGTTAGACCAAAAAGAAACGCATTTGGTAAGGCGTCACGCATCTTTCTTCCCAGATCACCTTCTTGGGTACGATGAGCCTCATCAACGAGCGCAATGATATTCTCTCTATCGTTCAAAACTCCATCCGCTTCTGCAAACTTAAAAATAGTTGTGATGATAATTTTTCTTGTGTCTTTGCTAAGCAACTCCTGAAGCTCTGACCTATTATCGGTGGATATTACATTTGGCACATCGGTAGCATTAAAGGTTCCTGTGATTTGAGTATCTAGATCAACACGGTCTACGACAATGAGTACAGTTGGGCTCTTCAGCTCTGGGCTACGACGCAATTTCTGTGCCGCAAAAACCATCAACAAAGATTTACCAGAACCCTGAAAATGCCAAATAAGACCTTTTTTAGGCTTACCAGCTTTTACTCGTTCAACAATCATATTTGCACCTTCGAATTGCTGATATCGAGCGATAATCTTAATTCTCTGTTTCTTGTTGTCCGTAGCAAATAAAGTGAAGTTCTGTAGCATATCAAGCATGTTCTCTGGTTTGAGCAAACCGTTCAGAGCTTGTTTGATTTCTGATAAACCCGAGCTGCTTGCGGCTTGATTGCGCCAAGGACCCCAAAGTTCAAGTGGCATTCTTACTGAACCATAACGAAATGTTTTACCCTCCGTTGAAAAAGAAAATACATTCGGGACAAATAATTGAGGAATCGTATTCTCATAATCATCGTGGATATCAATTGCGCCATCAAGCCATGAGATTGCCGGACGAACCGGAGTTTTGAATTCAGCTGTAACAAGAGGAATTCCATTCACCAGCATAACCATATCTGGTCGCTTTTCAGCTGATCCTTTTACAGTGTATTGATTTGTAACAATATATGTATTGTTCTTTGGATTTTCAAAATCGATCAGGTTAATACTTACATGCTGATTATTTTCACCAAATGGCATGCTCTTATCGCCCCGCAACCACGCTGAAAATTCCTCATTCGCTCGAACCAACCCAGAGTTACCAACAGATATTAGAATGGCACGTAATTTATATATTACTTCATCTGCTCTTGCAGGGTTTGTCGCAATGTCGGGATTTAGCCGAACAAGTGCATCCTTGAGCAAAGACTCAATAAGCACATCCGAAAATTCTCTTTTCAATTGGTTATACGGTGCATAAATCCACTGCCCAGAACCGGGCTGAAAGGCTGACTCGGAAGCACGATAATTCTCATCCTTAAGCTGCTCCAAGCTGATCCCAGCTAATTCATTCAGAATAAAGTGTTCTGTTGTATTTAGTTCATTAAATGTCATTTGTTAAACCCCTTACTTATAATTGATGTTTTTATCTGATTTATCTTACGTAACAGAGATTTAGAGCTTTCTTCTAATTCGTTTATCTTGGAAAATTGTTCTAATATCTCTTCTTGTTCTTTGCCAGTGGGAGCGTAAATCAAATATTCAGAAATAATCTCGTGTGATGTCCTTGGCATTTTAGTACCGAAACTTCTTGAAGTTGCATAATGGATAAAATCATCTGAGTGTAAGAAATTAAGAATGTAATACAAATTATTGTTATCTTTGGCATCATAGACAAGAAGCTCGGTTGTACAAATACCTTCAAAACTTGAGATGATCGCTTTATCCAGATTGGGCCTAAGTTTACTGTAAAGCAATTGACCTTTTGTGAAAATATTACAGGTTGATTTTACTGCTTTCGCGTCTATAGATCTATTTGTAACATAAGCCCCTGAATCGATATTCTCCAATCCTAAATAATACTTTTCCTCGTGAGGATATGCACTCTTCTTTTTTGAAAGAATAAGACACTCTCCAAGTCTTTTTTTTGGTTCGGCTTCTCTGGTGAAGAATTGGAAAAGTGCCTTCTTCATTGATTTCAATGATTCACAGAACTTAATATACCCACTCTCAGCCTCATCGATAGCCCACAGTATTCGCACCATTTGCTTCTGAAGAAGTCGTGGCGGAAGCCGGAATTCGTATCGAGATAAATCTTTGAATTTTGTACGAGGAGAAAGTGATCCCGCAGAAGTGCTTACGGCCCAATTATAAAAACCTTCGCTATGTACTAAGAATGGCAATAACCCTGGCTCCATTTTTTCTTCATTTGCCTCGAGAACTAATATGTCGCCAGAACAAACTCCGTCAAAGTCCGCTAAAGCAGCCTTGCCTTGATAGGCACGTCTTTTACCGAAAAGCACCTGCCCTTTTTTAAATGATCTGGTGAAAGTAGTTCCATCGGAAACATCGCCCCATGACCTGATGTGAATATCCTTGGGACTAATATGCTCTAGGCCGACAAACCGTTTTACTTGACTTTCTTCAAGATTTGAGATCGATTCTCTCGGTTCCCTTGCTACATCGCCAAAAGACACCAAATCCCAAGTAGATTTATCCTCATTATTCAAGATATTTTTTATTTGTGATTCGGCTGCCATCATATCAACTCCTTTTCGATCATCTGAAAAAGTTCCTCGGCACTCTTTTTTAACTTTTTGCTGCTTTCAGCCCATTCTTTAACGACTTCCATAACATCTTTTTGCTCCTCCGTTGAAGAAATTTGTGAAACATAAAGGGGTATACTCAGATTTGATTTATTTGAAATAATTGCATCATTGTCAATAACTTTGGCGAATCCATTAATATCTTCAAAAGCTTTGTAGGCATTATAGATTTTTTGAATGGACTCATCTTCTAAATAAGAAAAGGCATTCTGTCTAGTGACGTCATTAACGGCGTTTATAAAAATTACCTTACCTTTACGTTCTTCGGGTTTGTTACTTCTGCAGACCAGTAAGCAGGATTCCATCGGCGAATTATAGAATAGGTTCGGCCCAAGACCAATCACCGCATCTACAATATCGTCTTTTAGCATCTTTTCACGAAATACTTGTTCGGTATTCCGAAAGAGAACTCCATGTGGCCAAAGAACAACGCTTCTACCTCGCTCTATATTTGAGCTCTTAAGAATATGCTGCTCAAAAGCATAGTCAGCACAACCTTGTGGTGGTGTTCCGTAAATATTTCTGCCATATGGATCCTTGGTCCATGCATCACGATTCCATCTTTTAATTGAGTAAGGTGGATTAGCCAGAATGACATCAAATGTTTTAAGCTGGTCATTCTCAAGGAACTTAGGTTGGGCAAGCGTGTCCCCCCTAACAATCTGAAAATCCTCGATCCCATGCAGGAACATATTCATACGAGCGATAGACGAGGTCATAAGATTTAGTTCTTGTCCGTACAGCTTGAGTGTTCTGAATTCTTTACCTCGTTCTTTCAAATGATTTACACAATTAAGTAATAGTCCGCCTGAACCGCATGTCGGATCATAAATGCTTTCACCTGGCTGTGGGTCCATTATTAAAGTCATTAAATGAACCACGGTTCGGTTTGTATAAAATTCAGCTGCTGTGTGACCGCTATCATCTGCAAACTTTTTAATCAAAAATTCATAGGCATCGCCCAACTCATCGTTGGGAACGTTCGCTACACTTAGATTTTGTTCAGAAAAATGCTCGAGTATATTTATTAAAATTTCATCCGAAAGGCGATCTTTGTTCGTCCAAGATGCATCACCAAATATCCCATAGAGCATATCTTGGTTAGCTTTTTCGATTTCTCTCAAGGCAGTATGTAGCGCTTGTCCAACATTCACCGTAATCTGACGGACATCATTCCAATGTGAATTTTTCGGAACCTTGAAACGATGATTTTCTGCAAAATCACCCCCGAATTCTTCTAAGGCTGTAGCGGTTTCTTCGTCATATACATCACATATTCTTTTATAGAAAAGTAGAGGAAAGATGTATTGCTTATAATCTCCGGCATCGATAACACCACGAAGCAAAGTCGCTGCTCCCCAAAGATATTTTTCTAATGCTTGTTGCTTTATAGCCATAATTATTCCATCAAAGAAAATTCCTTAAGCAATTCTTTTAGCTTGTCTTCTGCCTTCCACATTTCATCCATTGATGCTTTCAGCTGATTAGTCGCCTCATCAATTGAAGGTAGATCGTCTTCAACAATTTTCTCTACATATAATGGTATGTTCAGAGAGAAATCATTCTTTTCTATTTCCTCTAATGTGGCGCAATGCACACTATTCTTAACTTCTGCAAAATTTGAATACCAATCATAAATTTGATTTGAATGTTTTTCTTCCAAATAGTTTTGAGCCCGCCCAACCCGAATTTGATCGGATGCGTCAATAAATAATACTTTGCCTTTCTCATCTACGGATTTGTTTGCCTTAAAAATAAGGATTGATGCAGATATACCAGCCCCATAAAAAATATTGGGTCCAAGACCAATCACAGCTTTTAAAATATCCATTTTTAGAATAGCCTTGCGAATTTCTCCTTCACGACCCTTTCTAAATAGTGCGCCATGAGGCAATACAACTGCAATTCTTCCGTGTGGAAATGCCATGGATTTAATCATATGTTGAACCCAAGCGAGATCGCCGTTTCCAGTCGGTGGCACCCCGGCAAAATTCCTTCCATAAGGGTCCTTAATCCATAGATCATCACCCCATTTTTTAAGTGAGAATGGTGGATTAGCTATTACGCAATCGAATGTGGCTAGTTGATCGCCATCATAAAATGCAGGATTCCTAAGAGTATCGCCACGGACTATTTTAAAATCTTCTACGCCATGTAAAAACATATTTATCCGAGCTATCGAGGCGGTAGTCAAATTCTTTTCTTGCCCGTATATTTTCAAAGTTCTTGGATCTTTGTTTTCTCTTCGGAGATCTTCTACACATTCCAGGAGCATCCCTCCGGTACCACACGCAGGATCGTAGATTGATTCACCTTCTTTTGGATCTATTATTCTACCCATCAGATGCACAACCGAACGTGGTGTATAGAATTCTCCTGCTTTTTTATTCGTCAAATCAGCGAATTGTTTGATAAGGTACTCGTATGATTGGCCAAGAATATCGGAATCTACATTCGATGTGGAGAGGTTTACTTTTGAGAAATGCTCTATCAGGTCTATCAGTAAGCTATCGGAAAGCTTTTCTTTATTTGACCATTGAGCGTCACCGAAGATACCATAGAGAAACTTCTGATTAGCCTTCTCGATCTCGCGGAATGCATACTGAAGGGCTTGCCCGACATTTACGGTTTTTGATCGAACATCTTCCCAGTGGCAGTCATCTGGAATTACAAAACGATGAAATTCCTCAAGTTTGGCATAACTATCGTCGCCACCAGATTCTTCGAGCATATGAATATATTCTTCATCATAGACATCAGAAATTCGTTTGAAGAAAAGTAAAGGAAAAATATAAACCTTGAAATCGGCAGCATCTACTGGACCCTTTAATATCCATGCAGCTTTTGAGATATGTTGTTCTAATTTGGATAGCTCTATCTTAGTCATTTAATTTTCTGAATTTTAATAAAGAATCACACCAATTTAGCTCAATCATAGCACCAAGCTAACAGGTATGGAAGGGTTTTTGCTTGACTTAACTAACACTTGCGGTACCTTCCTCTCTGCTATGGAAGCTACATTGCCCGGAAATAAGAAGATCAAGTTCTGTCTTTACGCAAGAAAATCGACAGAGAGGGACGAATTGCAAGCCTTGTCGATTGATTCTCAGTTGAAAGAAATGCTAACGGTTGCTGATAGAGACGGTTTGGAGGTGGCTGACATAAGAAAAGAAAGTCATTCAGCAAAGAATTCAGGCGAACGGCCTGTTTTTATGTCGATTATCAAAGATATTAGAGAAGACAAAATTCAAGGTATCCTTGCTTGGGCTCCAGACCGTTTAAGTAGGAACGCGGGCGATCTCGGTACTTTAGTAGATCTGATGGACCAGAATTATTTATTGGAAATCAGAACAATTAATCAGACGTTTACAAATTCACCGAACGATAAATTCTTGTTGATGATTCTAGGAAGCCAGGCAAAGTTAGAAAATGATAATAAAGTCATTAACGTAAAAAGAGGGCTCAAGGCCAAATGTGAGATGGGATTTAGACCATGCGCTCCACCGCTTGGTTACTTGAATGAAATTGGTGGTAAAAAAGGCTATAAGAAAATATTCTTAGATCCTGAAAGAGCTCCGATAATTAAAGAAATATTTGAAAGGGTTTCCCATGGGGAAAGCGGTAGAACAGTACTCGGCTGGCTTAACTCAATAGATTTTAGGAGCAGACAAGGTCGGTTAGTTGTGTTGAGCTCGGTTTATGCAATTTTAAACAATCATTATTATTACGGCTCTTTCGAATATCCAAAGGGATCGGGCGTTTGGTATCAAGCCGGACATGAATCGATCATTACCAAGGAACTATTTGATAAAGTTCAGGCAAGATTGGCAATTATTCCTAAATCTCGTCCAGGAACCAAAGAATTCGATTTCACTAAGTTAATTTACTGCGGTGTATGTGGTTCTGGCGTGACGGCCGAAGAGAAGTTCAAACGGCAAGACAACGGAGTAATTCGAAGATATGTCTACTATCATTGCACTGGTGGAAAAGATCGCGACTGTAAACAGCCCTACATTCGCGAAGAAGATGTGACCGATCAAATTTGTGAAATTATCGATCAAGTCAATATCGATTCGTTAAACACTCAAAAACATCTCAACAGCGAGATTGAACGATATGAAAGATTTATGTCAAAAATATTAAAGCAGAAAGTCAGTAGGGACTTAGAAAATAAAGTGGATCTAAGAGATTACTCAAAGTTCGTACTTCGTGAGGGGTCTCGTGAAGAAAAACGAGAACTCCTAAACTGTTTGAAAATTAAGATGAGTTTGAAAGATAAGAAGATCTCGGTAATTCGTTAGGTTCGATTCCAGCAGAGGGCAAAATAAAAAAATGGCTTCAAGCCATTTTTTTATTTTTGATGCCAACCTGTTGATTTTTGGCGATGACGGCATTCCGGTCGCCTAGAACCAACTTATCTGGTACGCCCTGCAGGATTCGAACCTGCGACCTACTCCTTAGAAGGGAGTCGCTCTATCCATCTGAGCTAAGGGCGCATATTTCCTTCTTTTTTGGAGCGGGTAGCGGGAATCGGTCACGCGTCGATTTCTGCTGAAATCGCGCTCGACCCCGGCTCGGCCCGTCGGCCTCCGCCTTTCAATTCCCGATCGCTCCACCTCAAAAATTACTGAGTAATTTTTTCTGGAGCGGGTAGCGGGAATCGAACCCGCATCTCGAGTTTGGAAAACTCGCATAATAACCACTATACTATACCCGCCTTCGCTTAAAGCTTCGGCAGGGCGGGCCCGCAAATGATCTGGCTCGCCAAGCGAAATTCCGAAGGAATGAAGTTTGGTCGGGGCGCCGAGACTCGAACTCGGAACCTCCGGCTCCCAAAGCCGGCACTCTACCAATTGAGCCACGCCCCGTTCCATCTTTGATATTTTACCCTGAAAAAGAGTTTTTTTCAATGCCATTTCAAGCTTAGTGACTATATCCGAATTTGTAGGCGAAAAAAAAGGTTATTGACTTAAAAAATATTTCTTATATTATGGGTATATATTCAAAATAAAGGAGGTTCTATGCGTCTAAAAGATAAAGTGGCAGTTGTAACAGGAGCTAACTCTGGAATTGGCAAAGCAATTGCGGACAGATTTGCAAAAGAAGGAGCGAAGGTCATATATTCCGATATAAATAAACCGGATTTTTTATCGGAAAAAGAAAATCACCGATCGTTTATAAAGTGTGATGTTACAAAAACAGATGAGGTGGAAGATTTGTTTAAAAAAGCAGAAGAGAAGTTCGGAAAAGTTGATATTGCTGTCTGTAATGCAGGCATTGGCAATATGGGTACTGTCTTGGACACCGATGATTCAACTTGGAACAAAGTTATAGAAGTGAATCTATCTGGAGTATTTAAGACTATGCGAGCGGCTGCCAATTCAATGGTTAGAAATAAAGTTGAAGGTTCGATTATTAATATGTGCTCCATACTCGGCCGAGTAGGATTTAACGGTGCAATTGCTTACTGTGCGGCAAAAGGCGGAGCAGTTCAGCTGACTCGGGCTGCAGCTATGGAGCTTGCGACTTCAAAAGTTAGGGTAAACGGTATCGCACCAGGTTTCATTAAAACTAACATGACGGATGAGGCTTTGACTAGCCAAGATTTCAATAATCTAGTTACTTCAGCTACACCCATGGGATATGTCGGTAAACCTGAAGATATTGCCAATGCCGCTTTATACCTAGCTTCTGACGAGGCAGAATATATTACGGGAGAAATACTAAATGTAGACGGTGGCTGGACGGCACAGTAAAATAAGATAGATGAGACCCAAAAAACATTGCCATATTAGCAAGCATCCAAAAATAAGACTTTTCAAGCCTCAGGGAGAATATTCTGAAAATCAGATAGTTTACTTAACTGATAGTGAATTGGAGTCTTTACGCCTTAGGAGTCTTGAGGGTCTTGGTCAAGAAGCTGCAGCGATTAAGATGGGGATTTCGCAAAGTACTTATCAGCGGATTCTAACCGAAGCCTGTCAAAAAATTACTCTAGCGCTGACCGAGGGCCGAGCAATTAGTATTATCAGCGAGGCTCGTGAAGTTAAGATTGATTGTTGGGAATGCCAAAATTTGTCAGAAGATGATGCAGGGATGATCTGCCATCCCTGTTCTGACAAGGAATAAAATAGAAATGCACGAGATAGAAAAAAATCTGAGGAAAAGGTGGAAAAATTGGCAATATAAAAATACTTTTTTGCTTATTATTGCTATTGCTTTGTTTTTTTATTTTATAGAGACGCCCGCAATTCAATACTTCGTTGCGAAAATTGGTTCACTTGGTTATCTCGGTGCTTTTTTATCTGGCATTTTGTTCGTCTCAATATTCACTGTCGTACCTGCCTCGGCAATTCTTTTTGAATTTTCTAATTCTCTGTTGAATCCTGTCTGGATTGCAATCGCTGCTTCTTCTGGAGCAGCTATCGGGGATCTGCTTATCTTGAGATTTATGAAAAATCACGTCTTTGAAGAGATTGCCCCACTGTTTAGGTTTAAAAAAAGATCTTTGATAAGGATGATATTTGCAAGTCCTTATTTTTCTTGGATAATTCCAATTTTTGGCGCAGCAGTGATTTTAGTCCCGATTATCCCAGATGAAGTTGGAATCTCGCTAATGGGGATTTCCAAGATCAAAACTTGGCAGTTTTTGTTAGTAACTTTTGCACTTAATATTGTAGGCATATTCTTCGTTATCGACTTGGCAATAACCTTTTAATTAGCAAATTTGTTCAAATTAAAAGATGGACCGAACCCATCTTTTAATTTTTTTCTAACAATCTAGCCATTCCCGTTCCATTTTTGATATTTTACCCTGAAAAAGAGTTTTTTTAATGCCATTCATGAGTAATCAGCTTTTCTAAAAAACTTTTGCTATTTGAAAATTTATTGATATATTGCTAAGTAGCCATAAATAAGGAGATTTTATGATTTCTAAAATAAAAATGACGATATTGGTTCTTGCAATGTTTTCTCTTGGGATCGTACTAGTAGGTTTTCTTGAAGCAAAAGCAGCTGACCCTATCACTCTTTCGAACAATTATGAAATAGCTGTTGGGTCAAACATCGATTCAGCTACTGATAATTCAGGCAATACATTTGTGGTATATGAAAGATCGGGAAGTATTTATTTAACCAAAAATCGAGACGCTGAAGTACTCATCGGCTCAGGATCAAATCCCGCTCTCTCCATAGATAATTCAGGAGTTCCCCACGTTGCATATATTAATGCCGGATCGGTTATCTATGAGACTTTTAATGGTGACTGGGATAACGAGGTCAATGTTGGCATCGGCACTGACGCAAGTTATGTCGACCTTGATACCGACACAAACGGCAATGCGCATATCTTTATGAGAACTTTTTATTATGCAGGTGACGATTATAGTAACATAGATCTTATTTATGCATCAAATATAAACGGAACATTCGAATATATTGCTGGGTGGAATGGTTATCGAGATTACTCGTCTTCGGGTTCTTGGGGAGCAGCTTACTATAACCAACATCCTATTTCAATTTCTGTTGATGATAGTGACAATTATCATCTTCTCTTCTGGCATACAAGTATTTGGCGCTGGCCCAATGGAAATGATGTAGGATACGATTTGCAATATCATACGAATATTCCAGGAGCCTCGGTCAATCTTGGAGGAAATTATGCACTTTATAAAAATTCGCTAACAATAGATGCTTTAGGCAGAGCACATGTGCTCTATGGTGGTATCAAACATGGTCTTATAAGCGGAGGTGCTTGGGTATCTAGCGATTTAGTGGCTGGCTCTGCGCCAGCGATAAGCGCCAGCAATTCATCAGTCGCAATCGCATATGTCAACTCTGGTGTGAACTATAGCGAAAATTTTGGCGAAGGTTTTTCAGCGCCGGTAAACATTGATAACCTAGGATCGAATCCTTCGGTTACAACCAATGGCGCAAATCGCTTCGTTTATTACATTAAAGATTCGAAGATTTATCTCGCTACCGACAAAGCAATTTATAACGCACCAGTTATTTCAGGAGTTGAAGACGGCGGACTTTACAATACGGCCAAAACTATTACTTGGGATAATGGTCTTGGGTCGCTAAATGGAATGCCGGCAATTTCTGGAGTGACTGTTAGTGAGGATGGCGACTACAATATTACGGTTACGAATGTTAGCGGTCAGACGAGCTCGGTTAATTTCAAAATCGATGCGACACCTCCAATTATTACTATTGATTCATACAATCAAGATCCAACCAATCAAGACATAATTGTTTACGCATCGACAAACGAAGGAACTCTTAATCACACATCACATACATTCACTGAAAATGGCTCGTTTGATTTTGAGGCAACCGACGAAGCAGGCAATAAAACAACAAAAACAGTTACTATCACGAATATCGATAAAACCGCACCGGTAATCACGATCTTGCCATATGAAACAAATCCGACAAATAAGGATATTGAGGTAACTGCATCTATAAACGAGGGAACGCTGAATCAATCTACATATACATTCACGCAAAACGATTCATTCAATTTTGAAGCAATAGACGCAGTTGGAAATAAGTCGCAAAAGACAGTAACGATTACAAACATTGACCGGCTGGCTCCGGTTATCACGCTGAGCGACTACGAAAAGGGCCCGACAAATAAAGATATTGTAGTTACCGCATCTACAGATGAAGGAAGGCTTAATGAAACCTCTCATACATTTACTGAAAACGGATCATTTGAATTTGTCGCAACCGACGAGGCTGGCAACACTACTTCAAAAATAGTTTCTATTGAGAATATCGATAAGGTGCAGCCACAAGGAATTACAATAACTTCCCCTGAACCTTTTAATTTTGTGAAGCAAACCATCGCTATTCAAGCCGAAGTGCATGATAATGAAAGCGGAATAGATAAAGTCGAATTCTATTCAACTGAGACAGGGAAAATTTCTGAAGATAATCTTGCTCCTTATGTTATCGACTGGGATACGAGGTTGGTTGCTGATGGTGCCTATCATCTTTACTCGATAGGTTACGACAAGGCTGGTAACGTTAAAACTTCAGCAACTATTGTAACTTCGGTTGATAATACTCTGCCGGTTATAACAATAGATCCTTATACGACTGATCCAACGAACGAAGATGTTGTAGTTACTGCAAGCTCAAATGAGGGTAGTTTAAATCAAAGCTCTTATACATTTACTTCAAACGGTACCTTTGATTTTGTAGCCACTGATCCGGCTGGTAATGTAACAACAAGAACTATTACTATAACCAATATAGACAAAGTGGGTCCTGAGCTTACAATCGCTCCATACTTACTAACTCCGACTAATCAGGATATCACAGTATATGCATCAGTAGAGGAGGGATCACTGAACTTCACTTCGCACACCTTTACTTCAAACGGAGAATTTGAGTTTGTTGCTACAGATTCACTTGGCAACCAGACTCGCCAAAGAGTAAAAATCGAAAACATAGATAAGAATGTTCCGAAGGGATCCATAAATGATATAGAGCCGGGGAGCTATATGAGGTCCTTGGTATCGCTTGTGACAAGCGGTGAGGATGACGGTCTCGGTATCGACAAAGTCGAATTTTATCACGCGAGCACCCCAACCCTCATCGGTACTGATTTTATCGCTCCCTATACTGTAGACTGGGATACGACAAAAGTTGAAGATGGAACTCATAAGATTTGGTCAGTGATTTATGACAAGGCGGGCAACAAGACAACTACTTCGGAAATGGAGATTAATGTTGATAATACTGCCCCAGTTATTACCATAAGCGATTATTCAACCGAGCCTACTACCGAAAGTATTATTGTGAGTGCAACCACAAACGAAGGAACATTAAATGAGCCGTCTTACACATTTACTAAAAACGGTTCATTTGACTTCACAGCTATTGATCAAGCGGGCAACAAGACAGTTAGAACTGTTACGATCAATAATATTTATGTTGCAGAGCCAGCCGAGCAGCCGCTAGTTCCTGCGGAAGAAGAAACAAGCTCTGAAAATCAGACAAGTGCCGAGCCAGCTTCGCAAGCCAGTACAGTGGTTGAAGTTAGTGATAATAAACAAGATGAAAATCTATTGGAAGAAAATGGAAATATTGTAATTGCTCAGGATATAGACTCAAGCATAGAGGCAGACTTGGAAGAAGATAGTGTGGCAAGCGAGCCAACCCCAGTTGTCAAAGGCGATACAGCTGAAAATTCAAACGCCGGATGGTGGAGATGGTGGCATTTGATTATACTTGTAGGAATCGGAGGACTGTCCTATTATTTCATCAAGAAAAGGGACTAAACTAGTCGGTAACAAAAAGTGGGCCGTCGGCCCACTTTTTGTTTTATTTAGATTTATTATTCTGTCGTCTGGCCGTCGAATTCGGCTTCATTTCGAGATGCTTCTTCCTTTGTCGCTCGGACAATTCCATCTTTGTGATGTGCCGGGGAATAGATGGTGTAAAGTTTTAACGGCTCGCTATCTGAAGTGTTTATGACATTGTGTTCGGCGCCCATTGGTACCACTACGGCGCTTCCATCTGATACTTCGTATTCGTTGCCGTCTATAACAACCTTTCCCGTGCCTGATTCAAACCTAAAAAACTGATCATTTTCATCGTGAGTTTCCATCCCTATGTCTTCGCTTGGCTTAAGACTCATCAATACCAACTGGCTATGCTTGCCAGTGTACAATACCTTTCTAAAATTGTCGTTTTCAAGAGTCGACTTCTCTATGTTGTCGTTAAATCCCTTCATATATCTCCTTTTAAGTTGTAATGCAATTCTACTATAATCACTCATAAAAACAACTTAAATAGCTTTATCCTCAGCAAATTTTAAGTATTTGTGGTATATTATTTGCTTATGCGAATACTTATAGTCGAAGATGATCACAAGATTGCTAATGCTTTAAAAAAAGGATTCGAACAAGATTCTTTTGCTGTTGATGTATCATTTGACGGTGAAGATGGTTATGGACAGGCGAGTACAATAGACTACGATCTTATTATCTTAGACAGAATGCTCCCCAAATTGGATGGTATGGAGATTTGTAGAAGGCTTAGAGATGATCAAAAAAAAGTTCCAATATTAATGCTTACGGCAAAAGACAAGGTTAGTGATCGTGTTGATGGTTTGAATTGCGGTGCTGATGACTATTTGATAAAACCATTTTCCTTTGAAGAGCTCATTGCAAGAGTTAGAGCGCTCCTTAGAAGACCTAGTAATTTGGAAAATGAGATATTGAAGATTGCTGATCTAGAGCTTAATACAAAGGAATTTATTGTTAAAAGGGGTAGCACGCAGTTGAAGTTATCTACGAAGGAGTTTGGATTACTCGAATACTTACTTAGAAATAAAGGCAGAATTCTAACTAAGGACAATATTATTGCTCATGTTTGGGATTATGACGCAGATATACTGCCAAATACGGTAGAAGTTTTTATCGGTTACTTGCGAAATAAAATTGATAAACCATTTAAAAATTCAAAACCACTGATAAAGACAGTAAGGGGATTCGGGTATAAAATAAGTGAAGATGAATAAGATAATAAAAAGAATCAGTGATTTCGAGTGGGCAGCGATCAAGCTTTCTATTTTTTATGTCTTGATTGCTATGGCAATTTCCATAAGTTTTTCGATGGTTATTTATAACATTTCGACCAAAGAACTTGGTAAAGGACTCGGCAGAACATATAAGATTATCAACCAGTGCTCGCCTGGAAAGCTTCCGCCAGGGTTTGAGAATTTAGAACATGCAAGAGTTGAGCAAATTACCGAAATTAATGGTAGTCTTCAGGACAGACTAATTTATTTTAACCTTATTATTCTGGCGATTTCTTCAGCACTCAGTTATTTCTTAGCCAAAAAAACCCTTCATCCTCTTGAGGGAGCGATGGAAAGTCAGCAGCGATTTACGGCAGACGCAAGTCACGAACTTCGAACGCCACTAGCAGCTATGCGAGCTGAGATAGAAGTAGCGCTAAGACAAAAAAATCTTTCTAAGGATGACGCAAGAAAATTATTAAGTAGCAATATTGAAGAAATTTCTAAACTGGAAAATCTTTCTGGTGCACTTTTGAGATTAGCGAGATATGAGAAAGAGCAAAATGAAAGTAATGAACTCAGTATAGAGGAAGTGATCATTGAGTCTTATGAGAGGATTTCGGCGCTCGCGAAAAATAAAAACATCCAATTTGAAAATGAGCTTAAGCCATTTAGAGTTGTCGGCGACAAAGATAATCTTGTAGAGCTTTTTGTCATCTTGATTGATAACGCAATAAAATATTCCAGTAAAAATTCTAAAGTCGAAATAAAAATGTTTGAGGAGGGTTCAAATGTTGCAGTTACAGTAAAGGATCATGGAGTCGGAATCAAGAGTAGCGATTTACCATATATTTTTGATAGGTTTTATAGAGCAGACCACTCTCGCGCCAAAACTAAAATCGATGGCTATGGTTTAGGTTTGTCGCTAGCAAAACAAATAATTGATTTAAACGAAGGATCTATCTCGGTCAAAAGCTCGCCGGAGAAGGGGAGCGAATTCAAGGTATTGCTTCGTAAAAGTCGAACTTAAGCAAAATTTCAGAATGCATTGCTAAACTGATGTAGAACTAAGAGAAAGTAGGCAAGCAATGTGCCCACCTAATTGATCTCTAAACAAACCAAAACGGCCCCTTCCCCCTGGGCCGTTTTGGTTTAAGCTATTTTTCAGTAAACGAATTTATTCTTAAGAAAAGATTAATTTGAGAATGTATATGGGCGTAATAAGTAGAGGCTACAGAAATGCGTTTCGAAATGGAGTTAGATCGGTGTCGGTTATTTTAATACTATCAATTGCGATAGGCTTATCGCTCGTCATGCTGATTTCTTTAAATACAGTTACATCAAAAATTTCTTCAGTTAAATCTTCTATTGGAAATACACTCTCAGTTTCACCGGCGGGTATAAGGGGTTTTGAAGGAGGCGGAGAGCTTTTAACGGATGAGAATATTGACAAAATCTCGAAAGTCGATGGAGTAAGTAAAGTGATAAAAACCCTAAACGATCACTTATCAAGAGGAACCAGTCTCGCATCTGCAGTTGAAGCGGGAAGTTTTGGCCAGAGGCAGCAGCGCGCTGGCTCATCAACTATGAGCAGTGAAAATCATAATTTTCAAATGCCGCTTATGATTACTGCGACAAATGATTTATCGGTAACAACTAATTTGAATGTAAGTAAATTTGACGTAACTAGCGGTGAGAAATTTGACGGAAATTCTGAGGAGAATATTGCGATGCTCGGTAAGTCTCTAGCGGAAAAAAACAATCTCTCAGTAGGCCAAACATTTAAGGCATATGACAAGGACATTAAACTGGTTGGGATTTTTGATGCAGGCAACAATTTTGCAAATAACCTTGTGGTTATGCCTATAAAATCACTACAAAGTCTTTCGGATCAATCAGGGCAGGTTAATAGTGTTTTAGTGCAGGTGGACTCAGTTGATAAACTCGATTCAGTGTCATCTAAGATTAAAGAGATTATGAGTGATAAAGCAGATATTGTTTCATCGCAGGATTCAGCTAAAGAGGCTGTTGCACCGCTTGAGAACATTAAAACAATATCTACTTATAGTTTGGTTGGCTCGCTTATAGCCGGTGCAATTATTCTATTTTTAACGATGGTTATGATCGTCCGAGAACGAAGAAGGGAGATAGGCGTGCTTAAAGCGATTGGTTCTTCAAACTATCTAGTGACTGCGCAGTTTGCGATTGAGTCACTGGTGCTTACACTGACAAGTAGCGCGATAGGAATTATTGCCGGAGTCCTCTTGTCCAATCCAATCTTGAAAGTTTTAGTGAATAATAATGTATCAAGTGGTCCTAGAAATCCTGGAGAAGGTCACATGATGATGATGAGAGTTGGGGCTGGAGTAATCAGTGGAGCGCAAAATGGACTTCGAAATATCTCAGCAAATGTAGGCTTCGATGTAATTCTATATGGTCTTCTCGCCGCTCTTATGATTGCAATATTAGGTAGTGTAATTCCATCATTTATAATTGCTAAGATTTCACCAGCGGAAGTAATGAGGGCTGAATAATTAAAAGGATAAAATGATTAAAGTACAAAAACTATCAAAAGAATTTGTCTCTGGAGAAAATAAGGTTCAAGCGGTTAGGGATGTAAATTTCGAGCTGGTAGAGGGAAGCTTCAACGCAATAGTTGGAAAAAGTGGAAGCGGAAAAAGCACACTGCTTGCTCTGCTCGGTGCGCTTGATCGTCCTACTTCGGGTTCGATTGAGATTGAAGGTAAGGATATTGCCAAATTATCCGATATGAAATTAATTTCCTATCGAAGAAGTAGTATCGGATTTGTATTTCAGAATTATAATCTAATTCCGAATTTAACTGCACTTGAAAATGTAATGCTTTCGCTTGAATTCAATGGTATTTCAAAAGCCGAACAGCAAGAGCGGGCTCAGAAACTTTTGAATCAGGTTGGTATTTCCGACGACAAGCATTCCAGGATGCCGGGTCGGCTTTCTGGAGGAGAGCAACAGAGGGTTTCAATTGCGAGAGCTCTTGCCAATGATCCGAAAATAATTTTAGCTGATGAGCCGACTGGAAACTTAGACTCGGCAACTGGAAAAGTTATAATTGATCTACTTAAGAAATTAGCCAGAACTAAAAAAACAGCGATTATTGTTGTGACTCACGATGAGAGTATAGCAAGCCAGGCTGATAAAATTTTTCACATGAAAGATGGCAAGCTGTCTTAAGCTTCCTTTCAGTATTAAATAATAAACTAAGATCATAAAGTAAATAACAAGAAGGGTGGTGAGTGAAGATGAAAAACTCGAAAATAATTGTTCCGATGATGTTACTGGGAGCTCTAGTTCTAAGTGGCGCACTCTATTCAGCAAAAGCACTCGCTGATGATACGGCTGGAAGACGAGGGCCAAATACCGAGGCTTTGGCGCAGAAGTTGGGCATCGATCAAGCAAAAGTTGACTCAGCAATGGAAGAGATTCGAGTTGAAAAGCAAAAAGAGCGACAAGCCGAAGTATCTTCTAAGCTTGATGAAGCGATCAAAGATGGTGTCATCACCTCTGAACAAAAGCAGAAGATTCTCGACAAGCAGGCTGAAATTAGAGGCGAGCGAGGTTCGAAAAGAGCCGAGATGGAACAGTTCTACAAAGATAACGGTATCGACTTCGACAAGGTCCACGAATATATTGGATTCGGTGGAAATGGACAGGGTAATGGCGGAAGAGGTGCAGGAAACTGTCACAATGCTAATTAACAAGTCCTTTTGATACAAATTCCCGGCCGACTTCCCCTCGGTCGGGTTTTTGTATAATCCTTGAAGAAGATGTGAATTTAAGGTATAATCTTGTTTAGTATGGTGGCCATAGCTCAATGGCAGAGCAACAGTTTGTGGAACTGTAGGTTGTCGGTTCGAGCCCGTCTGGCCACCCCAATAAAATGAATTACAAATTTTGCCCAAAGTGTGGAGGATCACTAAAGTCGAAAAAACTCGATCACACTTTGCATCCTGTCTGTGCCGATTGCGATTTTGTATTCTATCAAAATTCAAAGCCAACCGCTTCAGCCGTGATTGTAAATAACCAAAATGAGGTTCTGCTAATCAAAAGAGCAATCAATCCTTATCATGGTAAATGGGATCTTCCAGGTGGGTTTTTGGAGAATGGCGAAGGCCCGGTTGAGGGGCTTCAGCGAGAAATGAGCGAAGAGCTGTCAGTCGAAATCGAGCCAGTTGAAATACTGACAATAGTAGTTGATAAATATGAATATGTTAAAGGTAATTTTTATACGCTAAACTTGTTTTATCGATGTAAAATCAAGTCAGGTGAGATTAAGCTTGATAGTGAAAATTCTGATTATGGATGGTTTTCCGAAGAAGCTGTTCCGTGGAAAGAATTGGCATTCAAAAATACCACGCATGCGTTGAAAGAATTGTATAAATAATATGCGCCCGTAGCTCAGTGGATTAGAGCGACTGTCTTCGGAACAGTAGGTCGGGGGTTCGAATCCCTCCGGGCGTACCAGATCAACAAAAAAATGAGCATTAGCTCTTTTTTGTTGATATTTGGCAGCCGAGGGAGTCGAATAAGCGCCAGAGGTACCGTAAAAAAAATGGGCAAATGCTCATTTTTTTATTGACATCATTATGTTTAGTATGTAATGTATGAAATGTAGGAAATAATCAAATAGTGAAAAAATGCATCAATGTAAGAAATTTTACGGAGTCGGAACTATCGGGGAGAAAGGCCAAATTGTTGTGCCTATTGAAGCTCGAGATGAATTAAAAATTAAAACCGGTGATAAGTTTGTATTTTTTGGTGTTGGGGAAATGCTTCATATGATTGAAGCTGAGAAACTAAATGAATTTCTGGACAAAATGACGGCGTTTTCATCCAGGGTGGTTGAAATGAAGGAAAAGGTTAAGAGAAAAATTAAGGAATCTAGGTAAAATGGCTCAAGCAATTATTCACGTAAAGGATATTACAAAAAGTTTTGGCAAAACTGTTGCCTTAGATCGATTGAGCCTGGATATCGAAAAGGGCACGATTCATGCATTGCTAGGTCCAAACGGAGCTGGCAAGACTACTTTAGTAAGACTTTTAGCAACACTTACGATGCCAGATAGTGGGACGATGGAGGTTGCTGGATTTGATGTTTGCACTGAAGGCTCTAAGGTTAGGCATGAAATAGGATTGGCTGGCCAGTTTGCAGCCGTTGATGAATTTATGACAGGCAGAGAAACACTTGAGATGGTTGGTGAACTTTATCATATGAAGAAAGCGGATGTGAAAGCTCGCGCCAAGGAGTTACTTGAAAAATTAGGTCTTACCGAAGCTGCTGATAGACCAGCCAAAACCTACTCTGGTGGTATGCGCCGCCGTCTTGATGTCGGAGCAAGTTTGGTATATCAGCCTAAAGTCATTTTCTTAGATGAGCCGACTACCGGACTCGATCCACGGACTCGTTCAGAGCTGTGGAATATTATTCGTGATCTTGTAAAGGATGGATCAACGATTTTATTGACAACCCAGTATATGGAGGAGGCTGATGCGTTAGCGGATTACATTACTGTAATTGATAAAGGGCGAATAGCTGCGGAGGGAACTCCGGTGGAGCTTAAAAAATCACTTGGTCGTGATGTTATAGAAGTGCGTTTTAGGGAAAATCAACAGGCCGATGGTGAGAAGGTTCTCTATAAAATTAATAAAAATATAAATATTGACTCACTAACTGCAGCGGTACGTTTACCGGCTAAAGATGGTAGCAAGACGCTTTTGTTAGTAGCAGATGCGCTTTTAAAAGCAGGCATCGAGCCAGAAGAAATTTCACTACATAGACCTAGCCTTGATGATGTATTTCTTGCGGTAACTGGGAGAAAAACGAAATGATAATAAATTTATATAATTTTTTACACGATATTCTGATAATCGCTAAGCGTAACTTAACAAGGGTTTGGCGAACGCCTCAACTATTATTTTTCTCTGCGTTTCAGCCAGTTATGTTCTTGTTTCTTTTTAATTATGTTTTTGGTGGAGCGGTGTCGGGATCAACTAGCGGGAGCTCCTACATTGTTTTTCTCCTGCCTGGTATCTTAGCCCAGACTGCGCTATTTGGATCAGCTCAGACTGGTGTAGGTATGGCGGAAGACTTGGGCAAAGGCGTGGTAGATAGATTCTTGAGTCTGCCTATTTCACGCGGATCGATTGTAGCCGGTAGAACATTGGCTGACGCCTGCCGTAATATTATGGTCGTTTTGATAATGACTGGAGTCGGTATGGGACTTGGATTTAGATTCGAGCAGGGGATTTGGCATGCTTTGGCCGCTGTAGGTTTAGTAGTCTTATTTGGTTTTGCTTTCTCGTGGATTTCTCTGACAATTGGGTTGGCGGTGAAAGACTCTGAGACTGCGCAAGTAGCAGGATTTGTTTGGATATTTCCATTGGTATTTGCCAGTTCGGTCTTTGTCCCAGTACAAACAATGCCTTCATGGCTTCAAAAATTTGCCGAGAACCAACCTGTGACTCATGTTGTTAATGCCGTGAGATATCTTTCTACTGGTGGCGCTGAATCCAGCTCTGTTTTATATACTTTGATATGGATATTAGCAATTATAGTTGTATTTGGTCCAATCTCATCACGTTTGTTCAGGCGAGCAGTCTAAAAAAGCGTCTTGTTGAATTGAAATATTCTCTCGAATACGGTAGAATAATTCAAGATTGGGCCGATAGCTCACGGGTTGTGCAGTTGTCGCACTTCAAGCAATTGGTCGTGGGCTTTGACGGCTCGACGGGTGGAATGGCGAGCTAAACGTCAAAGAGGCGCAGGCCGACGGGCCGAGCCGGGGTCGACCGCAAAATCAACAGATTTTGACGGGTGACCGAATCGGATTCGAACTTTTAACAATAGAAATGCATGGGCCGATAGCTCAGCGGTAGAGCAGTTGCCTCTTAAGCAATTGGTCGTGGGTTCGAATCCCACTCGGCCCTCCAATTTCGTTCTTTTATAATTTTATGGTTCGCAACCAAATTTTCAGGTTTGTTATAGTTCATGCCAGGAAATAATTTTAAGTAGGTCTTTGTCGGGACCGCTTTTTTTATCTTATGATTTTTGATTTCAATTCTATCCCAAAATATTGTTAGGTAATGCCTTTTGATTCTTGGATTAGCTAGTCGGTAAGCTTCTCCTAAATTTCCAGATAAAAACATCAATTTTTCAAAAACTTTTATATTCTCATTTTTATTATGATTTGCGTCATCAAGCTGTTTCTCAATATTTTTTATTTGCTCCTCAACGCTATTATGTTGCCTTACATATACATCAGAGGTAATTACTCCTTCAAGTAATCTATCTTCAATTGAGTCTCTCTTTGTTTCTAATTTTGCTTTTTGTGCATTAAGAGTTCTTTTTGTCTGGTTAACTTCAACACGCGAATTCTTAAGTATTTCCTCCGCTTTTGAAAATACTTTTTTTGTAAAGTCATCTGGTAACTTAAGTTGGTCAAACAATTGCTCAATTCTCGCTTCGGTAGTATCCCCATCAAAATTTTGTCCTTTGTTGCTATGAAGTTTTGAAGCACAATGGTAATAAAATTTAGAGCCATGATACTCAGCGGTCAATCTTTTTCCACAAGTTCCACAGTAGACAAAACCTCTTAATAGGAAGTTATGTTTTCTTTCACGATTAGCCATCATATTGCGTTCAATAAAAACATTCTGACACTGGTCAAATAGAGATTTAGTAATGATCTTAGTGTGCGTACCCATTTTTTCCAATCCGTTCCACCGCATCAATCCAAAATAAAAAGGGTTTTTCAATACCCTATTTAGCTCTGATGGAGACATCTTTTTTCCATGCCTTCCGGTTAAGCCCTTTTTGAAGACTATGTCGTTGACTTCTTCCACGCTATAGATTCCTTTTGAGAATAATCTAAAAGCTTCCTTTATAAGTGGCTGTTTGAATTTATCATCTGAGATTACATTCATAGGTTTTTCTAGAGTTCCGATATCGTCATTAATATATCCAACGGTTACCCAGCTAGGCCACACACCTTCAAGAAATTTCTCTTTCATGCATTTACTCACCTTTCTTCCTGTAATTTTTGACTGAAAGGCATTTACCCCTGCAATAACCAAATCCATAAATTGACCCTCGGGGGTTTCGTCATCAAGCATTGGTTGGCTAATAGAGATTACCCTTGCTCCTGCTTTTTTCAGAATCGCTTTTATTTGGAGATGATCGGATGTGTTCCTTGCAAGACGATCCGTGTCTTGTACAAGTACACAAGCTATATCCTTTTCTTCCTGACATTTAATGATTAGATCTTGTAGCCCTGCCCGATTCATATTTGTAGCAGTTTTTCCTTCATCCTTGAATATATCTATAATGCGATAGCCGTTGTCATCAGCATATCTTTTGCACATTTTGATTTGGTCACCAATTGATCGTCCCTTTTCTGCTTGGTCTTCGGTACTAACTCGTGAGTAAATTAAACATTTCATTTTTTTTGATTAATTATTTATCCAGTGTTTATACTTTTTTTATTGCTTCTATAACAATTCTAACATTTTTGCCTCCTTATTATTAAAATATTTATTCTCATTAATACATTGCTATCTTCAAAGAAAATTAAATAAAGAAATTTAATCTGTTAAGTGGGCCTTGGATTAACCTTAGTGGCTCTCGTCTTGGACACTTCTCCTGTAATTTTTGAGTAAAATAGCTCAGGGTTATTGATTCTTATTTTGAGTTGGCGGTTTTTTCCATTTAGTAAATCAATATATTTGCGGCCAAATAGTAACCCCTTATTAAGCCCGATTTTATTTCTATTCCAGTGGAGTATTTTGGAAATCTCGCGATTAGAAGTATTTATAGTTGCATAGTTTTTTCCTCTACTGTCCCAGCTAGCTAGTCCTAGAAAAACAGTAAATAGAGTAAATTGATCAGGCGTTATATTATTTGTAGCTAAATCAATAATAAGTGATCTCGGGAAATTGAAATAACCTCTTAGCTTTGACTTAAGTTCGTACTCGTCCATTGGTAATTTTCATCTTTATTTTTTTCTTCATCTAAAATCTGCTCAACAAAAATCTCTGCTAGTTGGGCTGCGAAAAGGTCTTCCAATTCTTCCATTGAAAGTTCGCGTTGATTAGTTTGATTTTGTTGCAGTTTCATTTTTTATTTTTAGTCTGCGTAAATTCTGCTTTTAAGAACTCGTAGATTTTCAAAATATCTTCGGGCACTGACCTGCAATCTGTCAGACAAATAGTCTTCCGCGGAAAGCTGTATCTCTTTTGATATATCAAAAACAAAAATAACCCTCTTGGGGTCATTTTTCTCTATCGTCATTAATTCAAAACCAGCAGTAATTAATGCCGCTGAACAGCCAAGGTCGGAAGATTTGTAGTAATTGTTATTCTCATTCATAGAATAAAATTACCACGCAGGCAGCTTTACAGAATAAGACAAAATAGACGATTCAGCGTATGCGGCTTAGCACACCCTAACTTCAATCTAAAACTCTGTCAATTTTGTCCAATTTTGTCTAACGCTTGTCAAAAATTAATCTCTAGGCGAAACTTTTCTTGATTCTTACTTTCTATTCTCATTGGTAGATAGTTTTCTACGAAGAAAGTATTAATCCTCCCAATACTTCTGAGCAAAGCTTCTGTACTTACTGTTCTGCTATTTTGCATAAGAGGTTCAATATTATAAAATTCTCCAATTCGTAGTGGATCAACCCTACCTTTTCTAGATACTCTTCTATTCTTCCATAGGAGCTCAAGAATATCAGCAATCTTTTTTCCGCCCTTTAATTGAATTTCACTTTTTCTATCATTTAAAGAAAATGATCTGAAATTTTCCAGATATTCTATTTTCTTAATTTCACCAATACTTTCAATACTTGGAGGAAGGATACGTAGTTCATTTCTGATATAGTTGTTAAATTTTATTGGATCTATCTCAAGAGTAAAGAAATCATGTTCTTCGTTAAAGTTCTCTGGGTATACTATTGTCCTTTTCTCTACTGTTCTGAACAGGCATTCATTTTTTCTTAAGAGCTCAATAACATTTTTAGTATCATTGGCAATTCCTGCATGTGTGTCGTCAAACTGAACTTTGAATTTACCTTTAAGCTCAATCTGTCCTTGTATGAATTCGCACAACTTCTTGATTTTGTCTGTTGTGCTAGTTGAATATTTCATATTAATTTTAATTTTAATTCTTTTTACTTTATACTCCTCTACTTGAATATTGACCAGTGATTATATAGCATTCTAATTGTTTGGACCAACTATAAATTAATTTAAACGGGGGATATTATGGACTCATTGTTTATGGCGCTGTTCTTCATTTTTGGAATAGCATTTATTGTTGGAATGATTAAGCCTTTAGTTTTTAAACGAATTCTTAAAAGTTACTCAAATAGGAAAGTCATTTCCTTGATCTTCGTTCCTCTAACTATTGCCTCTGTAATAATATTCACAGTATTTGCAAAAGGAATTCCATACTTAGATGCGGTTAAAAGTCCAACGAATCAAAAAGCGCTTATAATTTCCGGAACCAATGCTTTTAATGATTCGGTGGTGAAAATTTATTTCAATTCTGAATTAAAGGAAGAAGCCAAAGCAGATAATCAGGGCAAATTTTCATTTAAGAGTTTAGAGCTAAAAGAAGGCGAAAATAAACTCATGGTAAGTTCAACAAATATGGAGGGCAGGATCAGGCAGAGCAATGAAGCATCAGTGGTTTTAGATACAATATCCCCATCCCTGACAATTGAAGCGCCACAAAGCCCCACGGAGCGAAATAAGCTAGATATCAAGGGAAGCTCCGAGGCAAAAGCGGAAATTGTCGTAATAAAAAATACAAAAGAAATTAAAAAAGTTAAGGTTAAGAGTAATAGCTTTACCATTAAAGGAATTGCCCTTGATAAGGGAGAGAACAAATTTCAGATTATTGCTCGCGATAAAGCTGGGAATCAAAGTGAGAGTAAGGATATAGCCATAAACTATATTCCAAAGGAAGTACCAACTAAGGTTAAAAGTATAGAAAACAAAACTCAAGTCCCAACAGAAACTCCAAGCCCAAAGCAAACTGAACAGAGCAAAACGCAAACTTCAACGCCTACCAACACTCCAATTACCGCTTTGAGTTATAGAGAGGTAAAAAGTTATCAACAAACTGGGCAGACTTGGAAAATGATCGTTTTTTCAAGAAAACCAACGGACGATGAACTTAAAAATGCTGCGCGAGAAATGCATTCTAAGGATAAATCATCTTATTTTCATCTCTTTGATAGCGATGAAAAAATTCAAGAATATATTGACTGGGATCTAAACTATGGAAAAGTTAGAGATAAAGATGGTCAGGTTAAATTACCACCTGATTGTAAAGATATTTCATATTGCATGAACCTAGTTAAAAACCAAGATTATGCCTATAAAGCGCCTGAAGATTGGATGAAGCAACACGAGCTTGGGTTGATAAATGAAATGGGAACTAGCAATGGACCTCAATGGCAACTTAGCACACCACTAGGCGAAACGATAACCTCACTATAAAAAAACGTTTGATATCGGCAGGTAATAGCGAAAACCTGAGTTTTCTGAGTCATTAAAAAAACAAATCAGAGTTTATAGAGTCACTAAAAAAGGAATTAGAGCTATTTGAGCTTTTTGGATAATGCCCCTGATTCATCAATAGAAAAACCGAGTTTTCCGAGTCGTAAAAAAGATTAGTCTCTGGAGATAGACTGACTTTGTAAATCTCTAAGTTCTTGAATTATGTGTTGTCTGTCCCGGGAAAGCAATTCTAGCATCTCTTCAACCGAGAGGCAGATATGAGCTCTTCCGGACCTTTCGGAGTGAGCAGCAAAATTATTCCTTACTCTGTCGTTGATGCTAGGAGCACAAAAGATACCTAAAATATTATCTTTTGCTCCAGTCTCCCTTTGATATCTTTGAATGTGATCAGGGACAGAAGCGGCCTCAGATCCGGCCCATTGCCCAGCATTGGCCCTTATTGTGGTGAGCTCAAGAACAACCGTTATATTGTCTATCCCGAATACTATATCAGGGTTACCGTTAAGACCTCCAGGTGCGGGGTAGGCAAGACCGTATTGTTTTACTGACCCATACCAATTCACGAAATCTACAACACCATTGCTTTTTAGTTGCTCAAGTAATTCGCTGAAAAGAAACTCTAGTCGTCCGCCCTTTCTAATACTGTCAAAGCGGTTTAAAGATAATCTCCTCAGCAAGAGGTTTAATCTTTTTTCATATTCACTGTCAAAGCCACTTTTACTTGAAAACATTTCCAGGATAAGTTTTTTGATATTTTCGGAGGTTCTAACTTCTGCTGTTGGTTCGCTTGTACCGAGGTCTATTTCAACATCCCCTGTTTCGTTCTGTACAGAGATATGTTTTTCATAATTCTTGCTCGCATCAGAATCATAAGCAATAAGTGAATAGGGTTCATCGGGGAACATTGGTACGACTAACTTGGAATTATTTTCATCAATAATATCGCCACCGACAGCTACTCCATCCTTAAAAATTTCAACTAAAGATATGCCTTTATTTGCTTTGAAATTAATTGTAATGTCGTGGGGAGGAAAGAGACGATTAGGCGAGGAGTAGTATTCAATCCATAATTTTAAGTTTTCTTTGAAATCATATATTCTAGCCGCTTGGTATTTCTCAACAAGGGCGATAGCCCCATCTTGATCTCTCAATTTAATTGCCGCAAGCGGCTGCCTAGTCCTATTCGCGTTAACCCGAGTTCGTTCAAAAAGTCCCGAAGCGCAACAAAAAGACATGTAATATCCAGCAGATGGGGCTTTAACTAGTGTCAGCTGACCAGCTTCGGTTCTGGAATAAGCCTCAATCTCTCTATCTCTTTGCAAAGGGGTCAATGCTCGGAAATTAATTATTCTCTCCTTAATCAAGTCATACTCATCTTCTGATTTCATGCTAAATACTATGTAGGCAAGTTCTTCAATATCTAAATATTCTAGGTCTAAAGCGAGCTTTACTGTATTCCTAAAGGGGAAGACTAATACACCATTCGTCTCAGTACGTACAAGAGGATTGTTTAATATTAACTTTGAAAGTTGTTTCTTAAATGCTTCCGAAGAATCAATTGGATTATTATTTTCCCAGTCGGATAGGTTGCTATTATTTTCCGAATGTAAAAGATTCTCCCTTATTAGCTCTAAACCAATGTCTGTAACAAATATTTTTTTTGATCCGTCATCAATATAAACAAAACCTAGATACTTAGGCCCATTCGCAAGTAAAGTTCTAACAGATTGCCCAGTAATTGATCTACCCGAATCTGTAAGTTTTCTAAGTCCCATTTTTGTACCTAGGGCTTCTTGTTTACCATGATTCCAAATCCGTTCATTGAAATCTTGTGTCGCAAGAATATCAACCATACCAATAATTTGGTGAATGTTACATCGCTTGGGTATGAGCCAAACTTCTCTTCTGGATTGTGAAGCGTCAACTGCTACTTCTTCTTCAGGCATATTATCCAATCGTTATGCATAAACCCTCCTCGTCCCTCTCTGGGAATTCGGAGATATCTGTTCTTTATAACATATGCAAAGATATTCTCAACCACAAAACCAGTTTTCTTGCCTAGCTCACAAAGTATTTCGTGTGTTGGAACCTCTACATTTCTTATATTACTATCTGCAACAACAATTACATAGACCCCATCTTTCTTAAGTGACTTATAAACCTCTTGAAGATTTAGCGCTAGGTCTTCAAAATATTTGGTTACGACGATTGATCTCCGCTTATCCTTCTCGGCTATCTCCTCTACTGCGTGTCTGAGCTTCTTGGATTCAATATCGCTAATTACAAGCTTATTACGTTCGTTCTTAGCTATCGTTTCTGTGCCAACGCTATTAGACCTAATCGTTAACAATTTTTCTTCGTTAACAAGATCAAGCCAGTAGTTTTCAAGTTTAAGTGTTCTGACATAATCAAATGCATTTATATACGGGGGAGAGGTTATAGCTAAGCTGATTGACTCTGGCATCTTTTTGAATTTTCTCGCATCATTTCCGACAATCTTTGAAATATTTTTTCTTGGGGCAATGGCGCTGAACTCTTTAATCTTTATTAGATATTTATCAAAGAATTTCTCAAATAAATCAAAAACATTGCATTGTTTTTTACCGAATCTGGATGAGATGTATGGTTTAGGTGACGCTTCATCGGCTTTAGATGCTTTCCTAATAATTGAAGCAAATACTATATAAAAGAAATTTTCGTATTTACTTTTTAAAGAATATTTTTTAATAGCTTTTTTTATGGAGGCAAGAGATTCTATGCTTTGTTGACTAAACCAATGCTCAATATTTGGAATTGGTGGAATATATTTTTTCTCAAATTTCATATCTTTAGATTTTCTGACTATTTCCCTACCAATCTTTTCTAGCTCTATGACTTCCTTTTCTGAAAATCGCTCGGTCTTTCCTAGAGTAAGCATTCTTCCAAACGGGTCAATATCTATGCCATAAGAATTTTTACCAAGAATGATACCTTCTACAAGTGTTGTTCCTGACCCACAAAAAGGATCTAATACCGCTCCGTCGCCTTTAAGGTATTTTTTTATTGCCCATCTTGGAATGTGAGGGATAAACTTACAGGGATACTTAAAAAAGCTGTGTGTATATACACCGATATTTTTTGAGTTAATGGAGTAAACGCGATTCCTTATTGGGTTCAGGGGGAGTTCGTCTACTTCCACTATTTCAAGGTCAACTTTATTCATATTTTTTCCATGTAAATTATACTTTCTCTTAAATATTTACCCCATCTCTTTGTAGTGTGGTATTGCTGCGAGCTGGTTATAATAAATCGGGCGACATCTATTTTTCTAATAGTAAATCCTATTTGTTCGGCAATCTCTGAGATTATTAAATCGGTTGGAATGATAATGCCGGAATACGATGAATTACTTACAATCACACAGCAAAACCCTCCCTTCTCTAATGTTAAATACAGCTGAGAAAGTGCTTGCCCCATATCTTCAAAATACCCCTGAATCATTTTAGGTATCCTTTTATCCCAAATCTTTGACCTAGAAACTTCTCCTATAATCTTTGCCAAGATTGGAATATCAAGATCGCCATGATTTTCAAATTTCCTGTTGAGATGAGATTTTACTGTCTCCATTCTCAACTCCTTCAGATCGGAATAGTCGTGCACAAACCCACCTAGCCACAATTCAATTTTGTAGATTTCTGTGTAATCAAAGCAGTTTGCGTAGGGTGGCGAAAATATCACCCCTCTCACGGATCCTTTCTCTATATCTTCAATAAGATTGAGAGAAGACTTCCTATAGATAACTGGCTCTAAATCATTGCTGGATGACTTTGTTGTCTGGGAGCTGATGTCATCAATCATTAATGAAATCTTTTGAATAATTGTTTTTTTTGGATCTGGTGTTGTTTGATTCTTAGTCTTCCGAATTTTGAGTCCATTTCCTGCTTTTCTATAATTTGATAGTTCTTCTAAACCCGACAACCAAGCCAAGAAAAATAAATCCTTTGTTTTTTGGCTTGGGAGGTTATCAACGAATTGTCTGATTGCCATCAATTCAGATAATGTTTCAGAACTAAATAGTTTATCAATTGTGGATAACTTTGGTTTGTCAAACTTAACATTCTTCAGCGACTCCTTTTTAAAATTGCAGAGGGTTTCTTTAATTGTTTTTAAATCGGTTGGTGAATAATCTCTAGTCTTAACAACAGAAAGAAAATGAGAAAAAGGATTTACTTCATATCCGACTGATCTGAGACCTATCTGTTTGGCTGCAAGTAATGTTGTGCCGCTTCCCGAGAAGGGATCAAGAATTAAATCACCTGCCTTCGTGCCGAAATATTGAAAGATCAAGTGATTCAACTCAAGAGAATATCCTTCCTTGTAGTTGTACCATCCTTGAAAGGGGCTTTTTAAGTCCGCTCTATAGTTAACTAAACTTGTATATGTAGCCGAATTTGTTTCGGGGTAATTAACGTGATATTTCTCTTCAATTAGTCTTAGTCTCTCTCCTTGGTCTGTTTTTCTTTGAATGGTGCCTTCCGACAAGATCCTCTCAATATCATTTCTCTGGTAACGCCTGTCTCTTCTTTTTCCGATTCTAATACATTTCAAGAATCCAGAGTTGTCCCAATCTCTAAGGGTATCGGGATGTAGCCCTAATATTTCCGAGGCTTCACTTACTGTTAATAAGGCGCTGGCACTTGATTGTTCCTCTGGTAACATCTTATTCCCTCCTAAGTTATCCTAAGTATAACGTATTTAATGTTTGAATAAAATAAGTTCTCTTGTTGCATGGTTGGTGGTTTATGGCTAATAATATTGACAGGAGAATAATTTTTGAAAATGACAAAGATAAAAAGAAATGATCCCTGCCCTTGCAAAAGCGGAAAGAAATATAAAAAGTGTTGTATGAACAAAAAGGAACAGAAAATTTTACATACTTTAGTAAAGGTCTCTGACCTTGGGTCGCAAGATCTATTTACTGCAAGAATGAGAATGCAGATTTTAGAGATAAGAGATTTTGTATTCTCAACGGAAGAGGATCGTAGAGAGTTTGATAAATTTTATGGACCAGTCCTGCAAAATTTAATTGAAGCGAGAATTGTAATGGAAGAGTGTGTAAACCTTCTTGTTCAACACCGACAAAAGATCAAAAGCGGAGAGATTGTAAAAGTGGAAAACCAGACTTTGAGAGTAGATGAATCCATTGATGACAATCTCAATATTTGGTTCAAAGATTTTTTTATCAGAGGTTATATCGCTAATCAAAACATAATTAGGTTTGCAAAATTTTTAGATTTTAAAATTTCGTTTATATTTAAATCAGACAGTGACTTTGATAAGGAAAGTAAAAAGTTTTTAGAAAATAATCCAAGTGGAGGAATGAAATTTTTCATTGATATGGTTAAAGATGATAGAGAGAAGTGGTTTTCGCAATTCATTGATGTACGGACACAAATTGAACATTCGGGTTTTCAACTTCCTTGCATTGAATACCACTTAGACTCAAAGAATCAACCAATTGGGGTTGAACCAAGAATTAACGATTTAGATATTCCATCTTATTTATCAAAAATGTGGGAAAATTTATTTCCTTTCTGCGAGGACATCATCGTTTTCCTTTTAGCTTTTAAATTGCCAAAGGGTCTTGTCATAAAGCATATTCCTGAGAAAAACAGGGATAGCGATAAGCCGGTGAGATACACTGTTGTCCCAAGATCTTCAATGCCTCAAAATGTTGAAAAACAAAGTTTTGATAGTTTGATTAAAAAGCATAGTTAAGTTTAGAACCGAGTGCTTTCCAGTATTCATTATCTTCAATCAAGGTTATAATAGCGTAAGATAAGGCCCTCCATCAGAAAAACACCCGAAAGGGTGGTTTTTTGATGGAAGATTGTCTCGGAATTGAACCCATCCGAAGGATGGGTGCGCAAGGCGATGTTCATTTGAAAAAGCTATTATCGCCGAGGATCCCACTCGGCCCTCCAACCTGTTAAAAATTAGCCAATTTTCTCCTTATTATAAATTTTAAACAAAAAAAGAGCCGGTCGTACGCATCCGACTCTTTTTTCTTAGCTACAGAACACGCCACGCATTGGCGTATCACATTTCGGACATTTGGTTTGCGAGCAAGGCACTCCTTTAGTGTGAGCAACTTTCTCGCCGCAACTTGGGCAAGTGCATTCCGCGCTTCCGCCAGCTCTTGGCCCAGGTGCATTTTGTCCTCTACCCATTCCTCTACCCTGGCCTCTGCCTGTCATCGGTCCTTGACCCTGCGGTCCAGTTCCATCTAGGTTCGGCATTATAACATCACCTCCCTTCAATTGGATGCTTTTTCCGTATATTAAAGCTCGTGCAACTTTTTTGTGCGCGCTATGGATGATATTTAGATAAGTTATTCTGACTATACCCATTTTCTTTGCGGCAGTTTCTTGGTCAAGTCCTTCAATATCCGTAAGCCGAAGAGCTTCTGCCTCATCTAAAGAAAGTATCTCTTCTTGGAGTTCACGAAGGGGGATACCCGCTGGCTTAAAATAAGTAATCTCTGGTACAAAGTTTATACATCTTTTTCTCTTAGGTCTTCCTCGCATATATTCCTTTCATTACAGATTGAATATAGAACATATGTCATAAATTGTCAATAGTGCAATAAAGAAATGAGAAATATCTATCAAATTTTAATGGATGACGGGTGGACCAACTAAGTCAAATATAAAATGGAACACCCCTTTTTTATACTGTGCCATTGTGTGCCATTTTTTCTTGAAAAAAGTGCTTCTACAAGGTATAGTGACTAAGGTATCTGATGAGGTTTATAGACCGGAGTAGGGTACCAGATCAACAAAGAACGAGCATTAGCTCTTTTTTTGTTGATATTTGGCAGCCGAGGGAGTCGAATAAGCGCCAGAGGTACCGTAAAAAAAATGGGCAAATGCTCATTTTTTTATTGACATCATTATGTTTAGTATGTAATGTATGAAATGTAGGAAATAATCAAATAGTGAAAAAATGCATCAATGTAAGAAATTTTACGGAGTCGGAACTATCGGGGAGAAAGGCCAAATTGTTGTGCCTATTGAAGCTCGAGATGAATTAAAAATTAAAACCGGTGATAAGTTTGTATTTTTTGGTGTTGGGGAAATGCTTCATATGATTGAAGCTGAGAAACTAAATGAATTTCTGGACAAAATGACGGCGTTTTCATCCAGGGTGGTTGAAATGAAGGAAAAGGTTAAGAGAAAAATTAAGGAATCTAGGTAAAATGGCTCAAGCAATTATTCACGTAAAGGATATTACAAAAAGTTTTGGCAAAACTGTTGCCTTAGATCGATTGAGCCTGGATATCGAAAAGGGCACGATTCATGCATTGCTAGGTCCAAACGGAGCTGGCAAGACTACTTTAGTAAGACTTTTAGCAACACTTACGATGCCAGATAGTGGGACGATGGAGGTTGCTGGATTTGATGTTTGCACTGAAGGCTCTAAGGTTAGGCATGAAATAGGATTGGCTGGCCAGTTTGCAGCCGTTGATGAATTTATGACAGGCAGAGAAACACTTGAGATGGTTGGTGAACTTTATCATATGAAGAAAGCGGATGTGAAAGCTCGCGCCCAGGTGATCCAAATAATCCAACTCGCCCACTTTATCTGAACTCTGATTGTGCTGTGGGCTTAGAGAGGGAGATGCTCGCAAAAATGATTGCGCAAAGGGACTATAATTTGTATTTTGATTATTCTGGTGAAGATACAAGTCATCCATCAGTTTTTATAAATAATGGCGGACCAAAATTAAGAGCATGGTCATGGCTTGAAAATCTGTGGCAAGCTAATGGAATCAACAATTTAGAAAATCATTCGGTATTTGCTGATCCGCAATTTGAGGATGCGGGTGCGGGGGACTATCGTCTCAAGACAAGTTCACCTGCAATTAGCTTGATTGGATTTGAACCATTTAATTTTAAAGAATCGGGAGTATTTGGTGAAATAGGTCCTATGAGGGAAAGGGACGTTTCTGGTGCGTCATCATCATTACCATCAACTTCGAGTGGAGCAAATTATAAGACGATATCTTTTCCCCATGGATTTAGTGTTTTTGGAAATACAAAAGAGGTGTCAGGTGACTTCTTTGCGCAAAATGGTCTTTATCTGTATAGATTCGATGGCGTAAACAACAAATGGCTTTTATATCCTGGTGGTTCTTCGTTTAATGCGAGCCAGTTCTATGGGTATTATGTATATAATCCCGGATCTGCAAAAACAATATCTGTTCCAGTAGATTTAGTAATTGTGAATCTTTACAAGGTTTCTAAGGGATGGAATTTGCTTTGGTCGGTTAATGAAAAATCAAAATCCCAAATTCAGCTGGAAATAGATGGTCAGATCAAATCTATTGATGGGTGGTCTAGTGAGAACAGGATCCTTAATAATGTTTATATAATTGATAACGAATTAGCTAGTCAGTCTTGTGAGTATTTTAAACTACTTTCTGATACGCAAGTATCAGCTAACTGTCCAAGCGGTCAGATTGGATCCGTTTCCAAGCTACCTTCGGGTAAAGCTTTTTGGGTTTATGTCTACTAAAATCTAATACCCTAAAGTTGAGAAATAAAAAATAGTTGGTGAATTACATTAGCTTTTCGTTGCGTCCGAAAAGCGCACGGGGAGTCGGTCACCGGTAAATTCCTGCTGAAATTTCCGTCGACCCCGCCTCGTTCGCCTTCGCTCACTCCGGCCTTCGACTCTTTTCCCGTGGATCAAAGCCATCAAAAAACCACCCTTTCGGGTGATTTTCTGATGGTGACCTCACGGGGAGTCGAACCCCGGTGTCCAGGATGCGGTTTTTGGGTGGAACAAAAACCTACTCCTTACTAGACAAATTTAATTGGTGACCTCACGGGGAGTCGAACCCCGGTGTCCAGGATGAAAACCTGGTATCCTAACCACTAGATGATGAGGCCCCCAATTAAATTTGTAAATAATCAAGTAACTACTTTTTAGTCAGAAGCGTTGACTTATAGACTTCCGGTTTAAAGGGCTTGAGCGTTATTATATTATACTTTTTTACCTTATTTTTCAAGGGTTCAGGGATTTTCTGGTCGTAACCGAGAGCAATAATATCGGGATTTATATTTTCGAGCAAATTAAATTGCTCTCCTGGTTCACTTATAATTATTTCATCAGCGATATTTAGAGCTTTTACTTTTTCAAGTCTATCATGGCTGGACTCTCTTGGATCCCTGTTCTTCTCAAGCTTAATCTTATCATCGTGAGAAACTACTACAATTAAATGCCCGAGTTTCTTGGCTTGCCTTAAAAAGTCTTCATGGCCTTTATGGATTGGATCGAATGTTCCAAATGCAATCACTTTCATTAATTTATCTTATCACTGGTAAGCTCAATGGCAAAATGTACTTGCATTATTAAATTTGTGTTAAAATATACATATGGAAGAAACAGCTAATCAAGTTGAGAAATCAGAAAGCTGGCGAGATATTGTTTGTATCGTTTGTATCGCCTATCTAACGCCAGTCGCGGCCATTCCTGTATGGCTTGTTTCGCGCTGGTCTAATGCAACAAAATGGGTAGTTACACTAATAAGTATAATTGCACTCCTTCTTCTCTCGTATACATCATATGGAGGGCTTAAATACGCTAAATTTCAAAAATCATACACTCCTGTTCTAGAAGTTCAGCAAGCGCTCGACGTTTATGGTATAGAAAAGGGCAAATATCCAGACAAACTAGACGATTTAACTCCCGACCTACTCAAGGAAGTTCCGCTTGGCATGGATTATACAAAAACCGAAAACGGTAAGAGCTACTCCCTAAAAGCACAAGTTCAGGGCAAGAACGTCGATCTAGGTCCGCTGTTAAAAGCTAAATAATTAAGTCGCTACTTCATTTTAAGGGTGCAATCTGCTATTGTAGTCTTTAATTATGTCCAAGTTTAAACTTATATCCGACCTTAAGCCTTCTGGGAGTCAACCAGAGGCAATTTCGGAGTTATCGAAAAACATCAATAATGGAGTCAAATTCCAAACTCTTCTTGGCGTAACCGGAAGTGGAAAGACCTTTACGATTGCTAATGTTATAGATAAAACCCAAAAACCGACGATAGTTATCGCTCATAATAAGACGTTAGCAGCTCAATTAACTCAGGAATTTAGGCAGTTTTTCCCAAATAATGCGGTTGAGTATTTTGTCAGTTATTACGACTATTATCAGCCGGAAGCATATCTTCCCAATACTGATACGTATATCGAAAAGGAATCGACGATTAATGAAGAGATCGACCGACTTAGAAATTCCGCTTCACAGTCAATTCTTTCTAGAGATGATGTGATTGTAGTTGCTTCGGTGTCCTGTATTTATGGTCTAGGCTCTCCAGAATTATATCGAAGAAGTATTGTTGAAATAAAAGTCGGTGACGCTACAAGCGGATACGACCTTATGAAAAAGTTACTTGCTTTAAATTTCAATCGAGATGAGGTCGAACTTAAACGGGGTACTTTTAGATTAATGGGAAATTACTTTGAGCTAATGCCTGCCGACAAAGAGCTTATTTATCGCTTTGATCTTGAGGGCGGAGTAGTCAATAAAATTGAAGTTCTTCATAAATTAAATCGTAACGTTTTGGAAAATATTAATGAGTTGCAAATATTTCCTGTTGGCCATTATGTAATTCCTCAAGAGACAAGAGAAGGCGCGATCAGCCAGATTGAAAAGGATCTTGATGAGCAGCTTAAAAAATTTCAAAAAGATGGAAAGATTATTGAAGCGGAGCGACTTTCAAGGCGGACGCGTTACGACATCGAGATGATACGCGAAATCGGCTACTGCAATGGCATTGAAAATTATTCAAGATATTTTGATGGTCGCTTGCCAGGAGAAGCACCTTACACTTTGCTTGATTATTTTAAGGAGCATTATGGAGATGATTATCTGATGGTAATTGATGAAAGTCATGTCACCGTGTCACAGGTTCGAGCAATGTATGAAGGTGATAGGTCTCGAAAAAATGCATTGGTTGATTTTGGCTTTAGACTTCCAGCGGCCAAAGATAATCGTCCACTTAAATTTGATGAATTTGAAAAGAAAATGCCTCAAACGATATTTGTTTCAGCAACTCCTGCTATCTATGAAAAGGAAAAGTCTAAGGATGTAGTCGTCGAGCAGGTGGTCCGTCCGACAGGGTTGATAGATCCTGAGGTGGTAATAAAGCCTTCTGAAAATCAAATCGATGATTTGCTAAGTGAAGTTGAAAAACGAGTTAAAAATAATGAACGAACTTTAGTAACTACTCTTACTAAAAAAATGGCTGAAGATCTTACAGCATATCTGAAAGAAAAAGATATTTTGGTTAGATATCTTCATTCTGATGTAGAGACACTTGAGAGAATCGAAATCCTTTCTGCGCTTCGCCAAGGAGAGTTTGATGTTTTGATCGGGGTAAACCTTCTTAGAGAAGGACTCGATCTGCCTGAAGTCTCACTTGTAGTAATTTTAGATGCTGACAAAGAAGGATTTCTCAGATCAGAAACTTCTCTTGTTCAGACGATTGGTCGCGCTGCCAGAAATATCAACGGTAAAGTTATCCTTTATGCTGACAATATAACTGGATCGATGAAGAGGGCCATCGACGAGACTAATCGTAGGCGAGCTATTCAGCTAGAATATAATAAAGTTCATCATATAACTCCCACTACAATTAAAAAAGAAATTAATTCGATTGTAGAAAATTTGAAACCTCTAGAGCTTGATGATGTTGAAAAAGATTTATCCCAAACAGATATCAAGGCTCTGATAAAAGAGAAAGAAAAGAGTATGAAGGAGGCGGCTGAGCAGATGAGGTTTGAAGAAGCTGCGATACTTCGTGATCAGGCGATTGAACTCAAGAAAGCTGCAGGATTTTTTAATAAAGTCAGGTAACGGATGTTTGCATTATGTTCGGTTTTTTCATATAATTGTGCTCTATGGAAGACGTGATTTTTGTAAAGGGAGCTCGAGAACATAATTTAAAAAATATTGATGTCGAGATCCCAAGAAATAAATTTGTAGTTATTACTGGCTTGTCAGGATCCGGCAAGTCTTCTTTGGCATTTGATACAATTTTTGCCGAAGGTCAGAGAAGATATATCGAGTCTTTATCTAGTTACGCTAGACAATTCTTGGGTCAAATGGAAAAACCAGATGTAGACTATATCGAAGGATTGTCGCCGGCTGTTTCTATCGATCAAAAGGCAGTTTCTAAAAATCCTCGTTCAACTGTCGGCACGGTTACTGAAATTTATGATTATCTAAGAGTTCTGTTTGCACGAATTGGAAAAGCATATTGCCCGATTGATGGTCTTCCAATTCAACAATATTCAGTCGATGAAATTGCTGATTTTATCTTTACTAATTTAGAAGGAAAAAGTGTAAAAATTTTCTCTCCAGTGGTGCGAGGTCGAAAGGGTGATTATCTTACGCTGCTTCAGGAATATTTTCAAAAAGGTTACGAAAATGCTCGAATTGATGGTAAGGAAGTAAATCTGCGCCAGGCAAAGAGATTGGAAAGATATAAAGTTCATACAATTGATCTGTTAGTTGATAGTTTTGAAATTGTTGGCAAAATCGAAAAGGCAAATGCCCTTAGATTAAACGAGGCGATAGAGAGAGCAACTCTAGAAGCAGATGGCCGAGTAATAATTTCATCCGGGGATGAGGAACTGACGTTTTCAACAAAATTTTCTTGTTCGCAAGGACATATTTTTGATGAGCTCGAACCTAGACTCTTCTCGTTTAATAGTCCATACGGTGCTTGCGAGGATTGTTTAGGAATTGGATATTCGCAAGAAGTTGATGAAAGTTTGATCGCGCCTGATCAAAATAAAACTATCGAAGAGGGAGCATTTTTGCCGTGGAGTTATTCAACTTTTAATTATTATGGCTCAATCATTAGGGCGGCTGCGGCTGAAGTTGGCGCTAAGACAAATGTTCCAATCAAAAATTTAAAAGCAGACCAGATAGATTATCTGATAAATGGTCGCGGCGCAGAAGAGCCGCTTAAAGTAACTTATTATACAAAGGGTCGTGCTCGGACTTTCTATATTTATTTTAATGGTTTAGCAAGTTTGCTTGAATCCAGATATCACAAGACTGATTCTGATGCGGTCAAGGAAGAGATTACCAAATACATGTCCAAGCAGCCTTGTGAGAAATGCAAAGGTAAGAGATTAAAAGAATCAGCGTTGTCAGTAAAGATAGATGGAAAAAATATTGATGAAGTAACTTCGATGTCGATCGATAAATGCTTGGATTTTTTCTCCAGTGCTAAATTAAATGAAAATGAAAAAACTATTGCCGAGCGTTTGATAAAAGAAATTACATCAAGACTAAAATTCTTAAGCGATGTCGGACTTAATTATCTTACTCTGAGTCGATATGCAAATTCACTCTCTGGCGGAGAGACTCAAAGAATTAGGCTAGCTTCACAAATTGGGTCTGGTTTAGTCGGTGTACTTTATGTTCTAGATGAGCCTTCGATTGGCCTTCACCAGCGAGACAATAATCGCTTGCTTGATACTCTTAAAAATCTTCGCGATCTAGGCAACTCGGTTTTGGTGATTGAACATGATGAAGAGACAATTAGATCGGCTGATCACATTATCGATATCGGACCGGGAGCTGGAGTAAATGGAGGAGAAGTTGTAGCCCAGGGCTCAATAGGCGAAGTTATGAAAACAAACTCGATGACCGCGCAATATTTGAGGGGGGATAAGAAGATTGAAGTTCCCCGCTCAAGAAGAAAATTAAGCGGCGAATATATTTCGATCGTAGGGGCAAGTGAAAATAATTTGAAAAACCTTAATGTCAAAATTCCGATCGGCCTTCTGACCTGCGTTACGGGTGTTTCAGGATCTGGAAAATCAACACTTGTTAATGAGATTCTGTTTAAAGGCTTGTCGCGTGAACTAGGGCGTTCTTGGCAAAAGCCAGGTCAATATAGAGAAATTCTTGGCAAAGAAAATATCGATAAAATTATCGATATTGATCAGTCGCCGATTGGTCGAACACCACGATCAAATCCAGCAACATATACAAAAGCTTTTGATATTATTCGTGAACTATATGCGGCAACCGAAGAGGCAAGAATTAGAGGATATAAGCCCGGAAGATTTTCTTTCAATGTATCTGGCGGTCGTTGTGAAAAATGCTCCGGTGATGGAATGTTAAAAATTGAAATGCATTTTTTGCCAGATGTTTATATTCCTTGTGACGTTTGTCAGGGCAAGAGATATAATCGCGAAACCCTAGAAGTTAAGTATAAAGATAAAAATATCGCTGACGTTTTAGATTTAACTGTTGAGGAGGCATACGAATTCTTCAAAAGCATTCCGAAGCTAAATGATATTTTGAAGGTGCTTAAGGATGTTGGTCTTGGCTATGTGAAATTAGGCCAAAGCGCAACGACTCTTTCTGGTGGGGAGGCTCAGCGAATCAAATTATCAAGCGAACTATCAAAGCGTGCTACTGGCAAGACTTTATATATTTTGGATGAGCCAACGACAGGATTGCATTTCGATGATGTTGCCAAGCTACTTATGGTAATTAATAGATTAGTAGATGCTGGCAACACGGTAGTAGTGATCGAACATAATCTCGACGTGATCAAGGTCGCTGATTACATTATTGATCTTGGACCAGAGGGAGGGGAAGCTGGTGGAAAGATAGTGGCTGCTGGAAGTCCCGAGATTATTGCTGGCATGAAGAATTCTTCAACTGGACAATATCTTAAAAAGTTACTATGAGTTTAAAATCATCCATTAATAATTTTCCTGAGTCTCCTGGGGTTTATTTGATGTCAAATACGCAAAAAGAAATAATCTATGTTGGCAAAGCTACTTCGTTAAAGCACAGAGTTCTTTCATATTTTCAAAAAAATCTTCCAACCAAAACTGCCAAACAAATGTCCGAAGTGGTAGAAATTGAATATATCGAAACTGACTCTACGGTTGAAGCAATTTTGCTTGAAAGTAGATTAATTAAGAAACACTCCCCGATATATAATATTAAAGAGAAAGATGATAAGTCGAAGCTTTATATCCATATCACCCGCGAAGAGTTCCCAAGGGTTTATACGCTAAGAGAAACCGATCTCGTTTCTATCAAGGAAAAAAATCCCATTATCTACGGGCCATTCTTTTCAGGAGCCTCGCTGGCGTTGGCTTTGGAGCTGATTAGGAAAATTGCGCCTTTTAGGTCTTGTCGGAAACTACCTAAGAAACAATGTCTGTATGGTTATCTTGGTCTTTGCGCGGCCCCTTGTATTTCGCAAGTAGATAAAGCCCAGTATCGAAAAAGCATTCGATTAGTGAGGGATTTTTTTGAAGGAAAGAAAGATAGAGTAATCTCTAGCTTAAAAAAAGACTTAAATAAATTTTCCAAAAACGAGGAATACGAGCAGGCAGCGCAAATTAGAGATAGGCTTCAAGCTCTTGAACATTTAAAGCATTCATTTGCTATAAAAAAAGAAATAGACACGATCTTTGATCGTGTAGAAGGCTATGATATTTCTAACATTTCCGGATCGTTCGCAACAGGCTCGATGGTTGTTTTTATAGACGGTTTGGCTGAAAAGAGTGAATACCGAAAGTTCAAAATTAAATCAGTTCAAGGCGCCAATGATACTGGGATGATGAAGGAAGTACTGCGAAGACGATTTCGAAACAATTGGCCACACCCGGATTTGATAGTTATTGATGGTGGAAAAGGGCAGGTAAATTCGGCGGTGATCGTGCTAAAAAGTTTGAATTTGAATATTCCGATTGTCGGACTGGCCAAAGGACCAGATCGAAAAAAAGACGAAATTATAACTTCTAGAATTTTGCCTCGTGGCGAAATAGCACTATTTAAACAAGTTCGTGATGAAGCTCATCGATTTGCCAAAGGCTACTATCAAAAGCTCCATCGTAAAATATTAAAAAACGAAGGAGCGGCGCACTAAGGCGACGCTCCCAAAGTATCGAGATCTATGAAGTTCTGCACTTGCTCAGTTACATATCTCCAAGCCTTAGAAAAACCTTTAGGCTTAGCGTTAAGCACCTTGCGCGCGTACTCGCGCAATTGATAGCGGCAGAACCGGGTATCATCAGACGAAAGAAACTCGAGAACAATCAAGTGAGCGATATCGAGCCGGCGCCTCATCCACTTTGGCTTTTTGCGCTTGCGTGATTTTCGGCAGCGCCTCTCTAGGGCTCGCTCGAACTCACGAAGCTGCTCAACGACATACTCGTTTCGTTTGAGAGCAAAATGCTCATCTTTCATGCTATTCACCCCTTCTCGAGCTAGAACAATAATGCCAAAAACTTGTTAATAGTCAATCACTTACAAAGATCTTCAATCTTCTGACCGACTAGGGATTGGTCAAAAGTTTTAGTATTGAGTTCAATTGCCTTGTTAGCTGGTTTACTCGACTTATAGATCATTTTGGCGTTTGCCGGATCCTCTTCTTTTGGCATTTCGATTAAATCTACAACTTGGCAGTCATCGATCATGATTACTTGTAGCGGAATTAAAGTATTTTTCATCCAAAATTGTTGGTAGTCTTTTTGGTCAAAAAGAAATAACATACCCCTGTCTGCTTCGAGGGCATTTCGGTCCATTAAACCTTTTCGATGCTCTTCAATCGTGTCTGCAATTTCCAGCTCGAATTTCCTATTCTCTATCGAGACCTTCTTTTTAGAGTCATTTTTTGGTAGATTAGAACAGCCTGTAAGTAGAAATGCCGGAACAATTAAGATATAAAAGAATCGTTTTATCATTAATATAACTAAAGCATATTATGGAATCAGAAAAAATATTTAAAAATCACTTTTCAGGAGAACCAGAGAAATATTATTGGTCTCCGGGTAGGGTAAATATCATTGGGGAGCATTCCGATTATCATGCAGGCTATGTGATGCCGGCTGCGATTGACCTGGGCATAACTTGGTCAATGTCGAAAGACCATGATTTAGTTAGCGGATATTCTGAAAAATTTGATGAAATTGGCCAATTTGATACACGCAAGAGTGTTAGAACAAAATATGAGTGGATGTTATATTTGCAAGGTGTAGTTGAAGTTCTTAAGAAACGAGGGCATAAGTTTGGGGGAATTAATTTTGCTATTCATTCAACAATTCCAATTGGGAGTGGTCTTTCCTCCTCTTCATCACTTGCAACCGGATTTGCGTATTTGCTGAATGACTATTATAAGCTCGGACTCGATCGGGTAGAGTTAGCCAAGGTTGGCTGTGAAGCAGAGTGGTGGTATGGAACAACCGGTGGAATTATGGACCAGTTTTGCATCGCAAATGGCAAGGAAGGACACGCAGTGCTACTTGATTGTCGAACATTAAAATTTGAATATATTAAGATTCCTCAAGATGTAGAAATAGTAGTATTTGAAACTACGATCAGACACAAACAGATCGATTCGCCGTTTGATGAAAGAAAGAGACAGGCGAGAGAAGTGCTCGAAATTGCTAGAGAATTTTTCAAAAATCCTAAGCTGGAGATGCTTCGAGATATGACTATAGAAATGCTTGATGAGCTCAAGCCAGAGTTAATTTCTAGACTGGGCAATAAGCAAGGTGATCTAGTATATCGTCGAGCCAAACATCCTATTACAGAAAACACCAGAGTGATGAAAATGAAGGATGCGCTTAACAATGATGACTACAAGCAGATCGGTAAGATATTATACGAATGCCATAATAGCCTGAGGAATGATTATGAGGTTTCATGCCCAGAGTTAGATGCCGCGGTAGACTTGAGCAAGAAAATTGAGGGGATCATTGGTTCTCGCATGATCGGCGGGGGATTTGGCGGTTGCACGATTAACTTAGTAAAAAGAGGAACGGCTCAGCATTTTGCTGGTGAACTTGAAGAGATGTATCGACAAAAATTAGGAATTAAGGGAAACGCATATATTTGCAATGCTTCTGATGGCGCAAAAGAAATAAAGAGATGATTTATCAAATCAAAAAGACCGAAGGTTTTGAGCTTAGCGAATGGCCTTCTCTTAATTGGGATAAAACATCCTTCTACGAACTCAAAGATGTTACAAGTGGCAGTCCTATCCTAAAGAAAGCGAAGGCGAAAATCCTGTGGAGTGAAAAATATTTGTATTTTCTGTTTGACGTGGAAGACGATCATATTTGGGGTACGTATCAGAATAATGATGATCCGATCTATGAGCAAGAGGTAGTGGAAGCATTCATCTCTTTTGGAGAGGCAATCCCTAAAAATTATCTCGAGCTTCAATTTTCACCGATGGGAATAAAGTTTGATGGGAAAGTAAGTAACCCGACTGGCTCAAGGCATGACTCAGGATTTAATGTCGATATTAATTGGAATTCTGACTTAGAGTTTAAACAGCGAATTTCATCAACAGGCGATTTTGGCGAATATAAATCAGGTCGTTGGATTACCCAAGTCAAGCTTCCTGTGGATGAGCTTAGTGTCTCAGAACTAAAAGAGGGGGATAGGCTAAGAGGAAACTTATTTAGGATCGATGGTTATCCGCAGCAGAATTCTTTTCAGGCGCTAGTACCAAATATGGAGCAGACACCAAATTTTCACACGCCTAAACATTTCGCAATTTTTGAGCTTATTGTTGATATTTGATTATTGCGACGTAAGTATTTTAAAGCGATTGAATAAAGAGCAAATAGGCTATAGTATTTAATTATGAAGAAAATGGGGAAGCTAAAGTGGGGGTTGAGGTTTTTGTTGATAGCTTTGCTACTATTTGGTCTCTCTTTTTTAGCTGGACGTTTTATTCGAAATAAAATATCAGCAGATTCAGTATCTTATTTTCCTCCCGGTTGCCAGCAGACTTGCCCGACTATTCATGTTAGTTGCGAGACTTCCCAATATCCTACTCAGACTACAGAAACAGGATCTTGTTCTATTACCATTCCGGAGGCAATGTGCACTGGGCAAGGTTTGTCTACTGGCGACTATTCCTATAGTCAGTTCACTAACATTAATCAATGTAAGAGCTACTCAGGTGAAGATACTCTCAATAATGCTCAAAATTGTTGTGCAATCAGAGGGATGATGACTAAGGCTTGCACCCCGCCTAATGGTAGTCCGATGATGCCCAAATGTAATGACGTTAAGGCTGATAATTCAGAACAAGCGTGCTACAAAGACACCATGGACTATTATTGTGATCCTAACAATCCCAAGGTTGATATTGGAGAATGTCAGGCGCATTGTCAGGACGATATGACAAGGATGGCTCCAACTAAAATAATGAATGCTTGTATGTGCGAAGAAGGTAATGACGAGAATGAGCAGGGGGTAGACAGCGACTCCTGCTGTAGGTGTCTGGACGAATGTAAAAACCTAAAACGTGTCAATGAGCAGGTTTATCCAAAATATTGCCAAATAGGTGCTGCTGTTACCCAGGAGCGTCTAAATGACGCATGCGAGACCATGATTGCAAGTAAATGTGACAGTTTTAATCAAGATTCAAAAAGATATGCCAATGGTCAGCTAGTAGATGCAACATGTCACGGTGGAACGATGTTCGATAAAAGGCTTTGTGAAGTAAATTCTATTGCAGCACCATATCTAAACACGACGAATACGTCGATGGCTGAAGAATTATCTAATCAATACTGCGGTAGCAAAATGGGGAGCAGTTTTGATTATATGGCAAGGCTTAAGACGATCGGCCTGCATAATTGTATTCCGAGGCAGAATGGCCAAACCTGCGAAGCCTCTGGCCTGCAATCAACAAATTGCCCAGATGGTTTTTGCAGTGACGCTTCAGGCGGATGGTCATTTTCATGCATTAAAATTGGTTGTAATTATTCTCAAGGCCCTATTATTAACGGTAGTTCTACAGGGGGAGGTAATGAAACAGTTGTTGGCATAGTTAAGAAAGCTGATGCCTCAACGCCTTTGTCTGGGGTTAAGATAAAAGTTCAAAAACAAACTGGACCTTACTCAATAATTGGAGATAATTTGGTAAAAGATATAGGAGTTACCTCAAATTCCGGAGCTATATACTTCTCTCTTTCGCAGGGGGCTTGGAACATAGTTGCGGAAAAGTCTGGATACCAAACGACTACTCAAAGTTTGGTTGTAAGTAATTCTGTTCCACCTACGTTAAATCTTAGCATGATTCCAGAGGGTCAAACACCGACAGCTTCACCAACAGTGTCTGTATCTACTAATAATACAATTAATCTACACAGGGGTTTTAATACTTTGGGGTTCGATGGAAGTGCGCTCGCACCTTCAATGCTGCAGGCTGGGATGTATTTATTTGGATTTAATTCGTTGGAAAATAAATGGGATGTTTCTGGATCTAGCCAGCCCGCTTCGTTTCAGGCTAACCGAGGGTATTATATCTATTCTCCAGCGGATACGAACATAAACCAACCTTCAGTCGGCCAAACAGATTCGCAAAAATCGCTCAGACCAGGATGGAACTTGCTTTGGAATGAGCAAGTATCAAATATTAGCGATTTGAGATATACAATTATTAATCGCCAGGGGCAATGTTTGGCTAAGAATGTTAGTTTGTCAGATTTAAAAATCGCAAGAATAATTTATTCGAATGTTTTTGTTATTCAGAGCACCCAGTCGTCTGACGCTTGTGCAGTCTTTTCGCTTTTAACAGGAGTAGATAAGCTTTCACCAACCTGCTCAACGCAAAATCCTATATTACCCGAAGTTTCTCAGATTTCAGCAAAAAAAGCCTATTGGGTTTATTTATTTGAAAATAGTTTAAATTCAAGTATTTTAAATAGTGCTACTTGCTCTAACTAATCTTTCAAAATGAAGTCTTGGAATAAAATTTCAACTGAGGAAGTTTTTAATCATAAATATTTTCGAGTCAATAAAGATATTGTTGAAATTCCAAGTGGGGAGCAAGTAGAGTGGTTGTATTGGAACAGTCCTGACTCAGCAATGCTAGTCGCGGAAACACCTGACAATAAACTTGTCATGATTAAACAGTTTCGTTATCTTCCAGATCAGGTCGCACTTGAATTTCCCTCTGGACATTCCGATCCTGGCGAATCGATCGAGGATTGCGTAATTCGCGAATTCGAAGAGGAAACCGGTTATACATGTGAAGGTTTGGAGTTACTCGGGAAATTTTATGAGACGATGGGGCAGCTTAATCGTCAGATACATATTTTCCATGCTAAAAATGCTCACTTGCTAGAAGGAGAGCGAAAGTCGGGTGATGTGACCGAAGATATTGAAGTTATATTGATGGATAAGAATGAAGTTTTTGAGATGGTGCTCGATAATAAAATTATTTCAATGGGATCATCGCTGGCCGCTCTACTAATTAAGGAAAAAAAATAATATGCCAGAGCTACCCGAAGTTGAAATTGTAAAGAGAGGGTTGGAAAGTAAGATTCTCGGCCGAGAAATTGTCGAAGTTGAGATTAGGGCTAAGAAGCTTTTTAGCGGCGAAGTCTCAGATGTTGTCGGAAGCAAGGCCAAGTCAATTTCTAGACACGCCAAAATGATTGAAGTTGATTTATCAAACGGCAAAGCACTTTTGATACATTTGAAAATGACCGGCCAACTAATTTTCGATAAAAAACCGGGAGATAAGTGTGAACGAATGGCAGGAGGCCATCCATCCAATGATTGGGTAGCGGATTTGCCAAATAAATTTACTCACGTAATTTTTAAATTTAAAGACGGAAGCGTTTTATATTTTAACGATCTTAGGAAATTTGGATACATAAAGGTTTTTGACCAAGATAAAATTAAAGATACGCGAGAGCTGAAGGGGCTCGGGCCAGACCCTTTTACAAAAGAATTGACCGAGGAATATTTGATGAGCGTTATCTCCCGCAGACCAAAGAGTAAAATCAAGCAAATACTAATGGATCAAACTAATATTGCTGGGATTGGTAATATCTATGCGGATGAGTCGTTGTTTTGCGCTGGTATTTCACCTCTTCGACTGGCTAAAGATGTCAAGCGAGTAGAGCTTACTAAATTAATTGATTGTATAAGAAAAGTCCTTAAGATGGGTCTTGAATATGGCGGCTCGAGTGAAAATACATTTGTTGATATCGACGGCAAAACAGGCCAGATGCAGAATCATTTTAAAATATATCGAAAAACTGGAAATCAATGTCCGGGTGGTTGCGGTAAGGTGAAGAGAGTAGTTGTGGGTGGTAGGGGTACTCATTATTGCCCAATTTGTCAGCGTTGAGAACAGGCTTTTTAGGCAAGTTTATTTGTAAATACTCACAATAAGTCGGTCAGGATGTTTGGATAGGATTGTTTTTTTGTGTCTAAAATGATATTTTTTGCCTACGGAGGTGACTTAATGAAAGTTACCAGAGCGGTGATGAGGGCTGCATTCGATCGGTATCAGCAGCGCAATCAGGCTACTGGAATTGTCCGAGGGCGCATTGCCGAAGCACCGAGTGCTCTCGACGGGCTGATCATGGTAGGAAGAGGAGACGCGGTTGAAGCGATGACTGCATCCGGATTTCCGACAATGTCGCCTAGGGCTAGGGCCTTTCGTCAATCGCGGCGTCGCAGACGCCGGTAAGTCATTGCATCAGAACGATGCGTACCAAGCGGGCAGTTGTTGACCGCTTTCTTTTTTAGATTAAATAGCAAATCATAGTGTTGCATTTTTGATCTAATTAAGCTAGAATCTCCTTATGTTGAGGAGCTTTATTAATAAAACCGCTTTGGTGAATCTTGGCCTACTACTAGGCTTAGACTTTACTTGGCGGCAATAAAGCTTCCGTACCTTTTTACACACGAATCAGAAAAGCCGCCTACACAGGCGGTTTTTCTTTTGCCTGGAATCGGGCGTTTGTGCTTTTTGTTTTAGCATAAACGAAGGGCGCACAGCGCCCGAAATCTGGGAGGTAGTATCATGAGTCGTAGGATCACAATCTTTGACACGACGCTTCGTGATGGTGAGCAATCACCCGGTGCGAGTATGAGTCTGAATGAGAAGCTGGCCATTGCTAAAAGACTGGCCCAGCTCAACGTAGATGTCATTGAGGCAGGCTTTCCTTTCTCTTCGCCGGCCGACTTCCGGTCCGTTCAAGCCATCGCCGAGCAGGTTGATGGCCCGATCATCTGCGGACTTTGTCGTGCCAACGAGAGCGACATCGTTTCCTGCGCCGAGGCAATTGCCCCAGCGAGCCGTCGCAGGATTCACACTTTCATCGGCACTTCACCGCTACACGTCGAGAGGAAGTTCGAGAAGACCTACGAGGAAGTTCTCGAGCTTGCCCGCTCGGCCGTTCAGTTTGCCAAGACTCTATGCGATGATGTCGAGTTCTCGGCTGAGGATGCCATGCGCACTGATCGCGAGTACCTGCGCCTCGTCGTTCAGACAGTTATCGAGGCTGGTGCGACCACGGTCAACATCCCTGACACGGTCGGCTATACCATGCCTTGGATCATGGAAGCGGTGATTGTTGATTTGATCACCAATGTGCCGAACATTTCACAGGCAACGATCAGCGTGCACAACCACAATGATCTAGGCATGGCTACTGCCAATTCTCTCGCTGCAATCCGTGCGGGAGCAGGTCAAGTCGAGTGCACCATCAACGGCATCGGTGAGAGAGCGGGCAACTGCTCACTCGAAGAAGTGGTCATGGCTCTGAAGACAAGATCTGATCAGTTCGACGCTTACACCGATATCTGCACCAAGCATCTGGTTGGGACCTCGAAGCTAGTGTCGCAATACTCGAGCTTCGTTGTTCAGCCGAACAAGGCTATCGTGGGCTCGAATGCGTTCCGGCATGAAGCAGGTATCCATCAGCATGGTATGCTCAAGGATCGTCAGACCTACGAAATCATGGATCCGGCTGATGTCGGCTGGTCCAGCACCGAGACAGCTTTGCCCCTCGGGCCTCGTTCCGGCAAGCACGGTTATCGAGCTAGGCTCAAGGAGCTCGGTTATACAGTCAACGACGAAGAGCTGGCCAAGATCTACGAGCGAGCTGTGGCACTAGCTGACAACAAGAAGCAAGTCTTCGATGAGGATCTAGTCGCTATCATGACCGAAATGGGCTCCGATGTGCCCGAGGGGATGGATTTCTGGTCACTCGTCAGCTTGACGACAATAACAGGTGGTCTGCTGAAGCCTCAAGCGACGATGATTCTCAGAAAAGGCGAAGCAGAATTCGAAAATGTGTCGCTCGGCAACGGACCGGTAGATGCCGCCTTCAACGTGATTCAGCGGATCACAGGGATCGAGCTAGAGATCTCTGACTACTCAGTCCGATCGGTTACTCGCGGCGGCGACGCGATCGGCGAGGCGACCATTCACGTGAAGGACGAAAAAGGTCGTGAAGTGACGGGTCGCGCGGCTGATACTGACGTTGTTCGTGCCTCTGCAATGGCTTTGGTCAATGCCGTCAATCGTCTGATCATGCTGGACAATGGCAACGGCCACTAGCGGGTTATGACTGCCTAACTCTTCAGAAGGGGATCGTTATGATAAACGTCCAAGAGCGAATACGGGAACTGAAGGATGCTGGAGCCGGCGAACCTTTTGCGGTAACCAACATCACGCTGAATACTACCTGGAGTGGGGAGGAACCAAACACCGAAGCAACCGTCAAGGTTGAAGTAGGTAGTCGCCAAGCTCACTCGGCGGGTGATGGCGTCGGACCTATCGACGCTTTTGATTGCGCCTTGCACAAGGCGATAGCAGAGATGCTTCCCAAGATCGACTCGATTACTTTGTACGACTATCACATCGAGCTGATCAAGCGGGATGGCAATCGGTCGCCAGGCGGAATCGTCCGTTGCATTGTCAAGTTTCGCCGAGGTTCTGAGCATTGGGTCTCGGTGGCTGAACACCAGAACCAGGACCATGCCGGCTGGATGGCAATCCTGGACGCTTATAAGCTGGCAGTTATGACATAGTAGGGTTAATACTGCCAAAATGATTACGGGTCGTTGCGTCTCTTGACGCAACGGCCCTCTTTTCTTGATCACTCACTCTTAGTCGATTCGCATCATCAGATGCAATATCAAAAGAAACTTATATGTATCTTCATGATTGCAAATCAAAGTGTTTGATAGTTGATGCCGTTTCGAATTTTATTTTTAGGAAGAAGATAATTGAATCAAACACCATGAGTCAAATTAAAATTGTATACATCAATATCGACTAAGAGTGAGGGATTGACAGAGTATTTTTTGTTTGATAAATTATTAAATAATGAAATTGATGAATGTTAATTTTTGGTTTTATTTTACCGACAACGGAGGCCGGGCGATTTAGTTTGTAAAATAAAACACAAGAATTGCTACCGGCCTCGAGCCGGTTTTTGTTTTTGTACCTTAAAAAAAGAATCCCAAAAATAACCCCTCACTTTGAAACCTATTCGCAGATTCACGAATAGGGATACTGCGAGAGGTTGAAAAGTGTGCGGGTTTGTCTATCTGTGAGCTTTCGACATATGTCGAGAGCCGACAAGATTGACAAAAAGAGTCATAAAGGAGGAGAGTGCATGGGTGCTCCAGAGTTGATTCACGAAGCGCTCATTTACGGGGTTCCAAAGCCTTGTGAATGTGGCGGAACTTCGTTTGTTGCGCGCCTAGACAGTTATCATCCTCCTGACGAACTTGAGGAGAGACTAGAGCGCCGATTCTACTGCATGATGAGACTGCGTATCTGTACAACATGCGGGTCGGCTGGCTTTCTCGAAGGTTTGCCTGAGGAGGAGGATGTGGTCAAGCATAAGCCAAACGTCTTTGAAGTTGAAGACTACGATCACGTCGAAGGGCAGTGGCGAGTTACGTTCAAGGATAAATAACTACTGATGGAATTCTGGAGGTTGAGTGATGGCAATTGTAGACTTAGGGCACGCAAAGCACTGTAGTAGGTGTGACGGACAGACCAGGGTCTTCGCAGTCGAGTCTGACCAAGAAGGAGAAGAACCTGATTTCCACCGCTCCTGTCTATGTACAAGTCGGATCGAGCTAACTGCCGAAGAGCTAGAGCTCGCGAAACGAGCATACGAGCTTCGCACGCACAGCCTTGCAACCATGAACGTCTGTGGTGGCTGGCCTGCTGCCGGTCAGTGATAAGGGAGGTTTAGATGAAAGACTGTAGTACGGGTTTCGTTTCGATTGGCGGGCTGGTCTGTCAGCTCGTCACTATTCCGGAAGGAGTCGCGACGCCGGATCAGCTTGATGAATTTCTCACGCCGATGCCGCTTTTGCATACCTACGGTAGGGTAGCAGTTGGCGGCGGAGCGAGCGAGGAGATCAGGCTACTCGCGATCGCGAAGATGCTATTCTATTGTGGCCGTCAGGTCACCGAGATGCTCGAGAAGAGTGATCGGGGATACAGGATGATCTGTTCCCACAAGCAGAATGGCCCCAACTGGTTCAGCTTATCGGGCGAACCGATCGAACGAATAGCGTAGAGGGAGGCAGATGATGCCGTCGGACAATCATGTCATAACTAGGGTCCTGTACCGGGGCGAATGGGCGAAGCGCCGATGCGAAGGCTGCGACGGAAAGTGCCGCGAGATGGTCATCGGCACCAAGGTCAAGAAGGGCCGCCGAGTGATCTTTGATGGTCACAGGCTTGTCGAGAGATGCAAGAGCTGCAAACGCGAGCGAGGAGTTGACCCGAATCGCGCCTCTGACTTGCGTCAGGCTGCTGGTATAGCTGCTTGACAGCTTTGGGCCCCAGGACGGGAGAGTCCTGCTGACTGGCCGAGTGACGGGAGAGTCACTGGGTTTTTAGTTATCCTGCATTCTTGGGAAGGCAGGCGGGCATGAATTTCTGGAAACTATACTTCAAGGAAGGAAGTTTCCTATCCATTTAGGGGATATGTGTTTAGATCTAAGGCTGGAGGGCCAACGATCAAAAACACCTATCCCCTTTGTTTTTACCCCGTTAGAGAAGGGCCACGGATTTCTATCGGCGGTGAGTTGTTTGTTCCAGGTGCTAGCAGTCTAATATTGCTAATAAATTGAAGTGAATGAGCTGTCTTCTCTAACGGGGTTTACCTTGAACAAGAGTGAATAATTGGTATATTTATAAAAAGATAAATAGAGATATTATGGTTAACAATTATAAAATATTTGTAGTTTTGATGGCGGCCGGAAAAGGAACAAGGATTGGTGCCTCGGACAAGCCAAAGGTTATGTTTGAAGTCGCCGGCAAGCCAATTATTCACTGGTCGATTTCTCCTTTTCTAAAATTAAAGGAAAAGGGGATTGTTGATAGGATTGTGACAGTAGTTGGCTTTCTAGGTAATCAGGTGATTGATTATCTAGGTGATAAAAGTGAGTATGTTTGGCAAAAGGATCAACTGGGAACTGCCCATGCGGTCAGGCAAGCCGAAGCGCTTTTGGAGGATGAAGAAGGACTTACGCTTATTTCCAACGGTGATCATGCACTCTATAGCGAAAAAACATTTGAAAAAATGATTAATCATGCTACCGAAACTGGAGCAACCTTAACTTTTGCAACTGTTATAGATCGGGAGAAATTTGATAGTTATGGGAGGGTAGTAAGGGATGATCAGGGAAAAGTCCTAGGGATAGTGGAAGTTCCGGAGGCAACCGACGAACAGCTTAAAATCGCCGAAAAAAGCCCCAGTATTTTTGTCGTTAACAATAAATGGTTATTTGCATCGCTTCCAAAAATTCAGATGAGTCCGGTCAAAAAAGAATATTATATTAATACTATTGTAGAGATGGCCATCGCCGAGGGCGAAAAAGTAGAAACTGTTGAGATAGATGATATAAGCGAGGCGCTTGGAATAAATACCTCTGAGGATAAGGAAGAAGCCGAGAGAATACTTAAATCGAGGAACTAAGATAAATGTGCTTGACCCGCTCCCTCTAACTCGATAGCTCACTCGAACTATATGTTCGTGTTCGTTTTCGGGTCTAGAGAGAGGGGTCGGCGCCCAGCCTGCCAAAAGGAGGGCTGGGCTTGACTTTCCTCGCTTTTTGCGATATAATACTAAGGTTGGTATTGACAGGTAAGAACAAGTTAGATATTCTTTAATTTGCTATGAATAATAATTACACATCAATTAGGAATTCACACTCCCCAATGGGCGTCCTTTTTGTTTCCAAAAAACAAATCGGAGGGCGGTTTCTGAGGTAACAGTCATTAAAATGATTTTCCCCCAGAAACCGCGCCCCGAAGCGCGGTTTTTTGATCCCTTTCGCGGGATACAAAAAAGCAAGAGAGGCGAAGGGCCAATCGGGTTCTTCGCACAAAGCATTCAAGGAGGAGTGAAAGTTGGGTTATCCCTAGCTAGTTCACGTGCTTTAGCCACACTGTGGCTAGAGCGGGCCGCCGCACCCAGACAGCGGCCAACTGCGTACAGGTGTTTGCTTGCGATCAGCCTGAGAAAATGATCGCTGAGGCTAGGAGGGCCGGCCAAAAATCCGAAAGGCTCTCACCAACACTTCCTTGGTAGCCATTGTATCGGCTACCGTTCACATAGGGTGCTCATGACTTCGGTCAAGAGCGCCCATTGCTTTTTAGGAGCAATCTAATATGTTTATTATGTGAATAGTTTTAAGGTTAATGCAATAGTTTTAAGAAGAAGAAATTTTTTGGAAAAAGATCGTATTTTAACATTATTTTCTAAAGAAGAAGGCAAAATAGAAGGCTTGGCCAAAGGAGCGAGGCGTCCGGGAAATCGCTTAAGTCCCAATTCCGATCTAGGCACGATCGCTAGATTTCATCTGCACAAGACAAAATCGATTGATATTATTACTGAAATTGATCCGATATATCATCCATTTGGCGCTAGGGGTGAATATGAGAAGACCCAGACTATTTCTTACGCTCTTAAGATAATAGACAGGCTATTTGAGCTTGGCGAAGCGCATCCGAATACTTATATTTCCCTTTGTGCTTTAGTTGAGTCAATTTCGCTATCGAAGCGTCAACTTATTTTTTTAAAATTTATAATTGAGGTACTACGCGATCTTGGGTCGCTTCCAGAGTTTGACAACTGCGCCTTTTGTCAAAAGAAGATTTTGGCAAGCGATGACTTTGTTTTTGACTTAAAAGGAGGGTTAGCGCACCATCATTGTTCTGGGGGTGAGTGCCTGCTGGCAGAACCGGAAGAGATTAAGCTTCTTAGAGTAGTTTCAAGCTTATCTACTGAGCAAGTTTCTTCATATAAAACCAACCAAGCAGTTTTTGAGAAAGCCTATAAAATTATTCTCGAGCATTTCATTTATGAATTTGGAAAATTGCTACCCGATGAGGTAATGTAAAAACAAATGAATTCATTAATTGAAGTTGATTTAAATTCGATTGTTCACAATCTTTCAGCGATCAGAAAGATAATTTATCCTGAGACAAAAATCATCGGTGTCGTTAAAGCCAATGCTTACGGTCATGGTCTAGTTGAAACTGCCAGAGCAATTTGGACTAGTGGCGCCGATCAGCTTGCTACTTGGACAATTGATGAAGCGGTAGAACTTAGGGTTAATAAGATAAAATCACCAATCTTGGTGCTAGGATATGTGGACCCGAAACATTTTTATAAAGCACTCGAGTTCGACTTAACTCTTACAGGTTATGATCTTGATGTAATTTACTTACTTCATCTTGAAGCAAAAAAACATAATCGCTGGGCTAAGATTGATTTTGAAGTTGATACGGGTATGAACAGATTGGGTTTTAAATCGTATGAAGCGAGCGAGAAGTTTTTGGAAGTAGCGAAATTCGAACATATCAAGATAGAGGGAATTCACTCTCATTATGCCGATGCACTTGATCCGGAATTTTCCTCGCAGCAACTTAGAGAATTTCAAAATGTATTGTTCAGCCTCCAGCAACAACGAATCACAATCCCGATGGCTCATATGGCTGCGACCAATGCTAGCTATCTATATAGTGAAAGCCAGCTTGATGCGATTAGGATAGGGCTTGGCCTATACGGCTATAGCGAGATTCCTGAACTTCAAGCTAATTTTTCTCCAGTGCTGTCATGGAAAAGTCATGTGATTGCTCTCAAAAGAGTGGCCAAAGGAGAATCAGTTTCTTATAACAGGCTCTATAAGGCGGCAAGTCCTAGGAAGATTGCTATTGCGCCAGTGGGTTATGCTGACGGCTATCCACGATCTCTTTCCAATAAATCTGAAGTAATTATTGGAGGGGCAAGGGCTAAAGTGATTGGATTTATAAATATGAATGCGATGATGATTGATGTCACTGGTATAAGTTGCCGGGTAGGTGAAGAGGTAATTCTAATTGGATCACAAAAGGAAGAATCAGTTTTTGCTCAAGAGCTTGCAAATATCGCCAACACCAATGTTAGGGAAATTTTGACCGGCCTAAATCCAACTATCCCGCGCGAGTATCATTTTAAATAAATTGATCTATTTGTACTAAACCTGTTATGTTCGCATTTTGTTCTATATTGACACTCCTTTTGATAGGGGTAATATGATTGCAGTGGTAAAAGGTGGGGAAAAGTGGTGAAACAATGTTTATTGGACAGTTTGAGCACACAATCGATGAGAAAAACCGAATCGCAATTCCTTCAAAATTCCGAAAGGAGTTTAAATCAGGAGCGGTTCTTTCCAAAGGGCTCGATGGCTGTCTCTTTTTGTTTGCCAAAGACAAGTTTAGACAAATGGCGCAGAGTATTGCCGAGTTACCACTCACAAAATCATCAGCTCGGCTTTACGCAAGGGTAATTCTCGCGTCGGCCCAGGAAGTGGACTTTGACAATCAGGGAAGGATCGTTTTACCGGGTTATCTGAAAAAACATGGTTCGCTAAAGAAAGATGCGATGGTACTGGGTCTGTATGACCGAGTAGAGATTTGGAGCAAAGAAGGTTTTGAAAAAGAATCGGCTAAATCTGATAAGAGGGCCGAAGAATTAATTGAAAATTTGTCTGAGCTGGGTGTGTAACATTCGTAAGTAGCAACGTGAAGTGCTGGCTTTAGGTCAGCTGCTCACGAGTGTATTGACATGGGCGGTTAACCCGAAAAACCCCTCGGGGCAAGGAGGGGGGCTCCTCTCTTCGCGCAAGCGGAGGCTTAACTCTCTGGGCTTTGGCTCTGCCAATGTTTGGAAGCTATCGAGGAACCTTTCCGCCCGTGTCGTAATAAGAACATTAAAACTAATATATGGAAAAATCATACCATCAAAGCGTCTTAATCGAAGAAGTTCTGCAGCACTTGGATCCTCAAAAAGGTGACCTGGTGGTAGATGCAACGTATGGTTTCGGTGGTCATACTAAAGAAATTCTGAAAAAAATTGGCTCATCTGGGAGAGTTATCGGAATAGAACAAGACAGAGATATTTTCGAAAAAGCAGGTCAATTAGATAAAAGAATCAATCTGGTAAATGACAATTTTTCTAATATTAGTCGCATCTTGAAAAAATTGAAAATTAAAAAGGTCGATAAAATACTTTTTGACCTTGGTCTTTCTTCGTATCATTACGACGAGCTTGGAGCCGGTTTTTCATTTAAGGACCCAAAGCTCGACATGAGACTTGACCGAAGCAACGGAACGCCCGCGAGCGAGCTGGTCAATTATATGAGCGAAAAAGAGTTAGCCGATTTGATTTATAAATATTCTGATGAATATCTTTCTAGAAGAATTGCAAAGGCGATCGTTGATTATAGAAGGCACAAAAAAATTGAATCAGCGTTAGAGCTTAGCGAAGTTATAAATAAAGCCATTAAGAAAAAGGGAAAGATTAATCCTGCCACTAAAACTTTTCAAGCTCTAAGGATCGCGGTTAATAATGAGCTTGAGACATTATCAGAGGTTCTTCCTGAAGCAGTAGACTGCCTGGAAGATGGAGGAAGAATAGCCGTTATCAGTTTTCATTCTCTGGAAGATAGGATTGTGAAACAAACTTTTAAAAACTTACAACAAAGTGGAAAAATAAAAATTTTAACAAAGAAACCACTCGTTGCGAAATATAGTGAAATAAGAGAGAACCCCCGAAGTCGAAGCGCCAAACTCAGAGTCGCTGTGCGTGCTTCTGGCGAGGGCCAGGAATAATTATAAGAGGGGATAGACATGTTCATTGTTGGAAAAAGAAGCAAAGATCTAGGAGTAAAAAAGCGTTCAGTTGAACAAAGGGTTGTGCTTGGCCCAAATGCGGTTAAAATATTGGCTATTGTAGTACTAGCCGCTTTTTCATTATTCTATCTTTCCCAATCTAGCCAGAGTGCCGCGAAAAATTATATTGTCTCTGGTTTAGATGATGAAAATAGTAAGCTAACTGCAGAAAAAGAAAGGCTTGAAGTGGAGGCAAATCGTCTAAAAGCCCTTTCGATAATTCAAGAGAAAGCCCAGGAAAAGGGTATGGAATCTTCTACTCAATGATAGACAACGATCGAATAGATAGAAGCAGGGCAAAAAGGATTAAGTATTTAACCTTTTTTATTTTTGCGTTACTAGGAATGTTGTGTGTTAGGTTGTTTCTTAGACAGGTTATTGATAATGGAAAATATAAAGAAATGGCGGAGAGGCAATATTATACTAAAATCGACCAGCCGGCGAAGCGAGGAGATATTTATATCAAAGATAACGATTCCTCGAATCTACTTGATCAGAAGAAGGCTGGAATTTTTCCCTTGGCCAGTGACCTTGAACTTTATGATCTAGCGATTGTACCTAAGCACATCAAGGATAAAAAAGATGCTGCTAAAAAAATTGCTGAAAGTACTGGGCTAAAAGAAGAAGAGGTTTTCGGGAAAATTAATTGTGACAAATGGTATATACCACCCCTTAAGAAACGAATGACTCAAGAGGAGGCAGACAAGGTAGCTAAGCTTGAAATCAAAGGGGTCTACCTGGAGGGTCAGTATTCTAGATTTTATCCTGAGAAGGAATTTATGGCTCAAACTCTTGGTTTTGTCGACTATAACGGAAATGGTAAGTATGGAGTCGAGGAGTATTATGACGGCCTTCTAAAAGGGGAAAAGGGAGTTTTAAAGGGAATCAAAGATAATCTTGGCCGAGTAATCAAAGTGGAAGAGAGTGAGCCTGGCAAGAGTGGCGCAAGCATTGTTCTTTCTATAGATCGCTCTATCCAATATATGGCAGAAAAAAAACTGAAAGAGGGCATGGATCGTTATGGAGCGGAAGGCGGTTCGATTATTATTATGAACCCCACTGATGGCGCAATAATGGCGATGGCCTCCTCCCCTTCTTATGACCCAAATAAGTTCAATGAAGTCACTGGCGATAAGCAGTCCATATTTGTTAATCCCGTTACTGGACAAAACTGGGAGCCTGGTTCGATTTTCAAACCAGTAGTTGTGGCTGCTGCTGTTAATGCTAAGCTAGTTGAACCAGACTCAAAACCGTCTGAACAAGAGGGTGGGTTCAGTAATATGATTAAAGTTGATGATTATGAAATTCATAACTCAACAGATACTGCCTATGGTTTTGAAACAGTAACTCAAATTTTAGAGAACTCGGACAATATTGGGATGGTGTGGATAGCTGACAAAGTTGGAAATGATATGTTGGGACAATTTTTGACAAAGATAGGATTTGGACTTAAAACAGGAATTGATATCTCGGGTGAATCATCGGGACAACTGCGAAATTCCAAGACTTGGAAGGATGTTAATAGAGCAACGATTTCTTTTGGCCAAGGAGTATCCGTTACACCAATTCAGATTATTCAGTCATATGCGACTATTGCTAATAAGGGAAAGCTGATTAAGCCACATATTCTAGATAAAATAGTTTTTAAAAACGGCTCCGAAAAGGACTATGACAAACAAGACCCAATTGAAGTTATAAGCGAAGAGACTGCTAAAAAAACAACGGATATGTTAGTTTCAGTTGTCGTAAATGGTCATGGAAAGAAGGCTGCTGTAGAGGGTTACAAGGTAGCTGGAAAAACAGGAACAGCGCAGGTCCCAAGGAAAGAGGGGGGTTATGAGGAGAACGCGCATATTGGTTCATTTGCTGGTTTTGCTCCCGCGGATAATCCAAAATTTGTAATGTTAGTTAAACTAGATAAGCCTAAAAATGTTGAGTGGGCTGAGTCTTCTGCCGCGCCAATTTTCGGAGAGATTGCAGATTGGCTACTAAATAGTTATATGAAAGTGCCAAAAACATGAGAAAAATAGTTGAGTTAGAACTAGCCTTTCTTGCTCGTTTTATCATTTCGAGATTTAGGCCTTTTGTAATTGGAGTAACCGGAAGCTCTGGAAAAACTACGACAAAGTATTTTATTGGTGAGCTTCTGAAGTCAACTGGGAGATCAGTTAGAGTCTCCCCTGGTAATTTAAATACTAAGACAGGTTTGCCTCTTTCGATTTTGGGCTTTCAAAATGCTCCTCAAAATAATTTTATCTGGTTTTTGGTTGCACTCTATAGCCCGATTAAGGCACTTCTGACCTTCAGATATGAAAAATATCTAGTTCTTGAATATGCGATTGATTTACCAGGGGACATGGAGAAGTTGATAGACATCTGCCCATGTGACATTGTGGTTATAACTAATTTAGGTTCGGCTCATATCGAAATTTTCAAATCAGAGAAGGCAATCGCTCAGGAAAAATGGAAGCTTGCTGAAGCAGCGAGAGTAGCGGTAATTACTAATAGGCTAGTAACAGAGAAGGTAGATAGCGAGAGTGAATTGAAAGCCGAGCTGTACATCCTTCCTAGCATTAAGTTTGCTAAAGCTGAAAATATCAATATTCTTACCAACAGGACGGAATTTGATTTTTATCTAAGTAATACAAAAAAAGAAGCACAATTTCATTTTTTTGGCCGACACAATGTTGAAAATTTAGAAATGGCGGCTTTTGCTGCCTATCTCGCCACTGGGGAGGGCAAGAAGATATTAGATTCGATTAAAAATTTGCAGCCTTTATCCGGGAGGGGCAGAAGAATTTACATAAAAGCACTTGATTTACTTCTCATTGATGAGTCCTATAATGCTAATCCTTCTTCAATGACTGCAGCACTTAAGACACTAGAGGGTATTAAGCAAGATAGAAGAGTTGCTATTCTAGGCGAAATGGCTGAAATAGGGCCAATCGCTAAAGAGGCTCATAAACAGATTGCTGCTCTTGCTAAACAAGCAGCAGACTTAACAGTTGGTGTCGGAGAAGCATTTAAAGAATTGGAACTTGATATATGGTATGAAAATGTGACAGAATTAAATAAGAACATTACTGAGATCATAAAGAAGGGTGACGCTGTTTTGATCAAAGGTTCACGCTTAAATGAGCTTGATCAAACAGTTAAAATTTTAGAAGAATTATGACAGAATTTTCACTTGAATCAGTACGGTTTGCTGAAATATTTTCTTTTTTGGCTTTTACATTTTTGATTGCATTTTTGGCAACTCCTATTTTTACGGATTTTTTATATAGAAACAAAATCGGCAAGAAAATCAGAACCGCCGATTATGAAGGCAAGCGAACCCCGATTTTTTCACGAATGCATAAGGGAAAAGAGAATACTCCTACGATGGGCGGACTTTTAATCTGGGGAACTACTGCCCTAGTCACGTTAGTTGCAAATTTTTCTAGAAGCGGAACATTACTGCCTTTGTTTACCCTTGTGAGCTCTGGTGTAATAGGCGGAATTGATGATTTAATGAATGTTTTTGGAATTGGTTTTGATCGTGGAGGAATGCGATTTAGAACAAAATTATTTTTCTACTCTCTGGTCGCTGCAGTAGGAGCGATTTGGTTCGCGTTTAAACTCGAGTGGATTAGCAGGGGTTTGTTTTTTCCAGGTTTTGGTGAGGTTGTTCTAGGATATTGGTATATCCCCGTTTTTATATTTGTTTTGGTTTTTGTAGCTTTTTCGGCTAATCAGACTGATGGACTCGATGGTTTAGCTGGCGGGGTGTTTGCTTTTGCTTTTGGTGCCTATACTTTCATCTGCATGCTCAAAGGTAATTATTCTTTGGCCATCTTTTGCGCCACCTTGACCGGTGCAATACTAGCATTTCTGTGGTTCAACGTTTATCCGGCTAGATTTTTTATGGGTGATACTGGTGCAATGAGTTTAGGTATGACACTTGGGGTAATCGCATTTTTAACTAATACTGTCTATGCCCTTCCTCTAGTTGGCTTTATTTTGTTCTTAGAGGCAATCACTACAATAATTCAAATTGTTTCCAAGAAGTTGTTTAAAAGGAAGGTTTTCTTGGTTGCCCCAATTCATCATCATTTCGAAGCTAGTGGCTGGCCGGAAACCAAGGTTACCATGAGATTCTGGATTATTACAGCAATAACGGCTGTACTCGGTATCGCCTTAGTTATTATCAATGGATAGATTTAAGAATAAAAAAATTGCAGTACTAGGTTATCAAGTTGAGGGGCAGAGCCTCATAAATTTTTTAATCAAGCATAATCTCGGACCACTTACGGTTTTTGATGAGAATCCAGTCCAGTTGACTAGTGATCATGTGCAAAGAGGAGTAAATCTAGTTATCGAAGATTTCTCGAAAGTCAGTTTTGATGATTATGATATTGTCTATCACAGTCCTGGCATAAAGCCATCACGTATAAAGGTTGATATCTCTAAGCTAACTTCCTCAATAAATCTTTTCTTCGAGCAGAAGAAGGGCAAGGTCATTGGAATTACTGGGACAAAAGGTAAGAGTACGACCGCTCTTCTTATCAAGCAACTGTTGCAACAAAATGGCAAAAAAGTATTTCTTGCTGGTAATATCGGCCAGAGTCCGCTTGATTTTGTTGATGATCTAAGCGAAGAAGATTTTACTATTTTAGAGTTATCAAGTTTTCAGCTTCAAGATTTTAAATATAGCCCAGATTATGCAGTTATTTTGCCTCTTTTCCCCGACCATCTAAACTATCATGATGATGAGGGGGAATATTATCTAGCAAAGAGCAAAATATTTTCTGCTTCAGATGCTACTAAGGTGATCGCATTTGAAGGCGACAAGTCCAGACTCGGACTCGACGAGGTTAGTAATGAAAAAATTCTTTATGGTATTTCACCAAACACTATCTGCTATCCAGAAGGAAATATTCTTAAATGCGATGAAGAGAACGTAGCCGATAATATAAATGAATTTTGTCTTAAAAACCATCTGCCTTTAATAAATTTGATTGCAGCGGGTGCTTTAGCATGGTCTATGGATTTCAAGATTGATCTTGATAGATTCTCAGATTTTGAAAAGCTACCGATGAGAATTGAGGAAATTGGAGAATATAGTGGAGTAAAATTTTACAATGATTCAGCCTCAACTAACCCAATCTCAACTGCTGCAGCTATATCTTTAATGAGAATGCCCTTTGCATTAATTATCGGTGGGGCGAGCAAGAATATATCTCTTCAGCCTCTTATTGATGAAATGCAGCGATCAAGATACTTAATAAGAACCTATGTGATAGGGGAAAGCCGCGAGGATATTGTTGGTGCAATCAAGAAATCTAATTACCAAGGTGAATTAATAGAGCGAAGAACGCTGCAAGAAGTTTTTGAAGAAGTAAAAATTGATGATGTGCGCGCAGTACTTTTCTCTCCAGCATTCGCAAGTTTTGATCAGTATGAAAATTATAAAAAGAGAGGAGAGGACTTTAACAAGCTTTTTAAGATTTTATGCAAAGATATGTAAGAGCAAATACAAAACCTAACTACAAGATAGCAATTATTGCTTTTATACTTGCTGTTTTTGGTGTGATTATGATTGCTTCTGCCTCAACGGTAGTAGCGTTTGAAAAATTTAACGATCAAAACAACTATTACTATGTCTATAAGCAACTGACAGCATTAGTAATTGGTTTTATACTTATGGGACTATTCTCAAATTTTGATTATCGTAATTTTAAGAAAATTTCACTTCCTCTTATGATAATTACGTTAGTATTGCTAATAGCTGTTTTCTTGCCTGGCATAGGAAGCACATCCAAAGGAGCTTCCAGGTGGATCAATATTGGCACTTCATTTCAGCCCTCGGAACTAGCTAAAATAACTTTCGTAATTTATCTTGCTGCATGGTTGGAGGCACGAAAGTTAGAGCTAAATAAATTTACGAAAGCACTCTTCCCTTTTACTATAATGCTCGCTGTGATCTCATTTCTAATTATTTTAGAGCCTGACCTTGGGACATTAACTATCATTATATCTACTGCCACGATTATGTTTTTTGCCGCTGGTGCGCCGATCTGGCATCTTGGTTCACTTGGAGCGTTTCTTGGCCTTACATTTATAGTTTTTGTGAGATCTGCTGAGTATCGATGGGAGCGATTTATGACTTTTTTGAATCCATCCAAAGAGATGCTGGATAGTAGTTACCATATTAATCAGGCTTTTATCGCGGTTTCTCAGGGTGGCCTATGGGGCAAGGGTTTTGGCCAAAGTTTACAAAAAATGCGTTATTTGCCCGAACCTCATACCGACTCTATCTTTGCTATTATTGCCGAAGAGCTTGGGTTCTTTAGATCAAGCCTCGTCGTTTTTGGATATCTATATTTATTTTACCAAGGGATAAAAACTGCTTCTCGAGCGCAGGATGATTTTGGACAATTGCTGGCAATTGGAATCGTCTCATCTCTATTGATCCAAGCTCTTATTAACATCTCAGCGATGCTGGGAATAGTGCCTCTAACTGGAGTAACTTTGCCGTTTATCTCATATGGAGGAACTTCGCTTGTTATTTCATTTATTCAAATTGGAATTTTATTAAATATTTCTAAACATGCGCAAACTGACTAAGAAAAGAATTTTACTTGTGGGCGGGGGAACTGGTGGACACATCTACCCACTTATTTCGGTTGCAAATGCAATTAAGGATCAGTATCCATCGGAAATATTATTTGTCGGATCGGGGACTAAGGTAGAAAAAGATATCTTAGAATTTGAAAATTATAAGTGGAAAAAAGTTCTAAGCGGTAAGCTTCGAAGAGATATTTCGCTAAGCAGTTTCGTGCAAAATTTTCTAGGTATTTTTTTAACGCTATATGGTTTTTTTCAAGCGCTTTCTGTTTTGAGAAGTTTCAAGCCTGATATTATTTTTTCAAAAGGTTCTTACGTTTCTGTCCCAGTTAATTTTGCCTCTAGGGTTCTAAAAATACCGTTTGTAATCCACGAGTCTGACGTGATGCCATCAATGACGACAAAAATCTGCTCGAAAAGTACAAGGGCGATTTTTACAGCATTTCCCATAGGTGTTTTTCCGCTTTGGGTTAGAAAAAAGGCAATCTACACTGGCTTACCTCTTCGTGAGGATTTTAAAAAAATTAGAAAGCTTGGCGAGGAGTATATTTTGATTGTTGGTGGTAGCTCAGGGGCTCTTAGATTAAATGACAAGATTTTTGAAATTCTTCCTGAGTTAACCGCGAAACATAAGGTTATTCATCTAGTTGGTCCAAACGAAGATAGAGCTAAAGAGCAAAAAGAAAAGTTAAATAAAAAGTATCGTGAAAATTATACTTATTATCCCTATCGAGCTGACATGGCTAATCTGCTTAAGGATGCTAAATTAGTAATTTCACGGTCGGGAGCTACCAGTATATTTGAAGCCGCTATGCTAAACAAAAAGTTAATACTTGTTCCAATTAGTCCAGAAGTGGCGCCTCATCAAATATATAACGCCGAGGTCTTAGAGCGTCTTTCCCTAGCCAAATCATTATCTGAGCATGACGATGCTGAAAAATATATGCGAACGATTAACGATCTATTGCAAAGCAAACAACCAAATAGGCTTGCATCATTGTATTTTCCAAATTCAGCCCAGTTCATAGCGTCATTGATTTTTGACTTTATTGACTTTGAAAAAATCTCCCGTTTAAAAAAAGTATTTATGATTGGGATAGGGGGAGTGTCAATGAAAGCTATCGCCCACCTGCTCAAAAAAATGGGTATAGCGGTAAATGGCAGCGACCTGAAGACAGGCGGTCATAATTCTAAAAACATCAATCTATCCTATGATATGGTGGTCTATTCATCTGCGGCTAATTCTCATTCGAGTGCGAGAGTCGAGCATAAGATGGCTAAAAAACTTAAAAAACCAATAATTAAGAGATCTGAGATGGTCGGTCTTTTAATGAAGGGCTATCGTGGTATCTCTGTATCGGGGATGCATGGTAAAACTTCAACCAGTATGATTCTTTCACAAGTCTTGGAGTATGCTGGCCTTTCGCCAAGTTATTTAATTGGAGCAGAATATAAAGAAAATGCTCCGAGCTACAAACTAGGAACAGGAATAGATTTTATTAGTGAAGCTTGTGAGTATGATGGATCATTCTTAGATTTTACTTCCAAGATTGCAATTATTACAAATATAGACAAGGAGCACCTGGACTATTTCAAAGGCGGTATGGCTGATATCATGAAGCAGTTCAAGCAATTTATTTACAACATTCAGCCTGGAGGGTTGTTGGTTTATTGTCAGGACGACCCAAATGTTAGTAGTCTTGTGAATAAAAACAGAAAAGAGCTTATTTTAAGAAAAATCCGAATCATTTCATATGGATTTTCAGTAGGCTCGATGGCCCGAATTCAATCTTATAAGGTAGAGAATGGGTTTGCTACATTTAAAATTGATGGCTCAGAGATGAAGACACGGAAAATCGGTAGATTCTTTGCGCTTAATTGTGCAAGCGCGTTCTCAGTAGCAAAATTTCTTGGCGTTGACGATAGTTCAATAAAAGCTGCCTTGCTTGATTTTTCTGGCGCATCAAGAAGATTTGAATTACTAGATGAGAAGAAAGGTATATTGGTGTATGACGATTATGGTCATCACCCAACAGAAATAATTGCTACAATCGGAGCCTTAAAGGAAGCTTTCCCAAAAAAAAGAAAATTTTTGATCTTTCAACCTCACCAACAAAAGCGATTTAATGACTTCTACAAGGATTTTATCACAGCTTTCTCGGGAGCTGGTCTTGATGCGATTGGAATTTTGCCGGTTTATAAAGTTCCAGGAAGAGACGAGGATGCTTTGAAGAAATCTTCCGACTTAGTTTCGGACCTGAATAATGCAAATAAGTTTTTTTATCTAGATGATTATGAGTCGGCGCTTAATTTCCTCAAGCAAAATTTGAGAGAGGGTGATATAGTGATGACTATGGGCGCAACTGATGTTTATAAAATTGCCGAATCATTCTTAAAAGATTGAAAAATTACATAAAATATTAGATAAATTAAACATGGACAAATTAGAAGAAATATTAAAAAATTACTCTAAGAATGTTGAACTTAGCTTGTATACTTCGATAGGCCTAGGAGGAAGAGCTCGTTTCCTGGTGGAGGCTAAGTCGATAAAAGAGCTGGTTGACTGCGTTGGAGCCGCAAGAACAATGGGTGTTCCTTATAAGGTGCTCGGCTTTGGCTCCAATATCTTGGTTTCGGACAAAGGTTTCGATGGTCTTATTATCATCAACAAAACATCAGCGATCGAAATTGATGAATCAAAGTCTAGAGTGATTGTCGATAGTGGAGTAGCACTTAGTAAGATGATTTTAGAAGCTGCTTCGCACGGCCTTAGTGCGTTAGAGCCTATGTTTGGAATTCCTGGAACTGTCGGTGGTGCCCTCTGCGTAAATGCTGGTGCTCATGGCGCATCAATTTCTAGTTGCTTAAAATCGGCAACATTAATGATTTCGACAGATAAGATCGTTAGTGTTCAGCCTGAGTGGTTCGAATTCGGATATCGAACAAGTAAATTGAAATATAAGAAAGATGAATTTCCTCCAATAGTCTTAAGCGCAATTTTTCAATTTCAAAAGAAAAAACCAGAAGATATTTCTTCGGAAATCGCTAAATATAAAAAGTGGAGAGAGCAAAATCAGCCGATTGGTCAAAAAACTACTGGCAGTGTATTTAGAAATCTTACTGGGCGAGATAAAAATGATGACCAGAAAGAGCGAACCGCAGGATTTTTGCTGGATAGCTCAGGAGCTAAAAAACTCAAACTTGGCGGTGTGCATGTTTCTAAGAAGCATGCTAATTGGATAATAAACGAAGGTGGATCTACTTCATCAGACGCACGGAAATTGATTGAGCAGATGAGGAAGCTAGTGATTGATAAATATTCAGTAGCCCTAGAAGAAGAAATAGAGTATTTAGGCGATTGGCAATGATGCAGCATAAGGAGAGGTTTAATTTTAGGCGTCCTGAAATAATCAATAAGACGCATAAAACAAAAGAAAAAGTCAGGTTTAATCTAAAACCACTAAAAGGACTTTTTTATGCAGCAGTTTTAGCGTTTATTATTTATGGCGTATTTTTTTCGTCAATATTCAAAATTTCTCAAGTTAACATTGAAGGAGTAAAGTCTGTCGAGATTTCCGACTATATGAAGCGAGAATTGATGGGTAGAAATATTTTATTTCTTAGAACAGGCAAATTTTTAAGAACACTGCAAAAAGAATATCCAGTTTTAAGTGAAGTAACTATCATCCGAGGGATTCCTAGGACTGTAAAGTTATCTGTAATAGAGCGTGATCAAACAATGATTTGGTGTAATATTGAAAATTGCTATGAGGTTGATAACCAGGGCTATGCATATCAAACAATCGCAAGGCCGTCTAGCAAAATTGTGCTTAACGATGACAAGAATCAAGTTATTAAAGAAGGAGATCGGGTTGCTTCGGAATCCTTTATCTACTTTTTTCTAAAAATTATTGAAGAGCTCGATAAGGCAGGGATAAAAGTGACCAGCGCTAAGATGGAGGAAACGACCTTTAAAATTACCTTTATTACTAGCGAAGGATGGTCGATTATTGCTGACAGCTCTTATTCAATCAATAATCAGGTGAGTGCAGTAAAGCAGGTAGTTGATAAGAATAAAGCCGATATTCATGAATATGTTGATGTAAGAGTAGAAGGATTGGCGTATTTGAAATGAGGTACTCAAAGTGGAAATATCTTTCTAAATATCCGGAAGATATTCTTAAAGCGATTGTAAAAAATAGATCAATTACCAAGCTAGATGAATTTTTAAATATTGATTATCGAAATTTGGTTTCAACCAAAAAATTAAAGAATATTGATAAAGCTGTGTTAAGGATAAAGAGGGCTGTAGAGAAAAAGCTTAAAATTGGAATTTTTTGTGATTATGACGCGGACGGAGTTTGTTCTGGGGCAATTATCTATCGAGCTATTTCACTTTTTGGTGGACAAGCATTAACTTATGTCCCTGAGAGAAAAGAGGGCTATTCATTAAATCAAGAGGCAATAAAATACTTTATTTCTGAGAAAGTTGATTTAGTTATTACTCTTGATTGTGGAATAAAAAGCCATAGAGAAATATTAATGCTAAAAGATGCTGGAATAGAAACAATAATTGTTGATCATCACCAACTACCTGATGAATTACCTGAGGCTTATGCGATTGTTCATCCTGATATAACGTCTGACTTATCATCCCTTGAGCTCTCTGGTGGGGGAACGGCGTATATGGTGGCTCGTGAGCTTCTCGGGGAATCTGGCCAAGAGAAATGGCTTATAGATCTTGCGGCAATATCATCTGTTGCGGATATTGTTCCACTCAATCACGATAACCGTATTTTAGTTAAATATGGAATGCAGGTTTTAGCAAAGACGAAAAACATCGGACTTAAAAATATTCTTGAAATTAGTTCTCTCGGCAGTAAGCCATTGACGACATATGATTTGGGATTCGCTATTGCACCAAGATTGAATGCAGCCGGAAGGATCGCACACCCCCGCGATAGTTATGAGTTGTTGGTAACTAATGACTCAAATCAGGCTGCAGCTTTAGCAAAAAAACTAGATAAATATAATTCGCTAAGACAGGATATGTTGTCAAAGAGTGTAGATGAGGCGATTAAATATGTTGAATCCCATCAGTTAGGCAGCCAAAATATTATCGTGATAACAGGTGATTGGGACGAAGGAATTGTTGGACTAATTGCATCTAAAATAACAGATAAATATTATCGTCCCAGCATAGTTTTATCGAGTAGCGGAGAATTTCTCAAAGGTTCTGCAAGATCAATTCAAGGAGTAAATATAACAGACATGTTAGCTTCGTCCGAGGAAATATTAATTTCGTTTGGAGGACATAGCCAGGCAGCAGGTCTCTCGCTAGAGAAGAGCCAATTAAAATTGTTTATGAAAAAAATTGCTGATGCTTCGAGCAAAATTAATAAAAACTTATTTGCTCGGGAATTAGTAATTGATGCACTTATTAAACATGAAGATCTAACTATAAAAAATATTGAGAAATTAGAAAAGCTATCACCATTTGGTCCAGGTAATACAAAACCAGTTTTGGCACTTGAAAAAGTAGCAATTAGTCAAATAGAAACTATCGGTCGCGACCATTCGCATCAAAAGGTATATTTCGATTGCGGGGGAAGAGAAGGTTGTTTTCTGGTCTTTTCTTTTGAAAAAAAGAACTACGGACTTAAAAGGGGGCGAAAGTTTGACATTGCTTTTACTGCTGGTATTAATGAATTCAGGGGATCAAGAAAGGTAGATTTATTTCTAGAGGATGCAAAAGAAAGCGCCTAAAACAATTTGGATTTGTTCGGAGTGTGGTGGAGAGCATCTGAACTGGAGTGGTAAATGTAATTACTGCAATGCTTGGAATACCCTTAAGGAAATGAGTGACAGACCACCAGAATCTAGATCTGCTAAAAAAATTGAGCCGATTATACTTAGTGATTTAAAAACTACCAAGAAGGAAAGAATTATAACTGGTATGGAGGAGATCGATCTGGTACTGGGCGGAGGCTTAGTCAAGGGCTCGGTCTTGCTCTTTGGCGGTCACCCAGGGATTGGCAAGTCGACACTTGTTTGGCAAATTGCTTCAAAGATAAAGGATCAGGTGGCTTATATTGCGGGAGAAGAATCTCCAGAGCAAATTAAGTTACGAGCCGATCGCCTTGCTTCGATAACCAAGAATATTGCAATTTTTGATGATAGAAATGTTGATAACTTGATCGCATCACTTATTAGTCTACAGCCTAAGCTTGTTGTTGTGGATTCGATTCAAACTGTATTTGATCCAAATGTCGCCGGTTCTGCTGGTAACATTGTTCAGGTCCGTTCATGTGCTCTAAAACTTATCGAATATGCCAAGAAGAATTCAGCGGCAATGATCATGATAGGCCATGTGACCAAGGATGGCGAGGTTGCCGGACCAAAGACCTTAGAGCATCTTGTTGACGGTGTCTTTTATCTAGAAGGCTCTCAGACCGGTCAAGAGAGGTTTCTAAGAGCGGCCAAGAATAGGTTTGGCTCTACAGATGAAATTGGGATATTTGAAATGACCTCAAGCGGACTGAGGCCTGAGCCGAACTTTGGCCGACTCAAGCCCGGGAGCGTTCTTCCTGAGGGAGTAAGCCGAACAGCGGTTATCGAAGGAAGCAGAGTTATATTTTTAGAGGTTCAGGCACTAGTTCAAAAAACTAACTCAATGATTCCTAGGAGAAACGCTGTTGGTTATGATTTAAATAGACTACATATGATCGCAGCAGTAATTTCAAAGCATTTAAAAATTGATCTTAGTTCAAGCGATTTATTTCTTAATATATCGGAAGGCTACAAGTTAAAATCAACGCTCGCTGACTCAGCAGTTGCGCTAGCAATTGTAAGTTCAGCAAGATCAAAACCACTCGATGGGAATAAGTTATATATTGGCGAGTTAGATCTGGCGGGAAATCTTCACTTAACAACTGATGCAAAGAAAATAATTAAAATAGCAGAAAAAGCCGGTTTTACGGCTCAATATAAATACCACTCTATCTCAGATCTAGCTAATTAGTTCGTTGTAAAGGTTCCTGATGAGGATCCTGTTTTTCCTGATGCGGTTGCGTCGATGCGATAGTAATATTTTGTTCCTGCGCTCAAACCAGTGAGAACGGCTGAATGTATTTTAGTTGCAATCCCCGATGCCTTTGACAATAATAAATTATTTTGGCTGGTTCCGTAATAGATAATTGAATCGGTAGCGACATTTGTGTCGAACTCAAACTTAGCACTATTTGCGGTTATGGCGGATACGCTAATTCCCGAGACTAATGGAGAGGCGTTGTTGATACTAACGCTAATGCTTGATCTTGCGCTAACCCCGTTTGAATCCTTAAGCACAGCCGACAAGCTATAGCTACCATTTGCGTATTTATTTGAGTCAAAAACGATTGAATAAGGTGAGCTTGATGACGAACCAATCTCAGTATTTTCAAGATAATAGGTGACAGAAGATATGTTTTGTCCTGATTTTGTGCTCACCGAGACACTAGTTGTGCCGCTAATTGTTTGACCATTTGACGGTGAAGATATTGAAATAGTCGGAAGGCTTGAGTAGCTATCATCTTTCTCGGATGGGGGAAGTAAGTATCCATTGCTCTCAGCCCAGGCTCTTACCGGGCTTTCCCAGTTGGGATATTTCTTCCAAGCATCACCCCACTCGTTGTGTAGATTTGAAAAAACTTTTTCCTCTATTAATTCTGCTGGTGTATTATCTGTAGCAATTTTATTATTTATTTTATTTACTTTAAATACAGAATTAATGTTGTCTTTTTCGGTCGGAACCTGCCATGAAGCAAATATATCTTTTATGGTTTCCTTTGAATATCCAGTTGGAAGCTTACCTGAAAATTTTTCCACAGTTACTTCTTGAATTCCTGCCGGTCTTGTAAACTCTGAATCATCTGCGATCTTGACCATATAGTCATGGAAAATCGGTGCTGCCACTACCGATCCATCAGCACCCGACTTCATCTTGGTGTTGTCATTGTTGCCAACCCATACTGCAGCCGAATATTTCGGGGTATACCCAACGGTCCAGGCGTCATGAAATTCCTGGGTTGTACCAGTTTTTGCTGCAACATGTGTATCTCCGAAGTTTAGGGCGTTCTGACAGCCGAAAACCATGCATCTAGCATTGTCATCATCCAGTATGTCTGTGATCTGATAGGCTATTTGTGGGTCAATAGCCTGAAATTTATTGGTTTCTTGCTTATACTCATATAAAACTTTCTTTTTATGATCTTCAATTTTTAAAATACCCACCGGCTTATGGAATTCACCGGAATTTCCAAAGGCTGCGAAAGCCCCAGCCATCTCAATTGGCTTTACTTCTCCGCCTCCCAAGACTAGTGCTAGCCCATATCTTTCCGGTGTTGTTAGAGTTGTTATGCCCAGGTCCTTTGCAGTCTTGAGTGCCTCGGGCACACCAACTAAACCAAGCATCTTAACAGCAGGAATATTAAGTGAGTTTGATAGTGCAGTTCTAATAGTAACTGGACCATGAGTGCTTCCATCGTAGTTGTTTGGTGAGTAACCACCAAAGTCAGTCTTCAGGTCAAAAATATTTGATGCGGGCGAGAATCTTGATTGTTTAAATCCAGTAGCATAAACAATTGGCTTAAATGATGACCCTGGTTGACGAAGAGAATCTGTTACGTTTACATTTCCATCGTGCTCAAGATCAAAGAAATCTTTGCCGCCTACCATTGAGACTATTTCTCCTGTTTTGATATCAAGCGATACCATGGCGGCATTCGTTGCTCCGTATCTGCTAAATTTTGCCTCTCCATTTTTGATAGCCTCTTCGGCATATTTCTGCTTGTCTGGGTCCAAGGTCGTGGTAACAGTTAATCCGCCGCTATCAATCATTTTTTCCCCGTACTGTTCGACGAGCTTTTCCTTGATGTACATTACGAAATGAGGAGCTTTAATTGATTCTCGTCTTGGTTTAAATTCGGGACGCTCTTTAGATGGTGACTCTGTTTTTGCCTTATCGGCTTGTTCCTGGGTGATATATCCCTGCTTAGCCATCTTGTCTAGAACAAGAGCTTTTCTGACAAAAAGCTTGTCCGTATGACTTCCGTATGGTGAATAGTAAGTCGGTGCCTGAGGAATCGCAGCTAGGGTCGCTGCTTCTGATAAACTCAAATCCTTGGCAGATTTTCCATAAAATGTATTACTAGCTTCTTCCACTCCATAAATATTTCCGCCGTATGGAATTTCGTTGAGGTATAAATTTAGTATTTCGTCTTTTGAATATATTTGTTCAATTTCAAGAGAGATGATTAATTCTTTAATTTTTCTAGAAATAGATTTTTGGTTTGTTAGTACTGCATTTTTTACAAACTGCTGTGTAATAGTAGATCCACCTTGAGCCAGCCTTAAAGAGAAAATGTCCTTACCGATAGCTCTGGCTAGCCCTTTAAAGTCAACACCACCATGCTTATAAAAGTTTGCATCTTCGACCGCTACAGTTGCTTGCCTGATGTTGTCTGGAATATCCTTTTTGTCGAGAATGGTTCTTCTTTCGTTACCCGTTTCGTACAAGACATCTCCATTTTTAGCGAGTATCCTTGTACTTTCTGAAGCGTGAAGCTTAGCGAGCTTTGCTGGTGTGGGAATATCCTTAGCATACCAAAGGAATAGTAGAACGATGAAGCCAACAAATCCAAGAAAGAAGTTTAACAACTTCTTTTTAAATATTTTTTTCTCTTCTTTGGTTTTGGGCAGTCGCAGCTTTCGAGAATTCCTAAGGTTTACAATGCCGCCTAGTTTCATCTTAATTGAATTATAACATAGTTTGGGATAAAATACTCTCAAGAACGAACCTGAAATAATAAGAAGCTTAATAAAATTTAGCTTAAAAATAAAGGCAGGGTGATTAATATGGATAAAATTGAAGAACTTCTGACTCGAGGTGTTGAAAATATCTACCCTTCAGAAGAAATATTGCGCAAAGATTTAGAATCAGGAAAGAAATTAAAGCTTTATCAGGGTTTTGATCCTACTGGAATAAAGCTTCATATTGGTCATATTGTCGGACTCAAGAAATTGCGTCAATGGCAGGATCTCGGCCACGAAGTAATATTTTTAATTGGTGATGGCACAGGCCAGGCCGGCGATCCTTCTGGAAAAACTCGTTCCAGGGAAAAATATCTGACCAATGAGGAGCTTAAGAGTAACGCCAAGGATTATGTCATGCAGGCGGGAAGAATTGTCAGATTTGATGGAGACAATCCAGTCAAGATTTTATATAACGGTGACTGGCTAAATAAACTTACTTTAGTTGATGTTCTTAATATTGCAGATAATTTTACCTTACAGCAATTAGAGGAAAGAGATCTCTATGCCAAGCGAAAACAGGCGGGTGAGTTTATCAACATGAGAGAGTTTTTTTATCCAATGTTGCAAGCCTATGATTCCGTTGCAATGGAAGTGGATTTAGAGCTTGGCGGAGATGACCAAACATTTAATATGCTTTGTGGAAGAAATTTGGCTAAGAAAATGCTTGGTAAGGAGAAGTACGTAATGACCACGCCGCTTTTGACTGACTCTCAAGGCAAGAAGATTGGCAAAACAGAAGGAAATGTTATTGCGCTTGATAGCGAGCCTAGTGATTTTTACGGTATGATTATGAGTTTGTCTGATGATGTGATTGTAAAATGTTTCGAATACATTACCGATGTGGAGATGCCACGTATCGATGAAATTAAAAAAGCGATTGAGTCTGGCGAAAACCCGATGATTTTCAAGAAAGAGCTGGCTTATGAGTTAACCAAAATGCTTAATAGCGAAGAACATGCAAAAAAGGCAGCTGAAAATTTTGAGAGTGTTTTTTCTCGCAAGGAACTGCCGTCCGAAATTAAAGAGATGAAAGTAGAGTCTGGTGATCTTTTGTCTGTTTTGATCGAAACAGGACTTGCTAGCAGTAAATCTAGCGCAAGGCGTCTGATTGAGCAGGGCGCGGTTAAGATAGATTCCGACATCGCTACCGACCCAAGTTTTGTGGTCGATAAACGTGAATATGTACTTAGTGTTGGAAAGAGAAATTTTGTTAAGGTAAAACACAATGCTTAAACAAAAGCTATCTCTACTAATAAAATCAGATCTCGGTATTGAGCAGATAGATTTGATAGATGGGGGAAGGTTTGCTGATCTGGCAATAGCGCCTAATCAACTGCAAACTCTCAAATCAATTGAGCCTGATATAAATGAGCTGGTAAAACGCTTGAGAGAAGCAATTTCGACTGATCTTGTCGAGTCAATAAAATTCGAGTCAGGTTTTATAAATTTCAAGTTTTCTCTAGAGTCTTTGGAGGCTGAGGCTAAAGCAATTATTTCTGATATCGGTTCTTACCAGAGGATGATTCCTGGTGAAGTCGTTGTGATCGATTATTCTGGTCCTAATATTGCCAAACCATTTTCTGTTGGACACTTGAGGTCAACTGTAATCGGGCAAGCTAATCTGAATATTCATAAGGCTCTTGGATACGAAGCGATTGGCATCAATCATATTGGTGATTGGGGGACCCAATTTGGCAAATTAATCTATGCGATTAAAAATTGGGGTAATGATGAAGAGATAGCCGCAAACCCAATTAAAAAATTAAATGAGCTTTATGTTAGGTTTCACGATGAAGCTTCTAAGCGTTCTGAATTAGACGAAGAAGCCAGGGGCTGGTCAAAGAAGCTTGAAGATGGAGACCCAGAGGCGCGAGAAATTTGGCAGAAATGTGTCAATTGGAGTTTTGATGAATTTGATCGAATTTATAAAATTTTAGACATCAAAATCGACAACGTAATTGGCGAGAGCTTTTATGAAAACATGGTCAAAGATGTAATCGCTGACTTAGAGAATAAAAATCTGTTAACTCAGTCTGAGGGAGCTATGGTTGTCGAGCTGGATGATTTACCGCCTGCTTTAATTAAAAGGCAGGACGGAGCAACTTTATACATGACCAGGGATTTAGCGGCGATCAAATATCGAATGGATCAATTCAAGCCAAGCGAACTTATCTATCACGTCGGCCAAGATCAACAATTGCATTTTAAGCAGTTGGAGCAAGTTGCTAAAAAATTAGATTATCTTGGCAACGCACAAATGGTTTTTGCTGGACACGGGATGATGCGCCTTCCTGAAGGCAAAATGTCTACCAGGCAAGGAAGAGTCATACTTCTTGAGGATTTGATCGAAGAAGCAAAAAAAAGAGTGGAAGCAATGCTTACAGAAAAAAAGAGTAAGTTTAATGGAGAGGCAATTGATTTAGCGATCTCAGCTATTAAGTATGCTGACCTATCTTCTAATCGCCGAACAGATGTAGTCTTTTCATTTGATAAGATGATTGATCTAAGAGGAAATAGTTCAATTTATCTTCAGTACGCCTATGCCAGATTATCATCACTAACCTCTGAGTACGAAAAGCAAAATCCAGTTCCAAGCGAAACGAACTTTTCAGAGGATTCGACTGAACTTTTGCGAGAGGCGATTAAGTATCAAGGGATATTGCTTCGATCGGCCGAGAAATCTGAGCCAAGTATTCTAGCCGATTTTATTTATAATCTTGCTAATAAGTTTAACTCATACTACGAACAAAATAGAATTATCACTAGAACAGAAAAAGACTCTCAAAATATTCAAATAGTATATCTTTACAAGGCAATGATAGGCGAAGGCCTAGATCTACTTGGCATTTCGAAGTTCGATAGGCTTTAGTTCACAGAAAAGGAAAGTATCTTGTTCTCTGTTGATAAATAAATGGTGTCTAGAGCGCGATTTGCTGAAATTGAATCTAATTTTGAAACACCGGCGAGATTGTACTGGCTAATTATTTCCCCACTTTTTTTAATTTTTATGACCCGGTAACGGTCGGAAATTTTAGCTGCAATCAACATGTTTTCTGCTTGATCATTGGCGAGTATTTTTACGCATTCAATGTTTTTGCTACCAGGTGCGTTGACTTGAAAATTCGAAACTTTATTTCCTCTTGAATATCTAGTTACCTCGCCGGATGGACTCATCGTATAGACACTACCATCAATCGCGATTGACTTTATCTGTGATACATTGACGGCATCCTTAAAATACTCAGATTTTTTATTGAATCCACCATCATCGTAACTGACTTTCCAGAGTTGGTTGTCAGAATTGTCGCTTACGTACAGATTTGAAGCAAATACTGCGAGCAGATTAGGCTCCTTGAATTCAAGAGATGAATTTTTTAATTCGTTGCCAGTAGAATTAAAGCTTATTAATTTACTGCCAGAAAGTGCTGCGAAAAGATCTAGGTCTTCGATTTGTACTATTGTGCTTGGTTTGAATCCTAATGCTGCTGTTTTTACAAATGTTTTTGCATCGGTCTTACCGCTATATAAATCGCTTCCACTTGATGCATAGACAATATCCTTAAGGATCATGACCTGCGAGGTTCCGGCTAGGTCAGCGGATGATAGGAGCGTAGCATCTTTTAGGTGTGTCATCTCGGCAATTTTTTTGCTTGCCTTATCAAGCAATGCTTGAGCTTGACTTTGATATTTTGTATCCTTTATCTTTTCTTGCAAATCAAGAACTGCAGAATATTTATTTACAGCCGAATCTATATTGTTATTTGTAGAAAGTATGTCAGCTTCGCCTGAGAGGGAGACGATCTGTTGGTATGCTGCTTCAGCTTCTTTTAAATTAGCCCTGTTTTTCTGGGCGCTTAAAGAGAAATATACAACTGCTCCCAGTCCAACTAGAACTACCACTAGCAGCACAAGATACATTTTTGATTTTTTCTTAGTATAAAAACCGATCTTTATGAGTGGCCTTCTGATTTTATTTCGGATTTTGGTAAATAATCCAGATAATGAGAACTTAGTTTTTGTTTCAATATATTCAGCATCGACATTTTCGCTTGAAGAGACTATCTCTGCGCCCTCTTCTCTACTTGTAGGATCAACTAACTTTGAAGTTGCCTGCAAGGCTTGTTTTGACTTTTCTTTTGATTTTTCGATTCCCTTAACTGCAAGGGGCTTAATTTTTTCATGAGAAAATCTAGAGAATGCACTTAGGACTTTTTTTAGTGAGTTTTTTGATGATGATGTAATGTTTTTAATTGCGTTTTTACTAATTCTTCCTAGAGTCAGAATTTGCTGGTCTAAATAAACAGCTTCAATTTTCTGATCAGGTGGAAGGTTCGCTAATTTATCAATTGTAGTTAATTCAATAAAGATTGCATTTGCGTCTTGGCAGCCGTGAGCTTGCATTATTTTTGCGCACTCGATAGCCGCAAGTGACGGAGGAAGCGAGGTAATGATCAGCTTGAGTTCGGTTGGGCTAATTACTTCGAAGAAAGCATTATTTGCGATTATTATTTTGTCGTCTTCTTGCAGGGATCCACTGGTTAGGTTAGAAAATGTTTTTAAAGGATGCGGTGGTTCACTGTTTTCTAATCCTTCGGTGATATGATTTATCTTGCCAGTTCTATATAGATAAGCGTGTGAGGATCCAGTTTGTGAAAAATTAATTTCCCCACCATTTAGCAAAACTAAAACACCTGACAATTTACCAATCCATTCGGTTTCACCACTTTGAGCGATATGAGCGAGAGACTCATTAACCTTCTTAATTGCTTCTTCAAAATTTATCAGCTCTGATGAATCAGTGCCTCGATAATATTCTTTAATGAGGGTATTGATGACTGTTTGACCAACCTGCGAAGTAGCAAACCACGGAGAATCGATTTCAATCTCAGCAAAGATTGTCCCAAGCTCAGCTTTGTCGCGATCCTGAGGTATATGGGCCTGACAAGTTACGAATTTGTTCTCAAGCTTATCTGAGGTTGTTAATCTTGTGTAGTTGATTATTTCACTCATACCTGTTTTATTTTACCATATAGATATTATTTAGTTGTATTATGTAACAGGATAGGAAAAATAAGCAAGTATTTATGCCATTAGCAGAAGATTTACGACCTCAAAGCTTAGATGAATTTATAGGGCAAAATCATCTTATTTCAGGTGCAAGTTTTCTGAAAAACGCTATTAATAAGGATCAGCTCTCCTCGATAATTCTTTTTGGTCCGCCAGGGTCGGGTAAGACTACGCTTGCGAATATAATTTCAAAATCTACAAAAGCGAATTTTGTACAAATTAATGCAGTTTTGGGTACAACTAAAAAGCTTCGTGAAGAGCTCGAGATAGCAAAGGCCAACAAGCCCTCAAAAACGATAATTTTTATTGATGAAATTCATCGATTCAACAAGGCTCAACAGGATGTTTTGCTGCCATATATCGAGAAAGGGGATATTGTGCTGATCGGTGCTACTACTGAAAATCCATCATTCACGGTCATTTCCCCTTTGATCTCAAGAAGTAAGGTTTTGATGCTGAATCGTCTTCAAGAAGAAGATTTAAACAAAATATTAGATAAAGCTGTTTTAAAACTTGGCAAGATTAGCATTGATGATGAAGCCAGAAAATTAATTGTTGAAAATTCGAATGGTGATGCGAGAATTCTTCTAAATACAATTGAAGATCTCGTCGCACAGTCGAAGAAAATTGATAAAAAATTAATTGAAAAATCCAAATTTATAAAAGTACTTAAATACGATCGTGCTGGTGAAGAGCATTACAACATTATTTCGGCTCTTCATAAATCGATGAGAGCATCGGACCCTGACGCTGCGGTCTACTATCTAGCAAGAATGCTCGATGCCGGAGAGGATCCGCTTTATATTGCCCGAAGACTTATCAGATTTTCCAGTGAAGATATTGGTGTATCAGATCCCCATGCATTAATGATAGCGACAAGCGCTTATAACGCCTGCCACTTTATCGGAATGCCAGAATGCGATGTAGTTCTCAGCGAAGCCGTTATCTATCTCTCAGTCGCTCCTAAGAGCCGCTCATGTGATGAGGCGATTGGTCGTGCTAGAAAAGACATAAAGCAGTTTGGTAACCTTGATGTACCTTTGAATTTACGTAATGCTCCTACTAGTCTAATGAAGGATCTTGGTTATGGAAGCAAGGGGTCATCCGACAGGCTTCCTGATAAAATTAAAAATCATAAATATTATTTTCCGACTGATCATGGTATTGAAAAGAGGATAAAGGATAAATTATCTTGAAAACAAAGCGTTAGAAAAATATAATATCAAAATGAAAGGAAATATATGAGCGAAGAAGAAAAGCCAAAGAAGGACGAAGAAGTCGAGGAGAAAGAAGATTGCGAAGGTGACTGCGAAAATTGTTCGTGTTGCGGTTAGCAAAGTGAGCCTCGGCTCATTTTATGGATTATAAAATCATTCGATCGAAGCGTAGGACTTTATGCGTGCAGGTTATTGGTAGTGAGATAATAGTACGCTCTCCTTTTCTGTTGCCAAAAATATTTATTGATCGATTTGTGACAGAGAAAGAATCTTGGATAAAGAAAACACTTTTGAAGACTCAGAAATCAAAAAAACTTAATCCTAATGAGATCTATTACCTAGGAACTGTCAGGACTTTACGTTTTGGGGAAGAAGAAAAGATTGAGCAAAATTTGATCACGCTTAGATCAATCGGAAGTACAAACTTAGAAAGAAAAAAGGCCTTAGAAAAATTTCTTAAGCAAGAAACTTCAGTGATAGTCAAAGATCTTATTGATAAGTATCCGCAATTCACTTGTGGCAAACTTAAATTTTCATATTATCTTTCGAAGTGGGGCAGTTGTTCGCCGGAGGACGATTTAACTTTTAATATTAAGCTCGCTATGTGTCCTCTTCAAGTGATAGAATATGTAGTGATTCATGAGCTATGTCACATAAAAGTGAAGAATCATTCTAGTAGGTTCTGGAGCGAGGTGGAATCATTGATGAAAGATTATAAAATAAATCGTAAGTGGCTTCGCGACCACAGGTGGTATATATGAAAATTGCTTCTTGGAATATTAATGGTCTTCGGTCCGCTACAAAAGAGTTAAGAGATTTTTTAAAAAAATACAATATTGATATTCTATGTCTTCAGGAAATAAAGGTCGATGATAGTCGCCTTCCCGAAGAGCTTAAAAATTTTGATGGGTATACATCTTTCTGGTTCCACGCCGAAAAGCCGGGATATTCGGGAGTGTCAGTGTATTCAAAGATAAAGCCATCGAAAGTGGTTTACGGGATCGATAATAAGATATTTGATAAAGAGGGGAGAGCTATTACGTTATTCTTTGATAAATTTGTTCTAATAAATTTTTATCTGCCTCATTCAGGCAGGGAATTGGCTAGACTTGGTTTCAAGATCGAAATGAATAAGGCAGTTAAGGAATATTTAAAGAGCTTCAAGGAGAGAGAGGTTCTGGTTTGTGGAGATTTAAATGTTGCGCATAATGAAATAGATTTAGCCAGGCCAAAAGACAATACCAAAAATGCTGGCTTTACCAATAAGGAACGCGAGTTTATGGATGAAATGCTCGCAGATGGCTGGATAGATATATTTCGTTTTCTTCATCCTCAATCTCGTGAATATACCTGGTGGAGTCAGAGGTTTAAGGCTAGGGAAAGGAACGTGGGCTGGCGAATCGACTATTTTCTCTCAAGAAAAAAAATGCTTTCTAAGGTCAAAGATATAAAGATTCTCTCAGATGTTTTTGGCTCCGACCACTGTCCAGTCTTGATTGAGCTAAATAGCTAGTTAGGTCATAATATAAACATGTCGCTGAAAAATGAAATCAGACTTATTCCTCGTGATATTCTATTTGTTTTAAGGCTTCTGATAGGTTTTGTCTTAATAATTATTGGTCTTGTGGGACTAGTTTTTCCTATTATGCCTGATTGGATTCTAATAATAGTCGGTCTTCTTTTCTTCGACGCGAACGGCAAAATTGCAAAATTTATAATTAGTTTTTTGCCAAAGAATTTACGTAAAAAATCAACTGATTATGCCTTGAAAATTGAGGCTAAAATTGATAAAATATTAGGTAAATGGAGGTAACAAAATGGAACAGGAATTAGCAACTGATAGTGGGATGGCAGCTTTTCTGGCTACATCTATTGGTGTATTTGTAATTACTTTAGTCGCTCTATGGAGTGCAGTATGGAAGGGTATTGCCCTCTGGAAGGCCGCTAGACGCGGAGAAACTGCATGGTATGTTGTCTTGCTTATCCTAAACACTCTCGGGCTACTGGAGATAATTTATATCTTCCTAATCGCCAAAGACAACAAGACTTCTAAATAGAATAGTAGTCACTTAGTTTAATTATGAAAAACCTTGATTCAAATAAGGTAGTTTTGGGTATGTCGGGAGGAGTTGATTCTTCCGTTTCTTTAATGTTATTAAAAAATGCCGGATTCGATGTCATTGGAGTCTCACTCAAGTATGAAGTATATAAATGCTCTAGAAGAAAAGAAAATGTATGCTGCTCCAAAGAGTCATTTGATATTGCTCGAAAAATTTGTGATTCATTCGGGTGTAAACATGAGATTATAGATGTAGCAGATTCTTTCAATGAAGAGGTTATCGAATATTTTAAAAAAGAACTTAAGAATAGCCGCACTCCATCTCCTTGTGTATTTTGCAACAGAAAAGTTAAATTTAAAGCACTTTTTGAATATGCGGATAAAGTAGGAGCTAAATTTGTAGCAACTGGTCACTATGCAAAGATTAAATATGAAGAATTTGAGGATTCGAAGCAATATCTTCTTACGTGCTCAGCTGACGAGATAAAGGATCAAACTTATTCACTCTCATTTTTAAATAAACAATACTTGAGCCGAATAATTTTTCCGCTTGGAGAGCTAAATAAGGCTGATGTATATAGTCTGGCCAAGAAAAACGAGATATTTGACGAATACAAAAAGATAAAGCAAAGCCAAGATTTTTGTTTTATTGATTCTAGTGAATTAGATAATTTTATAAATTTAGAGGTCAGGCCAAGCAGCGGAAAGGTAATTGATGAAAGCGGGCTAGAGATTGGCTCTCACGACGGCTTGAGTCATTATACATTGGGGCAGAGAAAGGGGATCAGGCTACCGGGAGGCCCTTATTATGTAATAGAGAAGAAAGAGCCCAATATCTTAGTTGTTTCTAAAGACGTAAGTTTGTCTTACAGTAAGGATGCTGTTCTAAAGCCATTTAATTTACTTATCTCGTTGAAAGATAAAACCTATGAAGTTTGGGTTAAGGCGAGATCTTCAGATCAGCCGCGCAGAGCAATTTTAAATATTTCCAAGGAAAGTTTGCATCTATCTCTGAGCGATCAAAATACTCAACTCGTTCCAGGACAGATAGCAGTCTTGTATTTAGACCAAGATGATTCAAAGGAAAGAATCTGTCTAGGCAGCGGAGTGATAAATATTTAGTTCTCGTTTGAAAAGATATAGAGAAACATTATCCCTACAAGTAGTGAACCGATAAAAACCAGGCCGGCATATTCTAGGGGTTTGGGATAGGTAGGATTTTCATTGGTATATAGGGGGTCAACGATATTGATATTCGGCTTCGGCACCATCCCTGATATTAGTGACGAGCTGTTTAAAACCGTATAGAATTTTTGGCTTAATCTTGAAAGAGTCTCCTTATTTTCACTAAAAATACTTACCTGTATAACACTTGAACCTTCAATCACACTAGTTTTAATATATTTAGTTGGATTGGAGGATATTTTACTGGAAACGGTAATATTCGAAGCATTATATAATTTCTCCAGGAAAGCTCGAGTTTGGATAGAATCAGAAATTGATTTTGTCATAGCGTCGGATACAAAAGGTAGGTCATTGGTTGGATTTGAGCTACTCGAGAAATAGTAGCTAAATTTTCCCCTGGAAACATAGACGTTTTTCTCGGTTGCGAAAAAGACAAAAGTACCTACTGCCAAAGCAAAAGACAGCAGAATTACGATTAAATAATACTTTTTAATAATAAAAGAGTCTTTTTCCAAATTACCCCTCTAAACAAGTTTATCAAAAACTATATGTTTAAAATAGTGCGAGAGATAATGGCAACTGTTTTTAAAGCTATTGCGAGGTCTTTAGAAAGACTCATTTCTTTAATATATCTTAGATCCAGGCTGACTTTTTGGGGAAGTATTTTATTAAAATAAGTCTTATATACTAACTTTCTGTTATTTGGGATAAGCTTGCATTCATCGAAAAAGTTTATTGAGCTAAGCCCTGTTATTCCAGGTTTTACAGTGTAAATTAACGAGTCTACCTTGAAATGCTTTTGAGCAATGATGGCAGCTTCTGGTCTAGGTCCTATAAAACTCATTTCACCTTTTAGGATGTTGATTAATTGTGCCAATTCATCGATTTTGTATTTTCTTAACCAACCACCTATTTTTGTGACCCTTGGATCATTGTCAAAAGTTAATAGCGGTCCGCGTGAATCGTCCATGGTTTTAAATTTATAAATTTCGAATTTTTCCATATCTTTACCGATTCTATCTTGCCTGAAGAACACTGGACTGCGATCGATAATTGAAATTGCAAGGGCAATTAAAATAAAAAATGGAATAAATAGGATAAGCAAAATAATAGCGAAGAAATAGTCCAAAAATGGTTTGCCATAATTTTGATAGAATTTATGTTTCAAGAGCGTCGTCCAATATTTTTTTTAGTTTTAAGCTTAACAGACTAATTCTGTAATTTTTATAAACAAAATTAATTGCGTTTCTTGACATTTGTTTTTTTTCTTTATCTGTAGACCGATATATTTTTAATATTGCTTTGGCTAAATTTTCGCTTGATCCTGATTTGATATTGACTCCGCAGGATGCTCTACTAAGTGGATTATTCGCTGATGACGAGGAGCATATGATCGGTCGACCCGCTGCAAGATAATCAAACATCTTGTTTGGCTGACAGCCATAATTATAAACCGAAGGGTTCTTAAGTGCCAAAATTAACAAATCTGACTCTCTTAATCTGTATATAAGTCTACTCTTCATTATTGGTTCGAAAAATTTTACTTTATTGTTTAACTTCAAATCTTTTACTAATTTTATACATTTATCTTTTTCTACCCCATCGCCAATAATATGAAACAAAATTTCTGGATAATCTCGTAAATCATTGGCTGCATTAATGATCGATTCTGTGTCTTGCATTTTTCCGATTGTTCCAGAGTATGTGACTATGAATTTTTTTCTCTTAATATTACAAATATGAGTGTTGATCGACTCATCTTTTACGCCATTTGAGATCCAGACAATTTTATCTCTAGGGATTTTAAATCTATTTAAGGCATAGATATTTAACTTCGGCATAATTGCGATGATTTTATCACTTTGTGCCATCAGTCTTTTTTCCAATAACCTAAAATATCTTACTAGCGGGTTTGCGCGATTCATCCCTAAGTCAATTAAGGAATCTGGCCAAATATCTCTAACTTCAAAAATAAATGGAATTTTAAATTTTCTGGCTATTTTTAGAGATTCGTAGCTGCTGAGAAGTTGTGGGGAGGAGCCAATTATCAAATCGGGTTTCTCTATCAAGTTACTGAGTAATTTTAATTTCTTGGAGAAAACATAAGCATTTATAAGTCTCTTTATTCCATTTGTTTTATACGGGGATGTTTTGATCCATACGAAATCAATATTTTTGTTTATTTTTTCAATTTTAATAGGTTCCGAGCTTGCTTTTTCAACTTTTTCAAAATGATTGAAGCTCGAGCTAATGATTGTAAAGTGATATTTGGAATTGCTAACCCCTTGGCATAAATCAAGATGCCTTGTACTCCCAAACGAATCATGCAGGACGGCATGTTGGTTTACTATCCAGATTTGTTTTGTTTTAAGCATCTGTGTCAAGTGTTAGTAAATTAAATAATTTTTTTGAATTGATTGAAGAATTAAAGTCAGAGGCCACTATTTTTCTCGCTTTAGATATTTTATTTTTCCGGGGTATTTCAGATAAGACATCCTTGATGTTACTTAAGTCTGATTTCAAGATATATCCAGACTCTTTATTGACAAGCTCTAGTGTACCACCGACTTTAGTAGTTGCTACTGGTATTGAATATGCCATCGCTTCGATGGCGCTAACCGGAATTCCTTCGATCGAACTTGCTAGAATAAATAAGTCGAACGATCTTTTGCGGTACAAATTAAAAATTTCTTCTGAATCAAACTGCCCAAGTAGTTTCACCTTATTTGCGATACCAAGTTTTTGTATTTGTTTGATTATCTCATTTCGCTTTGGTCCTTCTCCGATAAGAGTTAGGGACACGTTTCTTAGCTTTGAAATACTTCGTATAAGGTTGCTATGCATTTTTTCTTTAGTTAGGCTTGCCGTACAAACGATCCTAATAATTCTCTTCTTATTTCTAGGTGGTAAAGCCTTCGGGATATCTACTCCAAGATGCAAAACCTTTATTTTTTCTGCACTTACCCCCAAGCTTATAGCTTTATTTCTGCCCCAAATAGAAACGCTCCTTATAAATCTGGCTTTATCCGATTTTAGTTTAAGGGCGTCATCAACCTCGATATCTGCTCTGTGAATCGTAAAGCTGAATTTTGCACCAGTAAGCTCCGAAGCAACTAGTGCACAAGTAGCGGGAGTGCTTCCCCAATATGCATGTATATGAGAAATTTTATTTTTTTCGATTAGGCTAGTCATTAGAAGAATGCGGGGCATAAAAAATAATGTATACAAAAAGCGTTTTAGTTTTTGTGATTTACTTAAGATTAGTAAAACTTTTATTATTTTATTTAATTTGAGCACGAATTGCTTAAGGACCGTGGCGATATCTTTTAGCTTGATAACTCCTACGGAGTAAGCATTGAGTTCACTATTAGGTAATTTGTGCCCTGGCCTTAAGGGGAAGACAATCACGTTCTCACTATCTCGTAATATATTTAATAATTCCGTCTTAATGAAAGACTCTCTATGTCCCCAGGGTGCTTCTATTGTGACGAATAATAATTTCATAAACTTGCCATATATTCCAGCCAATGGTAAAAGCAGAATATTTAGTTTAGTATATGGTTGAAAACCAAAGCCTTAAGTTAAATTTATGAATAAAAGTATCCCCTTTGTAAATCTGAAAAAACAATACCACAATATTAAGCAAGAGATAAATAAATCTATTCTCGAAGTGTTGGAAAGTGGTGATTTTATAATGGGGGATAGTGTTATTAGGCTTGAAAGAGAGGTTGCTAAGTATATCGGTGTATCAAGTGCTGTTTCTTGCAGCAGTGGCACTAGTGCACTTGTCATGGCTCTCAGGGCTTGCGAAGTAGGCGCTGGGGATGAAGTGATCACTTGCGCGATGAGTTTTTTTGCTACAGCTGAAGCTATAGTTGCAGTTGGAGCTAGACCTGTGTTCGTGGATATTGATCCAGACTCATACACCATAGATTGTAACAAGATCCAGATTAAAATCACCAAAAAAACTAAAGCAATAATTCCAGTTCATTTGTACGGCCAGAGTTCTAATATGACAAAGATTATCCGTCTAGCACGCAAGCACAGTTTATTCGTGATAGAGGATGCGTGCCAAAGTTTTGGCGCAAAATTTAATGACAAAATGTTAGGTTCAATAGGCGACGTTGGGTGTTTTTCTTTTTTTCCTACTAAGAACCTGGGGGCATATGGAGATGGCGGAATTGTTACTACGAATAATTCTAAGATTGCTCTTTCGATTAGAGCGCTTAGGTCGCATGGCGGTGGCAAAGAAGCAGCTAATTGTGGCTTATGGAAAGGGACTAGTAGAAGAGTCTATAAAGCGAAAAAAATTGACAAGTACAATAATTTTTTGATTGGTTATAATTCAAGACTAGATGAAATTCAGGCCGCAATCTTATTAGTTAAGTTAAAGAAGGTTGACAAATGGAATGCGCAGAGGATTAATAATGCAAAATTTTATAGTTCATCCTTGAGGAATAGTAATTTAAAACTCCCGCAAGTTACCGAAGGTAACAAATCAGTTTTTCATCATTACATATTGGTTTGTGAAAAACGTGATCAGTTGAAGCATTATTTAGAAGAAAGAGGAATTCAGTCTGGGATATACTATCCAGTTCCACTTCATCTTCAGCCTGCTATGAAGAAATTTGGCTATAAAAAAGGGGACTTTCCGATTGCAGAAAGTCTAGCGCTTCAGAATTTATCAATCCCAGTTTATCCTGAGCTTACAGTTGATGAGAAAAGATATATTGTTAAGAGCATTCAGGAATTCATAAAAAATGGCTAAAAATTATTTTGTTCATAAAAGCAGCTATGTGGAAAAGCCTTGCTCTATCGGGGAGGGCACAAACATTTGGTATTTTTGCCATGTAATGAAATCAGCTCAAATAGGAAAAAATTGCAATATAGGACAAAACGTTTTTATTGGGGAAAAAGTGATTATCGGTGACGGGGTAAAAGTTCAGAATAATGTTTCGCTCTATACCGGTGTTGTTTGCGAAGATTATGTGTTTATTGGCCCGTCAGTTGTTTTCACCAATGTGATCAATCCTCGTAGTCAGATTAACAGAAAGTCACAATTTAAAAATACTTTGGTAAGAACCGGGGCATCAATTGGAGCAAATGCAACAATAGTTTGTGGTCACGAAATTGGTAAGTATGCATTCGTGGGGGCTGGGTCGGTTGTGACTAGAGATGTAAGTGATTTTGCATTAGTTATAGGAAATCCGGCTAGACAAACTGGATGGGTTTGCGAATGTGGTTTGAAGCTAAATTTTAAAAAACAAAAAGCAGTTTGTGAAACCTGTAGTAAGATCTATATAAAAAATCTAAACAAGATAAAGCAAGCTATTCAAGATGAAAAAAAGAATTAAATTTGGACTTATTGGGTGCGGAAGAATTTCGGCAAAACACATTAAAGTTTTGGCGAATCTTTGTGATGAGGCGGAACTTGTATGTTTGTGTGATATTGATATTAAGCGAGCACAAAATAGAGCCAGAGAGTATTCGAAATTAGTAAAGATTGGCAAAGGTAACAGCGAGATTGATATACCTAGTGTTTATTCGGACTTAGAAGAGATGCTAAAAAATGAGAAAATTAATATTCTGTCGATTTGTACACCAAGTGGATTGCATCCGAAACATGGAATTAAAGCAGCAAGGATGGGGATAAATGTTTTAACTGAGAAGCCAATGGCTATAGATCTAAAATCGGCTGACAAGCTAATTGAAACTTGTAAAAAAGCAAAAGTAAAGCTTTTCGTCGTGAAACAGAATCGTCTTAATCAGACAATAATTCATCTTAAAAATGCGATTGAGCAGAAGAGATTCGGAAAAATATATTTAATTATTGCTAACGTCTTATGGTTTAGGCCGCAAGAGTACTATGATCAGGACGGCTGGCGTGGAACTAAAGAATTAGACGGTGGCGTCTTTATGAATCAAGCAATCCATTACATCGACGCCATGGCTTGGTTGGTTGGTCCAGCAAAGTCTGTGTTGGCTCACTCGTCAAAATTAGCGAGAAAGATCGAGTCAGAAGATACCGGGTTTGCAGCAATTGAATTCAAGTCTGGAGCTGTTGGTTCGCTCAATGTCACTGTTCTTGCTTATCCAGAAAATTTAGAAGGATCAATAACTATTTTTGGAGAAAAAGGCGTGGCAAAAATCGGAGGTTCTGCACTGAATAAAATAGAAAGATGGGAGTTTGATGAAAAAAGAAAAGGAGATGGAGCTTTAGTTAATTTTGGTTATGAAATTGCCGATGTTTATGGAATGGGTCATTATGATTTTTATAAAAATGTGATTGATGTACTTACTAAAGGTAGCAAGTCGTTTGTGGATGGTGCAGAAGGAAGGGTATCTCTAAAACTAGTTCTTGCAATATATAAATCATCTAAGCTAAATAAGAGAATCTATTTGTAAACTAATATTCTTAGCTAATATCAGTAATCTGTTTCAGTTTAGGGCTAGAGCTAATTTCGTTAGAATTTTTATGATTTTGTATCTGAGTTGAAGGACTTGTCCTGTTTGCAATTTCGGCAATAATAATTGACAGCCAAAAATAGTCATAATTCAGGGTGTATAAGAATAAGCTTGTTATGGCAATTCCTATTACACCAGTCTTTGCTGCTCTATCAAATTGGTTTTTGGGTCTTAATGCTAGGATCGGAATATAAGCGGTAATCATTAACAAAAATCCAACACCACCACCTTCTGCAAATGCTTGAATAAAATTGTTGTGAGCAGTTTTATATTTTATCTCCATTCCAGGTAAAATTTTGAATGTACCGAATCCGTAACCGGCTAGCGGTTTTTCTCTAATGAATTGAAATGACTTTCTCCAAATTTCGGTTCGATGAGCACTATATCTATCAAGGGTGGAAATTTTAGCAAATCGGGAGAACAGATCTGGGTTTGATAGGGAAATTACAAGAGAGATGATTGAGAGGGTGAATACCAGAGATAATATTACTTTCTTGGGATGCTTTTGCTTGCTGTAAACAACAATGAAATATATAACCATCACTGCCAGGGCAATAAATGATCCTCTGGAGCCGGTATAGACTATTGTTGCGAAAAGGATTATGGCTGCGAAAAAATTGAGGATACTGAATTTTTTATTTTCGACGAAATCTACTATCAAGAAACTCATTGGCAGAAGAAGGGTGCTAGCGATATGGTTTGGATCAGCCTTATAATATCCATTGGCAATAGTTGCTCTAACCAGAGTTGTGATCCCTTTTATCTGAAAAGTCGTAAAAAATACAGTAGAGGCAAGAAGTATTCCTGAAAGTATAATTGCGTGTCGAATAATTCTTTTTTCCGAATAATCAAATGGATAGGAGCTGATAAGGATGAGAAAGGAAACATGTTTTGAAATATAAATAAAATCATAGATTGACCTACCGCTATCGATTGACCAGACAATTGATAGCGCCGACCAAAGGAAAAAAGCTACCCACGGGAAAGCTGTCTTTGTGAGTTTAAGCAGATTAGGCCTAGAGACGATATATATTAACACGAATAGGCTGGTGATTAGGGCGCTGATGGTCGCGTAGGAAACCATTACAAATATACGAGTAGCCATTATTGATTCAAAGGGAATTAGAAGTATATAGAGAATAAAAAAGTAGGTGGGTAGCTTAATCTTGCTCAAATCAAATAATGGTTCCTCCATAACTAAAGATTATCATATGCGCATTCATTTGTCGCTCTTCATTTTAGCTATTTTTTCAAATAGTTCTTCGTATTTTTCGGTCATTATTTTATCAGTGAAGCGTTCGCTTGTTAACTTCGCATTTTGAGCAACTTTTTTAAGATCGGATTTTTTAATATGATTGACAATAAGCTTAGCGTTGCTCTTTGGCGAGTTGCGATTTAGCAAAAAGCCGTTTTCTTTGTCAATTATAAGATCTTGAACTGCACCTACTGGTTTTGCAAAAATTATCATGTTTGCTGCCATTGCTTCAATAACAGTCAGGGGCATTCCCTCCCAGCATGAGCTAAGAATTAAGTAATCATTCGTTTTGAAATAATCTAAAGGATCAACTTTCTCATTAACAAAATTTATATAGCTTACGTTTGATTCTTTTATTTTCTGTCTTATTTCTTCTTCTAGCGAGCCTGTGCCAACTATATTAAATTTAAAATTTTTGTTGTAATTATGTAATTGCTTAAAAATATTAATCGCTAGAAATGGATCTTTTTGAGGCTCTAATCTTCCAATAAATAGGAATTTATTATTTATGCCCGGTTTTTTGTCTTTTAATTTAAAACTGCTTACTTTAATTCCATTTGCAATGTTAAAATTTCTTTTTCTTTTTTGTAGAAGTAAGTTGAGGCTAGGGGAGAGATTTACAGTCCATATTCCGAATATTGTAAATATCCATTTCCAAATCTTCTGTCCATTGTAATGATCTAGATTATTATGGATCGTTTGCACTATCTGAGCCCTCGAGCTTAGCAAATTAGCTGGGATTAAATAGAAGAGAGAAAAATGGTAATGGACATGTATTATGCATGGCTTTTCTTTTTTTAGGAGTTTGATTAGATCAACAAATATTTTTAGGCTAACCCCCCTTCTTTTCTTGTTCATGCTTGTTCGAGCAATATTCTTAGGCCAATCTCCTTCTTTCATTGAATACATTGTGACTAGCTTTACATCAAATTTTTGTCGATCTATATTTTGGCATATCGATTTTGCTACGTTTTCAGCGCCTCCTATCAACATACTGGGAGCAAATTCAATAACTTTAATTTTTCTATTCATATTTATTGAAATCCTAACAGAATGATTATTGTTAAAAAAGTCTTTAATTTAGTTTTATTAAATGCTTAACTGATGGTATGGATTCGAAAAAATATTTTGATAAATATCTCCCTAACTACTCACTTGATAATTATCCGGCGATAATTAATGAATTAAAAAAGAATAAAGTCGCAAAAATTGTTGACATAGGGTCGGGTGATGCAAGTGGGATAAACCTTATATACAAAAAATTTCATAATAGAATTGATGTTTTTGGGATTGAGGAGGCGAGTGTCTACAGTAAAGTTATTCCAAAGTTATTTAAAGGCAAAATATTTTACTGCTCAATTTTGGATACTAATATCATAAAAAAGATAATGCATAGATTTGATGCCGTAGTGCTCTCGAGGGTATTGCATCATCTTGTTGAAAAATCACCGTCTAGCTCAATTCGATTATCTCAAAATGCAATCAATAATTGCCAGCATTTACTAAAAAGAGGTGGGATCATTGTGATATCCGAGCCACTTTTTGAGCCGTTATTTCTAAATAAAACATTATTTTTTATCAAGAGATTTGTTGGATTAATATTTAAAAAGCGAGTAAGTTTCTTTGGGTATTGGAATAATATCGGTGCGCCACTGGTAAACTATTTTTCTCGTAAAAATATCCAAGATTTATTTATGGGGATGGAAGTATTAAAATTTGAATGCAAACAATCTCGAACTTCATTTTTTACAAATATTTTCTTCAAAAAATATGAGGCATTAATTGTGTTAAAGAAAAATGATTAAAATCGCGATAGTTGGAGTTGGTTTCGTGGGAGGGGCACTCCACTCATTATTAAAAAATAGATATCCAGTTATTTTGTATGATCCGGGTAAAGGATTGCCAGGTACTAAACAAGAAGTTAATAATGCAGATATAGTTTTTCTATGTGTACCGACACCTTTTGACTGGAAGACTAAAAACTATAACTACTCCGCAATCGAAGAATGTCTTAAATGGATAGAACCAGGGAAGATTGTGGTAATAAAGTCGACAGTTCAGCCAGGTTTTTGCACTAAGATGAGTAGAAGATACAAGCATAAAATAGTTTTTAATCCCGAATTTTTAAGAGAAAAAACTGCTAATGCAGATATGAAAAATGCTGATCGTGTGATACTTGGAGGAAATAAATCTGATTGTCTAGCTGTGAAGAGGGTGTTCAAAAATTTGTATCCGCAGAGTGTTAAGTTTGTAGTCACCAGCTATGAAATTGTCGAGCTCACTAAAATTACTACCAATGCCTTTCTTTGTGCGAAAGTGAGCTTTTGTAACGAGGTCAAGGCTTTTTGTGATCAAACTGGTATTGACTATGAAGATTTTAGAAAAGTCTGGCTGCTCGATAATAGGATCGGTAAATCTCATACGATGGTTAGTGACGAGGGCGGTTTTTCCGGAAGTTGTTTCCCTAAGGATTTAAATGCTCTTATTACCTCAATGAATCAGGTTAAGATAAATCCTGTGATGCAGAAAGCCTCCTGGGAGGCGAATAGGATACATAGGAAGGATTTTAAGAGCAAAAAGTTCGAGCGAGAGTAATTTATTTTTTACTCCCTATATATAAGATATGGACTAGTTTTGATTTTTCTCGAATAAAATAGGCAGATGAATGGAATAATAGTTATATTTAATAAAACCTGAATTGGTTTAAAAATTTTGTAACTGGTAATTTTGCCTTCGTAATATTTGGAGAATATTCGAAATGAGAAGAATCCGCAGTATCCGCAGTAGAGATCTTCTAGATCTTTGAATAAGTTTTTAAATTTTTCAAGATTCATAATCGCTGTATTGTGTTTTTCTAGAATCTTTTTGTCGATCTTGTCTTGGATTTGATAATTTAAGCCAGTAAAGTTTGGGATTAGACAAATCAAAATCCCCCCATTTTTAACTAGTTTAAGCTGTTTGATAATGATATCTGCTGGATTGGAAAAATGTTCAATAAATCCAGACGAAAAAACGACATCATATTTATCCTTAGTGTGATATTTTTCAAAATCTTCATTGAAGATGCGGCTAGTCGGAATATTGTTCTCTTTAAATATGCGAAGATTTTCATTGTACCTAGAAGGATTATTTTCGATACCGAAAACCCTGCTACCAATCATTTTATTTATTATTACTAAATTTCTTCCCGGCCCTGATCCGATTTCTAATACGCGATCTTTCTTTCTTATATACTTAGGTAGTATTTTTAAGAAAATTTCGTGTTGTAACGAACTAAAAACAATGCAATCTCTAAGAAAAAAAATTAACTTACTATTTGGAATCTTAGTGTATCGTTCGTTTTGAGTGATTTTCCAGAAGCTTTTTGTTGTATTGATCATTGAATATTTTGGTCGGAGCGGCGAGACTCGAACTCGCGACCTCAGGACCCCCAGCCCTGCGCACTACCAACTGTGCTACGCCCCGCTTCTATTAACTGCCCAAATATACACTACTTTTTTATCTTGTGAAAGGATTACATTTTTGATTTTGAAGTGACCTTTGGTCAATTCTTTTATTTGTTCTAAATCGTATGTTTTTGCGTGTCCAATTGTGTAAGATATCTTATCTTCACAGATTTTTTGGACTATCAGTAGATGGCCATCTCGTTTTAATACTCTAGAGGTTTCTTTGACGGCTTTTAGGGGGTCGCTCAAATGGTCGATTGAAGCAGCGATTATCGCTGTATCATATTGCCCAGCCTTGAAAGGTAAATCTTCTGCAAAACACTCATAAAATAATAATCTTCCATCTTTGTATGCTTGCCTTGATTCCAAATCTTTTCTAAATAACGGGTCAGCAATTGTGTAGTAGTCTGTGGGTGACAGCGGTTTCCAATATTTACTCATCCACCCCGATCCTCCCGCAATATCAATTAAGTTACCTGACAAATCGAATTTTCTCAGTATTACGTCTGCTTGTTTTGCTGATTCTGAAAAGTCTCGTTTTGAAATTTTTACCCACCAGAGCCATAGAATAAAAAGAAAGTTGTAAAATATCCAGGATTTCGTTGGTTTTGAGCGATTGTCGATACACTTGAAAATATTTTTCCTACCTGTCTAAATTTATTTAAATTATTTTTATCCATATTTAAAATCCCCTATGGGTGATGATGATTTGTTCCTCTTAAACGAGGTGGGTGGGCTCATACTTGGTCCACGGACCAAGTAGATTTGCCCTCCCATATATCAAATTGTTGAAACAATTATGCATCATTTTCATAGGGGACAGCTTCAGTCTATCACAAATTAAAAGATTGTCTTTATTAATAGGTCGCTCAAAAAGAAGATATTAATGCTAAAGAAGAAATAAAGAATAAACAATATTATCAGGAAGTAATAGCTCATTGATTCTAGGGTGAGATAGCGATCGGTCCCTAGAAGAAGGTGCCAGATTTTGCCTCCATCGAACGGAGGTATTGGGGTTAGGTTGAAGATAGCAAGAACAATATTTATTTTCGAAAAATATATAAGCATAATTCCGAAAAAACTGTCTCGCAATAAATCAATTCCGACAATCCTGATAATAATATAAAGAATTAGCGCAAAGGCGAGATTGGCAAGGGGACCGGCTAAGGCGGTGAAGAAATTATCTCTTGGGGGGTTTTTAAAGTTTCTTATATCTACCATTACTGGTTTAGCCCAACCGAATGCTGGTACTTGTGAAATTATTAAAATCATTGGGACGATGATGGTCCCATAAATATCTATATGTGAGAGTGGGTTTAGACTAAGTCGGCCGTCATACTTGCTGGTTGGGTCACCCAGCTTATTGGCGATAAAGGAATGAGCTGCTTCATGAATCGAAAGCGAAAACAAGAAGGCGATAAACGATAGAATGATAAATGAGCTATATTCGAAATCCATATTTTTTTACTTGATCTTTCTGATTTATTTTGATATTATTTCAAACGTATTAAGTTTAATAAAGAGTATTTCAGATGTCAAAAGTAGAAACCAAACACATTTCAGGAAAATTCTGTTATCTATGCGGCAAAGGCGATACTATGAGCCTCAACAGACCGCATTCTTTGCATAAAACAAAAAGGGTTGTTAAGCCTAATTTGCAAAAGAAATCTGGCCTGTTTTTTTGTCAAAATTGCTTCAGAACTCTCAAGAAGAAAAAAGTCTCGATCAGCGCTTAAGCGATTGCTTCAGCTGTTTTCTCTTTTTTGGCCTGATCTACAAAAGATTGGTAGCAGTTTGAACAAATTGCTACCCTGTCTTTTGGTGGTGGCGCAATCATCACTGCATCCTTTTCACATATTCCGCAATGAATATAAAACATATTCTCGCCCCTAAGCTTATTTGCTTTATCTCGGCAGGCGGTACATTTTTGGGGTTGTTTCTTGAAACCTTTCTTGGCATAGTATTTCTGCTCTTGTTTAGACCAAGCAAAGTCTTTTTGGCAAGTCTTGCAGGTTAGATTGCGGTCTATTAATTCTGCCTCTTCCATCTTATACCTTCTTATAATATATTTAGTCCTATGATAGCAAAAGAACCAATCTTGATCAAAGACATAATTTCAAGTAGTCAGCCAGTTCTCGTTATCTGCCAGTCGTTTGAGCTCGTATTGGATAATATTCTATCAATATTGAAATTGCCGGCTGAGTCAGTTGTTAGTTTCGATAGTAGTGAGGGAATTGAGATACTAAGGACGAAGGTGGCGGATTTATATTCCAAGCCTCTTTCTTCTGAAGTTAAATTATTTTATATATTGGAAAGTGATAATTTGAGTATTGAACAGGCTAATACTCTTCTAAAATTGATTGAAGAGCCACCGCAATATCTAAAAATCATTCTATTTGCCAAAAATTTGTCGATGGTGACTCCAACTATTCGTTCTAGAGCGAAAAAATATGTTCTACCGGAAAGCAATAAAGTTCACGAAAGTGAACTTATATTTTCCAGGTTACTTAGTGGCTCTTTTTTTGAATTCTCCTCAGTTGTCTCCAAAATGGATCGGCCAAGCTTTACAAAGTTGCTTTTACAGGGTATTGAAGAAAGTAGAGAAAACCTGTTAAATAAGAAAGATTTAGAAATATATAAATTAATGGTTTCGGCTCTTAGTAAGATTAGCAGCACGAACGTAAATTTTAAATTATTAGCTGAAGAGATATATCTTTTTAATAAAACATGATCATTTATCCCGCAATAATCTTAGGACTTCTGGTAGTGGGTTTTGTAATTATTTATAGAAGAGCATATTTAATTGAAAATAACGTTGAACTTAAAAAGCAGATCCAGACAGAATCAATGCCTTCACTTGATGAAAGCCCGAGAGAGATAAATCCATTCGAGCAAGAAGAAGAAAATTTCAGTAAAGCAGAGGAGCTCTTTAAGAAAAAGCAGTATATTTCAGCTGAAAAATGGTATATCGAGGCGGTAAAGAAGAATCCGAAAAATAGTACGATCTTTTCCCGACTTGCGGTCATTTATCTTGATCAAAAAAACTTTCAAGATGCGATCGATTCCTTAAATGAAGCAATTAGGCTAAATCCGAATAGTGCTGCTAATAATTTTAATCTTTCCTATGCTTATAATTCTGAGGGGAATAAGAAAGAAGCGATTATAAATGCCAGAAAAGCTTTAAGACTCGACCCTAAAAACAAAAAATATAAGAAATGGCTTGATCAATTAAGAGTTAAACCTTTTTAGTTCTCTAGTCTTGAGTCAAGGAAGAATTTCTGGTACTATCATCATAGTCATCTGACTATTTGGGTTCGATGTCATTTTCAATGCCGATATATCCCACATAAATCCTTCTGGTCAAATGAATTACATTCTATTCTGACTCAGAGCGGATTATGCGGGGCAAGGCTCTGTTAATCTGTGTTTGCCAGCGTAGCTCAGTGGTAGAGCAACACTTTTGTAAAGTGAAGGTCGGGGGTTCAAATCCCTTCGCTGGCTCCAGATTCGTTCGATTCGGGCGTAGCCCGAGCGAACAAAGATTTGGAGACTAAGGGACTTGAATGACGGAGCGCCGACGGGCGCGAGTCGGGGTCGACGACAAAATCAGCAGATTTTGATCGGTGACCAAATCCCTTCGCTGGCTCCAAAAATATTGCTATGTGCCGGGTTGGCAGAGCGGTCAATTGCATCAGACTGTAAATCTGACGCCCTTGCGGCTACGGAGGTTCGAATCCTTCACCCGGCACCAAACTTCGCTCCAAAAGAGCTTCGCTTGGCGAGCCATTAATGAGTAAAGAAATGTAGAGTAGCGAGGTTGTTTGGAAGTTTGTCCAGCGTAGGCTTGCCGAAGTTGGACTTATCAAGCCCACGTAGCTCAGTGGTAGAGCAACTCCATGGTAAGGAGTAGGTCAGCAGTTCAAATCTGCTCGTGGGCTCCATTTGCTCATTTAATGAAAAGAGAAAAATGAAAAAAATATTACTATCGTACACAACCGGAGCGATACTTCTGCTTATAGGGCTAGTTAGTTTGACTCAATCTGTAAATCCAAACTTTTTAGCTCAAGCCGATACCGTTGAAGTCTCAAGGATATCATCTTCAGTCACGGTTGCTATTATCGGAGGAATATTTTTTATTATTGGATTCTTGTTAATTGTTGTTAAAGTTATGAAAGGACATAAATAAAATGGCTAAAAAAGGTACAAGATTAAGTAATCTAGTATTGGAATGTACGAAGTGTGGCAGAAGAAACTACGTCACTAGTAGACTCAACGTGCAGCCAATAACAAAACTTGATTTGAAGAAATTCTGCCAAAAGTGTAAAGAACATACGCAGCACAAAGAATCGAAGTAACTTAAAATTCCGCTCATCGAGCGGGTTTAGGCCCTTGGTTAAACGGTATAATGGTGGTCTCCAATCCCTCACCCTTACGTGTTATATTAATCAAGATAGGAGAGTAGCTTAATTGGTAGAGCACTGGTCTCCAAAACCAGCGGTTGTGGGTTCGAGTCCCGCCTCTCCTGCCAAATTGAATTATAAAATAAAGCGATAAGGGTGAGGGACGACTCCTCTAGGGCCTGCCACATGTTGAAGGAGCTGGCTTCGCCAGCGAGTGAAGACAGGTGCGTCCAGTAGGTGACGCTTCTGCAATAACGCGACGTAGTCGGTTTTGCAGAAAGGAAGCTAACTGGACCGATTAATTGAGATAAATTCATTTTATAAATAATGGAAAAAAATAAGTACGCGCTAAAAGAAGAGGGGATCGTAGATTTTTGGAAGAAAAACAACATTTTTTCTAGATCTATTGAAGAGCGAGATGAGAACGCCCCTTATGTTTTTTACGATGGTCCTCCTTTTGCGACTGGTCTTCCACATTATGGTCATATTTTATCTTCAGTTACCAAGGATCTTTTCCCCCGTTTCTGGACTATGCAAGGCAAGCGCGTTCGTAGGCGATGGGGCTGGGATTGTCATGGATTGCCAATAGAAACTCTAGTCGAGAAAGAACTCGGCATTTCAGGTAAAAAACAAATTGAAGAAAAAGGCGTTAAGGTTTTTAACGAAACAGCTAGATCGATGGTTCTAGGTTACGCTTCAAAGTGGCAAGAAATGGTTGATCGAATTGGTCGCTGGGTAGAGTTTGAAGATTCATACAAAACAATGGACGGGGCCTATATGGAAAGTGTCTGGTGGGCTTTGAAGTCAGCCTGGGACAAAGGATTGATATACGAAGGCAGGAAAGTATTGATGTATTGCCCAAGATGCGAAACCCCTGTATCAAATGCTGAGATTCAAATGGACAATAGCTATAGAGATGTTACCGAAAAATCTGTTATAGCGAAATTTAAATTAAAATCTGGGCAGAAATTTGGAAATTATACGACAGGAGATAGCGCTTATATCTTAGCTTGGACGACAACTCCTTGGACATTGCCAGGTAATGTCGCACTAGCAGTTGGAAAAAATATTGAATACACTGCACTGAGGATAAAAGGAGAAGAGGGGCTACTCATTTCGGCATCAGAGCTAATTGAGAAAAATTTTAAGGATAAGGAAACTGAAATTGTTCACTCAAGAATTAAAGGAAGTGATCTCGAGGGCCTAGAGTATGAACCACTTTATGAAATTGAAGCAGTCAAAAATTCTGGAAACAAAGCTTGGTATGTGGCATCGGCAGACTTTGTCACAACCGAGGATGGTACCGGCGTTGTTCATACAGCTGTAATTTATGGGGAAGATGACTTCGCGCTTGGTATGGAGCTGGATTTGCCGCAGGTTCCACTTCTTGATTCTTCGGGGCACTACAACCTAGAAGCGCCGGAGTTTTTAAAAGGTAAGTTTATTAAGGATGCAGAAGAAGTCATTCTCGAAGACCTATCAAAACGTGGCTTGGTTTTTGAAGTAATGCCTTATAAGCATTCTTACCCACATTGTTGGCGATGCGAGAGCCCACTGATTTACAATGCTATCTCCGCTTGGTTTATAAATATCCAAAAGATTAAGAATAGACTAATTGAATTAAACGGCAAAATTAATTGGTATCCCGAATATCTCAAAGAAGGAAGGTTCTTAAATATTTTAGAAACAGCTCCTGACTGGAATATCTCCAGAAATAGATATTGGGCAACTGCTCTTCCTTTTTTTAAGTGTGATAACAAGGACTGCTTGGAAGTCTTATGTGTTGGATCGGTAGCTGAACTTAAGGAGAATGCCAAGAATTTTTCACAAGTATATGACACAGACGATGTATCTAAAATCGATTTGCATAGGCCATATATAGATGAAGTAATTTTGAATTGTCCTAAATGTTCTTCAGATATGCATCGAATTCCAGAGGTTATAGACTGCTGGGTTGAGTCTGGTTCGATGCCTTTTGCCGAGTGGCATTATCCATTTCAGAACAAGGACAAGTTTGAATCTAGGTACCCAGCCCAGTTTATAGGAGAGTACATAGCACAGACACGAGCGTGGTTTTACTATATGCATGTTATCTCAACTTTACTTTTTGATGATGTTTCATATCAAAATGTAGTAGCCACAGGAACTATTTTGTCAGACAAAGGAGAGAAGCTCTCTAAGAGTAAGAAGAATTATCCTGATCCTTGGGAGGTTATAGACCAATATGGATCTGATGCTCTTAGATTTTATTTAATGGGCTCGGTTGTTATGCAAGCAGATAATCTTTTCTTCAACGAAAAAGATCTTCGAGAAATTTATAATAAAGTAATTAACACTTTATATAATGTGCTTAGTTTTTATCAGATTTATAAAGATGAGATAAGTCCTATAAGTATTGAAGAAGCTAAGCTCGAATTGATCGATGAATACATTCTTTCAAGAGTAGAAAATTCAAATAAGTCAGTTGAAAAATATTACAAGGAATACTCCACAGTCAAGGTTGCAAGGGAAATCAGATCGCTAATTGATGACATATCGCTATGGTGGGTAAGAAGAAGTAGGGAAAGATTCAGAAGTGAGTCTGCAAACGATCGTGAGACTGCCATGGCAGTTTTGATTTACATTCTTCGAAAAGTTTCTCTGATAATTGCTCCACTTACTCCTTTTATTGCTGAAGCTATTTGGCAAGAAATCAAAACTGCAGCCGACGAAGATAGTGTCCATCTTGCGAGTTGGCCAAAAGTCAATGAGCAGTTTATTAACGCCGACGTAGAGTTAGCAACTCAAAAGGCTCGCGATATAGTTGAAATGGGCCATAGTCTGAGGCAGAAAAGTTCACTTAAAGTCCGTCAGCCTCTATCGAAGATTTATTATAATCAGGATTTTGGAAATTTTTCAGATCAAATTTCCCAAATCATTCTTGCTGAACTGAATATAGAAAAAAGTGTATTATCAGAATCCAACATTGAAAAGCCAGAGTCAGCTCAGAATAGAGACATAAAAGTTACAATTGAAACTATGATTGATGATCGCTTGCAGGGTCTTGGTGATCTAAGGGAAGTGACAAGGCTGATTCAAGATTTACGTAAAAAATCGGGGCTAAAGCCAAATGCAAAAATAGAAATGATTTACGCGGGTGACGAAGCGGCGACCAAGTTTGTAGGATCTAATCTTGAACAGATCAAACAAGCAACCAATTTAGAAAATTTAACTCTCGGCGAAAAAGGGGAGGCACAACTTGAAATATCAAAAGGAGTGCTCTACTTTAATATCGCCCAATGAAGACTAGAAAACTTAAATTATTATTTGACTGGTGGCTAGTATTGCTTCCAATTATTCTTGCATGTGGTAGTCTTGCAACCCTTTATAGTATTACTTCAATTAGTGGACGTTTTTCATTAGTATACGATCAAATAATTTATTTTGCTCTATCGATCGTAATCTACATATTTATTTCCGCAATGGACTATAGGCTACTAAAACAAATCGCTTGGTATGGATATTTCTTGGGAATATTTTTGCTCATTCTTGTTGAGGTATTTGGCCAATCAATCTTTGGCTCAACCAGGTGGATAAGTTTGGGATTTTTTCAATTTCAGCCTTCGGAATTGATGAAAATTCTTTATGCAATTTTTGCTGCATCATTTTTTAGTGATATTCAGAAATTCGAATGGAAAAAACTCGCTACATTTATTTTGCTCACTATTATTCCAGTTTTTTTAATTTTAAAAGAACCTGACCTTGGAACTACGCTCGTTGTTCTAGCTTCATTTTTAACTTGTCTTTTAGCAATCAAGATACCATACAAAGTATATTTAGTATTTATTGCCGCTGCCCTTGCCCTCTCGCCAATAGTTTGGACGAATCTTAAGCCTTATCAAAAAACTAGAATTACTACTTTTCTAAATCCTGAAGCAGATCCTCGTGGGTCAGGGTACAATGTGAGCCAATCAAAAATTACTGTTGGCTCTGGTGGCCTTTATGGTAAGGGATTCTCTGGAGCTACTCAAAGTCAGCTTCAATTTTTGCCCGTAGCTCATGTGGACTTTATATTTTCTGGTTGGGCAGAGGCAACTGGATTTATAGGATCAACAATACTTGTAACTGTTTATTGCTTTCTAATTTTCAGGCTATTTTCGATAGCTCAAACTGCCCGCGATCGTTTCGGCTATATATTTACGATGATGGTTGCTGGGATGTTTTTATTTCAGGTTATTGTAAATATTGGCATGAATATTGGTTTAATGCCAGTAACAGGAATTCCCCTCCCACTTTTTTCTCATGGCGGAACTTCAGTTATCGTAGCATCTACAATGCTAGCATTAGTTCAGAGCATTTATTTACGTCGAAAATCGCTGACATTTGACTAATATCTTTGAGAGAAGCTATTACCTCAATTGACATAATGGCTAAAAAAGTATAAGATATAAGCGGTTAAAAAGCCTATATTTTTGTTATGTTTACAAAGCTCGCAAACTGGTTCAAGTCGATTATTGTAGAAAGTAAAGCAATAACTTGGCCAAATAAAAACAGGGTATATACAGATTCGATGATTGTCGTTGTTTCTTTGGTTATAGCAACAGCGGCTTTAGGCGGGATCGATTATTTACTTTTTGAGTTATTTAAGACGATAATTAGCAAAATAGGATAAAAATGAGCGAAAAAGGAAAGTCTATCAAACAGGAAGGTAAAAAGGGATGGTATGTTATCCATACCTATGCTGGTTATGAAGATCAAGTTGCAGAGAGTCTGCGACAGAGAGTTGAATCAACCGGTATGCACGATTTTATTTTCGATGTAATTGTTCCAACTGAGAAGCAAATCGAAATAAAAAATGGCAAGAGACAAGTTGTTGAAAAAAAGATTTTCCCTGGCTACGTTTTAGTTGAAATGTTCGTTACCGATGAGAGCTGGTATGTAGTCAGAAATACACCAAATGTTACTGGATTCGTTGGTTTCGGAATAAGACCAACCCCTATGAGTGATGAAGAAATCGCCAGAATCAAGAAAAGAATGTCGATCGCAGAGCCAAAGCACAAAATCGAATTCTCAATTGGTGACCTGGTAAGGATTAATGACGGTCCGCTCAAGGGATTTGAAGGTAAAATTACAGAAATTGATGAAGAAAAAGGAAAGATCAAGGTATCAGTAAACATGTTTGGCCGAGAAACGCCGGCTAACATCGATTTTCTGCAAGCAAAAAAAGTATAAAATTCGCGAATCTGTAAATTCTTCTCGGACACGCTAGGTGCGCTCGCCAATGGTCCTCGAAGAATTCACATCTTCGCTCCAGGAAAAAGGAAAAAGAAAAATGGCAAAGAAAGTAAAGATAGTTATAAAAGTACAAGCTCCAGCAGGAAGAGCTAATCCTGCTCCTCCAATTGGACCAGCTCTTGGTCAGCATGGAGTTAATATCATGGAATTCGTTAACCAGTTTAACGAACGAACAAAGGAGATGGGTAATACCATTGTTCCTGCTGAAATTACAATTTACGAAGACAGAACTTTTGATTTCGTATTAAAAACTCCACCCGCCGCAGTTTTGATCTTAAAGGCAGCTGGCAAGGAAAAGGGTTCCGGAGTACCTAACAAGGAAAAAGTTGGTAAAATCACCAAAGACCAGGTTAGAGAAATTGCTGAGAAGAAAATGGTTGACCTAAATGCAACAGAAGTTGAACAAGCAATGAAGATTATTGAAGGCACAGCTCGCTCTATGGGAATAGAGATAGTTTAATTCAGCTTATCTGCGAATATAAATAGAAAAAGTCCCTGGCTTTCGCCAAGGACTTTTTCTTTTCCCTCCATACCATTGACTTGATCCCCGACCCTCTAAAGAGGATTTAGGTTTTACACCCGCCAAATGTTTAAGATGCGGATGGATACAAGTGTAGTAAGAAGTGTCCTCACTACGAGACGTTTGGATGCAAGGAGGGGAAATCACCCAATCGGAGCTCGTCGTGAGGACACTGCCTGCTACTTCTCCTTATTTTAAATGAAGAGAATAATATATCATAAAAAGCCCAAAATGTCAAGTCCCCTGGGGCTGATCATAAGTTTGCGTTTAATCTGCGCTTCGATATAATTTAGTTAATGCTAGAGAGGGGAATTGAGAGGCTTAATTTTCTTAGAGCACTAATTTGTTTATGTGTTCTGCTTGTTGTTACTACGGTACTACTTCCTGATTATGCAAAAGCAGCAAATAGCGGAACTAATTTAACGGCGCTAAATACCATTTTGACTGTTAGCCCGACACCCACGAGTTTAAATGCGCCTGTCGTTACTTCCTTTTCGGTTAGAACGATGGGTTCGAGCATGAATACAGGAACGATGACGGTTAGCTTATATTGTGATACCCCAATGTATTTAACCTTTGTTGGTCCGGGGGCACCGGTGTTTCAGTATCCAGGCTTGCAGGTGGACTTGAGAAGTGGCTATTCAGTTAAGAAAGAAAATATTCCAGTCACTCAGACTCTAAACCTTACCAACGCATGTACTTACTCAGGAAAAGGAATAACGTATCAGCCGATCGTTGTTGTTGAGCATGCAGGCTATGCAGCTTGGTCATCGACTAATCTTAAAACTAACGCTGCTGTTACTCCTAGTCCAACAGCTTCAAAAACTGCTTCTCCGCTTACTAATTATAAATTAAATTTAACTGGTTCTGCCTCAACTGCGACAGCTCCTTTTACGGACACACTAACTGCGACAGTCATGATTCCGTCTACCACGGTCGCAGGTGCATGGGTGCCATTTTATGGATATGGGGGTGGAACGGATACTCATTATCAGTTTCATTATAATTTGTGCTGCGCCAAAGATTCACTCGGATATTGCACAGGTACAAATACAAGCTTCCCTTACCATGGTAGTCCGTATACCTTTAGCCAGGGTTGTACCTATACGCGTGCGGGTACATATACCAGAGAAGCGCGAGTTGATAACCAGATGAATTTAAATACTACAAATGGCTACAAATATGCAACAAATCAAATTACTATCAAGGATCCAGTTACAACTTTAAATCCTACTTTTTCGTCTAATCCTACGAAACCAAATAATTCCCAAACCGCTACTCTAACAGCTTATGCTGGTTCAAATAATGTTATAAACACTGTCAATTATTCTTTCTGGTGGCATTGCAATACAACTACCAATATATATGCAGACGCAGTTAGAGCGTGTGGAGATCCAACTAATGCAACAATTGGTGCAAAATTTGACGGCGTTTCAGCAGTGTCAATCTATAAATCAACAACACATAAATATTCACAAGCCGGCATTTATAAGCCTAAAGTGATTATTGAGCAGGGCGGTGCTACAGCAACAAAATCTTTCGATTTGACTGTCTCGAATGCACCGACCTTAGTGCCACTAATTCAAGCAGTAAATAAGAATTCAATAGTTAGTGGAAAGAGACAATATGACTTGATTGCATCGCAAAGTGGTTGGCAAACAGAGACTGATCAAAATTTCAATATTTGGTGGAATTGCAATCAAGGTCTAGACAGTTTTACTGGTACACTTCTCTTGTGTGGAAGCACTGATCCAACATATTATCGTCGTTTTGTTAATCAGACGGCAAACTCGGTTACAGTAACACATGGTTATGCTCCAGGAACGTATAAGCCAAAGGTAATTGTTCAGAGGGATGGCTTGGAGAAGGCTGCTTATGTTGATCTGGTTGTGCCAGCGATTGTTGCTTCGCCATCTCCGGTTCCTAGCTCGTCTCCATCGCGAACTCCTTCGCCTGTTCCGTCGCCATCAAGGACTCCTTCCCCATTGCCATCCCATAGCGTTTCTCCATCAAGAACCCCTTCCCCGGTGCCAAGTCCTTCTCCAAGTAGAACGCCGTCTCCTTCACCATCGCCTAGTGTAGTCCCCAGTCCATCTCCTTCGCCGCAGGTTAACGGTGTATTGTCAGTTTCGCTTGCAATTACACCAACCATCAGGGCAGAGGGTCAGACAATCTCTATAACAGCTAATGTTGGTGATACAAACACAGCAAATGCGAGTACGACATATACATACTGGTGGCATTGCGATAATCCTTCTACCTCCGTGCAAGAGGTAATGAACGATCCGGATTGTGGTCTTCCTAGAATTAGTGGCGATCCAGCTACAGATACAGCCGAGCGAAGAGCTAATGGATTTCAGCTAACTGGTGCATATGCAACTGGTGGGGGGCTGTTAAATACTCATACTGGTACTAAAACTTTTCCTGCAGGACCAAGGACTATAAAAGTTATTATCGAAAGAAGGAATCAGGCAATTGAGACGAGGCAGGCTATATCAGTAAATCCACTTAACCTAGATGTTGATTTAAATATTGAGCCAGCGGTTGCTCAAATAGGTCAAACTATCAATCTATCGGCCATAACTGAGTCAAATGATACTTCCAGTAATTACTCATATTATTTCTGGTGGAACTGTGAAAATACTACATCAAGTGTAGCCGAGGCCTCTCAGGCATCAGTTTGTGGTCCACCGACAGACGCAAGCAAGGGTGATCAATTTTTAAATCAATCAAACTTGACTACGACCAAGTCGACATCAACAAACTATAGTTCACCTGGTACGAAAAAACCAAAAATTATCGTAGTGCATGGTAATTTATCAACTAGCTATGTTGGTCAGCTTGTCGTAACGAAGCCTAGTTTCTCAGCAACTTTAACTAGTAATCCTGCGGTTGCAGATGGAGAGGCAAATGGTGTTCATCTTACTGCGACTGCTGTTGGCGCCGACCCAGCTAAAGCTACAGTTAACTATACTTATTGGTGGAACTGCGATAGGCCTGGGGTTGATATTGCTGCTCTCAGCCAGGCTTCTGCTTGCGGTAATCCAATAGATAGCACATATGGGGCAAAGGTTGATGATGTTCGTGTGAATACTATGGATTTGACGCATGACTATACAATGCCTGGGACTTATCATCCCAAGGTGATAGTCGAATGGGACGGAGCTGATCCTGCAGAAGCCGATACGCAGTTGGTTGTAAATGATATTCCTGATAAAACATTAAATGTTGCTTTGTCGGCAACGAGAGTTGGTCAGGGCTTTCCGGTACAAATGAGTTTGGGCGCAAATTTAACCGGAACGGCAACTGGCCCAAGCACGGTTAAAATTTGGTGGGACTGTCAACCTGATTTTAGCAATATATCTATTTTAAGTAATTCAAACCAATGCGGAGATCCTGCCGATCCGACTAAAGGGATGATCGCGGAGCTTCCTGCTAATCAATCTATAAAATCATTTTTATATACATATTCCCTGCCTGGTACAAGGCACCCAGTTGTTGTGGCTGAAAGAGAAAGTGTAACCAATTATGCTTTTGGCGAAATCGAAATTCCTTCCTCGCAGAGCGCATCACCTACGCCAACAGTCTCGGTTGGATCTTCGCCAAGCCCAACCTTCTCGCCAAGCCCAACTGCCTCTCCTAGTGTCTCGCCATCACCGACTCAAAGCCCCGCTACAAGTATAAATATTCCCGCCGGATTCTCCGTTTTAGGATTCAACTTTGATTTTCAGTCGAGTCTATTTGGCGAAAAGGGGATAAAGGTTTATTCGTTAAATCAAGCTCAGCGTCAATGGAATATTATTGAACCTAACCAATCGGAAAACTTAAAATCAAACAAGGCATATTATCTTCTCTCTAATCAAGCAACATCAATTGAAAGTCCTACTGGTCAAATAAACTCCGAAACAAATCTAACCCCTGGCTGGAATTTTGTCTGGAATGAGTCATCGAGAAATCTTGATTCCTTTAGAGTTACTTTGCAAGATAATGGGCAATGTGTTGCAAAAGATGTACCACTCGGAGTTCTAAGGTCTGATTCAGTTATTTATCGCTGGATATATGTGGTGCAAAATGATACTTCAATTGTTCCTTGTCAGGCTTTTTCTCTTCTGACAGGTACGAATAAGCCGTCGACAGGCTGTTCCGAGACTAATCCTCTCCTAAATGAAGTTAGTTCGATCGATGCCAAAAAGGGATTGTGGATATATTTATTTCAAAATAATCTGAACAATTGGGCTGGAAAGACCAATTATAGTTGCAATTAGGGTATAATTTAGAAAATGAAAAAAAGAAAAGGCGTTTTAAATAAAAAGATTATTCTTACTACACTTATTCTTGTTGCAGCAATAATTGTGGGTTACATTTATTTTTTGAAGAACCCTGCTAGTGCTGATTTGACAGGTGAAGTTAAGAAAAGTATTGGAATGGATCAGGCAAGGTTTCAGATAAATCCTGTTTCTTCATGGAATGCACCTGTCCAGATTACATTTCGAGTTGCTGCGGCTAGATGGATGTTTGTTGGGATGGGGAGCAACGGTCAGGGCGGGGGATCAGGAATGACCAATCCCAAAATCACCGGAAGATTTTTCTGCAACAAACCTTTTGTTCCCGGGCTTAATTATCCGACTGGACTATTCGAACCACCTGATGCAATTTTCCAGGACGGACAGCCATTTCCACCTTCGGATATTCAGGACGGGCATAACGGTATGACATACACCTACCTTCAGTCTGAAAATTACGATCAATCGGTCGCTCAGTTTTGGAGCACAACTGTGCCAATGACTTACACCACTACTTGTACATATACTCAACCAGGGGAGTATTGGCCTCTATTTTATGCTGATGGTTTAAGCGCCTGGTATACTCAAAAAATTATTGTTACTGGAACCGGGGTTACTATAACGCCTAACCCTAGCCCTTCTCCTTCAGTCGTAACTGCTAGCGCTGTCCCAAGCGCCGTGTCCAATAAAGATCTGTATGAAGCTGGCTATACGCAAATTGGTTTCAATCAAGATGTGCAGACAAGTGTTTTCTCGCAAAATGGTATGACCATTTTAAATTTTAATCCGACAGCTAAATCTTGGGATCAGATTACATCTGGGGAATATTTATTTGAAGCGAATAAGGCATATTACGTTTTTACCCCAATTGATAAATACGTCGATAAAATTAACCTTCCATATTCATCGAATAATAAGGCCATTGTGAAATCAGGGTGGAATTTCATCTGGATGAATGATATCTCGTACTTAGGTGATATTTTAATAACCTATAAAAATAGCGCAGGCCTATGTATTGCTCAAAATACACCACTTAGATTTCTTAAGGAAGATAATATGGTTTATAAGTGGATTTATAATGTAGTTGATGATAAGTCACTGACGGCCTGCACAGCGTTTAGACTTCTTACTGGTAAAGATCAGAATTATACTGGCTGCTCAAACACTAATCCGCTTCTAAACGAATCAAGTTATGCTAAAGCAAAGAGTGGTCTGTGGATTTATGTCTGGCCCGGTAAAATAGAAAATTGGGCCAAAAAGCCCGCTTACCCCTGTTATTAGCCAGATTTTCGGATTTTGTTCTGTGTTGACAGTATAAAAAAAAATTGGTTCAGTCATCTTACGAGCGAGGGGGATCACCCGGCTCGCAAAAAACACTCCTAACGGGGTGTTTTTTGTTTCTCCTGTATTGACAATTAGCCAAAACTTAAAAGATATTGCTTGGAAATGCAGGGACTGGATAGGAAAATTCTTTCTATTAAACCGGTCCCTTTTGCGTTTAATAGCATTTCTCTTTAAAATTTAACTAATGCAAATTTTAGAAATAACTCCGCCTGAGATCTTAAAACAAATTCCATCTTGCCCTCAGAAATTATTTGCAATAGGAAACATTGATCTTCTTAATGAAAAATATTTGGTTGCGATTGTTGGCTCAAGGCGAGCAAGTGACTATGGGCTTAAAAACGCTCGGTCGATTTCAAAGAAGCTAGCCCAGTCGGGCGTAGTGATTGTTTCTGGTCTGGCTCTTGGGATTGATGCTAGCGCACATCGCGGTGCACTGGAGGCTAATGGCAAGACGATTGCTGTGCTCGGCTCAGCTATTGATCAGTTTGAGCCTCGCACAAACGAACAATTAGCCAGAGAGATCATAAAATCGGGTGGCCTGATAATTTCCGAATATCCAAAAGGCTCGACGACTTTTGCAACAAATTTCGCTCTTCGCAATAGAATTGTGGCAGGACTGTCTATTGCCACGATAGTTATTGAGGCGCAAGAGAAGTCAGGAGCGCTTATAACGGCCAATCTAGCTGCAGACTTCAACCGACAAGTTTACGCCTTGCCTGGAGATGTTGATCGCTTAAACTCTAAGGGAACTAATAAATTAATTAGCTCGGGGGCGATTTGCCTGAGCGATCCGAGTATTATATTAGAAGATCTAGGAATAGAAGGTGAAGATGGACAGCTTAAGCTTGAACTAAACACCGATGAGACAAGAATTATCTCATCGATTAGCTCTTCATCTAAAAGTTTTGATAAAATCATAAGCGAAGTCGAATTGTCGCCTAGCCAAGTGATGGTACTTTTGACCTCACTTGAGCTTAAAAGCGTAGTGTCAAAAAATAGCGATGGGGAATATTTTTTAACTAGCGCTATTGATTTACAGGAATAATTAAGTAAGATTTATAGGTCGGCTGGCAAATATAGCTTTGATAGCGAAAAGCGACAGGTTTGAGCGAAAATTTTCAAAAACGACGATGTTTATCCGGGGAGATAAGCGGAGGAGTTTTTGGGAATTTGCAGCCAAATATGGAGATTTGCAGCCAAAGTGATATTTGCTAGACGACCTAAGGAAAAGTTATGAAAAAATTAGTCATAGTAGAGTCTCCAGCGAAAGCTGGTACCATCAATAAATATTTAGGAAGCGACTATGTCGTGACGGCTTCGTATGGTCATGTTCGTGATCTGCCTGCATCGAAAATTGGCGTCGATGTCGATAAAAATTTCGAGCCGACATATATAATTCCGACTAAGAGCAAGAAGACCATTTCAACTTTGAAAAAACTGGCAAGCGGAGCTGACGAAATCTTTCTCGCAACCGACCTTGATCGCGAAGGTGAGGCAATTTCTTTTCATATCTCTGAGGCGCTCAATTTGAAGAAGGGCAAATACAAAAGAATTACTTTTTCCGAAATCACAAAAGCTGCAATTCTAAAGGCAATTGATAATTCTCGTGAGCTAAACATGGATTTAGTTGATGCCCAGCAAGGTAGGAGAATAATCGATCGACTAGTTGGTTACAATTTAAGCCCGCTTTTATGGAAGAAGATTTACAAAGGGTTGTCAGCTGGAAGAGTTCAGTCGGTTGCAGTGCGATTGGTTGTTGATCGAGAGCGTGAGATCGAAGGCTTCAAGCCAGAGGAATTTTGGAGTATTGAATCTGTATTTTCTAAGGATAAGAAAGAATTCAGTGGAAAGCTGATCGAAGCTGACGGCAAAAAAATTGAAAAATTGACGATTAAAAATGAAAAAGAAGCTCAAGAAATATTAAAAAAACTTGAAAAAGGAAAATACGAGATAGTTGATCTTCAGGAGAAGGAAGAAAAAAGACATCCTTACGCACCATTTACGACCTCTACCTTACAACAAGATGCGTCTTCAAGACTCGGTTTTTCGGCTAAGCAGACGATGAAGCTTGCTCAGACTTTGTACGAGGCAGGCTTAATCACCTATATGAGAACAGATTCGGTTAATATTTCACAAGACGCGATCAAAAGTTTTAGAGATTATATTTCTAAGGAATATCCAAAATCTTTGCCGGAGGCACCAAAGTTCTATAAGTCAAAATCAAAAAATGCTCAAGAAGCTCACGAAGCAATTAGACCGTCAAGTGTAGAAAAAACTGCTGAATCAATTTCGGCCGAACCTAAGGCCAAGAAACTTTACGATCTTATTTGGAGAAGAGCTTTGGCTTCACAGATGAAGGAAGCAGTACTAGACATCGTCGAAGTAAAGGTCAAAACGAGCTCGTATATATTTTCTTCACGAGGTCAGATGGTCAAATATAAGGGCTGGATAGAGCTATATCCGGAGAAGCTTACAGAAACAAGCCTGCCAAAGCTTGCCGTTAAGGACGAAGTTGATCTTGTTAAACTCGATAAATTTCAACATTTTACTGAACCACCTGCAAGATATTCAGAAGCGACCTTGGTGAAAGCATTGGAAGAGCGAGGGATTGGCCGACCATCGACTTATGCTCCGACAATTTCTACCATTCAGGACAGAGGATATGTGATTAAGGATGCCGGACGTCTAAAGCCAGAGAAAATTGGCGTTGTAGTTAATGATCTCTTGGTTGCAAATTTTCCTGACATTATCGATTATGATTTTACGGCCAAGATCGAAGATGAGCTTGATCAGGTAGCTGAAGGGAAGGTCAAATGGCAAGAGGTGGTCAAGGAGATTTATGTGCCATTTAAGAAAGAGCTAGACGACAAGGGCGCCAAAATCGAGAAAATGGATATGGACGAGAAACTGGATGAAAAGTGTCCAGAATGTGGTAAGCCATTGGTTATCAAAGCATCAAGACGTGGCAAATTTATTGCTTGTACTGGTTTCCCCGAATGTCGATATACACGAAACTATATCGACGAAAAAACCCAGAGCAAGATTGACGAAGGTGAGAAAGCGATCGATGGGAGAAAATGTCCAAATTGCTCTGCGCCTCTAAAAATTGCTTCAGGACGTTTCGGACCATTTATTGGCTGTAGCGCTTATCCAAAGTGTAAATACATAGAAAAGATAAAATCCGAAGCGCAAAACCAGAAACCCGAAGAAAGTCAAAATTAGTAAATGCTTAAAATTTATAAGTTGGTTATTCGAATATTTTTTATGGTTTAGGTATTCTGGTTTATGGTTTAAAATTTAAGAAATATAAATGAGTAGACTTCCTAAAAATATTAAAGATGCAATCGAGTCGTTTTCACGTCTACCTGGCATAGGGCCAAAGTCTGCGGCGCGAATTGTTTTTTATCTTCTTACTCGTCCAGATGAGTTTGTCGAAAGCATCGGCGAATCGATAGGGGATTTGAAAAAAGATCTAAAGATTTGTGGGGTTTGTTTTAATTATGGCGAGTCTGATCCTTGCGACATCTGTCTTAGCCATGATCGCGATGAGAAATTGATCTGTGTAGTTGAGGAACCACTTGATGTAATTGCGCTCGAGCGAGCTAATTTCAAAGGTTTCTACCATGTGCTGGGCGGCGCGATCTCGCCAATCAACGGAATATCTGCTGATGATATAAGGGTTAGGGAATTGCTCGAGCGCGTTAGGGAAAATTCTGATAAAATCGAAGAAATAATCTTTGCCACCAATCCCTCTCTTGAGGGTGAGGCAACGGCAGTATATATTGCCGATAGACTCAAAGATTATGATATAAAATTAACCAGGCTGGCACGAGGGCTACCAGTTGGCGGTGATTTGGAATACGCAGACGAAGTTACATTGTCCAGATCGCTCGAAGGCCGTGGTGAGATGTAGGAAATATCTAATAACTAATTACTAATAAAAACACTAATACCAAATGTCCAATTGGAAATTTAATACTTGAAAGTTTTATTAGAAATTAGATATTAGGAATTAGTAATTAAGGAGTATAAAATGATAGAAGAAGCTGAAGAGGGTTTGAAATTCTGCCCAATTTGCGGACATGAGGGCAATGATGAGATGTGTCCAGTTTGCAATGAAAAAATGGAATCGCTTGATGTTGAAGTGGAAAAGCTTGCCGAAAAAGAAGAGGAAAAAGATTTGACAGAAGATGCGGGTCTCGATGGCGATGTCAGCCTTGAAGAAGTTGCTTCAAAGGAACATTCTGAAACCGACGACCTGGAAACAGAATAAAAATTATAAGTGAAAATATTCAATACCTTATCGAGACAAAAAGAAGAAATTCAGCCGATCGATGGTGACACTATTCGGATATATTCTTGTGGCTTGACCGTATATGATTATGCTCATATTGGAAACTTGCGCAAATATATCTTTGACGATCTATTGGTGCGAACCTTAAAGAACTTTGGCTATAAAGTTAAGCATGTCCAAAATGTCACTGATGTTGGTCATCTTACTAGTGATCAAGATGAGGGTGAGGACAAGATAGAAAAAGGCTCTAGCAGAGAAGGTAAGTCTGCTTTTGAAATCGCAAGGTTCTATGAGGAAGAATTTATCAAAGATCTCAAGAAGCTAAATATCTTGATTCCCGATATTATGCCAAGAGCTACTGAAAATATTGAGGAGCAAATTAGTCTTATAAAGATCCTAGAGGATAAGGGCTTTACCTATCAAACATCTGATGGAATTTATTTTGATACCTCAAAACTTTCTGATTATGGGAAGCTTGCTCGTCTTGATATCGAAAATCTTGAAGAGGGGAGCAGGATTGAGAAAAATTTGGAAAAGAAAAATCCGACTGACTTTGCCCTTTGGAAACTAAGTGTGCCGAAGGCCACTAGTCCTGAGCGAGTCGAAGACGAGTCGAAGGATCTTGCCGAGGGATCTAAAATAAAAAAGAGACAAATGGAATGGGAGTCGCCTTGGGGAGTGGGTTTCCCTGGATGGCATCTGGAGTGTTCGGCGATGGCAACGAAGTTTTTAGGTCAGCCATTTGAGATTCATACTGGGGGAGTTGACCATATCCCAGTTCATCACACTAACGAAATCGCGCAGTCTGAAGCAGCTTATGACAGACCTCTTGCGAAGTATTGGCTTCATAGTGAGCACTTACTAGAAAATGGTCGCAAGATGGCTAAGTCATCCGGGCATTTTGTACGTTTGCAGGATTTGGAGGAAAAAGGTTATAGCGCGTTAGATTTTAGATACCTATGCTTAACTGCGAGTTATCGATCAAAACTCGATTTTTCATGGAATTCGCTCGGTGGCGCCCAGGCAGCTCGCAAGAAAATAGTCTCAGCGTATAATAATGCTAAAGGTGAGGGGATTGAGCTTGGAGGGTTTGAAGATGCAATAGCTGATGATCTTGATACTCCAAAGGCACTCGCTTTTGTGTTTGAAAATTTAAATAACCTAAGTACGGAAAATTTTGAAAAAATTGATGAAGTTTTGGCAATACTTGAAAAAGTTGAAATAAAGGTTGAGCAGGGGATTACGATCGAGGGTTATGTGCCACAAGATGTATTCAAGCTAGCGCTCGAGCGTCAAAAGGCGAGAGAAGAAAAAAATTGGGCAAAATCTGACGAACTGAGAGACAGGATTTTAGAAATAGGGTTTGCTGTAGAGGATAGTCCAGACGGACAAACCCTATCTAAGAAATAGATTTTTTAAAACTAGCTAAAAAAGGATCCTTGCGGACCCTTTTTTAGTTGCTATTGTTATCTTTCTCTTGGTGCTCGAGCGATGTTGACCTTGATTGGTCTTCCACCTAGCTCTTTGCCATCAAGTTCGGCAACAGCTTTTTCGGCTAATTCATCGGTAGCCATAGTGACGAAACCGAAACCCTTTGATCTTCCTGACATCTTGTCAGTAATGACTACTGAGTCGGTAACTTCACCGATCTGCTCGAAATGAGCTTTGAGCTCTTCGGCAGTGGTTTGGTATGGCAAGTTTCCGATGTATAACCTATTTTTTTGTTCTTCCATCTCTATTGACCCTTTAAATTGCTTGCGCGCTTTATTGGGCTTCCTTAGATCCTTGCCCCGTAGCCAGCTATGCTGTGCTACTGGGGTTACTTTTCGACCCGTTTGAATACCTCGGGCTATTCACCTAACGAGTCTTCAAACTGCGACCATTTTACCATATTTTGGCCAAAATGTCAATAAATGGGAGCACCCAGCCCTCTGTTGTATAATTGAGTTATGTATTATGTTTATATTCTTAGACGAGGAGCCATGCGCTCTTTATACATTGGCTATACTTCGGATCTAAAAAGACGGCTTAAAGAACATCTAAAAAAATATAATTTCGAGCTAATTTATTGTGAAACTTATGCCAATCAGGACCAGGCAATACTGCGTGAAAAGAACTTGAAACAATATGGAAGCGCATGGCAAGGTTTGAAAAAGCGTCTTGATATATCTTGATGAGGGCTGGGTAGTAAACTCTCGGGTAATGTCAATGTTATTTAATATTTTTTATCTTAGTAAAATTAAAATTTGTCTTATAATTGCATGTTAATAATTTTGCTATAATCCGACTTAAGTATGGCGCTACATACAGGATTGACAATTCTGTAAAAAACTGCTATGCTTATTCATCCCGTCTTTCAATCTGAAGCGAAACGCGGATGCATAATCCGATGTGTAGCTATCAGATTGGGATGACTGGGACTCGATTCGCGAACACTTGCCCCGTCATCCATATCCGAAGCGAAACAAGGATGCATAATCCTAGTGGAGCTATCGAATTGAGATGATGGGGAATCCCCGCTTGTGCGGGTTGTTCATAAAACCCCGCGTTAGCGGGCAAGCGAACGATCTTTGAGGAGGTGGCCACGATGGCACCATGGAATCAGGAACGACTAGCTCCAAATGCAGAAATGGCGGAAGAGAAGAAGCCATTTCTGCCTCAGACACTTTGGGGTAAGATAGTCTCTATTTCGATGTGTATTTTGCTTGTTGGCTTTATTGGTCTTGTCTTCGTACCCATAGCTGGGGGCTGGCGTCTTGTGCCGTCAAGGTCTATGGCTCCGACCATCGAATGGCAGAGGGGTTGGCCAGGGATTTCGGGTTATGTTCATATAACCAAGGGGAACGATGTTGCTGAAGGCGACATCGTCTTCGCTAGAATCCCTGGAAGGCTCGATTGGCAGCTCAAAAGAGTGGCTGACAGGTACGGTTCGATGCTTTGGCTATCTCCTGATAATGGGGCGTATTCTGGGGACGGAAGCGCCAGCTACGGCTGGGTTCCTGTAGTGAACGTTATAGGTGTTGTTGACGCAGTCTATGACTGCAGGGGGTATCGAACCATCAGGGATTTGCCGAGTCCTACGTACGTTGATCGCTCGCCGCGGCAGTCAGCAAGGGAGGGGGCAGCTGAATCAGGGCGGCGAATGAAAGAGCTTGCCGTCAAGGCGAGCGGGGCGAAGCACGGCGAGATCATCGAGGCCTCGTCGATCGGGGAAAACTACGTGGCGCTCGTTAAAGGCCATGTCCGGGTTGCAGGGTTGGCTTGCCAGGAAGACCCTAACGACTTGGCCCCCCCGTTTCGAAAGCTGGAGGGCTTCACGCTAGTGTCTGGCAAGAAAGAACTAAAGGTAGGTGATATTGTTCCAGGGGGCCGTTAGGCCCCCATTAACTTTATAAACAATTGATTATTTTGGAGTATAATTATTAATAAATGCGAAAAATATATCTACTATTTCTGATATTTGCTTCTGTAATACTATTAGGTTTTGTTGTTTACTTATTTATAAATAAAAATATGCCACCCAAGGCGATTACGGCAGATTCGAGCATTACTATAAATACAGATGCAGACTGGGCAGCCGGAACACTTATTTCGATAGATACATCTACTTCGGGATCAATAAAGCAAGATTTGTCGGATCAAATTATTAGCTTGATAGGAAAATCTTCTACTGATTCAAATGCTAATGATGATAATACTTCGACTAAGTGGATTGGAGCAACTGGACCGGCTGCCACGGGTTCGTGGGTGGTTGATTTGAGCGAAGCCCAGCAAGAAACAAAATTTAACGTTCATTATAGTGCGGATAATTATTGTATGGTTTGTGAGCCTAGCATAACTATTTCTGGAAGCAACAATAATACAGATTTCACTAGTTTGGGTTTGCTAAATATTATTAGTGGTCCATTTTGTAATGTTGAACATAGTTGTGTTGAATTAACTGCTACCGGTAACTATAGATATCTTAAAATATCAATCGTTAATACTAGCAATTCTGATCCTACTGGAGATTTTGGATTGCGAGATTCTGATAGAACATATATTAATGAAATGTATGTCTATGGTAAGCCCATCGGTATCCACACCACAGGTAGCACCCAAATCGACGGTGGAGAAAGCTTTTGGAGCTGGGATTCTAACACTATTACTCAAACCGTTCCGGCGAATACTTCAGCAACATATCAATACAGAACCTCGGCCAATGGAACAGATTGGACGGCATGGGTAGGATCAATTGGGTCAGTTACTTCTAGGGCTGGCGATGATTCTAATAACCCCACTCGTTATCGGTATCTTCAAATTAAAGCAACTCTTTCTAATACCGATGGAGCATCCACTCCAACAATAGACTCATATGGTATTAACTATCATACCGAGATCAAACCTACCGCACCTTCGGCACAAACCGCCGTCACACAATAATCCTTGATAACCAGGCTATTTTGTGGTAGATTTAGTGGAGAAATTTTTGAAAGGGGTGAATATAAATTGGCAAGAAGTGAGAATCCCGAAGTAGTCGTCAGAAAATTCTTTCGGGAAGTGCAGTTATCTGGGGTTTTGAGCGAAGCTAAAAAAAGAAGATATCGTGAAAAAGAACCCAATCGAAGAAAAAGAAGAGAAATCGCAAAACGAAAATCAGTCAAAAACGAATACCGCCGAGGGTGGTAATCTCTTTTTGAAGATTTTTCTTTCTGTTCTAATCGCAATTGCAATAATCCTAGTGTTGTATTATTTGACAAGATACAGCCAGGATACTTTTTCAATATTTTAAAAATGGGGCTCGCCCCGTTAGAGACAATTACAAACCCTAAAATAATATGACGAATAATCTACAAAATACCTTAACTAACTTAATGAGCGCTCGTAAATTGAGCAGTCTCTAACGGGGTAAATATGAGCAAGATCGATGATCTAACGCAGGAAATAATTAAAGAATACAAATCTGGCAATGAACAAAGAAGGGTTCTTTTGCAAACCCTAAAAGCAGCTCTTCTAACTAAGGAAAAAGAGAAAGGTGAGCTTACCTCGTCTGATGAAATGGCTACTTTAAAGATTGAACTTAAGCAGCGTCAACAAGCTAGAAGTGAATATGATGCTGCCGGAAGAGCCGACTTAGTCGAGAAGATAGATTTTGAAATAAATGAGATTAAATCGATGCTTCCGGCTGAAATGAGTGAAGAAGAGATCGAAAAAATCGTTCGAGAAGTTGCAGGCTCGCTTGACGACAAGTCTTTTGGCGCTGTCATGAAAGAATCAATGATTCGGCTTAAGGGTCAGGCTGATGGCGGACTTGTCTCGGCGATCGTTAAAAAGGTCCTCGCCCCGTTAGAGGCAAACTAACTCTCGGATTAAATCACTACTATTATGTCAACAAAAATTAAATCGGATTCTGTAAACCCTGAATTGGTGTCGAAGACCGACTCTAACGGGGTAAACTAATGTCATACCAAGTTTTGGTCAAAAGTCGGTTAAAGAATCCGCCAAGTCATCATATTATTAAGGTTGCTGAAAATCATCTCAAGCAAAGAAAAGCTCCAAGTGGAATCGTCGAGGTAGAGGTTGTATCAAAAGCTAGAATTCACGAGATTAATAAGAAGTTTAGAAAAATCGATGCGCCAACTGATGTTCTAAGTTTTCCTGGCGCAGAATTTCCAAGCAAGGAAAGACTATATGGTACGATTTTCTTGAGCTGTGATATAATCAAGTTAAACGCAAAAGAATCAGGCAAGTCTGTTGAAGATGAGTTTGATTTTATATTATGCCATGGCATAGATCATTTGCTCGGCATTCATCATAAATAGGGTTTAGGGAGGGAAATGAAAGAGGGAAATTCGATAGCTGCAGTTGATATCGGTACGACAAAAACAGTTGTTCTTATAGGTCAAATACAAGAAGGCATGATTCAGGTAGTCGGCGTTGGTAAAGCCAATAACTCTGGTATGCGCCGAGGAACAGTTGTCGATATTGAGGAGACGGTAAGTTCTATATCCGCAGCGATCGAAGAAGCTGAGCGCTCAAGCGGGTATGCCGTTGGAAGCTGTTATGCCTGTATTGGCGGAAATCAGGTGGTATCGGTTGATTCAAAGGGTGTAGTTGCTATTAGTCGTGCTGATGGCGAGATTACCTCAACTGATATTGATCGGGTATTAGAAGCAGCCCAGTCAGTAGCTCTTCCTCCAAATTATGAAATTTTACATACTATCGCTAAATACTATGCGGTCGATGGCCAGTCGGGGATAAAGGATCCGACCGGGATGTCGGGAATAAGACTTGAGGTCAACGCGCATATTGTCGGCGTGGCGATGCTTGCTATTAAAAATTTAACCAAGTCTATAGTCCAATCCGGTATGGAAATTCAAGGAATTGTTTTTTCGCCACTCGCTGCAAGCAAAGCATTTCTAAATAAAAGACAAATGGAGATGGGCGTGGTGCTAATAGATATGGGCGCCTCGGCAACATCCATCGCGGTTTTTGAAGAAGGTTCACTGATTCATTCAAAAGTGATTCCGATAGGCTCAAATCATATCACCAACGATATTGCTATTGGACTCAAGATTTCGCTTGAAGCAGCGGAGCATATTAAGGTTGATGCAATTGATCTTGATCTTCAGAATGTTAAAGAAAGTGAAAAGATCGATCTGGGTAAATATGAAAAACATGAGAAAGAAAGACCATCTAGGCAATATGTTTGTGAGATTGCCGAAGCAAGGATGAACGAAATTCTTTCCAGTATTAAACAAGAATTATCAGATATTGAGCGGGATGAGATGCTTCCGGCTGGTGCAGTTTTGGTTGGCGGAGGCTCACTGATAAAAGGAATAGTACCATTTACTAAAAAGACTCTTGGCCTACCTGTACAGGAAGGTAAGCCAGTTTACGAGGTTTCGGGTCTTATTGACAAGATCGATGATCCGAGTTACGCTACCGCTGTTGGACTGATGTTGTGGGGACTTGACGAATCAAACACAAACGTGTCTAATAAGGGCAAGATGAGTTTTAACTTTGATGGAGTAGGAGGGGCATTAGGAAAAGTTAAAGATATCTTCAAAAACTTTTTACCATAATAAATATATTATAGGCCATGATCAAGGAAGACCTGGAAACATTTGCAACGATTAGAGTCGTCGGCGTCGGAGGATCTGGGGGGAATTCCGTAGAGCGCATGATTAACGCCAAGCTCCGAGGCGTTGAATTTATAGTATCCAATACTGATGCACAGGCCTTGGTCAATAATCCAGCTCCGGTTAAAATCCAAATCGGTAAGGAATTGACAAGAGGACTTGGCGCTGGATCTAATGTCGAAGTTGGCAAGAAATCCGTTGATGAAAACAAAGAAGAAATTTACGAAGCCCTAAAAGGCTCGGATATGGTTTTTGTAACTTATGGTGCAGGCGGCGGAACTGGAACCGGTGCGGGTCCGACCGTTGCTGCGATTGCCAAAGAGCTTGGAGCGCTAACTGTCGGAATTGTTACCAAGCCATTTTCATTTGAAGGTATTAGAAGAAAAAAAGTTGCTGAGGAAGGAATCGAAGAACTTCGAGATAAAGTTGATACTCTGATTGTTATTCCTAACGATCGACTTCTTCAGGTAATTGACAAAAAAACATCGCTTACCGACGCATTTACGGTAGTCGATGATATTTTAAGACAAGGTGTTCAGGGCATTTCTGATTTGATTACACTTCATGGAATTATCAACGTTGACTTTGCTGACGTTAAAACGATCATGGCAGATGCCGGCTCGGCACTTATGGGAATTGGCCGAGGCACTGGTGATAACCGGGCAATTGAAGCAGCCAGAGCGGCGATCGACTCTCCACTTCTCGAGCTTTCAATTGATGGCGCTAAGGGAATTTTGTTCAATATTACTGGTGGACCAGATATGAGCATGTATGAGATCGACGAAGCCGCTAAGATTATTACCGAAGCAGCCGACCCAGATGCTAATATTATTTTCGGATCAATTGTGGATGAATCAATGTCCGGTGAGGTAAAGATCACCGTCATAGCAACTGGTTTTGATGAAGGCGTAGAAATGCGCAAGCAACAAAGACCGGCTATATCGCAACCACGAGAAGAACAAAACACTACATATAGTAGTCCGCTAGGAAGCTTCCAGTCTTCAAGGTCTTATACACCACTAGTTGATCGTGAAGAAACTCCTCAGCCAATGATGGAAGAAGCTGATACCAACGAAGATGAATTAGAAGTCCCAGCCTTTATAAGAAGAAAATTGAAATAGCGTACTCGCTATTTCATCTTGAGCTCTGTCGAAGGATCTAAATATAATAATGTCATCCTAAGCACTGTCGAAGGATCTTACTGGAAAACGCCGAAAGGCGTTTTTTTTGTATAAATATTACTCACTCGAAGAAGCTATTGACAACACTATGTTGTGGTTTGATATAGTAGAAAGCGCTAGATGTTGTGCTCTCGCTAAAGGAGGGGAGCTTTAGAAACTAGTATTAAATTCTCAAAATATGAATTGTCCAAAATGCAAAAGTGAGAAGCTTTCGGTTATTGATTCTCGTGATACAGACGAGAACTGTGTTCGTCGTCGCAGGCAGTGTGAGGATTGTGGCAATCGCTTCACTACTTACGAAAAAGTCGAACCGATAAAACTTTCTGTATTGAAGAGATCTGGAACAATCGAGCATTTTGAGAAGGAGAAGATATTTAAGGGAATAGAGATCGCGTCAAATGGAAGGATTTCGAACGATTTGATCGAGGAAATGGTTGATGATATTGAGCAAAAGTTAGCAAGTTGCGGGGAGAGTGTCGTAGCGAGTAGAAAGATTGGAAATCTTGTCATGGCTAAATTAAAGAAGCTTGATGAGATAGCATACCTGCGGTATGCGAGTGTATATAAGAACTTCCAAGGAATAGACTCGTTTGAGGAAGAGCTTGAGAAGTTGAAGAAATAAGAAAAAGGAGAACAAAAGATGCCTAATGCGACTGAGATTCAAGAAGCAAAGCAAATTACACCAGATGTAGTGGAAAAGAAAAAGAAAAAACCTAGATCTAGTGGTCTTAAAATTGAACGCAAATACACCAAAGTCGGATCTGACCCACTTGCTTCACTCGAATATGAAAGCAGATCATGCAAGATTGTTAATCCAGACGGAAGCACAGTATTTGAAATGGACAATATCGAAGTGCCTAAGATTTGGTCAAAAGTTGCATCTGACATTCTTATCTCAAAATATTTAAGAAAAAATGGCGTGCCACAAGAAGATAAATTTGGCAAAAAGATTTTAGATAAAGATGGTAATCCTAAGATCGGACCTGAAAAGTCCTCCAAGCAAGTTTTTAGAAGATTGGCTGGTTGCTGGAGGCATTGGGGAGAAGAGTTTGGTTATTTTGCAAGTACCGAGGACGCTAAAGCTTTTGAAGATGAACTATTATTTATGCTTGCTAACCAATATGCAGCCCCGAACTCTCCGCAATGGTTTAACACAGGGCTAAACTGGGCATATGGAATAACAGGTCCGGCTCAGGGGCACTGGTATGCTGATCCGAAGTCTGGCGAGCTTAAGCAGTCAGAAGATGCCTACACTCACCCTCAGCCTCACGCTTGCTTTATTCAGTCGGTCAGTGATGACTTGGTAAACAAAGGTGGAATTTTTGATCTTATTACGAGAGAGGCTCGAATTTTTAAGTATGGGTCAGGGTCGGGTAGTAACTTTTCTTCTCTTCGTGCCAAGGGCGAATCTCTCTCCGGTGGTGGAAATTCAACTGGACTGATGAGTTGGCTTGAAATTTTCGATAAAGCAGCGGGTGCAATTAAGTCGGGTGGAACGACGCGCCGCGCCGCCAAAATGGTTGTTCTTAATGCTGATCACCCCGAGATAGAGACTTTCATAGACTGGAAGCACCGCGAGGAAGAGAAGGCGGCGGCGCTAATTGCTGAAGGCTACACGGCTGGGCTTGAGGGCGAAGCTTACCAAACCGTCTCAGGTCAAAATTCCAATAACACGGTTAGGGTAACTGACGATTTTATGCGCGCGGTAGAGTCTGATGGTGAGTGGCATTTGAGATGGAGGACTAATCCTGATCATATCGAGAAGACGGTCAAGGCTAAATATCTCTGGGACAAAATTGCTACTTCAACCTGGCAGTGTGGAGATCCAGGCCTGCAGTACGACACCACTATCAATGATTGGCATACCTGTCTTAGCTCCGGGCGAATCAATGCTTCAAACCCATGCTCAGAGTTTATGTTCCTTGATGACTCATCATGCAATTTGGCTTCGCTCAACTTGATTAAGTTTGTCGACAAACAAGGCAATTTTGATATTAAATCTTTTTCCCACGCAACCAGGCTTTGGACGGTTGTACTCGAAATATCCGTCTTGATGGCGCAATTTCCTTCATATGAAATTGCTAAGAATAGTTATCTCTTTAGACCGCTTGGCTTAGGTTATGCCAATTTGGGCGCTATGCTTATGGTCAAGGGATTGCCTTACGATTCAGAGGAGGGTAGAGGTCTTTCCGCGGGAATAACTTCGCTTATGACCGGAGTAGCATATTCGACGAGCGCTGAAATGGCAAAAGTAGTTGGAACATTCGAGAAATATGAAGAAAACAAAGACGATATGCTTCGCGTTATCCGAAATCATAGACGAGCGACTAATGACGTACCCAAAGAAGAATATGAAGGCATCAACCTCATTCCTTATTCATTAAAACGAGAAGTTGTTGCAGAGGATATTTTGGAGGCAGCTCAAGAGTCATGGGATAAGGCTCTTCTGGAAGGTGGGCAATATGGCTTCCGCAACGCACAAGTTAGTTTGCTTGCTCCAACTGGCACAATCGGTCTTCTGATGGATTGTGACACAACTGGAGTTGAGCCTGACTATGCGCTCGTTAAATTTAAGAAATTAGCCGGTGGCGGATACTTTAAGATTATTAACCAATCCGTTCCTCAGTCGCTTAAAAATCTTAACTACTCCAACGAAGAAATTGATGAAATTATCAAGTATATAATCGGATCAGATTCGCTAGACAATTCTCCTCATATCAATCGCCAATCTCTTTCCAAAAAAGGTCTTACTGATCAAGATATCGATAATATAGAGAGGTCTCTCAAAGGAGCCTTCGACATAACTCAGGCCTTTACCAGAGACAAGGTGTCAAGTGAAACGTACGAAAAATTAGGATTAACTGATTACGAAAAAAGTGATTTTGATTTGCTTGGAGCCTTAGGCTTTTCCAAGGAGCAGATCAATGAAGCAAGCGAATATGTCTGCGGTTATATGACTATTGAAGGTGCTCCCAAATTGCAGGATGAGCATTTACCTATCTACGATTGTGCTAACAAATGCGGAGAGCACGGCAAGCGCTTTATTGAGCCTGAAGGTCATATCAAAATGATGGCAGCTGTGCAGCCGTTTCTTTCTGGAGCAATCTCAAAGACTGTTAATATGGCAAATGAAGCAACTGTCGAAGATATTGAACGAATTTACATGGATGCATGGCGTCTTGGGATCAAGGCGATAGCTATTTATCGAGATGGCTCTAAACTCTCCCAGCCATTAAATAGCAAGAAGGATAAAGAAAAATCCGAAGAGGCTCCAGTGATTGAGCGTGAAATCGTCGTCGAGTATCGTCCGGTTCGAAAGCGTCTGCCAAAGCAGAGGACTTCGATTACCAGAAAAGTTACCATCGGAGGGCATAAAATGTTCTTGACGGTAGGGCTTTACGATGATGGCAAGCCTGGTGAATTATTTATCGTTATGAACCAGCAAGGAAGCTTCGCCGCAGGTATGGCCGACTCATTTGCTAAGATGGTTTCGATCGGTCTTCAGTATGGAGTTCCAATTGAGACAATTGTTGCTCAACTTAGACATATGCGTTTCCAGCCACTCGGGTTTACAGGTGATGCAGATATTAAAAATGCTTCATCGATTTCTGACTTTACTGCGCAGTGGTTCGAAAAAATGTTTCTTGATGGTGGCCTCAAAGCCGTAACTCTACCATTTGAGTCAAGCCAAGAGCCAATAGTAGATAAGGAAGATGAAAAGCTTCAGACCAAGATGAATGCGAAGGTTTCAAAAGAAGCCGAGATGGAAGATCGTCCGCAAACGCCCGAGTTATTCAAGAAGGATATGGGCTTTTCCGGTGAGATGTGTCCAGAATGCGGCCTAGCAACTATGGTCCAAAACGGCCATTGCCTGAAATGTGTAAACTGCGGTGCAACTACAGGATGCTCATAGTTAAGAAAAATAAGAGATGATAATTACTTACTACGGAAATGGAAAAGGAAAGACGACGGCGGCTTTAGGCTTGTCACTTAGAGCCTCTGGCTACAATCGAAAGATTCTTTTAGCTCAATTCGTAAAGTCGCCGAAGTCAATTACAGGTGAAGATAAAGCGCTCAGGGAGATTGCCGGTCTAACGCACAAGAAATTTGGTCTTGGCTTTGTTGGATTATACTCTGATAAGATTAGCCCCAAAGAGCATCGGGAGGCGGCGCAAAAAGGGATGCAGTACTTACTTGAAAATCTAAACAAGTTTGATGTTATCATAGCTGATGAAATTATTGGGTCGATTAAAGGTGGATTGATTGATATGTCTCAAGTCGTCGAGCTTATAAAACAACTTCCAGCGGAAAAAGATCTTATTCTAACCGGTCGACCAAAGTATCTTAGGCTTATCGGCCTAAGCGATCTCGTGACTGAAATGAAGGAAATTAAACATCCTTTCAGGCGTGGAAAAATGGCCAAAGAGGGAATTGATTACTAATAAATTAGTTTTGGTATAATTAAATTAATGAAAAAAGCAGTTGTATTAACAATTATCGTTTCTGCTTTTCTTTTGGTGGGTTGTTCAACGGGAAAGAAAACACCTCAAGCTACTGCCACTCCAGCACCCGCTCAAGAGCTTAGTAATGTTGACCCATCCCTTAGGCAAGATGGTTTTGTTAGGTACCAACTGACCGATCCCGCCCTTTACGCTTATATGGAGAAAAGAGGGGAGTCGGTTGAGCCTGGCACGACCTCTATTCTCGACCCACTTGAACAAAAAAAGATAGGACTTGTAACGCAGTTTAGAAAAGCCTCTAAGTATAATATTTCTGGATCGCTAACAATTATCTCAGCGACTAAAATCAGAGTTACCCTGTTTGACTACAATGGAGCTTGTGGACCGATTGAGATCGCGCTTGTCAACAAAAATAACCCAACCAAACCACTCGCGACTGTCAAAGAAATTTCTTCCGCAGTTACTCAAAGCGATTTTAGTTTCGATATCCCATCCAACTTATCACTCGTTAAATTCGATAATGTTGGAGTATATTGTCCTGACAATGAAAACCCAGTTTCGGTTGCTGATCTAACTGTCAAATAACCTGTTTGCTGCGTCCATTTGACCCCAGCAAAGATCCTTTCCCCGAACGACTCACTTTGTTCGCACGGGGCAGGCTGGCTAGCGGTTTACCACGTAGTCAAGCGAAGCTTGTACTGCCGGGGATTATGCGGGGCAAGCATTTGACAACAAACGCTATTTCAACTAAATTCCTTGTAGAGTATTATGACATTTTATTTATCGCTTCTTATTTGTGTTGCTTCAAGACTGATTCCTCATCCGGCTAATTTTACGCCGATAGGAAATTTAATTTTGTTTAACGGAAAAAAATCAGCTTGGAAGGGGATTGCCCTTGCGCTACTGGCAATGATTATCTCTGACATTTTTTTGAAATTTAATTTTGCTTCTATATATGTCTACATCGGTTTTATATCCTATGCACTATTTGGCCAGATCAAGCGTCTTCATCCAATATTCGCGGTAATGCTTGGATCAGTCTCTTTTTTTCTTATTTCAAATTTTGGTGTTTGGACTGGTCCTTGGTACGAACATAATTTATCTGGGCTAGTTGCTTGCTTCGTAAACGCAATTCCGTTTTACCGAAACACTTTAACCGGCGATATAGTTTTTGTCGTCGCGATTTTAGCTGCAAAAAAAGTGTATAATCTTATCAAAATTAAATATTCTTGGGAGGGAATATCATGGCCAAAGAGCTTAAGGGTAGTGACTTTGAGGAAAAAGTAGTTAAGTCTAGCAAACCGGTGCTCGTAGATTTTTATGCTCCCTGGTGCGGTCCATGCCAGATGCTTGCGCCAATTATCGAGGAATTAGCCAAGGAAGTCAGTGACAAGGCCGATGTGTATAAGGTCAATGTAGATGAGGAAGGGGACTTGGCCAATCAATTTCAGGTCATGTCTATTCCTACGATAATTGCCTTTAAAGATGGTAAGCCAGTCAATCAGGCAAATGGAGTGCAGAGCAAAGAAGCGCTCAAGAAAATGCTAGGACTATAGCTCCAAACTCGTTCGCCTTTATTATTTCTCGGACACACTAGCTCCGTTCGGCAATGGTCCTCGAAACAACAAAGGCTTACTCCGTGATATTTGGTAGCATTTTCTCTCGCAAGAAAAGAAGGGAAAAAGAGTCAAGGTGGCTCTTTTTTCGTTTGAGAAGAATAGTAGATGTATGATATAAAGCAAGTAAGACTTGGGAAGGATGATTCATTTTGTTTAGCGCTCATGGCGTTGAAGTTTGTCGGGCAACTGCTCGCGCGAGAGTGAATCGTACAACAGTCAAACTGGACGGAAAGGAAGCGCATCTATTGGAAGGATTGATGAAGCGGCCAGGCCATTTCGTTGATCTAATCACGCTTTCGGTGCATTTGTATGGGACGGGAAGGCATGTGTCGCGAGTTGGCCAGTGCAGTCGATCACTCAACCAGAGGTTAAGCCCAGCTTGTCCCGGTGTCCAGCCGGTAAGGGCTAGGCGCGACTTCGGGCTAGCGTTCTTTGGGACGAGCAATGTGGTTGTGCCTCAGGGTATCTACCTCGAGTCCGAGGTCGTTAGGCTTTATCCTGGAGCTTGGCGGGTGATGGTAGGAGAGAGCGATGTTGAGCTAACGATGGTCGAATATCGTATGCTCAAGCATCTGATGATGAATAAGGGCAAGGTGCTCAAGCTTTCCGACATTTTTCTTCACCTGTGGGAGGGTGAGGACAAGATCTCGGAGGGCCGGGTGCGCACTCACGTAGGTAACCTTCGGAGCAAGATCGAGAGGCTAACTTCTGCCCCGGTTGTTTTCACGAGAATGGGCGGATATTTTGTCCGCTAAAGCCATCATCTGGCTATCCAGTCCGCGACCCCAAGGGTGCTCGCGGACTTCTTTTTTATAATTCAATCTTGATCCACTCGCTCTAATTCAAATACTTTTGGGTTGACCCACTCTCTCTAACTCTAATACTCACTCGAACTATGCGTTCGTGTTCGTTTCGTGTCTAGAGCGAGGGATCTGCGGCTCGGAGTACCGAGCCTTGACTTTTGGGGTGTTTTGTGCTATACTATCTAGGTTTAGTCCTGAAGAAGGTTTCTTATAACAGATCAGAAACTGCTTGAGGGCTTGACAAATAGCACCCATCACAGCACGCCCGTAACAGGGCACCCTGAAAGGGGACATCACAGATGCAATCGAAGCAGAAGATGTCGTGGGTTCAGTTCGCCGTACATATGGCGATCTGGGCAGTAGTAACGTACGCGATGATGGTGGTCTGGAGGTTTTCGGACGACTATCGTCGCATTCTGACGGCGCCGGAAGTTTCGGCGACCGTCAACGGCTTGGCCGGCCTGTTCTGGGCTGCGGTCGTCACGTACGACTGCAACAGAAACGGTCAAGAGATCGCTCGTCACTGGGTGATCATCTCGCTGCCGCTTCTGCGGCTGCTGGATATTCTGGACAAGATGCTCGGCCAACTAGTCGAGTGGATCATCCAGATCTACCGGCAACGTTTCTGTCGCCACTAGCAAGCCCGTCACGAGGCCCAGCCCGCAGTTTTTCTGTGGTGTCTGGGCCTCTTTCATGCCAAGAGATTTCTTGTGTTATAATCCAGGTGTGAATGATCTACTACAAGGCTTAAACAAAGAGCAGCAAACTGCCGTTATGCATAAAAACGGACCACTTCTTATAATTGCTGGAGCCGGAACTGGCAAAACTTTAGTTATTACCAAAAGAATTGCACATATAATTGCCGAGAAATGGGCTAAACCATCAGAAATTCTAGCCCTTACTTTTACAGACAAAGCAGCACAGGAGATGGAGGAGAGGGTTGATAGATTGGTTCCTTACGGATTTGTCGATACTCAAATTTCTACGTTTCATGCCTTCGGTGACAAATTGCTCCGCGATTATTCAATCGATTTGGGCTTGCCGGCAAATTTCAAGATTTTATCTACCGCTGAGCAAGCAATTTTTATTCGCGAAAATCTATATTCATTTGATCTTAATTATTATCGGCCGATTTCCAATCCACTCTCGCATATAGAAGAATTAATCAAACATTTTTCACGCCTTAAGGATGAGCTAATTACCCCTGAAGAATATCTTCAGTATGCCAAAGATAAATACGAAGAACTCAAAAATAAAAAAGAAGATACAGAAGAGTCTGAACATCAATTAGAGCTTGCCAAAGCATACGGCCGTTATCAGGAGTTAATGCTACAAGAGGGCAATTTGGATTATGGAGATCAATTATTTTTAGCCTATAAACTCTTATCGGAAAACAATAAAGTTTTGAAGAAAGTTCAGGACCAATACAAGTATATTTTGGTCGATGAATTCCAGGATACAAACTTTGCTCAGTATCAAGTTGTCAAACTTATTGCTAGCAAGAACCAAAATATTACCGTTGTGGGTGACGACGATCAATCGATTTATCGCTTTCGTGGCGCGTCAATTTCAAATATTTTATCTTTTAAAACCGATTATCCACTGAGTAAGCAAGTTGTCTTAAATGAAAATTATCGTTCTACTCAAGAGATTCTTGATGCAAGCTACAAATTGATAAGACACAATGATCCAGACCGCCTAGAAGTTCAAAACAAAATTAATAAAAAGCTCAAGGCTCAAAAAAGAGGGGACTATCCCGAACTTTTGAGCGCGGAGGCTCTATCTGATGAAGCTGACCTAGTTGCTAGTAAGATTCTTGAGCTTAAAAAGGAAAAAAATCTAAAGTTTAAAGATTTTGCAATTTTAACACGGGCTAATTCCCACCTAGACCCGTTTATCGCCGCCCTAAATTATAAAAAAATTCCATTTGCTTTTGCCGGTGCTCAATCTCTGTTTGCCCAGTCGGAGATTAAGACCCTGATTGCTTTTTTGAAATGCATTGCCTATGAAGATGACAACCTGTCATTTTTCCTGCTTGCGAGGAGTGAAATTTATAAACTTGACGACTCTGTATTGTCGCAATTTTATTCGAAGACAAAGCGAGAGAATCGTTCATTCATGGAACTATTCGATGATTCGGTGATTCCTGAAGTAGCGCAGATTGTTGATGATATAAAGAAATATCGACTGGCAAGCAAAGAGAATTCGGCGGGTGAAATTCTGTATGAATTTCTTAAAGAAAAGAAAATATTTAAGTCTTTGGTTGCGCTTGGGTCGGTAGAAGCTGAAGTAAAAATTGCTAATATTGCTAAATTTTTTGAGAAAATTACTCAGTTTGATCGCTCCTCGCATGACAAGTCGGTTTTGTCGTTTTTAGAAAATCTGGAACTTATCATGAGCGTTTCGGATGAAATATCGGTATCCGATATTGATCCAGATCTTGACGTGGTAAATTTAATGACCGTTCATTCATCAAAAGGGTTGGAGTGGCCGGTAGTATTTGTCTGCAATCTTGTAAATGAACGATTTCCAACTCGCAGGCAAGCCGATAAACTTCCAATTCCAAATGATCTAATAAAAGAGCGTTTGCCTGAAGGGGATTTCCATCTACAAGAGGAGAGAAGGCTTTTTTATGTGGCCTGCACTAGAGCGAGAGATTATTTATTTTTAACCTCGGCGGTTGACTATGGTGGTAAGCGAGCTAAAAAAATTTCCCCATTTATAATGGAGCTGTTAGATGATCCTCAGATTTCAAAGTCTCGTCATAAACTATCGCCAATTGAAAAAATTGAACGCTTTAGGCAAAAAGAAAAAATCCCACTTTCTAAAGCGAAGAGAAGCGGAGATTTAATTAGGCTTTCTCGTCAGCAGATCGATGACTATTTTACTTGTCCGTTTAAATATTACCTCGCTAGTGTCGTTAGAGTGCCACTGCCGGGCAACTGGCATTTCATGTATGGAACTGCAATTCACGAAGCAATCGGGCGCTACTATGGCCGAAAATTGCGTGGTGAGAAGCCGAGCTTGGCGAGTATTGTCGAGGATTTTGAACAAGCCTTCCGGTCTGAAGGATTTATAACAAGAACCCATGAAGAAGAACGTAAAAGGAAGGGGCTCGAAACACTCTCTAGATTTTACGATGAGGATCAGAAGATTGATTTTAAACCGGACGCAATTGAAGAAAGTTTTGAATTTAGGGTTGGTAATGTTGTGGTCAACGGACGATATGACCTTGTGCTTACTTCCGGAGAAGGTGAGATTTTAGATTTTAAAACATCGGACGTCGACGACCAGAAGGAGGCTGATTCTAGGATGACCAAGTCGACCCAGATGAAGATGTATGCCTTGGCTTGGCAGAGCAAGTATAATACTATCCCCAAAACCACCTTAATTTTTATAGAGTCTGATATTAGGGCGAGCAAAGTATTTAAACAAAAAGACCTCGAGAAGACCGAAGAGATGATCGTGGAAGTCGCAAAAGGCATAGAAGAAAACAATTTCACTCCCAAGCCTGACAAACGTCAGTGCAGTTATTGTCCGTATAAAGACTCATGCGAGGACTCGCTAGCATAATAAATTTGATATAATTAAATAGTAATAAAAATAAAACATCCCAGTCACTTTTCACCCTCTCGCAATATTCTTAATCTAAGAAATTTGCGAACCTGCCTACCGGCAGGCAAGTAGGGATCAAAGTGACGGGACTTCCGAAATTGCTTCCTGCCTTGGAGCGCAATTCTCGGAGCGGAGGAAATATGAATTATCGAAAGTGGTTATTTATAATCGGTATCCTGGTATCAATTTTGCTGGCATTTTTCGAAGTCAACCAATCGTCTTTGATTCTTGTCGCACTTGGACTTGTAGTTGGATTCTTAAACATTAATGAAAAAGAAGCACAGAAGTTTTTGGTTGCATCGACTGCTCTTCTTATAATTGGTACTGCCAGTTTTAGTATAATTCTTCTAAACGGAACCAATTTCGCTGGAGTAGTACAGATGATTCTAAATAATTTTGTATCATTTGTAGCCTCATCTGCCTTTGTGGTCGCGCTTAAAACTGTAGTTTCAATCGAAGAAAAATAAATATGCATAGTGAAAATCGCAAAATTGCAGCTTTAGTTATAATTGCTATCTGTCTAGCGACCATAGCAATTGCTACTTATACTATTCCTGTAGATAATTTCACTAGTTCAAAGATATATACTGAGCCGCTTGGTAATATCAGTTTTTCAGTTCCAGATGATTTCTCGCTCTCGCGTGATCTAATTGGAGATGATCAGGCTTATGTTAAAATTACTTCTCCAAATGACACCGCGCTAGCTAATCCTGGTCTCGGAAGCTTGACGACATTCAAAGAAGTAGAGGGCCAAACATTTGCCGAGCAGGCAGCTGGTTATCTATCGGCTCCTGAAAATCTTCTAGTTCCATTTGCTTCTCTTAAGGAGAGTTTGGCTTATGTTGAGCAAAAAGGTCAAGAGGTATCATACTATTATTTCTTCAAGAACCAGGGACAAATTCTCGCCTTTAAGTTCAATAAAAGTTACTTTGATAAATCTAATCCGATGATGTTAATCGATAACTCTATTTATGCCAATACTTTCTTGAAAACATTGAACTCAATAAAATTCTATTAGCTTGCACGTTCGTTTTTCGTTCGGTATAATTGTTCTAAATTAAGGAATTAAAATTATGAGTAAAGAGATATTATATATTTTAATTGGGGCAATCGTTCTATTACTCGTTAGCCTTGTTCTTTTAGCGCTTTATATTAAAAAAACTATTTCTAGCCTTAAAATATCTGGCCAAGATGACCAATCAATGCAAATGCTAAATCAGAATATGCTCTCGCTTCAAAATAGCTTTCAGGAGAAGCTAGACCGGACTAATCAAGTCATAGGCGAAAGACTTGATAATGCAGCAAGGGTAATTGGTGCGGTTAATCGCGAGCTAGGGCAAATGTCGCAAATTGGCCAAAACCTTCAAAATTTCCAGGAGCTTCTGAAAAATCCTAAACTTCGGGGTGGACTTGGAGAGCAGGGGCTTAACGATATGCTCGCCCAGGGTTTCGCTAAAGAGCTTTATTCGATCCAGCACAAATTCAGAAACGGGCAGACTGTTGATGCTGCTATTAAGATCGAAGCTGGAATTGTTCCAGTTGATGCTAAGTTTCCGCTCGAAAACTTTAACAGAATCCTAAATGGTAAGAGCGAGGAAGAAAAGAATGATGCAAGGCGAAAGTTCAGGTCTGACTTTCGTGTGCACGTCAATGCAATTGCAAAAAAGTACATTGTTCCCGATGAGGGAACGGTAGATTTTGCAATGATGTATATTCCTTCCGAGACCGTTTATTATGAATTAATCTCAAATGAAGCAGACCTGCACGAATATGCTATTAAGGTAAAAGTTATTCCGACATCGCCCAATACATTTTTCTACTACCTCAGAACTCTGATGCTGGGATTGCAGGGCAAAAGAATTTCGGAAATGTCGAGACAAATTTTGGGAACCCTTAAAATTATTCAGACTGAAACCAAGAAATTTGGCGATAATCTATCGGTGCTAAATAGACATGTGACAAACGCAAAATCGACTATGGAGAAGGTTGACTCTGACTTCAACAGACTTTCAAACAAAATTGAACAGATAAGCTTACTTGAGAACGAGCAAAAAGAACTTATTGAAGAAACGACTGAAGTAGAGATCTAAAAAAAGGGGGCTAGGTACGCATGCGCGCCTAGCCCAACCGGGCGAGAAGGTATTGTGTTATTTGCGGCCATGAGCCGCGCATTACGCTGGGAAACTCGTGAGCGATCGACTCGTTGTAGGGGAAGGCGATACAGATCGGCTCAGTCACTGCCCCATACTCAACGAAATGCCTGATCTCATGAGGGTTATCCTCGACGATGGCGAGTGCCTTGAGTCGTTTGCAGAGCTCAAGTTTAGTCTCGCCGGATCGAAGATGTCCGAAGAGGTTTCCTTGTCCTTGGGCGTAGTGAGTCTGAGAGGTGGCACCTCGTGGCATATAGACCCTAGAGGCCCATCTCGATGTCGTACCACTTCCCGACACGGCTCTGGCAGTTCCAATAGCCCAGTCGTAGTAGAGCGACAATGTCTCGATCGCCTCAAGTGATTCCCAGTAGGGAGAGTATGAGTCGTTGGTGAACGTTCTTCGCATCGCTAGAGCGAAGCCCTCTTCAATCACTTCGTCCGTGCATCCAATTGCATCACGCATCTGGAAGTGCTCGGAAGTTACCACATCAACTCTCGGCAGCTTTGCATGAATGCAGATGTGATCCACCAGGTCCTGGATGCAGGCAAGTGGTCCATCACAGTCAAAGACAAGCAGGTCTTTTTTCCTTATATCAAATCACCTCACTTAGAATACCTTCCGTATCTGGAAAAATAACAGAAAATAAGGTATTATTCAACGGATCAGAATATAATAAATATATGAATATTTACCCCCACACCAATTTAGATAGAGAAAGGCAGCAAACTTGCGAGCGTAGTTTTGATGTGGGGGTGAAAATAATTTATGAATCAGAAACCTATTTGGTGATTTCTAAGCCAATCGGGATTGCTGTTCATCCAGGTGCCGACCGGGATTCTTTTACTATCATGGACTGGCTTATAGAGAAATATCCTGAAATTAAAAAACTGCAGTGGCAAAGCCTTGATCGAATAGGAATTGTTCATAGACTCGATAAAGATACTTCGGGAATAATGATTTTAGCAAAGAATCCTGAGGCACTAAATTTCTTTCAGGATCAATTTAGAAATAGAGAGGTTGAGAAATATTATCGAACACTAATTTTCAACAAACCACCACAAGAGCATGGATTTATTGACGCTTTAATCTCAAGGGACTTTAAGGATCGTAAAAAACAAAAGGTAGAATCAATAGATTTTGAGCTCGACTGGAGAGAGAGAAAGAATTCCGCGACAGAGTATTGGACCGAGAAAACCTATACTTTCAAAAAGCAAATTCTCACTCTTTTGCTGGTTAGAATATTTACTGGTCGCAAGCACCAGATTAGAGCACATATGAAATTCGAAGACTGCCCAGTTATAGGCGATGAGACTTACAATATCAAGCCGTCTAAAAGAATATCAAAGGAGCTCGGGATTAGCAGGCAGTTTTTGCATTCTGTGAAACTAATAATTAAGGATTTTGATACAGGTAAAATGATCGAATTTAACGATGACTTACCTCAGGACCTAACCGATTTACTAAATAAATTACATCAGCAATAATCGATGATCAATAATCTCTCAAAACTAATTCTAGCTCTTGCCCCAATGCATCAAGTGTCTAGAGCTGATCTTCGCTTAGCTTGCAGAAAAGCTGGAGCTGATCTCGTGTTTACTGAAATGGTAGCGAGCGAGGCCGTTATAAGACGAGTTCCTCAAGCTTGGGAGATGATGAGTTTTGGCAGTGCTGAGCGACCGATTATAGTTCAAATATTCGGTACAAGTCCAAAAGTAATGGCGCAAGCGGCAAAGATGATAGAGCAGGAACTCAAGCCAGATGGGATTGATGTTAATTTTGGCTGCCCGGTGCAGAAAGCTCAGAAACAAGGATTTGGAGCTATCCAGCTTTCAGACCCTCAAAAGTCATCCGATATTATTAGGGCGATGCGCCAAGTATTAAAAACTACACAGCTGAGCTGCAAAATTAGAATTCCCGATAAAGACATTAACAAGTCAATTGAGTTTGTAAGGCAGCTCGTGGATGCAGGAATAGATATGATATCGGTACACGGACGTACTCCTACTCAAAAATACAAAGGCGAATCTGATTGGACTCTAGCATTTGAAATAAAAAGTATATTTCCAAACATTATAGTTCTTGGAAATGGTGATATTAAATCTGCAGAAGATTTTGAAAAAAAGATAGGAAATCTAGATGGTGTGATGATTGGTCGCTGGGCCAAAAATCACCCAGAGATATTTACCGAAATCAAACAGGCCATCCGCGAGGGAGGGCCTGTGAGGTCGGGCAAGTCAGGTGGATCACCTGACCGTGAAGCCTAGAAAGGTGCGATGTTCGCAAGCGGCGAAGTTCAGCTTAGTCGAGCCGGGAGATTTGGCGGTGATCTCAAGGTCTAGCTGGCAGCGCTCTGCGAGCCTGACCTTCTTAAGTCTCACGTCAACGACTGCGCTGTTCTCGAGAGAATAGGTGGGTTCTTGGAGGTAGCCCTCGTTGTTCCATGAGAATCTAACGAGAACCTTTGTGTCGGAGCCTAGCTCGATGTTCCTCCTACTCGCGCCGCGAGTCATAACACCCTTGAGAAGGACAATCTCTACTGCGATTGCCTTGTCGTGGCCGGAGTCATCTGCGACGACTGGGGAAAAGAAAACGAGAATCACTGTGATGCAGACTGCCATTTTCATCGTACAGCCTCCCTGTCAAATAACCCCGATGGGGTTCTTTCACGAACGTATTGTTAGTATATTACCTCTGTATAAATAGATATTCAATGGTTTATAAATGAAAACGCCCGCCTCCGAGGTGGAGGCGGGCGGGAATGTTTGTATTATTTCTTTATTCTTTTTCGCTTATCGTAATTGCCTCTACAGGGCAACTCTCGGCTACTTCATTGAGGTCACAATTACACTCTTTGCATTCTTTTGGTGAACTTTTTCCTTCTTTCATCTCGAAACAATCTGGGCAAAGGTTGACACAAGTCATGCATCCAATACATTTATCTCTATCTACTTCAATTTTCACCATAACTCCTTTTTAATATTAGTAAAATTTAATCAAACAAAATAATCTTTGTCGAGTAAGAAAAATTATTAAAGGATTGATTAAAGGAGCGATAGTGATATCCTAAGCATAAAGAAAAGGAGAATAAAATGAGAAGATATTTTGTCTTGCTTGCTCTAATTTTAGCTTTAGGCGTAACTGGATCTCAAGCTAAAGCTGCGGAAGTCTCAAGCGGAGACATGATTACAATTGAAAAACAGCAGAAAAATCCGCTAATTTTTTCTAATTTTGCCAAAATCAAAAGTGATACTAAGGGCGATTTAACGATATTTGCTGGAGAAATCGAAGTAAACAATTCAGTTGAAAATAGCGCCTACCTTTTTGGCGCTAAGGCAAGCGTTAAATCGCCTGAAATAGGCAATAGATTAGTTATTGGAGCAGGTGATGTTACTATCGCTAGTCACATTAAAGGCGATTTGATTATGTTCGGTGGCAATGTATCTCTCGAAAGCCCTAGTATTATTGATGGAGATGTCTATGTATATGGAGGAAACCTGTACTTAAGAGGTCAGGTCGCTGGCAACGTAAAAGCAGGGGCAGGAAAAATTATCTTAGAAGGATTTATTGCGGAAAAAGATGTTGAGCTCATAAGTGATCAAATATCCTCCGATGATAATTCAAAAATTAAAGGCAAACTTAGCTACTTCGCAGATAAGGAACTTCAGTTTCCTGAGTCACTCGTATCAAACCCAAGCTTCAATAAAATTCAGAAAGATGTCCTAAATTCTAATTCATCAATCATAGGTGGCCTAATGATGCTGATGCTGTTTGGTGCGTTAGTCGCGTGGGTTCAGAGAAAAACTATTACAAATCTGATTACGCAAGCACAAGAGAAATTCTCAGCAACACTTCTAACTGGTCTAGTTGCTACGGTTGTGACTCCAATAATAATTTTGATCTTGGCGCTTACTTATGTCGGTATATTCTCCGCATTCGCGCTAGGCCTTTTGTACATCTTAGCTTGGATATTCGCGTACGCTTATGCGTCAATTTTCGCTGGGTCGGTCTTGATTAAATGGATAACTAAATCAAAGCAATTGCGAGTTGATTACCTTGCTGCAATAGTTGGCGCGATGATAATTGGCTTATTAAACTTTGTTCCGTTTGTCGGACCAATTGTAATCTTTGTTATCTGTCTAGTTGGACTAGGAATAGCATATAGCAGTCTAAAATTAATGACTAAATAAATTATTTATATGAAGCTCACAGCTCATTTCAATGAAAAGCGAAAATTTAGTGATATTGATAAGTATATTTTAATTCCTAAAAAATTTTGGGAATATTTTTCTTTAGGTGAGTCAAAGTATAAGCTTAATGACAAAAATTTAAGCCTTCGAGTTTATGATGTTCCATGTGATTGTTCGGGAGAAATGCACACTCATCGACTTATCGATTTGCGAGATATTTGGGATGAGCTCGGCCTCAAGGACGGACAAGAAATAGAGATTCAAATATGAGAAAAAAAGTATCAATGGTTGTCTATAAGATAAAGGATAAAAAACCATTGTTTTTAGTATGTCGAAGACCGCAAACGAAGATTTGGCAGTATCCAACTGCAAAGTGCGAAGAAGGGGAGTCATATATCGATTGCGCTTTCAGGGAGATTGAGGAAGAGCTTGGACTTGTTAGGATTCTGAATTTCACTGATCTCAAAATGAGTTTTGAATTTGAGTCCGAACATGGTGAGTTTATTGAAAATGTAGTTGCGATCGAAATCGATAATGTTCAAAAACTTCAGGATGAAGAATTTGATGAGTATGAATTTTTGTCAGCTGATGAGGCAAAATCAAAATTAGAGTTTACCTCTCACAAGAAATACATCGATATAGTTATTAAATTACTTGAAGAAAAGAAAGAGAATAAGTTTATTATATTGGTAGCTCCGACTGCCTGCGGCAAGAGCGTAATAATTAAAGACTTGATGACTACGTATCCTGATAAATTCGAACGTGTTAAGACATATATGACGCGCGAGTTCAAAAGACCAGAAGATCCAATTTTGCGAGTTCATGTTAGTAAGGACGAGTTTTTGAAAATGTATGACCAAGGAAAGTTAATTGAGAGAAATTTTCATGACAATAATTGGTATGGAAGCTCATATACTTTAATTGCCGATGCTTATAAATCAGGTAAGACGATTCTTGCAGAAGTAGATATTAATGGTGCAGTTGAGCTCAAAAAGCATTTTTCAAATATTATAACCATTTTTATTACAGCTCCTACCCATGAGATTGAGTATAGACTTAGAGAGCGCGGCGGGCATGATGATGAAGAAATAGCTAGAAGAATGGAAATCGCTAAAAAAGAGATTTCAAGAAAAGAGGAATGTGATTTTGTCGTCGAAAACCTTCAAGGGAAATATGAACAGACTTTTGACAGCATAAAGAAAATAATTTTAGACCATACACAAATTTTGTAATTGCTTAAATCTTTTGTTAAAGTTCATAAAGCAAAATAAAAGGAAGACTTATGAAAAACCCACAAATAATTTTTCTGATCGTGATAGTTGCTGTTGGACTCGTGATGGGGGGATACTTACTCAATCCATCCTCATCTGGAACAAATACGAATAATCCCACTAAAACAGCCCAGGCTAAGCCTGCTGATCCAGCGCTTATTAGCAATGATAAGGCGCCAGTTGTTGGAAAATCTGATGCTAAGATTAAGCTCGTTATTTTCTCAGACTATCTCTGTCCTTATTGTAAAACTGCCCACGAGGCAATAAACTCAGTTCTTGAAAAATTTCCTAATGATGTAAATGTTCAGATTCGAAATTTTGTTGTTCATGACGATGCCGGTATTTTTGCTCAAGCTGCAGAGGCTGCTAATAAGCAAGGTAAGATCAAGGAAATGTCTGACGCACTTTTCTCTCAAACACCAAACTCAACTGAAGATGGCGTCAAAGAGTTGGCAAAAAAATTAGGGCTTAATTCAAGCCAATTTGAGAAAGACTTAAACTCGGATGAGGTTAAGGGAAGAGTAAGTAAGGACGAAGAAGATGCTCTGGCGCTCGGTCTCCAGGGAACTCCAAGTATTTTTTTAAATAATAAACCAGTCGAAAATTTCAATAATCTAGAGGCGGAAGTTAAGTCAGCTCTGGGGCAATGAAATTAGTATTAATTTCTGATCTACATTCGGCTCAAAAAACACTTAAATTTATCGATCTTATTATAAAAAGAGAATCTCCTGAGGGGGTAATTATCTCGGGTGATATTACGCAAAATTCAGACACTGATTTTCTTGAAAAAATATTTGCCCTTTTCGATGAGCATGGTGTGAATGGTTATGTGATTTGTGGTAATGCTGATGAAGGCGGTGCGAGTACGATGCTTCACGAAAGTAAGTATTCAGTTAACCAGGTTTGCCGTGATGGGATATGCGGAATATGTGATCATGAAGAGGCCTTGGCTAATGCGGGCGAACTATCTGGTAAGATTTTGGTTACACATCGGCCTCCACTTGTCTCTATTTTAAAAAATAAGCTAAATAATGCTCCAGAAATTCATATTAGTGGGCATCTCCACTCACGAAAAACCGCCGTTCAGTATCCATCTACATTTATGGTTCAAGTGCCGACTCTTCAAAATGGTGAGTATGCTACTCTCGATACTAAGGGAAAGAAAGTGAGTTTTCTTAAGGTTTAGCGCGTTGCCTTTATATCTAGAGAAGGGTAGAATTTAATTAATGAATATAAAAGTAGCAGTAGTAGGGGATTGCTCTACTGATCATTTTTTGGTTATTGGTGGACAAGATGCTGGATTGATCCAGCCAAGCTCTCAGGATAAAAAAATTTGTTTTAGTTACGGAGAAAAAATTCCTATAGAAGAGGTCTATAAATCTTTTGGCGGTAGCGCTTTAAATGTATCAACGAATCTTTCTGCCTTGGATATAGATGTAAATTTAGTTTCGTTTGTTGGGAAAGATTTCGAAGGAAGAGAAATAATTGGTCATTTGGATTCTAATAAAATTAGTCACGATAACGTCATAATTGATCAGACGACAAATCAATCTTTTATATTATTGTTTAAAGGTGAGCGGACAGTACTTTCCAATCATCTAAAGAGAAATTACTCGCGTTTGAAATTACCTAAATCCGACTATATTTATCTCGCTTCTGCCGGAGAGGGGTGTGAAGATTTGATAAGTAGCGTAAGAGCCTCAGTCGCAAATGGATCGAAACTAATTTTTAATCCAGGTAGCTTTATTTTGAGAGACTTTGATTTATTCAGACCACTTCTTCCATATACTTCCTTGCTAATAATAAATCGAGAAGAAGCAGATGAATTATTTGGTGCAAAAGATATTAAAGACCAGCTTGCAAAAATTATTTCACTTGGTACAAATGTAGCAGTGATCACTGACGGCAAAAACGGTGCATATTTTGCGAGTCAGGATAGCTATTTTCATATGCATAGTGCAGTTGCCAAAGTGAAAGATTCAACTGGAGCAGGCGATGCGTTTGCAGGCGCTCTTCTAGGCGGCATAATAAAAGGTAATTCACTAGAGGAGTCTGCAAAGTGGGGAATGGTCAATTCAGCATCTGTTGTCGAAGAGATGGGTTCAACCACGGGGTCGCTAACTACACACGAAATTATGAAGAAGCTTGATCAAAATAAGATATTAAAGTTTTCTGCGATTTAGGAGAAAAAATGAAAGTATTTATATCGCGTCCGATCGATAAAGAAGGTATAGAACATTTAGAAAGAAAACAGTGTCAAATTGAAATAAACGAAAAGGACGAGTCACTTGCTAAACCAGAATTCATCCGCAGGGCTAAGGGCTCAGAGGCTGTAGTTACTTTGCTCAGCGATAAGATAGATAAAGAAATTATTGATGCCCTTCTGCCGGAATTAAAAATCATCGCTAATTATGCGGTTGGATTTGACAATATCGATGTCTCTTATGCGAAAGAGAAGGGGATTGTAGTTACAAATACGCCTGAGGTTATGACCCAAGCCGTTGCAGAGCACGCTATGGCTCTTATGCTTGCATGCGCAAGGCGTATAGTCGAAGGTGATAGATATGTAAGAGCTGATAAGTATGATCTCTGGGAACCTAATTTATTGTTAGGACCTGAAATTGCTGGTAAAACTTTGGGCATAATTGGAATTGGTAGAATTGGTCAGGCTCTTTGCCAAATAGCATATCATGGCTTCGGTATGAAGGTTCTTTATAGCGATATCAACAAGAACGAAGAAGTTGAAAGAAATTTTCAGGCTGATCATGTTTCGCTTAACACTCTTATAGAGCGCAGTGATTTTATTTCAATCCATGTGCCACTTTTGGACTCTACCCGCCACATGATTGGCTCTAGTGAGCTAAAAGCAATGAAGAAGTCAGCTATCCTAATAAATACTGCTAGGGGAGCTATCATCGATGAGGATGCGCTTATTAATGCACTTCGTGATGGTGAGATTTTTGCCGCCGGGCTAGATGTCTTTGAGAAAGAGGGCGATGTTAGCGAGGAGCTATATAAACTACAAAATGTAGTTTTGACCCCGCATATTGCCAGCGCAACTCTTGAAGCAAGGCGAGCGATGGGGGAATGCGTTTGCGAAAATATTATTGAAGTTTTAGCGGGAAGGCCGGCTAAGAACCCGGTTAATTAAATTCTATTTAATAAGGAGGGAGATCATTATGGCTATAAAAATTGCAATAAATGGTTTCGGAAGAATTGGAAGGCAATTAGTTCGAGCTATTTTAGAATTAGAAAGTACTGGGGAACTTGATAAAACGGATTTTGATTTAGTTGCGGTAAACGACTTAGCGGACGCACCTACTTTGGCTCATCTGCTTAAATATGATTCAGTCTATGGCATTCTAGAAAATGAAGTTTCGTCAAGCGCTAAGGGCGAAGAGCCTTTTGTCGGTTATATTTCAGTAGATGGAAAAAAGGTTGGCGTCTTGTCAGAAGCTGACCCATCCAAGCTGCCATGGAAAAAACTTGGGGTTGATGTAGTGATAGAATCCACCGGCCACTTTACGGACAAAGAATCAGCAGGAGCTCATCTAAAGGCAGGGGCTAAGAAAGTGATAATTTCTGCTCCAGCCAAAGATGATAAAGTTGGCACTTTCGTTTATGGAGTTAATGACAAAGATATAAAGTCGAGCGATGATATTATTTCAAATGCATCTTGTACAACAAACTGCATCGCACCGATTATCAAAATGATTGATGAACAATTTAAGATAGAAAAGTCTATGATGACGACCGTTCATGCATATACTGCCGACCAAACACTTGTCGACGGGCCACATCGAGATTTAAGAAGGGCTAGGGGAGCGGCCATCAACACAATTCCAACTACAACTGGGGCAGCAATCGCAGCAACCAAAACAGTTCCTAGTCTCAAGGGAAAATTTGACGGACTTTCAATCAGAGTACCTGTACCAGTAGGTTCAATCTCTGATATTACGATGCTTCTTGGCAAGGATGTCACAATAGAGGAGGTAAATGACTTTCTATCTCGAGAATGTGAAACAGACAGATGGCTGGGTATTGTAAGGGCGACAAATGAACCGCTTGTATCTTCCGATATAGTGGGGGATCCACATTCTGCAATTATTGATCTTTCATTGACTCAGGTAGTGGATGGGAATATGCTCAAAGTCATTGCCTGGTATGATAACGAGTGGGGATATTCAAACAGGTTGGTAGATTTAATTAAGAAAGTTGTATCATGAAAGATTGCATTATCATCGGCGCTGGGCCAGCTGGGCTTGCAGCGGCCCTTTATCTAGCTCGCTATGAAAAGGAAGTTCTTATTTTAACCACTGATCTTGGAGGACAAGCCTTTAATGCTGGAGTTATTGAAAATTATCCTGCAGTAGATGAGATAAACGGAAGTGAATTAATCTCGAAGATGGTTGAGCAAGTTAAAAAATACAAATCTGTAGAGATAAAATACCCAGTTAAAGTAAAGAAGGTTGCAAAGGCCGATAATTTCAAAGTAGAGGACGAAGCGGGTGAAATATATGAGTCAAAAACAGTCCTAATTGCCTCGGGTAAGCATCACAGGCATCTTGGAATAGAGGGTGAAGAGGCATTGGTTGGTAAAGGGCTCAGTTATTGTGCGACATGCGATGGACCCTTCGCAAAAGGTAAAAGAGCGGTAGTGATTGGCGGCGGAAATTCTGCAGCCAGCTCTGCGTTAATTTTGGCTAAAATTGCCGAGCAAGTAACTATTCTAAACCTTGGGGAAAACCTAATGGCAGAGCAAATAAGAATAGACGCGATTATTTCGTCTGAAAATATTACTATAATAAACAACGCAAAAACTACAGGATTAGAGCATCCAACCGGGTTAGTAAGTGGTGTAGTCTATGTTGATAAAGAGGGGAGCGAGCAAAAAATTGATGCTCAAATGGTATTTGTTGAAATAGGCTATGAGCCTAATTCTGATATTTTTACCGACGTAGTAGACTTAAATTCGCAAAAGGAAATTATAGTGGGCAAGGACAACTCGACTAAAACTGATGGTCTATACGCTTGTGGTGACATTACTGATATAGTTCATAAGCAAGTTATCATTGCAAGTGGCGATGGAGCAAAGGCAGCGATGTCTGTGAATCTATATCTTGAAAAAAAATAATTAATAAGCTACTTTGTCATAGATGAGAAAAAATCTTATAAACTTTATTGTTGTGATCGTTATAACAGTTCTAGCGGGACTTATAGTATATCCAAAGGGACCTAATTTAGGATCAAAAGATACTAAAATGCATTTAGGTTTGGATTTACAAGGAGGAGTTTCTCTTCTGTATCAGATAGATATGTCTAGCATCAAAGATCGTGAGCCTCAGACTGTCCAGAATGAAACAATCGATTTGGTCAGAAGAAGAGTTGATAATCTTGGAGTAAGCGAGCCTCAAATACAAGGCACAAAAATTAATGATCAATATGGTGTCTTAGTTGAAATGCCCGGAATCAAAGATATTGAGCAGGCAAAATCAATTATTGGTAAGACTGCTCAGCTGAGGTTTTATGAACTTGATGCAAGTGGTCAGCAGGATGTACCTACTGACTTGACTGGTTCTGACGTGACCAGAGCGACAGCCGGATCTGATTCGAGCCAAGGAGGCTTCTCGGCTGTATCACCAATTATTTCACTCGAGTTTAGCTCTGAAGGTGCAAAGAAATTTTCTGAAATCACCAAGAGAAATGTTGGAAAAGTTATAATTACTAAACTCGACGAACAGGTAATTAATAGCGCTAGGGTTAATGAGCAAATAGAGGGTGGTAAGGCTCAGATTGAAGGGCTAGCATCTCTCAAAGAAGCAAAGGAAACTGCAAAGTTGATTAACGAAGGTGCATTGCCAGCCCCGATTAAATTAGTTCAGGAGAGTCAGGTAGGAGCAACCCTTGGTCGCGACGCAATTGAAAAAAGCCTAATCGCTGGATTGATTGGACTAGTTCTAGTTGCGCTTTTCATGATTATTTATTATCGCTCCTTGGGAGTTGTAGCCGTAGTCGCACTTTTGATTTATACACTGATCGTAACTTCATTATTTAAACTTATCCCTGTTACAATGACGCTTGCAGGACTAGCTGGATTTATATTTTCTGTCGGCGCGGCAGTGGATGCAAATATTTTAGTATTCGAAAGATTTAAGGAAGAAAGAGCCAAAAATCAGTCAGCTGTTCAAGCGCTTGAAAATGGATTTTCCAGGTCTTGGCCAAGCATCAGAGACTCAAACATTGCCTCACTGATTACTTCAGGAATTCTATTCTATATGTCTACTGGACTGGTTAAAGGTTTCGCATTGACTTTAGCAATTGGAATTTTCGTTTCACTATTTACTGCAATATTCGTAACCAGAACAATATTAAGATTTTTCATTAAGAATAAAGAATGAATATTATAAAATACAAAATGGTTTGGATCTATATCTCGCTATTTATGTTGGTTGTGGGACTAGTTGTGATTTTCGCCTGGAAGCCAACTTTCGGAATCGATTTTACAGGGGGCACGCTTGTTGAGCTTAAAAGTAATAATGAAATAAAGATTGAAGAAATGAGAACTAAGCTAGCTGATGCATACAAGGGGCATGAGGTAGTGATACAGGAGTCAGGAAAGAATCAATTTGTCCTTAGAGCCAAGATACAAACAGAGAGTGACTATAAAGATTTTGAATCAAAGATCAAAAATGCCCTGCCCGACTCTGATATTTTGCGACATGAATCAGTTGGTGCTTCTGTTGGACAAAACCTGACTCGCAAGGCTATCATCGGAATTATCATCGCATCAGTGCTAATAATAGGGTATTTAGCGTACGCATTTAGATCAGTTCCGCGACAAGTTTCTTCCTGGTCTTTTGGTACGATTGCAATCGTTGCACTTATTCATGATCTTGCATTTTCATTCGCAGTTTTCACGGTTGTGGGAAAATTTGCCGGTTATGAAATTGAGGGGACGATAGTTGTAGCTGCTCTAACCATCCTTGGGTTCTCAGTACACGATACAATCGTCGTATTCGACCGAATTAGAGAGAACATGATCAAACACCCACAACTATCAATTTCTGAGAATGCGAACGTCTCAGTCAATCAAACAATCGCAAGATCACTCAACACATCATTAACCGTTATATTGGTCTTGATAGCTATGTTCCTGCTTGGTGGCGGGACGATAAAACCATTTGTACTTATGATGATCGTAGGAATTGGAGTTGGTACATATAGTTCAATATTTGTAGCTTCACCAGTACTAGCTTGGTGGTATGAAAAAAAAGCGATAGTAACTAAGAAATAGGCTGGGGGATCGGTTCTAATTTTTTATTTATTAATTATTTTAATTAGCTTTTAGCTAGTTATGCTCTTAAATTATGTAAATTATTATAATTAAATAAAATTATAATAAAGTTGACTCACTAACGTGATTTTACTTGTTATTTTATTGTATTAGATGAGTATTTAGTCGTCTTACAAATTAAAACCTCTCTACGGCGATTACAGGGCCTCTAACAGGTATAAATGAGCTATTATTTAGCATAATTAGGTATGATTTTAAGTAGATATACGTTCATATGATTGCTGGAGAATAAAGCAATAATTATTGTTTATAAAACTAGATATTTCACCGCTGAAATTGATATCCAAATAATTAATTAAATACTCCATTATATAAATCTGAGCAAATATTTTTCTAGCTCGTTGATGTCGTGAAAGATATATTATGCGACATGATTAAAATCCAGTTTGGTCTAGCTATAATTTGTAGACATACAACATGCAAATAATCATAAGTATTTAATAGTATTTAATGTATTTAATTAAGCCTTTAATTTCCCTCTTATTTCGCCTATTGCTATCTCTTGATCACTGGCTCTGAGTCTGTAGCTTTTATAGGTCAAAATATGGCTAATAATACAATAATAATTCGCGCTTATTAAACGATTTATACGTATATGCTTAGATCTAAGTCAGTGCTATTCGAACTAATAGAACAATAATTTAGAGATTAAATGATGTCGTACAATTTATTCTTCAGAAGCTTCTTTTACTTCATCTTCCGGTTCTTCCCTACCGGTAAGTTTACGAAAATTAGTGCGGGTCAAAAAATACCAATTATTTGTGTCATAATCTTCCCCCTTCTTGGCGTTAGCTAGTTCTTCCGGTAAATCTGGTTTAATTTCTTCCTTATTTTCCTCAAAATTCGACTCCCCCTCCCCTACTTCGACGGCCGGGGAAGCTATATTTTCCGGGGTATTTTCTGCTTTATCCTTGCCTATAAGCTCATTTGGACTTAGGTTGTTCGGATTGCTTGATGAACCTAATGTTGTTTCTGCAATTACCTTCTCAACCTCTTCTCTTGGTCTCGAATACTTTATTCTTGATTGTTCGATAATTTGTGCCTTGAAGCCCGTCGGCTCATAGTTCGACAAAACTGTCTTTGCTGAGAAAGGTTGGCTAGTCACACCATTAATTGCCATTTTTAGATAAATGGCGTAGTTATCGATATTCACGAGGTCTGATGGTTCAAAGACGGGTACAAATTCGCGATTCAAAAACTCAGCATCCCCTGCTCCTACTCTGAAAGTGATAATCGAGCCTACGTTTCCGAAAACCGCGTTTGCGACTGTCTCAGGCATCTGAGCGATATACTGGTTCGTTACCATAAGTGACAATCCATATTTTCTGGCCTCTGAAAGGATTACTGCAAAAGAATCAGTTGCAAAGTTCTGAAACTCGTCTACGTATAGGTAGAAAGGGGTTCGCTCTTCTCTTTTCATTTCAGCTCGACTCATCGCAGCCATCTGAATTTTAGTAATAATCAATGATCCGAGTAGTGCGCTATTGTCTTCGCCAATTCTTCCTATCGACAGGTCTACCAAAACAATTTTACTTTCATCCATCGCTTTTCTCATGTCAATCGAGTTTGAGCTCTGGCCGACAATGTTGCGAATTGTGGATGAACTTAAGAATTGTCCTACTTTGTTTTGAATTGGCGCGACCGCTTCTGTTCTGAACTTCTGATCATAGCGCTCAAATTCGTTTACGAAAAAATCTTTAATGATTGGGTCTGAAATCTGCTCAACTACCTGTCGGCGAAACTTTGTATCAGTTAAAACTTTGAGAACTTGTAGCAAAGTTGCCTCTGGATAATCTAAAAGTCCAAGCACAACATTTCTCAAGATATATTCGAGTCTTGGTCCCCATGATTCTCCGAATATTTTTTTGAAAACTCCGACAATACCAGAAGCAACTATGTTTTTATATTCGGGGTCAACTTTTTCAAATAAGTTAAAGCCTACTGGAAAATCTCTATCGGCAGGAGAAAAGAAGATAACGTCGTTAATTCTCGACTCTGGAATATGATCCATGACATCGGCTACAAGGTCTCCGTGAGGATCAACTACTGCAACTCCCCTTCCCTTGTGAATATCGTCGATGATCATATTTTTAAGGAGTGTGGATTTACCTGTACCGGTTTTTCCAATCGCGTACATGTGAAGAGCCCTATCTTTGATTTTTATACCAAATTTCTTCTCTGTTCCTCGGAAGTTCGTTTTTCCAAGTACAGACATTTCTGAGTCATCCTCAGCATCCTCGCCAATTATGGGCAAGTTGAGTGGCGGCTCCCCTTTCTTACTTCCGGCGTAATTCATCGATGGAGTTACGACCGATTCGCCCGGCAAGTGAAAAATTGATGCAAGCTCTTCAGTGTTTAGAATATAAGGCTTGAATCCGATTGCTCTCTTTTTGTATGCTTCGATAATTGTTTGGCCAGTTAAGGCTGGTCCCTGCATAAATCCGTTCATGTTTGTGGAGTTGAACTGCTTGAAAGCTCCCACGACTCCGGCAAGTCTTTGGCTAGAAATTGTCTGGTCGGTTGAGGTTGAGACTACCCTTATTTTTGTCTCGAAACCAAGTTTCGTACACTTTTCTTCAATTCCTTTGATAGCCGCTGCCATCGGTCCTGATATGTCTACAGAGCTTGAAGCGGGTTTCTCTCCGGCGATTGTTGGAGCTACTCCCCAGGCACCACGAACAATACTTTTAAATAATGATTCTCCCGGATTCCTTCCGGCCTTAAGTGCGTTTACATGAGAAACTGATTTTTTCTGCCAGGTATCCTTAACAGGAGCGATACAGATTTGCACCCATAATTCTTCGTTTGTAGCTAACTGGCTGAGGATACTGGTGATTCCTGATAGCGGATCTGCCTCGAAACTTTGGAAGGTTTTAATTGGAAAAACATCTTCTTTAGTAGTTAATAATTCTGCTCCTACCGAGAATTTATCTGGGGCATGTTTGACATAATCTTCCGCTACAGATATCTCGACATTTGGGTATTGAGCATATAATTGCCCCTCAACAAATTCTTTTAAATATTTTGGTACCTCGAAGTAAAACTGGATATATTTATTGATCGAGACCATTTCAAAGCTCATTATCGGTTGGATTCGGCTAGAAGCGGTATATACGCCATGAAGTGCAGCGAAAAACAACTCCGCGGCAGCAGGTGTTTTTTCATTATTCTTCGGAATCAGCAGTCTACACAAGACTCTGTCATCATTGAAGTTATAAGTATTTTCCGGCATTTTATCTCCCTGTCTCTCTAGTAATGTCTTGAGTTTGGCTAGGTGCTTCATAAGTCTTGATTCTGTCTTGAATTTCTAACTCTACTATACTTACATCCCGTCCGTACTTCAACCGAGAAAGCTCTCTGATAGCCGAGCCGAGTTTTGTGTTCTCCTCGGTTGGATCTTTTATTGTCTGCATTGAAAAAGGTCTTGTCGGAGCATTATCTACTAAGAGTTTAATATAGGCATTAAACGCATCGATGTTGTTTAAATCTGTTTTGTTGGCGACAGGTTCAAATTCTTTCTCCATAAATTCAGCATCGGGCACACCGATCCTAAACGCGACCAAAGTGCCTACGTTACCGATTATTGCATCGCGAATGTTTTCTGGAATCTGAGCAATGTATTGGTTGGTGATATTGAGATTAAGTCTGAATTTTCTCGCTTCTGAAAGAATCGAAGCAAATGTATCAGTTGCAAAGTTTTGAAATTCATCAACGTATAGATAGAAGTCTTGTCTGTCAGCTTCGTCTATGTCGGTCCTTGAGAGCGCAGCAGTAAACAGTCTAGCGACAAAAATCATTCCTAGTAGATTTGAATTGATTTCCCCAATTTCTCCCTTAGCGAGTTTGATAAGTAGAATCTTCTTGCTATCCATCACCTCACGGAAGTCAAATGCAGATTTTGGCTGGCCAATGATATTACGCATTGTGATATTTGTCATGAATCTACCAAATTTAGAGATGAAGTAATTAAACATCTCAGATTTGTGAAAATCAGCAGTTTTAGCCATTTGCTGCGTCCAGAATGATTTTACTACATCATCTTTAAGATATGCCACTCTTTGCTCGCGAAAGCTATCATCAGAAAATAATTTAGGTATTTCGAGTAGCGTTCCCCCATCAGGATATTCCATAACGGTCAGTGCTGCATTTCTCATCCAGTGTTCAAACTGAGGGCCGACAAATCCTTGGCCGTTTGGATCAAAGAGTTTATAGAATATTTGAATAGCTTCCTGAACCAAAAAGTCCTTCTGGTCTTTAGTCTTCCACTCTAAGAGGTTCACTCCCATTGGTCTTGTGGCATCAGAGGGATCGAAATAAATAACGTCTTCAGCTCTTTCTTTGGGAATCTTGCTTAGAATTTTTTCAACTAGTTCTCCATGAGGATCAAATACTGCGACGCCCTTGCCGTTTTTTATGTCCTGAAGTATCAAACTTTCAAAAAATGTAGACTTACCGGTGCCGGTCATTCCAATCGCATAAAGATGTCTTCGTCTATCGTTTTCTTTCAATCTAATTAGATTTTCGTCACCTCGATAGACATTTTTTCCAAGGACAATCCCCTCTTTCGGCAAAGTTGCTGGTGCCGAAGAACGTTTGGCCATAAACCACCTAATTCCTGGCGTGTCTATGTGCTCAGATGGGAAGTGATAAAGTGTTGCTAGCTCTTCGGAGTTAAGGATGATTTTATCAAATGGAATAAAGGATCTGAGTATAAAATGTGTTAAGAATGCTTTTTTGTCATAATTTCTAAACATCTTCAAAGTATTTCTATCTGGAGAGTTAAATTGAGTAAAGCCTGAATAAATATTTCGAAGGATCACCTCTGCTTCTTGTTTTGTTTTGGCAAGCGCGACGATTCTAACCTGCACGTCAAAGCCGGTCTTAGCGCTTTTCTTTGTTAGTAATTTTATCGTTTCTTCTTGAAGCGGAGTATTTCTCTTAGCAAGATCCTGATCAGTGGTGGTTGAACTTTGGAAGAACTGGCCTATAAAATAAGAAATTTTATTATACCAAGAAATTCCAAGCGGAACTCCCCTGCCCTCCTGAATTTTTCTAATCGCCCATTCGATATGCGTCCTCCAACCTTGGTTTGTCGGTCGAACTAGGATTTGGATTGAAGCTCTAGCATCTTCGCCAATTTTAGAAAGTGAGTTGGTGATGTTCTGAATAGTGTCGTATTCTAGCTCCGCATATGTTTTTATAGGATAAATGTAACTTCTAGAGGTTTTGATAATTCCGTAAGCGACATCGAGTCCTTCCTCGAAAATTCTAAAATCACCATTTGGCTCGATATTAGCCTCAGGATAGAAGCTCTGAATCTGTTTTTCCATCAAGCTCTGCAGAGTCCTTGGAACACCGATAAAAAAGATAATTTCTTTATCTCTAGCAACATACTCAAACGAAATTACAGGTTGGGACAATAGGCCCGATATCTTTGTTTCGTATAGTGACGCCAAGGACGAGAAGAACTGATCGGCAATCGCCTCTATCTCGGATATATTTTTCTGATGTTCGTAAGACTCGATCTCGTATTTTTTTGGCAGCCTAACCTCGATCATTACAAGATCATTTGCTCTTTTTGAAAGTTCACTTTTTAGAAACAGCTTATACAAAAAATAAATAACTATACCAACGAGTAGTACTATTCCAACCCAAAAATAAACCTGGTAGGTGTAGAAAAAATCAGAATTCATTACCCCTCTTATTCACTTGAAGTAATTATACCAAAAATACCGCTACGCTAATACAGCCTTAGTTTAGAACTTATTTTCTTCGATGGCCTTGGTAATATCTTTGACTAACTGGTGAGTGAAGTGCAAGTTATGAAGGGTTGTCAGGTGAATTCCTAGCGGCTCCCCTTCTTTAAGTAAATGATTGATGTAAATTCTCGAAAATCCTTGGCATGATGGGCACTTGCAGTTCGCCTCTATAGGTTTTTCGCTTATATTTTTTGCTTTTGACAAATCGATCTGCTCGTAGCCATAATCAAGTCCTTCGAGCTTGATCGCGTTTTGTTTGCTACTTTTGATCCAAACAACCCCGTGGCGGGCTAATCTAGTTGGCAGGACACAGTCGAACATATCAATCCCTAACTTAATTACCTTGCAAATGTCTTCCGGGTATCCGATGCCCATAAGATACCTCGGTTTATTCTCTGGTAGGATTTCGGAGCACCAGGAAGTTACTTCGTAAATTTTTTCTTTTTTCTCTCCCACTGAGACTCCGCCAATTGCATTTCCTGGCATATCCAGGTTGCTAATTATTTGAGCCGAAATTTCACGTAAATCTTTAAATTGTCCTCCCTGGCATATAGGAAATAGCGCCTGATCGGATCTTCTTTTAGCCTTGATGCATCTATCAAGCCATCTATGTGTTCTTTCCATTGCTTCTTTTACATCATTTTTAGTCGCATCAGCAGGTAGAACATGATCGAATGCCATGATAATATCTGCGCCAAGATTTTCCTGAATCTCAATTGATTTTTCAGGAGAGATAAAATGTTTTGAGCCATCAATGTGGGAATAAAATGTTACACCTTTCTCGGTGAGCTTTCGTGGTTTTTGTTTTTGTGATTCTCCCCTATCTTTGGCGCCCGATAGAGAAAAAACCTGGAATCCACCAGAGTCAGTTAGCATTGGTTTGTTCCAAGAGGTAAATTTTTGCAAGCCACCAAGCTTTTTAATTAGCTTATCTCCTGGTCTAAGATATAAGTGATAAGTATTGCCAAGGATAATCTGGCTACCTTGATTCTCTAATTCACTAGGAAGCATAGTCTTTACTGCTCCAACCGTTCCAACAGGCATAAAAACAGGAGTAGAGATAGATCCATGGGGTGTGCTAAATGCACCTGTACGAGCTTTAGAAATATTCGATTTATGAAAAATTTTATATTGAAACATAAAAAATCCTAAGTTCAAAGTTCCAACAAATATCAAATACCAAAGAACCAAATCGATGCTTTGAGCTTGTGATTTTGTTTGACATTGTAATTTTGATCTTTGAGTCTTAACTAAACGCCCTCACCAACCTTTTGGGCTAGCGAGGGCGAGTAGTTTTAAAGAGCTATTTTATATCAACTCAACAGTTGCACCAGCAGCTTCGAGTTTTTTCTTGGCTTCTTCTGCATCGGCTTTAGGAACATCTTTTTTGACTTCCTTAGGAGCGCCGTCAACTAAGTCCTTGGCCTCTTTAAGACCTAGTTCTTGGTTGATTTCTCGAACAGCCTTGATGACAGCGATCTTTTGAGCGCCACCATCCTTAAGCATGACTGTGTAGCTTGACTTCTCTTCAGCCTCAGCTCCAGCAGCTCCAGCTGCAGCACCTGCACCAGCTACTGCCATAGGCATAGCGGCAGATACACCGAATCTGTCCTCTAGAGCTTTTACAAGCTCAGCGAGATCAGCAACCTTCATTTCTTCAATTTGCTTGATCATGTCAGCAAATTTACCGGTTGGTTCGGCTTTTTCTTCTTTTACTTCTGCTTTAGGCTTGTCCGGCGTAGCTTCAGCGGTGTCGGAAGCTTCTTCGACTTTTTCTTCAGCCTTAGGAGCTTCCTCTTTTACTTCTTCTGTAGTTTCTTCAGCTTTTTCTTCTGCTGGGGTTTCTACAGCTTCTTCGACTTTTGTTTCTTCGTCTGCCATGTTATCTCCCTTGTCCCGTTAGATATCTGACTCCGAAGGAGTCGGTAATATCTAATCGGGATTATATTAATTAATTATTTATTATCTCTAATTTGACCCAAAACATTGACTAATCCTCTGATATTGCCGTGAAGGACGTTTACAAGCCCATAAGTTGGTGCGGCCAATATTCCAACAAGTTTGGCTTCGAGCTCTGCCCTTCCAGGAAGAAGCGCGAGAATCGTGACTTTTGACTTGTCGGCAATTTCGCCTTGAACTATACCACCTAGAACTTCTAGCTTGTCATGCTCTTTGGCAAATGCAGAAAGGCTTTTTGCCGTCTCGACCTCATCTTCTCCAAAGGCAAAAATAACCGGTTTATCAAGGATTTCATCATCTATATCCAAATTTAGCTCTTTTATAACCTTTCGAGCTAAAGTGTTCTTGGTAACAACTAGTCTAATCCCCTTCTCTTTCATGGATTTTCGAAGCTCTGTAAGCTCTTTATTTGATAATCCAGAATAATCTGAGGCGATTGAAGCTCCAGATTCAGAGAAAAGAGTCTTCAGCGTACCAAGTAACTCTGTCTTTTTCTCTTTTGTTAATACCATCTGCATCCTTAATTACTTTTTATAAATAAATACGACGTGCAAAGACGTCGTAAACAAAACAATAAAATCCAATTTGTTTTGTCTCGGCAGGGTTATGGTTTAAACCTTTCGGTCCCAGCTGTCTTTGACTAGAAATATAGTACTAAAAAAAGCGTTTGATGTCAACGCTTGAAAGTGTGGCGGAGCCGACACAGTCACCTTGCGGCGAAGGTGTCGGCTCCAGGGGCGGCTAGCAGCCAGGAAACAGGTCGAACACACGCTTGACGCTCTGCTCCGCGATTCGCGGGCAGTACTGCCGGAGACGCCGCCGGATGATCCGGCTCTGCCTCCAGGTGAACAAGAACTCCATAAGCTTTTTCAAGGAAAAACCCTCCCTGTCAAACATGCTCGATTGTCGGAGGTAATCCCCCTAAATCGTAACCGAGTAGTATAGCACAAAACACCCCAAAAGTCAACCCATGACCTCTTTTGGATAAGGTATTTTAAAATACTTTCTAGCAGCAAAAGCTGCTGTTATATCAAAACCAAAGGGGGCCTACTCTTGAAGCGGCCCCCTATGGTTTTAATAATTCCTTACCCCTGCTCGCCCAAAAGACGATTTTGCTTTCTGAGACACTCCGAAAATCGCTTCGCTAGAATCGGCCTCTCGAAGCGCAAAATCGACTTTTGTTAAAGGAAAATTATTATGATATATGAAAAAAGGCCCTAAAGGGCCTTTTTTCAGCTAATTCGTAATTATTTACAGACTAATCTTCACGCCTGGTCCCATGGTTGGGCTGAGATAGGCTGCATCTTTCTTTAGATGAGCTAGAGCTTTGAGTACTGCTCTAGTATTTTCAGCAAGTACATTTTCTTCAAATGAGACTTTTCCGACAGCGATATGAAGATTTCGTCCAGCATCCATTCTGTATCTTGCGGTAAGGCTGATTTCTTTAGCTGCTTCCTCAGGATCAGCAACTACAGTTCCATCTTTTGGATTAGGCATTTTACCCTTTGGTCCAAGTATTTTTGCTACTTGTGCAAGCTTTGGCATCATATCTGGACTTGTGATGAGGACATCAAAGTCAGAGTATCCACCTTTGATCTTCTCGATAAGCTCTTCAGTTATAACAACGACGTTAGATGACTTGCCAGTAGAGTGAGGCAATTTGACTGTTCCTCTGATAGCATCATCGCCCTTCTTAGCTTTAGAGAGCTTTACGTCAAGCGTGATGGTTCCATCGAATTTCGAGTATGATAGTGTCTTTACTAATTTGATTGCATCTTCGATCGTATGCTCTTTGTTCTTGTCGAATTCCTTGATAGTTTCTTGGTATTTCTTAGATTTTGACTTTTTGATTTTTGACTTCTTAGCCTGTTTGCTTTGTTTCGCTTTTGTAGTCTTTTTACTAGTTTTTTCAGCCTTATTCGCTTCTTTGGCAGTGTCGTTATCAGTATTTATTGCAGCTTCTTCAGATGCTACTTGCTCCTCAGTCTCCGTTTCTTTTTGGTCATCCTCAAGAGAGATCTCTTGCGAAGAATGAGATTCCTGGTCGCCTGCGATTTCCTTATCGAGCTCCGTTTCCTCTGATGAGGACATTTCTTTCTTTGCTTTTGCCATTGTTTCCTTTCGCAGTACAATCCCCGGCGACGCCCTGCCCTGAGCGAGCATTGCGAGTCGAACGGGTCCTGCTAAGATTATTTTTTATAAAGTGATATTTTCCAAGTCTTCACTAGAGAGTGATTTTATCAGATAAGTGGTTATTTTGTCAATTGACTCATTGATAATTTTATTCTCATCGTCTGAGAATTTTTGAAGTACATAGTCTTCGAGTGGTATCTGATCGCTTTGTCCTATACCGACTCTGATTCGCCAGAAATCTAGTCCTGCATGTGAAATAATTGATCCAAGGCCTTTGTGCCCTCCTGCCTCGCCGGAATATCTGACTCTTATCTGCCCTAATTCGAGATTAACATCATCTGATATAACAATAGTTTTTTCGGGATCGATTTCATAATATTTAGCAACTGATGCCAAAGACTCTCCAGAAAGATTCATATAAGTGTGAGGTTTGAGCAGAATTATTTCGTGTTCCCCTAGCCGAACTTTTGCTATTTCGCCTTTATGCTTTTTGTCATGATGGAAGCTGCTTGAATCAATTTCTTTGGTCAGTTTATCTAAAACCATAAAGCCGACATTGTGCCTAGTCTTCTCGTACTCTTGCCCGGGATTTCCCAGCCCGACGATTAGATACATATTTTTCCTTTGCTCTCTATTTTGCTATTTTTCTCTTTAATCCTTCGGCTTTCTGAAAATTCTGCTGAATTTACAGAAGCGCTCAGGATAACACTGCCGTGTCACATTCCAGGGATATTAAGTCCCATTTCAGACATAAGTCCTTTGGTTTTTTCAGCTGCAACAGCTTGGGTTCTGGATAGTGCTTCAGCAATTACTTTGACTAATTTATCTTCTAATTCTCTCTTGTTCATGCTTCCAAGCGCAGTTTCGCTTAGCTCGATCGATTTAATTTTTTGATCAGCAGTAAAAACGATCGTAATTGATCCATCTGAACTTTGAGCCTCAACCTCAGTATTTTTCAGCTCTTTTTGAATGTCCTTGGCTTTCTTCTGCAATTGGTAGATTTCTTTTGCTTTATCAAACATTTTTACTCCCTATAGATTAACTATTTTTTAACTTTCTTAAATAAGCTTGTATAAATCCGTTTAGTTCACCATTTAGAACTTCCGTAGGGTTCGAGCTGGTGAAGTCGGTTCGATGATCTTTAACCTGCTGATATGGCTGCAATACGTATGATCTGATCTGATTGCCCCACTCGGCAGAGGTATGTTCTCCTCGAAGACCTTGCTCTTTCTTTTTCCGTTCGTCTAATTCTAATTTTTTTAGTTTTATTTTCAAGACCTTCATTGCCACTTCTCTATTTTGTACTTGCGATCGTTCATTTTGACAGGATACAACAATCTTGCTTGGTAAATGAGTGATTCTGACTGCTGAATCTGTAGTATTAACTGATTGACCGCCATGTCCGGAAGCTCGGAAAACGTCGATTTTTAAATCCTTGTCTTCTATTTGAATGTCTTGGAGCTCATCGAATTCTGGAATTACTTCAACAAGGGCAAAAGAAGTATGTCTAGCTTTATCGGCATCAAATGGGCTTATTCGCACTAACCTATGCACCCCAGACTCTGTTTTAAGGTTGCCATAAGCATTTACACCTTCGATTCTAAGCTCAGCCGATTTAATCCCCGCTTCTTCCCCTAGTGACTGATCTAATATCTCTGCCTTATAATTATTCTTTTCAGAATATCTTAAATACATTCTCTCTAGCATCTCGGCCCAATCTTGGGCTTCTGTTCCACCTGCACCAGCGTGAATCGAGAGGATCGCCCCCATATGGTCATATTCGCCAGTATATAAAGCTTCTATCTCTAGGCCTTTTAAGCTTTCCTCGTCGTTAGCTTTGTCAAAATTGCCAATTACATTGTTTAGATAAGTAAGCCTTTGACTTTTTTTTGTAGCTTCTTGCTGATCTGACCAAAAATTAGCCGACGCCATCTCCTCTTCAATCGTTTTGGCTTCGACTTTCTTATCCTCGATTTTGAGAAGCTTGCCCAGCTCTTGCTTTTCCATGCCCGTATTATACCTGATAACGATTGATTTTTAAAGTTTTATAAATTTAATATTTGGTATTTTTTTTAGTAATTTGGATTTTAAAATTTGATGATTTGATAGTCTGGTTTTAATACAAACAAAAATCCCCAGTTTTACCTGGGGATTTTTGCCTATTTATAGTGCTGAATTATAGGTTTTCTTTAATGAACTGAAACTTTCTTCGAGCAGCTAATGCTACTGTAGATATTGCTCCAATTGCAAGCGAGCCTAGTGCTGGAACGGCTGCTGGAATACCTGTCTTTGGCAAGGTTCCAGAACTTTTCACAGCCTGAGCAACTTTTTGCTCTGGCTGAGCTAGAGCTACTTTTTGTCCACCTGAAGTGGTTGTAGCTGAAGTTCCATTTGATCCGGTTGAAGCAGCGGCTGAGCTGTTGCCAGTTGAGGCAGCAGCGCTTGAGCCGTTGTTTGTTCCAGTTTGTGAAGCAGATGAAGCAGCTGCATTTTCTCCAGCTGCGACTCCTACGCCAGTTGTTGCTTGCTGACCACCTGTTCCGCCATTTTGTGCGGCACCTGTTCCGGTAGCAGCGGCATTACCAGCTGCAGCAGCAGCGTTTCCAGAAACAGCAACTCCGCTATTTCCATTTTCGTCGCTACCTACTGACACGGCTCCACCAGTTGATGCAGCGGCTCCGCCGTTGTCATCACTTGATCCAGATCCACCGCCATTGTCTACTGCGACAGCGGTGTTATTTACTATACCAACGTTGGTGGTTTGATTCCCACCATTTAGAGTGTTGGTATTAGTATTTGTCCACTCATTCGTATTGTTGAGTGTATTCTCGTTATTATTAATGGATTCTTGGATCTGAGCCTGAAATTGCTCCTGATCTTGCCACTGCCACTGGGTTTGATTTTGCTCAATCCCGGTCTCAGCGAAGACACCATTAATAATCTCGTCTGCAGAAGTTGCAAACGTTACTGTCCCGCCGACAAGGGTCAGAACAGCTGCTCCTAAAAGGATTGTATATCCTTTTTTCATATATCTCCCTTCCCCCACATTCTCGGGGAACTAATTATTTTTCTAAAGCATTGACTGCTTCTTGGATATTGCTTATTTGTGGTCAATTGAAGCAAATTCTGAAGAAAAAGTCAATGGTGTGAAATTTAGAAAAGTCTATTGGAGCGGCGGGAGTTTAGTCCCGCCGCTCCAAGTGATGAGGTCGTGGGGGTCGTATGTGCAACTAGTGCACGGCGACCCCGGTATTCGTTGTCACCCCCACTCCGGTGGTCTGATCGCCACCGTTGAGGGTGTTCTGATTGGCGTTCAGCCAATCATTTATATTGTTGAGTGTGTTGGTGATGTCGTTCAGGGTCCACTGACCCTGCATCATCCCCTGGCCCTGATTCTGCCAGGCGTTGCCGCCCTGGCTATTCGACCAGGAGCTACCTCCTTGCCCACCTGCTCCTCCCGCTCCGCCGTAGGCGGTGTTGGAGTTGTTGTTGGTGGCGTTGGAGTTGGACGAACTCCCATTGCTGATCACGGTGGACCAGCTCCAATTGTTGGGCTCAGGCTTGAGTGCGAACGGAAGAAGCACCTGCCCAAGCCGATCCCACGCGTTGTACTGTGGGATGTAGGCACTCTGCTGGTTGCACCCATTGTTCTGGGCGACCACCGGAGAGCCATACGGGTCCTTCGGTACTGTGTAGAACAGCACGCGCTGGGGCGGAGGCGGGGGCGGGCAGTACTGCGCCGGGGCCTGCTGCTGGCAGACAGGCTGCGGAGCCGGCGCAGGCTGGACGTACACCGTCTCGCCGGGCCTGCCGGGAGCGCCATCTGCGCCCTTGACGGTGATGACCGGGACATTGATCGTCCCAGTCGCGGTCCCGTGTAAGGTGTCTTCGACCCTGCCGGTGACGGGCTTACTCGCATCCGCCGGCTGAACGAGCCGGCAGTAATACGAGTAGTCGTATACGACACCATTGTTGTCGACGGTGCCGTAGCTAGGCGCCGTCTCGGCGTGGGCGATGCCGGATCGGAATGCGACTTCGATCAGGTCACGGTAGCTCTGTCCGTCCGAGTCTTTGCCATTCGGAACGGTCTTGAGGAACTCAGACTCCGCTCTCGTGAGCGGGCGTGTCCGGTTGACAACTAGCCCACTCGCAACTCCCCCTTTCAAGGGGGTGCTGATCGGGACGGTGACGTCGAATGTCACCGTTACCGGTTGTGTGGTCACTGCGGTCGGCGCGGGCGTTGTACTCGTCGCCGTAGCCGTCGCTGTCGTAGTCGTCGTGGTCGCCTGGACCTGCTCGGTCACAGGCGGCGTGCTCGAGTTCGGCTCACTCTGGGCGAAGCCCAGAGAGGCCGTGAGTAGCAGTACAACAAGCATCAGTGTCTTCATTTTCTCTCAATCCTCCTTGGCTTTCGCCGGATTACTCGGCGACCATGATCGGTCGCCAGAGTATATTCGCCTGAGTCGTGCTGAAGCCGTAGCGCTTGCCGCGGAACAGCAACGTAATGTCGCTGTTTGACGGCATGCGCTGATAGATCACACCGCACGACGGGGTGTGATCGGGAAAGGTGATCGAGTTATGCGACGGCAAGTTCATGTCCTGCCGATCGCCGTTGATCCACCACTCCACGTCCCGTTCATCGAGGTTCCCGCTGTGCAGGAGGTTGTACCTCCTGTCCAGAAAGAACAGGACCACCGAGCAATGATCACCCGGCGTCCAATTGCTCGGACGCTCCCATGAGCACGGCTTCCACCATGCTTGATCGCCGGGGCGCAGGATGAACTGCGCAGCCTTGTCGATCGTTGGCGGTGTCGCAATACTCGGCTGTGATTGCTGGGCAGGCGGCTGGTACTGAGGGGCCTGCTGCTGGGGCGCCGGAGCCTGATACTGCGGTTGCTGAGGTTGGGGCGCGCTTCCGAGAGTGCGATTATCCGCGGTGCCCGCTACCTGAGCTGACGGTGCAGAAGCCTGCTGTGCAGGCTGAGTGATCTGCTGCTGCGAGAGCTTTCCGTCAATGTTCATGGGCACGATCGACTCGAAGGGTGCCGGCACTTCAACCGGCTCATCGAGCACCCGGAAATGGAAAGAGCAGTTGTAGCTGTTATCTCCCTTGCCGGGTTGCTTGAGGTTGCAGGCGACGAAATGCGGGCGCGAGAAGAGGTTGCCCATCGGGAAGACCAGCATCATGTTGACGCTTCCAGTGGGACTGTTGAAGTTGTGGCGCTTGTCAGCCGTCAAGGAGTGCTTGACATCTTTTGACATAGCGATGAACGGTTCGAAGAAGGTGTCGGGCACGTTGCTCGAATCTTCATACTGTCGTCCAAGGTCGCGGTTGGCCTCGCGGATCGCTCGTCGCAGCCAAGCACCCTCGTTCTCCACGAGTGAACGAGCATCTACAGCCTTCGTGATTGGCTCGTTGTCGAGGGTGACGAGGAGATTCTGGAGTGGCTTCCCATTCGGTTGCCAGTCAATTGGTACCAGCATGATGGGGTTGCCATCGGGTGCCAGGCACTTCAAGACAGGAAAAACCGGATGATAGAAGTCTGGAGCGAGCCCGGTCCCAGCCGTTACGTTGAACGTCATTGACTGGAGCTTGAAACCGAACCCAGTCGGGATCGCCATGACTGGCGTAGCCGTCATGGAAATCTCACCCTTGGTTACGGTGACCTGCTCAGGCTTGCCGCCCTTCCCGGCCAGAGCCGAGAAGATTGCCAACCCCTCGAGGATCCCGAACGACATCGCGGCCGAACATGCCAGATACATCAGCACTAGCACTACGGTCGCTATGCGAATCGTGCTTCTCATCTCTTTCCTCCTTGGCGCTGGTTGCGCCGAGTTGTTGCCTTATGTCAAGGAACGTATTGCCCTAGAACTCGAGTAGCGCTAAAGCGCTATCCTCGGGTTTTATAAAAGGGCAGGATTCCAGCCAGGAAAAGGGAAGGAGGGGCACTGCTTCATTTAAAAATTTGAAGCAACTCTCCGCAATTCCCAGCTGGAATTCTGCCCTCAATACTTTTTTCAAGCTGGGCGAATCAAGCAAGGGGTAAACTTACCATATAATGGGCAAATTGTCAATAGTTTTTATGCCCCAAAATTTGTATTTTTCTCAATATTTACAGGTTCAAATTTTATAGCATTTCTACTTAACAGGTTCAAACTTGCCTAAAATAGCTATAAATATGCCCTTGGGGCTTGACAAATTATCATTTTCTGATATAATCCTAACCTTCTTCCGAAACATCGGAAGATTTTTATTTCAATGAAGAATTACATTCTTCCTCTAACAATGCTCGTCTTAGTTTGGGGAGCCTTACAACCGCTCCATGCAAGCTCGCAAGACGAAGCCGCCGAGCCTAAGAAAATTATGCTCTCGGTAAACAAGAACCTTAAAATCGAAAGGCCCAAGCCAAACGTTGAGTTTGTAATTGGCCTATCGGAAGCCCAAAAGAAAATTAACGCTTCAGAACAAAGACAGCTTGTTGCTCGCGAAAGAGTACAAGTTGCTGAGGTAACTTCTAGTGCTCCGGTTGCTGCTGATTATTCACTTGAGCAGTTAAGAACCCTTTATAGGGAAGCTGCTAACAAGTTTGGTATAGACTGGAAGCTTATTGAAGCTGTTCACCAAGTCGAAACTGGTAAGTCTACCGGCGGATGTAAAAAATCTTATGCTGGTGCTACTGGTCCGATGCAGTTTATGCCATCAACGTTTAGGCATTACGCCAACGAAGGAAACGATATCTGTTCTCTTAGAGACTCTGTTTTCGCCGGAGCTAACTTGTTAGCTGCTGGTGGAGCTGACAGAGGAGACATAGATAGCGCTTTATTCAACTATAATCACTCTAGAAGTTATGTTGAACTTGTAAAAAGCGTTATGAACAGCATCTAACTTACTTTTCAGCAAAGTAAGTTTGTGCAAGAAAAAGCCCCCGCGAGGGGGCTTTTTCGATTCGCTTGTTTTTTTAGATGAAGCTTGGAGTCACTTCAGGTGGAACTATCTCGTACCAAGTCTTACCTGGATTAAAGGATATTTCTGCGCCTGATTCGTCATAGAACTTTGTCCTTGATGTTAGAGAAGCTTTCTTCCATTTTGCTTTAATTGTTTTGCCGTCCTCTAGTACATAAGCATTTCCCTCACCGATATTTTTAAAGACATAGTTCGAAGATCCGTAGCTTCCGGTCGGCTGGTAGGTTCTATCGACTGTTTGTATGACGATATTCTTCGCTGTTATCTGGTTGCTGGAAGTTCTGTCTTTATGTGGAGCGCCTGCCATTGATCTTAAGTAGGAATTTGTAGCAGTGTCGAAGGCCCATGTAACCTTATAGCTCTCAGATGAGAAATTAATCTCTACACCTTTGCCTGTTGGTTCGGCTGGTCCATCTACCTTAAATTTCATCGCAGAGTAGTCAGATTTAGTTGTATCGAATCCCCTAGCCTTAGCTAGAGCATAGAGTTGTTCGGTAGATGAGTATAAAGTGTGCTCGCTCGCGACGCTTCTACCTTTATAATCTCTTCTATAATAAGGTTCGGTATGAGGTATATCTTTGATCGAGTACTTATCTATATTTGCAAGTGCGTCCTCATTTCCCCCAGCGTGTGCAAAAAAGGCGTCATACTCCTTAAGATAGTCCATAAAAAAGAGTCTTGCGCTTCTAATTGGTCCAATTTCATTTGTGTCTGTTGGCCCAAATATTGCTAAAAATCTAGTAATTCCACCCTCGGTTATTGCTTCATACACAATTGAAGCATCTATTAGACCCGATTGTGGTCTAGCATCTGGATGGTTTTCTACGATTATAGCAAGTGGATGCCTTGTGGCTTTATCTGCATCATAAGCCTGCCCATCCAACAGGCAAATAGTCTTTTGAGTAGCTTTTTGCAATCCTGTATTTTTAGAACCAGCATATTGCGGTTTTTGATTATAGTATTTCGCGGCAATTGCTCCTGTTACGATTAATATTGCCAGAACAACGCAAATGATAAATACATTGCGATATTTTTTCTCACCAAACAATTTCGCAAAAAACTCCTTCATATTTCCCCTTGCTCCTGTTTCCCTCCTTGGGAGAACAGGAAACCCCGCGAAGCCCTTCTGGGCGAAGTGGGGCTTTTTTAACTTTGTTAATTCTATTTTATCAAATTTAATCCAATCTCACTATCCTCGTATCGCTTTATATCTTGGGTCGATTCAAAAATTACTATCTCTAGAGTTGCACCAACTATCCCCTCCTTAAGATGCCCACAGTATGTATTAAAATCCTTATCACATAAGGTTATATGAGGATGGATATGTGCTTGACCTTGTGGGTCCTTCGCGATAATCGAAGTAAAGTTGCCTACCTCAAGTGTCCCCGAGAGATTCTTTGATGAATACGACTTTGTCCCAAGGTCGTAAACCATAAGCTGCGCTTCTGTTAGAGCTCCAAGTCCAACTAAGAGTCCACTTTTGATATCTTCCTTACTTACAATTTTCGTTAGACTTTCGACTACCTTGTCCCCTTTTTTAAGCGAGATTATTTTCATTTTTTACCTCTACAATTTTATTTTTACTTTTAAAGCCCTTAATTATTTTGATTTTATCCTCACCTACAGCAAAGTGTTTTGACAGAATATCTATAACGCCTTGATTTGCTAAATTATTCTTGTCGGGCTGTTTTGTTTGCACAATTATCTTCCCGTTTTTCGTAAGTAGCTTATCTCTTGCTGCGTTAGCCTTAACTTCTATTTTTATTTCCATACAACTTTCCTTAGGCTATAGAATAATAAATTGATCACAAGAAGTATCAGGCAGCCAAATACAATCAATGTATTGAGCTGGACAAAGAAAATCTTGTTGTCAGAGAGAAAATAGTAGCAGATTATAGCTATAAATATCGCGATATAGACACTCGCTGCGTTCAGAAAGTCTTGCTTGCTGGGCAGCATTGTTATGACGATGCTGCTTAAGAAGTAGAGCAAGAAGAGACTTTTAATATTTAAGGCGCTTAGGATTGTTTGATTTGAAAAATATCTCATCGTTATAAATAAAATTACCGATCCAACTAATATTGGCGCAACTGAGATTATGAAGCTCACCCATAGCCATCTTGGTTTGTTGTGAATCACGAATCCCCCGCTCTTTGAAAAGAGCTTAAGAGACTTTATTCGAGTAAATGTGATAAGGCAAAAGATTACGTGAGAAAGCTCATGAATTATCACTCCAGGAAAAAGTATCAAATAATAAATAAGTGGTTTGTCGCTAGAGAGGTATAAAAGCAAATATCGTAAAACAAAAAACAAAACTATTAGTCCTAGCGTGAAAACGAGAGAGTTACTTAGCGCCGAGGGCAATAACTGCGTCATAACTACCGACTACGGAGTCTGATTTTTCTACAGTAGCGGTATAAAGTGAGGAGATGTCTTTCTTAAGTGTTTCAGCCAATGCTTCTTGTCCAGTCTTGTAGTAAACGATAGAAGTTTCGTATGTTTTGGATGCATTTCCTACTGAAGTAATTTTGTATCCTTTGCCCTCAAGTAGAGTTTGTACTTTAGCAGCCTCGCCACTGATTCCATTTCCGTTAGCGATTCTTATTTGCTCATTTGTGTATTTAAAACTCGAAGAGGCCTGAGACGCTGCTGGGCTAGCTGATGCAACTTGTGTTCCGGTAGCTGAAGAACTTACTGTTGCGCTTGCAGTGGAAGTGCTAGAGGCTGCGGCAGTAGAAGTTGAGGTAACTGACGCAGTAGCAGCTTTATTAGACGAGCTATCATCTTTAAACAAGATATATAGAGCTAGTGATGTTGAGACAATAACGGCAATAATACCAATAATCAAATAAAACAAACCACCACCGCCCTCTTCCTTTCTTTCGGATCGAGCTCTTATCATGTCATCTCCTTCATCAAGCCTTTCGTCTTCGGTCGAAATTTCTTTTTTTGGATCGATAATATCTAATGATTTAGCCATAATAAACTAATTATAACATATTTTTTTCGCGTCAATAGTCTCAAACATACTTTCTTATTACGCCCTTTACTCTACCTTGAACCAACGCTTTGCGTGTATAAATAGGCTTGTAATTTGAGTTAGCTGGCTGGAGCCTTATACGGGTTTTTTCTCTGAAGAATCTTTTGAGGGTAACATTATCTTCATCAACTAAGGCGACTACTATGTCACCGTTTTTAGGGTTATTGGTTTTTTCGATAATTACATAATCACCATCAAAAATTCCATCATCTTTCATCGAGTCTCCACTCACTTGCAATGCGAAGATATTAGGTCCGATCATATCTCTTGGAATATCTATAGTCTCGTTGGTTCGGATTGCTTCGATGGGATGTCCGGCAGCAATTCTTCCAATAAGCTGAACCTCAAAGGTTCTTTCGTCCCAGGCGGGAGTCAACTGAAGCGCTCTCGCGCATGATCCTTGCTTAGTCAGGTATCCTTTGATTTCGAGTACCGATATATATTCTGCCACAGTTGCCACTGATGATAATTTGAGTGACTTAGCGATTTCTCTATAGCTTGGAGCATAGCTGTTCTCGTCAATAAAGAATTTTATAAAGCCAAGAATTTCGGACTGTCTTTTTGTGAGCGGGAGCTGTTTTTTCATTAAATTAAGCGTACCAAACAAAAAGCGAACATGTCAAGGCCTCTACATTTAGGGAAATAATAGTTGAGGCCGAAGACCCCGCAGACGACGCTACAGCAATAACAGAACGTAGTTCGTTTTGCGGTAAGGAGCTGTGCGGGGTTAAGGTCAGCACTACGAATAAAATTTATATATTTTTCAATTTTTCGACAATTCGCTCAAAGCCGAGTCCAAATCCAACAGCTGGCATATCCCCTCCTCCAAGCTCACCAATTAGCTCGTCGTATCTGCCGCCACCACCAACTGAATTAGCTCTTTCCTCATCATCTTCCAGATTGTATTCAAAAATAATTCCAGTGTAATAATCAAGCCCTCGCACCAAGCTCGGTGTCTCCTTGAATTTAACGCCCTTTTGAGTGAGTATCTCTTTCACTTCATTGTAGTAAGCAAGTTCTTCTTCAGTTAGATTGGCACTAACTGGTGGAATCTCGCCTGGATCGCATGCTTCATCTTTGCAGTCCCAAACTCTAAGCGGATTTTTTTCCATTCTTGAGAGGCAATTTTCGCAAAGCTTTTCTTTCCTTGTAGAAAGTAACTGCTTTAACGCGCTGCTATATTTTATTCTAGTTTCTTTGCTGCCTAGTGTATTTAGGCTGACAGAAGGCTCGAGTGAAATGTCTTTTAAAAACTCATATCCATCAGCAATAATCTGCGCATCTATCTCAGCTGATGCTTTGCCAATAAGCTCGATGTCCATTTGGTTGAATTGTCTTTTTCTTCCTTTTTGTGGTCGTTCATATCTGAAGCATGGCCCAATCGAAAAAACTTTAATTGGCTTTGGCATGCTTTTCATACCAAGTTCAACTAGTGCCCTGATTATTCCGGCAGTAAATTCTGGTCGGAGTGAATATATTTCATCAGACTTCTTTTCTAGGTCAAAAAGTTCTTTCTGAACGATATCGGTTTGCTCGCCTACTGACCTTACAAATAAGCTTCTTTGTTCAAAGATTGGTGTTTCCAAACCCTGGTAACCTTTTGAAACAAAACTATCGACGAATTTGTTTTCTATATTTCGTCGCAGCTTAAACTCTTCCCCAAAATAATCTTGTGTTCCTCTTGGTTTTTGGATCATGATCAAACTTTATCAATTTACCCTGCAAATTACAATTGCCTGTTTGTCGCTTTCTTGATTTGAGTTCTTGCAATATCTGTTTTTACAAATTTAAGCCAATCAGCATGAGGCCTGGCGCTTTCTTTTTTAATAATCGCGACGATGTCGCCATTGTGCAAACTACTATCAAGTGGAGCAATCTTTCCATTGACCTTGGCGCCGATACAGCGGTTGCCAAGGGCGGTGTGAACTGAATAAGCAAGGTCGATTGGGGTAGCACCAGCCGGTAAGTCCTTCACATCTCCTTGAGGAGTAAATACGAAAATTCTGTCTTCAAAGAGATCCATTTTAAGATATTTAAACAATTCCTCAGGAGAACGAAGCTGTTTCTGAACTCGATAGAAATCATCTATCCACTTTAGCTCATCTTTATTTGGCAGCTTTGAAGTTTTCGCGTCAGCGTAAATCCAGTGCGATGCGATACCAAACTCTGCTTGTCGGTGCATCTTGCGAGTTCTAATCTGAAACTCTACGATCTTTCCTTCGTCAGCAAATACGGTAGTGTGAATTGATTGATATCCGTTTGGTTTTGGTAGAGCGACATAATCCTTGATTCTACCCAAGAGTGGTCGCCAAACGCTGTGAATTATCCCGAGTGCTCCATAACAGTCTTCTATGGACTCGACAATTATTCTAACGGCAATTAGGTCATATATTTTTTCAAGGTTATTGTTGTATTTTTGTAATTTTTTAAACAGGCTGTACCACTTTTTTGCTCTGAAATTAACTTCTGCTTCTATTTTATTTTCCTTAAGAAGCTTATTTAGCCTGATTGTTAATTTTTTAAGATATTTTTCTCTTTCTTGAATTTGTGGAATTGCTAGGGATAAAAGCTCTTTGTTTTCTTGGGGATATACAAAAGGAAATGATAAATCCTCAAGCTCCCCTCGCCACTCACCCATTCCGAGTCTTCCAGCGATTGGAGCGTAAATTTCTATTGCTTCCTTGGCAATTCGCTCTCTCTTGTCTTGAGGCAAGTATTCCAAGGTTTCAAGATTATGAATTTTATCAGCTAGTTTAATAATAATTACTCTTACGTCGCGGCTCATCGCAATAAGCATTTTTCGAAGAGTTTCCGCCTGGCGTTCGAATTGAGAAATCTCCTCCTGCGTCTGCTTTATTAGTGGAAACCAGGTTTTCTTGATTCTGACTGAGCTAAGTTTTGTAACCGACTCAACCATATTGGCAATTTCCGAATTAAACATTTTTCTTATCTGCATGGTTGTAATTTCTGTGTCTTCGACTGTGTCATGAAGAAGGGCAGAAATTATCGATGTAGAGTCAAGTTTTAGTTCGGCTAGCTTTAGTGCCACTGAGATCGGATGGATAATATAATCCTCACCGGAATACCTTTTCATGCCAAAATGAGCTTTTCGGCTAAACTCAATAGCTCGGTGTACTTTGGCTAGATCGCTTTGCGATATGTACCCGAGCTTTGAGATAAGCTTCGCTTCAAGCTTTTGCGATTTTGATGTTTCCTTGTCGCTCATAAATCTTTACTTTATCGCCTTCTTTTATTTTACCGCTAATTATAAGGCTTGAAATCTCATCAGAGATGCTATGTTCAATCTCGCGAATAAGTGGTCTTGCTCCAAATACTTTATCGCTGGCAAGCTTCGATAGCTTCTCGATGGTCTTTTGATCATAGGAAAGGGATATTTTCTTTATTTTGAGTTTATCCTTTAATTTATCAAGATGAATCTTAGCAATAATTTTGAATTCGTCTTCAGTCAATGGGTCAAATACAATTACTCGATCTATTCGGTTGACGAGCTCTGGCTTAAATACTTTCTTAAGATCATCTTTAACTTTATCTTTGATATCTTGTGCTTTATCGCTACCATCGATAAATCCAAACTTACTTATCTTATTATATTCTTCGATACCTATATTTGAGGTCATGATAATTACCGAATGAGTGAAGTCTACTTTCCTTCCCTTCGCGTCAGTTAATCTTCCCTCGTCAAGAAGTTGCAACAAAATATTAAAAACATCGGGATGAGCCTTCTCAATCTCATCAAACAAGATTACGCTATAGGGATTTTTTCTGACTGCTTCGGTCAATTTACCAGCATCTTCATATCCTACATAGCCAGGAGGGGCGCCAACTAGTAGCGCAGTATTATGTCGTTCCATAAATTCACTCATGTCGAGTTTGATAAGAGCGTTTTCTGATCCGTAAATATGCCTTGCTAGGACTCTAGCAACTTCAGTTTTTCCCACTCCACTGGGGCCTAAGAAGATAAATGATCCTATTGGTCGATCGCCACTCGAAATTCCCGAACGGTTGCGCCTTAGAGATTTTGCAATCTCCCCTATCGCCTCTTTTTGACCAGCGATATGACTAGATAAATCTTTTTCGATAGTCATAAATTTCTTAATTTCATCTTCTAGGATTTCTCCAGCTGGAATTCCGGAAATTTCTGAGATTAGTCTAGCAATATCTCGATCAGTGATTTTCTCATCGCCTGTTGTTTCACTATCAAGCATCCCCTTCTCAATCTCTAATTGCTTAAGCTCTTCATCTCTGACTTTGGCGGCTTGCTCGAATTTTTCTTCACTGATTAATCGCTCCTTAAATGCCGAAAGCTCTTCGATTTTATGTCTAATTTTGTTTAATTTATCGCGGACTTCTGATGTATTTTTTTCCAAAGTCTTAGCTGCTGAAGCTTCGTCTATCAGGTCAATTGCTTTGTCGGGCAGAAAACGATAATTAATATATTTTTTGCTGAGCCTGGCAGCTGCCTCGATAGCTGACTTGTCGACTTTGACCTTGTGATGTTTCTCGTACGCGCTTTTGATTCCATTTAATATACTGATAGTTTCTTCAACCGTCGGCTCAAGTACCTTGATTGTTTGCAATCTTCTCTCGAGCGCAGCATCTTTTTCTAAATGTTTGCGATATTCGTCAAAAGTTGTCGCTCCAATCATTCTAATTTCGCCCTTAGCTAATGCGGGCTTCAGAAGGTTGGAAGCGTCCATAGAGCCCTCAGCTGATCCGGCACCAACTATTGTGTGGAGCTCATCGATAAATATAATAATATTTTTATCTTTCTTTATCTCCGAGATAACTTTCTTGAGCCTATCTTCAAACTGGCCTCTATACATCGTCCCGGCTATCATTTGTCCAAGGTCAAGCTGATATATTTTCTTGCCGATTAACGGGCTTGGTACTTTTCCTTGTGAGATTCTCAGAGCCAACCCTTCTACAATAGCGGTCTTCCCCACTCCTGGTTCGCCGATAAATACAGGGTTGTTTTTGGCTTTGCGCAGGAGTATCTGAGTAGCTCTGGCTATCTCATTGTCTCGTCCCCAAACTGGGTCAATTTCGCCTTTCTTGGCCTTTTCTACTAAGTTTGTGGCAAAAACTTCAATTGCTTTTTTAGGTGGTGACTGGGTCTTGAGCGGTGGCATAGAATACCCATCTTGCTGCATCTCTGGTGCAGGAGGCCCTGGCATTGGCGGCATATCAAAACTGTTTTCCTCATAGTGATCAAGTTCGTTTTTATCGAATTCAGGTGTGTTCTGCTGATGAGTAATCATCTGATCCATCTGGGTAATATTAGAGAAAATGTCTTGAATTTGACTTTTGATTTGCTTCGGATCGATGCCAACTTTTTTGATTAATTTATATCCTTCGTGCGTTTCGCTCGACAGAATTCCAACTAAAATGTGTTCTGTGTCGACTGAATAATGTCCGTAATCAGCAGCGACTCTAAAGGCTATTCTGAGAATATCCTTGGCTTCGTCTCCTATTACTCCAGGATTTTTCTGTTTAGTTTTATCAATACTAAGAAGCATCTTGATTTGGTCAAGATTGATTGAGTACTCCTTGAGAATGTCGTGGCTTAATGTGCCTGGTATTTCGACTAAAGCGAGAAGAAGGTAGTCGCTTCTTAGATTTTTTCCATCGAATTCTGCGGCCTTCTGAGCCTCAGTTAAGACTAACTTTGCATTACGAGAGAGCTTATTAAATGGGCTACTGCTTAACATATGTCATCCACCTCTTGCTTATGTTCTTTCCTCCCCCATGCTAGTTTGTTCTATTTTTCTTCTTCGGTTTTTTCTTCGGTTACTTCTTCGATAGTTTCTTTTTCTTCCTTGTCCAGCGAAGCGTCAGCGGAGTTGGACTCGCTATTCTCTATTCCCTCTTCTCTATTCTTTTCCTTTGGTTTTTCAGAATCTTTGACAATATCTAGCTCCCAGCCAACTAATTTACTGGCTAGTCGGACATTCTGTCCGCTCTTTCCGATTGCCAATGATAGCTGATCTTCTGGCACCCAGATTTTAGCAATTTTGTTTTTCTTGTCGAATTTAATCTTGTCGATTGTGGCTGGTGACATAGCATTTTTAATCAATGTTTCTAAGTCATCATCAAACAAGATGATATCAATCTTCTCTCCGGCTAGTTCACTTAGAACTGACTGGACTCTTGTGCCACGCTGTCCGACTACGGACCCAACTGGATCAAGGTTCTCGTCGTTGGATCGGACTGCAACCTTAGTTCGTGATCCAGCTTCTCTCGAGATTTCAACAATTTCGATAGAACCTTGTTCGATTTCAGGAACTTCTTGTAGGAATAATCCCTTTACAAAATCGGCATCGGCTCGTGAAACGAGAATTCTTGGTCCCTTGACGGTCTCTTCGACTTCTTTAACGTAAACTTTTATCTTCTGACCGGTGTAATATCTTTCACCAGGAATTTGATCTGAAGTAAGCATGATTCCGTTGATTTTGCCTAGGTCGACAATTACATTTTGACCTTCGACTCTCTGTACGGTACCATTAACAATTTTCTTTTCTTTGCTCTTGAATTCTTCGTAGAGAACTTCTCTTTCTGCTTCTCTTAGCTTCTGGATAATAACTTGCTTGGCGGTCTGAGCAGCAACTCGTCCAAAGTCATATTTAACCTCGAGCGGAATCTCGATCTCTCCACCCTCTTCGGCTTTTTTATTGAATTTCTTGGCTTCGTCAAGAGTGAATTGAGCTTCTGGATTTGTTTTTTCTTCGTCCTTGGCAAGAATATTGTAAACTTGCCAAACTTTCATCGTGTTTGTCTGAGGATTAAGGACAATTTTAATAATTTGACCAGGTTTACCAAAGTCTTTTCGATATGCAGCGGCGAGAGCTGATTCGACAGCTTCAAGAACTACTGCTTCGGGCAGACCCTTTTCGTCTGATAACATTTTGATTGCTGATAGAAACTCTGCTATTTGCATTTTGCCTCCGCTCCGTGAATTGCGCTCCAAGGCAGGAAGCAATTCCGGAAGTCCCGTCACTTTGATCCCTACCTGCCTGCCGGTAGGCAGGTTCGCAAATTTCTTAGCTTTGTTTATTGCGAGAGGGTGAAAAGTGACTGGGACAATTAATTTATAATTTGTAATTTGGGTATAAATATAAGCGGCTATAGCCGCTTTAATATAATTAAATCCTAAATTGTCACTTTAGTCAAGTGCTTTTCCCTTATTTCTGACCAAGGCAGGAAAGTCTATCAAGGCCTTTTTTATCCTAGGATATCTGCTTGGTTGGCGCATCAATCTATAAAGCCATTCTAGCGATAGTTTTCGGAAAATGGCTGGTGCCCTTTTGATTTTGCCAGAAGTATAATCAAGAGTTCCACCTATTCCAATAAATACGTTAGCGCTTAGCTTCTTATAATTATTTTCAATCCAAATTTCTTGCTTTGGCGCTCCTAGTGCGACGCAAACGATATCAGGCTTGGCATCGTTAATTTTAGCGATTAATTCATCATCTTGGTTTTCAGATATTTCAATTCCATCAAGATATCCAACGATATTTACTCCAGGAAAATTCTTCTCTAGTTCTTCCTTAGCCTTCTTGCCCACATCTTTTTGGCCGCCAAGAAGAAATATCCCATAGCCTTCTTTTGAAATTTCTACTAAATCGATAAAGAGATCTGCCCCAGGGATACGCTCAATATTCTTTCCATAAAGTCTCTTTGCTGCCCAAACTACTCCAGAGGAATCTGCAATTGAGAAAGTAGACTTATTTAGGGTTTGCCTAAAATGATCATTTGACTGAGCTTCTACAATAAACTCGTTGTTGACCGTAAAGATCAAACATTTTTCTTTTTTCTGAAGATGGCTTCGAATAGAGCTGATTAAGTCTGACTTACTTATCTCGTCTATCTCTACACCAAGAATATCTAGTTTTTTCATCTTAGTTTAGCGCGATATATTTTAGAGTTATTTTCATAAATTACATATTTGCCCGAGTTTAGAAAAATTGCTGGTGAATCTGAATCTTTATCAAGAAGAGTGGTCTCATTTTCACCGTCAATCTCTGTAATTTTTAACTTTTTGTCATATGTGTAGGCAATATACCTTCTGTCGGAGTACCAAACCACTCCCTTGACATCGTTTGAAAACCTGGTGACAAAGTTATCATTTTGATAAATTTCGTTGTTCGTAACCCTGATACCGTCTTTATCAGCTAGTTTAGTGAAAAAGTCGCTCTGGTCTACTTTATACTCCTCTATCTCAGGAGAGTTTTTAAATAATATCGCGTAGTTGATTATTTCAGCTTCTCCTGGTTCTAGCTCTAGATTTTTGGTCCAAGTATGGTAACCTTCACGCTCTACGGTTAATGAATAACTTTTAGGTACGAGGTTTCTGATCGTCTGCTTACCTTTCCCGATAATGATCGAATCAAGCAAAACGGTTGATTCTTGGTCAGCATCGATTACAATCATTGATGTTTGGGAAATATTTCGGTTGGTTATATCAACCTTATATCCTGAAGCATAAGTAATTATAAAAAAAGCGCTTACAAAAAAGGCTATAATTGCTATAAGATAATAATTTGATTTCATAATAATTCTTCTATATTGAAGTTTATTATACTAGAATGGAGTCTATATGGGAAGATTTGAAGTAATTGGCGGTAAAAAACTAAATGGTACTATTTCGGTTAGTGGTGCTAAAAACGAAGCGCTCAAGATAATTCCGCTTGCGATACTCATTCAGAAAAAGTTTGTCGTACGCAATGTTCCGGACATTGCTGATATTCGTAAACAACTCGAGATTTTTGAAGATTTGGGCGGAAAATATAATTTTAAAGATAATATTCTAACTCTTGATGGCACAAGTGCTACTAAGAACCAGCTTAAAAACGGTCTAGCAACCAAGCTGCGAGCTTCTATAGTCTATCTTGGACCGATCCTTGCAAGATACAAAAAAGTCATCGTCCCCTTCCCTGGTGGATGCGCTATAGGCCAAAGACCAATTGACTCCCACCTCGAAGCATTCAAGGCGCTTGGGGCAAAAGTCAAATGCGAAGGCGAAAGATATGAGATAACTCATGAAGAATTTACTTCAAATAAAATCAGGTTATTTGAGCCAAGTGTAACAGCGACGGAAAACATTTTGCTTTTCACTGCTAACTTTGAAGAGACCTTTACGATCGAAAATTGTGCGATCGAGCCAGAGATAATGGCTCTGTGCGAAGTGCTTAAAAAAGCTGGGGCTGAAATTGATCTTGCTGGTGACCGAACGATTGTCATTACTGGCTCATCCGAATTATCACTTGATGAAATTGAAATAATGCCCGACCGAATTGAGGCATTTTCCTATCTAGTTGGCTTTTTAGTTACTGGAGGAGAAGGAACAATCAAGAACTTCCCGGCTTTTGCGATGAAAGAGCCGCTTCAGCTTCTCAAGCAGTGTGGAGCAAAATTTACTTTTAGCGAAAATGAAGTAAAGGTAGAATCAAATGGCACCTATAAGCCATTTAAGATAGAGACTGCTCCATACCCCGGGTTTCCAACCGATATGCAGTCGCCGATGAGTTTAATCGCAGCCCTCGCCGATGGTGAATCTATTATTAAGGAGACGATGTTTGAAAATCGTCTCGCCTACATCAATGAGCTAGAGAAGATGGGCCTAAAAGCGAAAGTTACCGGAAATACTGCTAGCATTGCAGGGCCAGTAAAACTAAGTGGTGCAAGAATAGTTTCGCTTGACTTGCGAAGTGGTATTACCTTAGTATTAGCTTCGCTAATGGCGCAGGGCAAATCGATTATTAATAACAGTGAGATTATAGATCGAGGTTATGAGGATCTTGTAGAAAAATTAAGCCTTCTTGGCGCTGAAATTGTAAGAAAATGATAAAACGAATTGGCATAGATTTAGGTACAAGCAATATTAGGTTCTATATTCCTGGCAAGGGAATAATGATTGACGAACCTAATGTTGTAGCTGTTAATGTGGTCAAAAACAAAGCAGTTGCAGTTGGGAATGAGGCTAAAACGATGCTTGGCCGAACTCCAGAAGCAATTATCGCCTCAAGTCCCCTGACTGACGGAGTTATTGCAAGCTATAAAACGACTAAGCAAATGATTGAGATTTACCTCTCGAGGATACTCGGACGAATGCGATTGGTGAAGCCAGACATCATTATCAATTGCCCAGTTGGCGCGACCTCTACTGAGAAGAAAGCCGTTCTCGATGCGGTCGAAAGTGCTGGAGCGAAGAGAGTTTACTTGATCAAATCCCCTCTCGCGGCTGCGATCGGTGCCGGAATCGATATATCGAGTTCAAGTGGAAATATGATAATTGATGTAGGCGGAGGAAAGACGGAGGTTGCCGTCATCTCACTATCCGATATCGTTTCGTTTTCATCTGTTCGCTATGGCGGCAACAAGATGGATCAAGCGATTATCGATTTTATAAGAAAGAAGAGAAATTTGATTATCGGCTCTCAAAGCGCTGAACTACTAAAAGAAAAAATTGGTTCAGCAATCGCCCAAAAAAAAGATGCCAAAATGGAAATTTCAGGCTCAAATACGATTTCGGGATTACCGGAATCGATTATGGTTCACACCAATGAGATTTCTGCAGCGCTCAAACCCGTCTTGAATGAAATTATTCTTGCTGTTAAGCAGGTACTTCAGAAAACCCCGCCAGAATTATCAAGCGATGTCATGGATAAAGGAATAGTAATTTGCGGAGGATCTTCGCAACTAAATGATTTTGATGAATTAATGACAAAGGTGACCGGAGTCCCCTGCCAACTTGTAGATGAGCCAGATCTTGTCGCGATCAAAGGAATTGGTCTTGCGGTTGATAATTTTGAAGATTTCTTAGAATCATTTACATGGAGGGGCAAATAGTGCAGTAGCGCTAAGAATAGAGAATAGCGAATAGAGAATAGAGAAATTAAAGTATAAAATATATCTGTAAGCAATAATCAATATCCCAATAAGTCAATCAATAAAAAATAAAAAATGGAAAATAAAAAATTTGTTATAGGTATCGACGCATCAAGATCAAATGTGGCGCAAAAAACTGGGACGGAATATTACTCGCAAGAGATTATTAAAAATCTAGTAAAAATGACGCAGTCGCGTCATCCTGAGCGTTCCGACCGAGATATTGAGCGAGGCCGGAAGTCGAAGGATCTACTGTTTAGACTTTATTCCAAGACTCCTCTTAGCTATTTATCGAAATCAGATAATGCCGAAAATAAAGTGATGCCTTTTCCAAAACTATGGAGCCAGATCAGACTTTCATGGGAGCTAATTCAAAATAAACCCGACGTTCTATTTGAACCTGCTCACACGATACCGATTTTTCATCCTAAAAAAATTGTCACAACTCTTCATGATGTTGGATTTAGATATTTTCCCGAACTCTATACTCCACTCGAACGGTTCTACCATAACTGGTCAATGAGCTTCGCCGTGAAGCACGCGACTGAGATTATCGCTATTTCTGAGGCAACCAAGAAGGATCTTATCAAATTCTACAATGCTGATCCCAAAAAAATTACCGTTATCTATCATGGTTTTGATAAGGAAAAGTTCACTGCGAAAAAAGGTGAAGCTCCAGAACCAATTAAGAAGCTTGGTGAATATATCTATTTCATTGGCAGACTCGAGGCTAAGAAAAATATTAAGACCTTGATTAAAGCATTTGGAATTTTACGAAGTGAACACCCTGATTTATCTACAAAGCTAGTGCTGGCCGGACGACCTGGGTATTTATATGAAGAAATAGAAGGTGAAAAAAATAAGCTTGATGAAAATATTCGAAAAGACATAATTGAGCCGGGATATATTCCGGATGAAATTATGGCTGACTATCTGCGCTTTGCCAAAGTCTTTGCCTTCCCTTCCAAATTCGAAGGATTTGGTATGCCACTTGTAGAAGCAATGGCTTGCGAGATTCCGATAGTCGCGTCAGATTGTACTTCGATTCCGGAAATTACAGGCAAAGCCGCCCTGCTTCATAAGACAGAAGATGAGAAGGAGCTTGCTGAAATGCTCTACACTGCTTTGACGGATGAAAAGGTTAGAGGTGAACTTATCACAAATGGAAAAAAGAGATTAGAGCTGTTTGATTGGGAGGATGCGGCAAAGAGGACTTTGGGGGTTATTGAGAAAGCTGTTTCGGGCGAATAATAATTCGCAGATAATATAAATTATTTTTTGGCGAGCTAAAGCTCGCGGCTAATATTAACAACCCAGGGCACACTTTCGGTGTGTTCCCTAGGTTTTTAACGATTTCCTGACCCTCGCAACGCCCTTGATGAAGCTCTCCTTGTTGAACCTTCTGGAATTCATTCTTGGGCAAGTTTGCCAAGATAATCAGTTCCAGCTTTCAACTTCGGAGAGCGTGATATTTTTTATAGGCTCAAGTGCTCGCACTTTTCGCCTTATCTCATGTAAAAAACTTGTCCTAAGCTTTTATAAGGATCGACTTTCGATATCGGTGTCGCAAGCGACGAGCTCTTACCACTCAAACACATCTACAATTTTCTCAATCACACCTTTAATTCGATCAATCAGGCCTTGCTGCTTTAAGAACTTAGTTCCTGCTGGCAGAATGTCGGCAACTTCCTGATCTTTCGGTAATTTTTGTGTATATAAGTATTCACCTACCAACTCCTCGATATTTTCAACCGGAATATTTTCTTCGCTTGCCAAATCTCGCAAAACCTTCGATCTTTCGTTTGCCCAAAATTCACCAAACGCTTTCTCAACGCTCTCTGCCTTGTCGATCTTTGGCAAATTTTCTTCAATGAATTTCTTTATTAGATCCTTCTTTTTTCTGAGCTTTACATCTCGATCAAACATTCGCAAAATATCCTCAGCCTTCTTTTCTCTCAATCGATCCGAAGTTATATTCTTTAGTCCAGCAATCAGCATAATTATATAGTCATAATTGATCACATCTCTAATTGTCAGTTCTAACTCAAAATCAATTTGATCAAGAATCAATTCAGGCCCTTGCCCATGTTCTTTTCTTTCGTCATATATATCCAAATATTTACTTTGATAATCATAAAATTCTTGTTCAGAAATACCTAAATCAGCAAATGAAAATTCGGCAAATGTCTCCAGCGACGATTTAACTCTAAGTAGATCACGAAACGATTTAACGAATTCAGCTAACTCATCCTCGCTTTTTAGTCCATCAACCGACTCAACGGTCGGCACCTTCTCCCGGAGTCCAACAAGCTTTACTTCAAATTCCTTTTTCTGTTGCTTGTACGGCTTTTTGAAAACAATTTCTTTTGCATTCTCGTCGCCATAAAGTGCCAGCGCCTTATCTGTCGCTTCTTTCAAATTCCTAAACGAAACAATATTGCCATGCGGCTTATCGGAATCAAGCAAACGATTTGTTCGCGAATATGCCTGAATCAGCCCGTGATAGCGTAAGTTTTTATCGACATATAGAGTATTTAAGCGAGGGCTATAAAAACCAGTCAAAAAGATATTTACGACCAAAACTAAATCAACTTCTCGCTTTTTAATTCTTTGCTGCAAATCTCGGTAATAGTCATAAAATCGGTCAGTTGAAAAGTTAGTCGAATATAATGCATTGTAATCTTTAATACAGCTCTCCAAGAAATCGCGCGAATGCTGATTGACCGGTTCGCCCTCCTCTGGAAATGCGTCAACGTCCAAATCAATGACTTCATCTTCGTTGGCCTGATATGTAAAAATTGTAGCAATCTTAAAATCATCTGGCTTCTTGGCAGATAAAATCTTGTAGTATTTCTTTAATATCTCAATACTCGAAACTGCAAAGAATGCATTGAACTTTCCATTTTTGGTCTTTCGCTTCCAGTCTTGCAACACATATTCCGCAATCTTTTCAACCCGCGCATCACTTTCCAAAACTTCCCGAGTATTTATTCCCTCCACCATACTATCTGCAAAAATATCTTTATCAACCACATCGCTATCCTTTTGTTTGTATTTGCCTACATACTCAACCGCAAACCCCAGAACATTATTATCAGAAATCGCATTGGTAATGATGTAGCGATGCAAGCATTCATCGAAAACATCGGCCGTTGTTACTCCGCCAACATTATTTTCAGCAAAAATCGGCGTGCCAGTAAAACCAAAAAGTTGCGCGCGCTTAAAAAATGATTTAATTCTCGCATGCGTCTGACCGAACTGACCTCTGTGACATTCGTCAAAAATGATAACTACTTTTTCATCTTTCAAATATTCCAGCTTTTTCAAATAACTTTCTCGGCCAATGGCAATATCAAGTTTCTGAACCGTTGTAACGATTAGCTTGCGGTTTTTATCCTCTAGCTGGCTAACTAAATGCCGAGTGTTATCGGTTCCGTCCACCGAGCCGTCGGAAAATGAATTGAATTCCTTGGTCGTTTGAATATCTAAATCCTTGCGGTCAACTACGAACAAAACTTTCTTTACCTCTGGAATTCCTGAGAGTACTTGGCTGGCTTTAAATGATGTCAAAGTCTTCCCCGAGCCGGTGGTATGCCAGATGTAACCGTTTTTGTTTGATTCCTTAACTCGCGATTCAATTTCTTTTACTGCGTAGTACTGATACGGTCGCAAAACCAATGGGATTTTATGGTATTCGGCGAGTACAATGTACTCGGCAATGAATTTGGATACCGCACACTTTTCTAGAAATAACTTGGCAAAATCTTCCAGTCTAGTTATCTTCTCATTCTTCTCATCGGTCCAAAAAAAAGTTTGTTCGAACGATTGGTTTGGGTTATTTGAAAAGTATTTAGTGTTAACGCCATTTGAGATAACAAAAATCTGAACATACTCAAATAATGTTCCAGTAAACGAGTGTTTGTGGTAGCGTTGGATTTGATTAAACGCTTCTTTCATTTCCATTCCACGGCGCTTTAGCTCAATCTGCACTAAAGGCAAGCCATTGATCAAAAGAGTTACATCATAGCGGTTTTCATATTTGCCAATTTGCGTGATCTGCCTTGCAACTTGGTACTCATTTTTGCACCACTGATCCATATTAAAGAATCGAATGAACGATGTCTCACCATCATCTCGGCGAACGATAAATCGGTCGCGCAGAGTCTTTGCTTTCTGGAATCGATCGCCTTTGTTTAAATGATTCAAAATTTGCGCAAACTCTGCATCGGAAAATTTTATTTGATTAAATTTTTCGAGTTGAGTTTTGAGATTTGCAACCAATGCATCAACGCCATCGATTGTAATCGACTCAAACCCCAACCGCTGCATTTGCTCGACTAATGTATTTTCAAGTTGTAATTCGGATTGTGTTGTCATTTTTCAACAGCCTCAGTTTTAAATTTTTCAATTCTCTCTGTCATATCATCAGTAATTAAATAGGATATCTGTTTAGGATTCTGAATATGAGCAAAATATGTTAATATCGAAATCTTCTCGCCATCCTTTTTAATACAGCCAGTAAATTTTCTTTTTTGACAAACTACCAGATTTTCATTTGATGAAATTACCTTATCTATTACTTTGTCAATAAAAACCTTGCCATATTCACCGTAAGGTCCAATAATGTACACATTTTCTAGACCTCTGGAAAAAGCGTCGAGAATTCTTTTCGCTGGAGACTCAACTCGATCGAGGATTCTGAGTGTAATTGTAGAAACAATCTTAATAGAGCACCTAGAATATTTTCCGATGAAGGTATCTTCAGTTTGCTCATCACCAAGTTCGCGGTTTGCAAAATTATAGAGAAATTCAATGAGAAGTTTTGCCTCAACTACGATGTCGCTGTCCTTTGCGTCCAAAAGTGTTTTATAACCAAGGGAAGATAATTCAGTTAGAAGAATATTAGTATAAAATCCCGACTTATCAATTTCGACGAATTTTTTTACCAACTTATTAACGTCAGCATCTTCAAGAAGTGGCTGAAAATAATTCTCTAAATAAATCCTTAGCGAAACAGGGTCTTTCTCTATGATTTTTTTTGCTGTGTATATATCGATCGCTTGCCCTTGTTTTTTTGAAATGTGTCTTTTTGTTCTCCAGAGCAGCATGTTGGATGTAAAAAAATATGCTGCGTGAACAAAGTTTCTATGTTTGTGTTCTCTATCGCGCATAACAATAATTACGTCATTATCATTAACTAAACATTTCTCATCCTCCTCTCTAGCCGCCCATTGAATCCTTACTTTAGTTGGATCGATGTCGGAATCTCTAGAGAGATCATCAACGAAGCTATTGAGCTTTGTTTCGATTCTATACTTTTCGGATTTATATTTATACTTATCAAATATTCTTGATAGAAGATCGTAGAATATTGCACCCCATTTCTTGACGACCTCGGGGTTCTTAAAAAGGATATACGCAATAACTATTGTAATAAATGTTCCTGAACCAAATCCCGATAAATACTTCCAAGCATCATTCATTACCGCACTCCTTTTTCTTCCGCTCATTAACAAGTTGTAGTAGTGACTGAATACATTCTGGTCGGTCACATATTAATTTGTAAGAACCTGAATCCTTGAATACAGAATAAACATTATTACTGTCGATTGTGTTTTTGCAAAATTTGCACTTAACCTTTTTTTGTTTGTATTCTGAATTTATGCCACATGAATTCAACAGACGATCAAGGTCATCTAAATGAACCGTATTTAGCTGCTCATAGTTTTCGGGTTTCATACAAACATCCTTTGCAGCAATGATTTTTTGAAAAGTTTTGTCTGCTCCAGCAGGCTATTTATTAAATTGATTTTATTATCTAACGTAAACAAAAACTCTGCAATTTTTTCTTGTTCTTCAAATGATGTGGGTAATTTGAATCCTATACTCGCTAAATCCGAGTTTTTTAAATTGTTGATGTTGGTGCCGCTTAGGAGAAGTTCAATCTCCCGGTCGTACTTTGACAATTCAAATAAATATTTGGCTAATAAACATTTTGATCGATAAATTGAGCAAAATGCGCCAACTGTAGCGGGACCGTTGTAATCCCCATCATACACAGCTGATTTGCCGACCAGTTGCTTACTACCGTTTGCCATGCATATTGCTATGTCATCTTTTCTCAGCGCTATTTGTTTACCAAAAGGCTTGTTAACAAATTGAAGATCGCGATTGATTATTAATTTATTTCCTTGGATATTATTTGACCTAAGCACAAGGAAACCCTCGACTTTAACGTTAGCAGCCGTGTAGCTGTGGCCACGATAAAATTCACCAATTTCTCCTAATTTCTTTTCTTCCCAATCCGGAAAATTTGAGCCGTCGGGTTTTTTGAAACGAATCATTTGGCTGAAAATTGCCTGCATAATGCCTTTTTTGTATTTTTCAAATGCCTTTTTCTTTTCTTCCAATTTTTCAATCTTCTCATCCACCGCTCCTAAAAAATCAGCAATTTTTTGCTGCTCGGGCTTCTGAGGCAGATTAAATTTTAGGTGAATCATTTGAGAAACTTTAACGCTTGGCTGAACAGCAGTCATTTCTATTTTCTTAAATTTATTATTATTACTAGGTTCAATTAATAAATAATATAAAAAGTTTGCAGAATTTTGATGATTTGCTCTCAGGCCAACAATATTTTGAGCAATTGCAGCTTTTTTGTCCCCGCTATAAGTAGAACATACCGCTGTCTTTCCGACCGTGCTGAATAATACATCTCCCTCTGAAATATGCTTTCTAAACCATTTTTCATAAGTTTCATCGCTGACATATTTGTTGATACCAAAATAATCAACTTTCTTTGCACCCATTGCATTTACTTCTATCAAGGGAATTCCCCTGCTGGATAATCCAGGTGTTTTTCCACGATTATCCACAATACACAACAAAACATCGCAGAGCTTTTTTTCTTGCCACTCGTCAGTGAATTCCTTGAATCTAAGTTTTGGGGTGTTAATTTTTGTCATTTTTTTTAATTGTGCTGGAAGTACCGTCTTGAAATTTCGCAGTAATTTCAGTAAAGATTTCACTGGGGTGTGCATCATTATGATCAAAACTCATCTTTTTCGCTTCCGGCTCTACGAAAATTTGTGTATTTTTGCCACCCTTTTTTCCAGCGTAAACGACAACCTGCAATCCACGCTTTGATTCCATTACTTGAATAGTTGCCGAATATTTATTATCGGTTGTTTTCGAATTTGCTTTTGCAATCGGCATAGCTTCATCATCAAGGTTTAAAATTTTAATATTTTTAAGATCCCTGGCCTTTAAACGGTCAGTGATATAGCGTATCTCATCACCATAGCCCCTTTTCATCTCGACAAAATGATCATCTAGGCATTTTAGAATATTACTACGATTATAAATATCATCTTCCCATCCAAAACGAGAATTATTAACTGGGTACATTTGTAAATTATCTTTTGGGCAAATTGGAATAACTTCAGATCCTTGTATCTTCCAAATTATTCCATCAATTCGAATTGCATCGTAATTTTCGGGGTTCTTCATTTTATTGAAAAGGTGATTTTATATTTAATTCCTTGCAATATTCTGTGATTTTTTTATCGACTTCGATCATGTCGGTGTCGATCTTTTTGATTTCGGTGACGACTTCGTTGAGGTTAATTTCCGGTTCTGGTTCGAAGGTATCGACATAACGAGGAATATTTAGATTGAAGTCGTTTTCTTTGATTTCATCGAGTGTTGCCTTGTGCGAATATTTATCGACTTCTTTGCGGTCTTTGTAAGTTTCAAATATCTTGGCAAGGTTTTCGCTTGTCAGGTGGTTTTGATTCTTGCCTTTAGCGAACTCTCGTGACGCATCGATAAAGAGAATATCGCCGTCTTGTTTGCGGCATTTTTTGAACACTAAAATGCATGCAGGTATCCCGACATTATAAAATAAATTGGCCGGCAACCCTATTACTGCATCTAAATAATTTAATTTCTCAATGATATATCGGCGAATTGTTAAATTAGCAGAGCCGGCAAAAAGCACACCATGAGGAAGCAAAATTGCCATTATGCCATTATCAGCTAAGTGATGAATCATGTGAGTTACGAAAGCATAGTCAGCTCTTTTATTTGGAGCGAGTCGTCCATATTGCGCAAATCTCTCATCCTGGACAAGTGCGGGATCTTTTTCGCCCTTCCATTCAGCAGAAAATGGCGGATTAGCAACAATTGCTTCGGCTTTAAGATCCGGATGCAGATCGTTTGTCAACGTATCGCCTTGTTTGATATTGAAGTGATCAAAGTGAACGCCGTGAAGAATCATATTCATGCGGGCGAGGTTGTAGGTTGTCGGGTTTAGCTCTTGACCGTAATAATCATCTACTTGAGAAAATTCGCGAAGGCGCAAAAGCAAAGAACCCGAGCCGCAAGTTGCGTCATATGCAGAGCGGATACGGCTTTTCCCTTCGGTCACAATTTGGGCTAAAAGTCGAGAAACTTGTGCCGGGGTGTAGAATTCACCGCCTTTTTTGCCAGCACCGGCAGCAAATTGGCCGATTAGGTATTCATAAGCATCACCCAAAAGATCACTTTTTGCATCATCTAGTTTGAAGTCAATTTCATCTAATAAAGACAGCACATCGACAATTGTTTCATTCTTTTTATTTTCACCATTGCCCAGTTTGTCTGAAGTTAGTGATACGTCCGCAAACAACCCCTTGAAGTCATCTTCCGAGTCAGTATTTTGAGATGTTTGTTCGATTTTGTTTAAAACACTTTTTAGATCTTCGAGAATGAAATTGCCGTCGGTTTTCAAATCGCCTTTGCCCTTTTTTACCAAGTAGGAGAATAATTCGGTCGGCATAAGAAAAAAGCCAAGTTCGTTTAAACAGCGCTTTTTTATGCTAGTAATGTATTCTTGCCCCTCTTTTGTATTTTCTTTAATATCTGAAAATTTTATTCCGTCGCCTTTTAGCAACTTTTCATCAACAAAATTTTCCAGCTTTTCAGAAAGATACTTATAAAAAATAAAGCCGAGAATGTAGTTCTTGTACTCATCGGCATTCATCTTACCGCGCAGCACATTCGCGACACCCCAGAGCTGCTTTTCTAAATTTCTTTTTTGATCATCGGTCATTATTCCTCCCCACAATTATCCCACCAATAAAATTTTGCTCAAAGACTAAATTGGCGTTATACAAAAACTTTTCTAATTCTTTATAGTCGATATTCATTTATTTTTTATCCACATCTTTTTAAACCACGGCAAAGTCAAGGTTGAGAGCATGAAGCCGACGGTTGGGACGATGGCGTTGAGAAACGGTCGGTCGATGTTAATTGCAAGCATATAAAGCGAGATTGCTAAGTAAGTGAAAAGTGCGATCAGTCCCCTTCTCGTCCAGCTGGTTTCCCACTGCTTATCCAGCTCAACCGAAGTGTTTCGTTTTTTAATCAGCTGAATCTCTTCTTCTAATTTCTCGATTCTATCCATAAAAAATAAATTTAATTACTAACTTCTTGGCTAATAATAGAACTTTTTAACCTGATACGCAAGGAAATATATAATATATTTTTAATCTAAATATTGACAAAAGTTGATAAAATGAATAAATTATAGTTAATTAAGAGGGAGAAACGAACCGAAAGCTACGTGCTGCTGGTGACGCCTCCCGCTTTTAATACTATTTTCAACTTTTTCTCTATCTCCAATTGAACAAGGCACTTATCTTTCATTTTTGTACTCAAAAGCCTGAACATCTTCTTTTATCAAGAGCCGGGATAGTGATGCATATTTCTGCAGGCCAAAACTGGGCAGATGAGCGAAGCCGATATATTCGACTTTCTTTCCGATCTGTTTAACTTTTTCAATCGCTGGAATTAAGTCTGTATCTGAGGAAACGATTATTGCCGTATCCCACAAATCCTCGTACGCACCAACTAATAGGTCTGTGGCTAGGTGTACATCGACTCCTTTTTTATGAAATGCACCGTCGTTTTTCATCATAAACCCACGTCTAACAACAAAATTTTGTGATTTGCTGCATAAATGAGAAAACAATTTCTGTTGGCTTTTTCGCATGTTCTGAGCTTTCTTGTCGTCAGCCTTAGCTCGTACAACTCCGATATAATATGCTTTGAAAATAATCTCCCTATCGCGTGCTAACCAATTACAGAATTCACAAAAATCAAATCTACCTGTGTTCTTAATATTTATTTCTTTATTTTTCAGCTTGTGATACAGATTACTGCCATCAATAAATATTCCCACCCTCTCTTTAGAACTCATATTTCCCCTTAATATAAAACCCGCCGTGCATAGCAGGGCGGGTGTTTTTAGCTAAGTACATAATATCAAAAAAGCTAGATTCTGTCAATGCAGATCCTGTAAAATCCATACATCGTATTTTATTCAAATTATTGATCAATTATTGCTCTCAATAAATTTTTCCGACATATCTGTCATCAATTTAATATATTATTGGCCAACACATTAACTCAATAATAGAACTTTTTAACCTGATACGCAAGGATTCTAGCATTGACTTTTTGCTAAAAATATGATATTATCCAACATTCTGCGCCAATCACTGGAAGTGAGAAAATGGCCGGAATTAGTCGCAGTGTCAGAATCCTGATGATCTTGTCAGGTCTGACGGGATTGACGATGTTCGTGCTGGCCAATTTCTACCTCAGTAATCATGAGGAGTGGAGGTTGGCCACGGCTATCCTGCAGATCTCTGCGAATGCCTTTGTCTTCACGAGTTGGCTGAGAGGGTTCCTGCAGGCGACCCCACGAACGCTCACGAAGCTGGTCGCGCTGATTGGCTTCAGCGTCCCTGCTGTCATGGCAACTATCACGTTTTTTCGCGTGGTACTGCCTACGCTCTGACAGAGGACCTGTCGCTACAAACCCCGGCCGCTTGCGTCCGGGGGTTTTTCTTTTACTTATAGTTTGGTTAATTTTGAATTATCCAAACAACAAATAAAGTGAGAATTTTTTCGCTAGATGAGTAGCCCTGCAAACTTGTCAGGGCGAGGCTCATCAGTAAGAAAAAATTTGAGTAGTCCCTGAAGCGTGTTGAGGTCAGGAAAGTTTGAAAACCTAGGAACTTGCCCGCAACAAGTTCTTGGGGTTTTCAATATAAGCGCGAGCTTCTAGCTCGCCAAATCAGAAATTTATATTATTTAATTATTAGTAGAATTATCAAAATAATTGTAATCACAAAAGAAACAGCGCTACCTACGACAATCATCTGCTGAAATGACTTCGGTGACATTACTTTGATTTTATTGAAATCAATTTTTGTGACTGCATCAATTAACTCATCTCTATCTTTTATATTGCTAGAAAATCCCGGGCTGTCAGAAACGAAATGCTGTGCATAAGGAAAACAAACGATCTGGCTAGGCTGCTCGGCAATCAAGCCGGGATACCAGGTGTTTGACTCCAGCTCTAGATCTTTGTCGTCAATTTTAAGTGCTTTCTCGACTTCGCAGGGCTCGAATTTGAGAGAGAATATGTCAGCGTTATTTTTCGACAAGACTTTACCGTATCCAATTGATAAATTACCCTCAAGCCAAAGTCTTTGATCGAGCTTCTTATGCACTCCGTTTTCGACTTTAAGACTGAAAATCATTTGACGGTTAAGCTCGGGATTTTTGATATCTACCAAAACAAAGCCTTTGCAGTCTGTGGTCACAACTGACCTGGGAGCGTTTGGTGGCCTTAAGCCACTAGCTTTATCGTAGCTGATAGTGTCCGAATCATAATCGACAATTATCCAGCTCAAAAGTCCAGTAGATTCATTCTCAGCAATGATATAAAACTCGTTCCTAAGTCCCCAGAATGCACTCGTATGGGCCCTGAAGCAGCCGAAAATTGAATAATATTTGGGCTCATCATCGTCGAATATTCTTGTTTTAATCATTTTAAAGCCTCTTGGGAGAAGTTCTTTGGCTTTTTCAAGATCAATTATTTCGTAGCATAGAAACGAGCTGTATGGCTCAACCACAAAACCCATCGAAGAAATAGTTTTTGATGAAGATTCGATTAGTTTTGTCTGCACTGACTTGGGTAGCTTTTGATTGAAAGTCTGAGCAAAGTGAATAGATCCGACACTGACTGGATCGATTAGTCTTTCTACATTTTTCTGAAAATTTTTATCATTCATAATAATCCGATTAATTTACAATCTAATCGTATCATTTTCTGGGGAGTTTATAAGGGATTGTAAATTGTTTGATTGACTTTTCAACCATGCTGAAGTATAACTATTTATTCGTGTATACGAATATAGCTCCTTGAAAGGGTGAGTTGAATGATTATCTCATTTACTGGCCCTTCTGGGGTTGGTAAAGGTTTCCTGAAAAGGAAACTGATCGAGGCCTATCCCGATGTGAAAGAGTTGAGTTGGGCCACAACTCGACTCCCTCGTGACGGCGAAACTGGCCGAGTTTGCATGGACGATGAAGCGTTCGCACGAATACTTAAAAGCGGTGGCATTCTCTTTGATCACGAACTATACGGTAGTAGATATGGTCTGTTGGTTAGCGAGATCGACCCGCGCGGGTCATACGTGACGGAGTTGCACGTAAGTAACGTATCGCGCGCTTCCTCGTGTAGCTGGGAGATATATCGTATTGCTGTACTGCCTGAAGACATCAAGTTTCTCGAGACAAGGCTGCGCGACTATCGCGCAACGGAAACCGAGGACGAGATCAGAGAGAGACTGGCTGCTGCAGAAGACGAAATTGCTCGGATCCACACAGAGACTTTTGAGTGTGTATTTCGAGTAAGTCAGGCAAATGAGAACATGATAGCTGTGGAGATGCTCAGACGTATGGAGCAAGTACTGAAAGGAGCTGGGCAAGATGATTAGTGCAAGTGTCGGCAGTGTTGAGCTATCGACTCCGCTGCTTTTGGCCTCGGGCCATATCACTGAATCTCCGGATTTCTTTGTAAGGAGTGTGTCAGAGGGGTGCAGCGGGATGGTCACGAGATCTTTGCGCGAGACAGTACCTGAGGAACGCAGGAATATACCGAGTCCGCGTTACCACGTCTTTGGCAATGGATCGATGCTGAACTGCGAGTGGAGCAACCAGACATCGTGGCAGACCTGGCTTAACGAGTACACTATTGCCGCTAAGAAACATGGAGCGCTAATCGTTTCTCTAAGCGCACGTGACATCGAAGGCTGCGTCCGGCTTGCTCGTCAATTTGCGCGAACAGGTCACGTTGATGCTTTCGAGGTCAATGTTTCATGCGCGCACTCTGGTGCATTGCATGGCAATCTGAACATCAACTATGAGCATCTGAGGCGGACTGTGGGGACACTTCGATCCGCCATTGATCTTCCTGTTTGGGTGAAGCTATCATACTCGCCTCTCATCACGGAAATGGCTTTAGAGGCAGAGAGAGAGGGAGCCGATTGTGTCGTGACAACCAACTCAATCGGTCCTGGTCTCTTTCTAGATATCAACACCACTAAGCCGACCTTAGGGGTTAAGGGCGGTGCTGGTGGCGTGACAGGTGACGCGGTCTTTCCGATTGCCCTGTGGTGTGTATACACACTCTCTAGTGCGCTAGCAATTCCAGTGGTAGGATCAGGTGGAGTCAACACGGGCGAACGTGTTATCCAGATGATCATGGCTGGCGCTAGTGCTGTACAACTTTATACCGCGCCAGCCCTTGAGGGTCCTGGAGTCTTCAAGAGAATCTCTTGTGAAATACTAAGGTTTCTTGAGTCAAATTCACAGTATCCAGACATACGTTCGTTGATCGGTGTATCTCAAAGGTGGTCTGACTGTGAAAGCAGGTTCAACCCCACTACGCCTATAGTCAACTTGGACAAGTGCAGGATGTGTGCAAAATGCGTCCACGTGTGTGGGTTCTCAGCGATGACATTCGCTGACCTTAAGCCGACGATAGATTCAGCAAAATGCGTAGGATGCAACGCATGTGTGGGGACTTGTCCGCATAAAGCTATAACCACATCATACTGAGGTGTCTCATGCCAAAAAGGAAACAAAAAGGGGGAAAGGGCATATATCCAATTGAAGTCTACTGCTCAAAGTGCCAGTTCCTTCTTTACAAGTACAACAAGGAGGGGCCGGGTCATCTAGTGAAGTGCTACGTGAGTGGAATCACTGAAGACAACACTGGTGGCAAGTTGAATTGTCCAAAGTGTGGCACAGAGTTTGCCAGGCGGGTTAAAATCCGCGGGCGCGATGCCAACAAGATCATCGGTAACCGTGTTACGAAGAAGGGGTACTGCGGCGACTAGGTGATCGCACTGGGGCGGGCTGTTTGCAGCCCGCCTCTTCTTTTTTATCTCGACCAATAGACCAGCTGGCTTATAAGCATTGTTCCGTAGCTTCCCGTTGGCAGATAGAATGAAACTGTTAGTGAGTATTTACCTAAATTAATTCTGTCTTTTTGTATTTTTTTTGAATATATTGCGGTTTGAACTGAAGAGAGTCTCGTCTTAGTCTTTTTTATGACAGATCGATCCTTTATGGAATAACCATCGATAATAATGTTGTTTGCAATTAGATAGTGAGGTGTTTTGGGAAGATACAATTTTGGTAGATTGTTAAATTCAACTCTTTGGCTTTTGTTATTGAAGCGGACCTGGCTCGATAATTCAGTATTGAACAGTGCGCTATTGTATGAATTTATAAAGAATGAAATCTTTCTACTGTCTACTTGTTCGTAAAAATTATCCCAGGTTTTAATAGTATTAACATTAATATTATTATTTGACTTTAAAAGCTCTTTTTTGAGCTTATCTAAATTATTATCAATTATAGATCTGCCTATTAGGTGAGTATTGTAAGGACCGCCTGGCATTCCAAATCTTTGGCTATCGTAATAGTTGATAAACGATAGTGTTCTATGGTTTCTTAATAATTCTTCCAACTTTTCAGCTCTACTCAATTCGAGATTTCGAATCGTGACTTCGAAGCAATTGCCATGAAGATTTCTTTCTTGAACAGGATATTTACCATAACCAATAATCCTATCAATTTTCATATAAGTCTTTGAGGATTTACGAGATTCTAGATTAAATGCATTAACCTGGCTAGGTGTTAATATTTTCTTAAGTGAGATAATTTGAGATGTAATTGCATCTTCGTCTTTTAAGCCTTGTGCATTAACATCTGCTAACGATATATTGAATTTTTTTGATATTAACTCTAAAGATCGAAAGGTTGTATAGTTACTTTTACTTAACCAGACGTATGTGTAATTGCTTTTTTGAGGGCTCTTAACTTCCGGCAGTAGTGGGACTTCCGTTACTAGAAAGTCTGAATTTATTTGTTTTACTTTGAAGTCAAACATTTCTGTGGGTTTTTCAAGATTATAGACTTAATTATTATTTTGTAAATAGCTGAAGAGGAGAAACTAGATATCGTGAGTATTCTATGATATTTTTATCAAAATATAGGGTAAATTATGAAAATAACTAATAAAAGTATTCAACGAGTTGATAAGGGAGAGTTTTGCCCTAAGTGCTACAGTAATAATATTCAAAAACAGAAAGATGGTAATTTTTTCTGCTCTGGCTGTAAAGCAAAATCTGAGCGTTCAATAATAATTGATAAAAAAATTAAGTATTGGTTTGACAAAGAAAATAATTATTGGCATGAAAGTGTAGGAGCATTTATATTCAATGATAATAACCAACTTCTTTTAATAAAATTAAGCAAATTTCCCTTTGGCTATTCCATACCTGCTGGTCACGTGAACTCAAGTGAAATGCCTGAAGATTCGGCAACAAGAGAAGTGTTGGAGGAAGTCGGCATAAGGCCCGAAAAGATGAAGAATATCATGGAATACGATCTTGACGATGATCCATGTCGTCGGGGTGCCGACCACCACAAATGGCATATTTATGAATTCCATGTAAAAGAATTGGATAAAATAACAATAAATGATGAATCATCTTGCTTCGAATGGGTGGAATTGGAAGCAGCACTTAAATACAAACTTACTTCTCCAGCTAGAAGATTTATAAAAAAATATATAGATGATCTCGTAAAGTAAAATCAGCTCTAGCTGAACTTGATTCAACTCTTCCAGAGACCGTGGACGTTGCAGTAAGCTCGAGCTTCTTTGACCGCAGAGCCGAATTTGGCTTTTGGATCATCGCCTGGTTTCAGGTTCACTCGATACACATCCTCTCCATCGACTGATTCAATCCAGGTAATAAAATGCTCTTCTTCCATGGGATGAGGAACGGATCCCACTTCAACATCCTCGTCATTTATGACAGGTTTATGCTTTTCGGTGCCTTGATCCTCAGACTTTGGCGCTTGTTGAATCATTGGTTTGCCGCAGCAAACTAATTCCCCGCCACCGACGAATGTCAGTTCAACCACATTGCCGCACACCTCACATTTGTAGATATCGTTTAGTTTCATTTTCTCCCCTAAATATTTTTACTTTCAATCAATTTTTAATTGTTATTACAGATATATCTAGATTAAAATAAACATAAGCTTATGCTACTAATTTCAAGTCATAATTATCAAAAATAAGCGGGTTTCCCCAACTCTTTTCTAGCTTTGTTCAGCAATTATTATCAAGCGTTTCTCGGTTGTCCCCAGTGGCCAGCAAGTCATCAAAGTCAAAAGTGAATTATTTTTTTGCTCAATAACACTTAGGTCTGTTTTCTCAACGATTTTTTTTTCAATAACTCGATACGTATATACACTATTTTTATAGTTAATTATAATTTTATCGTCGTTGTTTAAATTGTTTAAGTTAGAGAATATTTTATCATAAGGGCTTTTAATATCTGACGAAGAATGTCCATAGATAAATACATTCCCCTTATCACCCGGCATCGCAGTTCCTTTCATATGGGCGACTCCTTTAGTAAGCTCTTGGTTATAAACGTCCTTGTTCACCGGGTCAACATCTAAAATCACAGGTGATTTGATGTTTAACTTATCGATTATTAGCTCAAAATTTTTATTCTCATAGCGATCATTCTTGTAGGTAAAATTTGATTGAAGCAGTACTTTGAGTGCACTGTCCGGCGTTAAATAAGTAATGATTACTATCAATATAATTCCTGCAGTGTAATATAGAATCTTTTTATTAAGATAAGTTTTTCTCATGATAGAAATATTACGCTAGATATGATCTTTGTTCAACCATTAAAACATTGAAATAATGTTAAAATTTGAGATATTTTATGTAATTAAATAATTATCCCAGTCTCAACTCTCGAAAGCTTCACGTCGGATTATTCATCCGCGTTACGCATCGGGACTTGATACGGGACTTCCGGAATTTCTTCCGTCGAGGAGCGAAATTCACGGAGTGGGAGAGATATGAATTTTATTGAAAGAGTAAAGAAAGATAGTAAGTTCGCGATGCTTATAATGCTAGCCTTGGCGCTAATAAGCTTGATTATGCTATTAATTTTTATCGGTTTCACACTGTGGTTCTGGATTTTGCTAATTATTTGGATCGTTTTCTATTTGATATTTTTTGCAAAAATAATAGTACTATTCAAGATCACTCAGATTATTATGTGGATAAGCTTCAGTGTATTAATTTTAATTACTATTATATTTATGTTTGTAGGAGGAGCTTCTAGCGGAAAATCATCTGGCTCGTCACAAGGTAAAAAACTAACTGTCGAAGAGTGTAAGCCATATATCGCTAAGTACGATAATAAGCTATTAAAAATTTCCGGAGAAGGTCTTGTTGGGCAGGTAGCAATTAAAATAGATGCTACAAACTGCAGGCTGAAGGCCTACTATGTGGCGACATTTTCGTCCGATCTGGCGCAAAACCCTGATACAAGCTTCTATGGTAGTCCTCTATATAACTACATAATTAGAATGCATAAGCCATCAGATACTTCGCGAGGATACAATGATTACGGAGCCTTGAGCCCAGTCTATGCCAACGCTGGCTCACTACCTGCGCCTTATACCGAATCGCAAGCTCTAGCTACCTTCTATCGACCGCAAGGCACGCCAGATGGACCAACAAGCAATTTCTACTGGCATTACACAATAGATACAAATTTTTCTGAGGGGAGATATCAGCAGATATTTACCGACAATGTGTTCGAAGTAGTAGATGGGCTCCCCTTTATGGAAAGCGAAGATATGGACAACGGAACTAAAAGCTACTCGATCAATCATGATCGCGCTGAAAAAGAAGGAAAAATAGTCAAAACAATAGATCTCAAGATAAGCGAATAATCAAAACAAAAAAATCCCTCGTCATAATTATCAGCGAGGGATTTTTTTAATTATCTAATTGGGAGAATCTGATACTCGAACTTATATCCCTTTTCTTTTGCGGCTGATTCTATTTCTTTTCGTACTTTGGAATAGTCGAATTTATACTGATAATCTTTGCCGAAAAGTTTTGAGCTTTCTTCGATTGAGCCTTCTCTTGATCCACTCATCGTATTGTATGATTCTTTTTTGAATCCAAACCCAGTCGACATTTCGCCATCAAATCCCCCACCAGAGCTAAATCCAGAACCGGCTTCCTTAAGCATTTCAGAAAACAATACCGACTTATCTTCATCGTTTATCTTTGCTTGGAATGAATAGGTCAATTTCTTTTTTGATAGAAATGCTTTTCTCTCAGCGATGGTTGCCTCAACACTGATAATTCCTTTCTTCTCGCTAACTTTTCCTTCTAATTCCTTCGCAATTTTCTCAACAACTTTTTTCATAATTTTTCCTTTAAATATTTTAGCGGCAGTTAAATCATAATGACAATTACTATTATATGCAAGCTGAGAAAAAACCTCAGGTTTTAGTGTTGATAATTTATAAGAATGTTGTATAATTTCAATAATTCAACAGGAGCGAGCATCGTCGTATACCGAGAGGCAAGGTCCTGAATGATTAGTGCTCTCAAATATTTCTATTTAAGTATTGACTGCGATTTACTATAGTGCTAAATTGTCTTGATTGATCATTGACAATCAGCTGTTACATCATCGATTGAGGAGCGAAAGGAGCCATCATGCGCGATTTGGCAGACAGGGCGGTGGAACTTGTTCGTGAGCGAATTGACGTCGCAACGAACCACAACTTTGACGGCCGGGGAATATTGCTTTTCTCTGGCGGCCGCGACCAAGCAGTAATGCGCGGTCGTAATCGCTCAGCCAAACGGGGCCCTCGGAAACGAGGGCCCTTGTTCATTTTTGAAATTAAACTAAAATACAAGTATGAAAAAAGTTATAAGCGCATGTTTATTAGGAGTAAATTGCAGGTATGACGGTAAAGGCAAGCTTTCGGAAGAAGCCAGAAAGTCATTTGAAGGTAGCGAGGCAATCCTGTTGTGTCCTGAGCTACTAGCAAATTTAGGCGTACCAAGACCAGCATGTGAAATAGTGGGAGGAGATGGATTTGATGTGATAAATGGCAAAGCAAAGATAATAGATTCAAATGGTAAAGATGTAACTAAGGAATATCTAGCCGGTGCTGAAAAAGCTCTTGAAATAGTAAAGGAATTTGGCGCTGAAGAAGTTGTTTTGAAATCAGGTAGTCCATCTTGCGGCGCTGGTAGCATTTATGACGGTACATTCACGGGTAATAAGATAAATGGTTACGGTGTTTTTGCAGCCCTTCTGTCTGTGAATAATATAAAAGTTACCCAGATCTAGTTATATTCTCCCAATATCCAATTCTTCATCAAATTTAATCTGCTCTAAAAACTCTTTCATATGGCTAACGACAATCATCGCCCCTTCATATTCATTAACCGCTTCGGCAATAACAGGTAGATGGCGAAAATTAATGTGGTTGGTTGGCTCATCGAGGATTAAAAGTCCCGGCTCCATCAAAACTAGTCTGGCAAATGACAATAGTCCTTTCTGTCCTTCAGAAAGCTCTGAGATTTTTCGACTCATCAAGTCCCCTGTCACATGAAAACCGGCTGCAATCGATCGCATCATCTGCTCATCGATCCCATCAGTCTTAATTTCTTCTAGTGATTCCATTACGGTCTGGTCAAAATTTAAATTCGAAAAATCTTGGCTGTAGTAGCCAACCTTCACTCCGTCCATAATTTTGGCGTTTGGATTTCTGCCACTAGCAAGAGATCTAAGTAGTGTACTTTTTCCGATTCCATTTGGTCCAGTTACTAGTAAGTGCATTCCCTGTCTTAATGTAAAATTAACTTCTTTTACTATTGGTTCATGATTTTCGATTTTATTCACTGCGCTAATTTCGACAATTTTTCCAACTATTTCTTGAGCGGGAATTTCAAAGTCTCTAATTGCACGATCTTCTTTTCTGACCGATACCATATTCTCTTCTAGGTCAGCTGTTTCTTCCTTGAGCTTGCGCGCAAGTCTTCTCATCTTTCCACCCTTATGGGCAAAGAAGTTAACCTTCTCTTTGCGATCGATTATAGATTTTTTAAGCTGAGCGTTTTTTCGTCTTTCGCGTTCGATTCTTTCTGAAATTTCCTTGACTACCGATTCATAGTCACCTACGTATTGTTCGGTCTTCTTAGTGAAATTATCGAGATAAACAACTCCCTCAGTAAAGCAATTTAGAAAGTCTGCATCATGAGAAATTACAATCACTGTTTTTTCATACATGACTAAGAAAGTAATTAGATGATCTATACCGGCCTGATCGAGATTGTTGGTTGGCTCGTCAAGAAGTAAAATATCTGGTTCTTGAATTAAGGCAAAAGCAAGAAGCAGTCTAGCTTGCTGTCCTCCAGAAAGCTCACCGACGATTTTATCAGATGATATTTTTAAATTGACGACATCCAGGACTTTCTCAATTCTCTTATCAATTTCAAAAGGTACATCCTTAAATGCTTTTGAAAAATATGCTTTGATCGTGAGAGGTAGATCTTCTCTGGCCATGACTTGTCGTCCAATTGCAATACTCGCCTGCTCATTAATAGAAATTAGTCCGGACTTTGGCTTTAGCTCTCCGGTGATAAGCGAGAAGATTGAACTCTTACCTGCTCCGTTCTGACCCATAAGAGTAATCTTTGAATTCTTTCTCACTGAGAATGAGGCCTCATCCAATATGGGCTTATTAGGTTGATATTCGAAGCTAACTTCATTGAATCGTAAAAATACTTCTTCTTGCATGCATAATCCTTTTAAAATAAAAAAGGCGTTTTGGCGCCAAAGGGCGTAATTACAATAGCACAAACCTAACACAAAGTATAGATTTGAATATCTATTGGCGAGCTATAAGCTCGCATAGATGTTAACAACCCAGAGGACACTTTCGGTGTGTCCCCTAGGTTTTTAACGATTTCCTTACCCCCGCAACGCCCTTGGTGAAGCTCTCATTGTTGAACCTTCTGGAATTCATTCTTGGGCAAGTTTGCCAAGATAATCAGTTCCAGCTTTCAACTTCAGAGAGCTATCTATTATTAATAGGCTTAAGTGCTCGCACTTTTCGCCTGGCTACTAACTACTAAATATTGATTTTGCTGTCGATACTCGATAGAAAATCTCACATCATCATTCGGGCGATTTTCAGGTCGTCGTAGGAAAATTTGCCAGAGAGCTTTTCGTATATAGGAGTAAGTTTAGTAGTGTTCAAGGATCGGAAGGCCTTGTGGATAGTACTAAGTGATTCGAGAGCCTCAGGTGATAAGGCGCCAAATAATTCTTCTTTTTGAATTTTATGTGTTTCGACTAATTTCTCGATATGTTCGAGCACTGTCTTTTCCGAAATTTCTCGCTTTTTGGCAATTTCATTTATCGGATGGCCTTCCTTCCAGAGTTTAAGTGTTTGATCTAGAGTGGAAATTTTTTCGTGAATTATTGGTGCAAAATCTACAACCTCCAAACTTCCACCGCAATATTTGATAAAACTTTTTTGCATCTTATCAATATCTTCAGCTGAGAAGCGATCATATCCGATTTGTGCTTGCTCGGATTCTAGACGAAACTCTTTGTCCATTTCTAACACCTCAGGATCCACCTGAAACGCTACATCGTTCCAGCCGATTATATATATGCCAGAGAGCCTTCTTACTCTGGAAAGAGCAACATAGCCCTGTCCGAATTCGAATACCTTAGAGAGATCGATTACCGCCTCGTCCAAGCTAATCCCTTGGCTTTTGTGAACCGTGATTGCCCAGGCGAGTCGAAGTGGAAGCTGAGTCAAAACTCCCTTGACCATGCCATCTTCCTCGACAGCCCAAGAGGCAAACTCTACTTCGATCTTGCGGCGATTGCGAAGCTCGACGATAGGCATTCCGCTTTTGGCAAATGATTTTACAACTCCCAGAGTTCCATTTGAATAGCCTTCTTTGGGATTATTTTTTGTAAACATCACCGAGGCGCCAACTTTTAAATATAAGCTTTCCGGCGAAAGACAACCTTTTTTCATAACAGCAATTAATTTATCATGACCTTTGGCTTGCATCTCGAAGTATCTTTCTTCGCCGGGAATTTTCTTAAGCATTTCAGTATTTACCGAGTCAACATCTAGATTGTGCGAATATAGTTTTGGAGCATCACTCGAAAATTTTTCTGGATCAAATCGTCTCGATTCAAGTGATTCTAACGAGACACTGTCAAATTTATTAGTTCGGATTTTTCCAAGAAGTGAAAGTAAGGCGGAGTCATCTTGTCTATATTGCTCAGAAATATAACATGTAACAAATTCGGCCTGCTTCCATACCTGTGATTCATAGGCAAATTTAATCGGTTTTTCGTCAAACATTTCTTCCTGCGGGTCAGATTCCAAAGACTGCTTGACGACCGGTGGCAATTGGAAAAAGTCTCCGACTAAAACCACCTGCATTCCACCAAAAGGTTCGTGACTTCCCTTAACTTCTCTGCAGATCGCTTCGACCATCTGCAGTGTTTGTGGTGGAAGCATTGAGATTTCATCAATTATTAGAATGTCTAATTTGATGATTCGCTTCTTTACATATTGATTCGTTGCAATAGTTTTGAGGTCAGAGCTACTTAGCCTGCTTCTAATCCCTATTCCACTCCATGAGTGAATTGTCATTCCGCCAATATGCGTGGCAGCAATCCCGGTTGAGGCGGTTATAGCTGGTAGTATCCCGTGCTCATGAAGATATGAGACATATTGATTGATCGTATAAGTTTTGCCTGATCCAGGCTCTCCAGTAAGAAATACATTGGCTCCGGTTTTGAGTATTTTAAGAGCTTCTGATTGATTCATGTAATGATTCTAACACAAAGCGTTCAGCTAAGTATGACTATCTGGTAGATCTTTTCTTTTGCTTGCTTGCAGAGCGAGATTTATTTTCTTGGACTAGGGAAATTATTTCTGTAACAACTCGTCTAGCAAATTCGAAAGTAAAATGCTATTTTTAAACTTTTCGAGAGATTCTATTGTTCTTGTGACAAATGCTCTGGAGTCCCCTGCTGTTTCTTTTGCAATTTCAGAAATTTCCAAGAGCTTCTTTATCAGTTTGTTGATTTGAGTTCGAAGAATTATAGCCCATATCAAAAATGCCACTAACGTTATTGTCGATATAGTGCAGAATACGCTTACCGATATTTGAAAATATGTATTTAAATTCATTGATTCTCCAATTCGCTCAAGCATACACTTATTAGATTAAGTTACAAGGGTTAAGCTCGTTATAAAAAGGGCGGGGCGGCCCGAGAGCCGCCACTCCATTAGTCTTTGATGTTGCTTTGTGGTGGACTCCGCAAAAACCGTATTCGTGGTTGAGGTCGAAGTCAAAGTAGTCGATGCACGTGCAACTCTTCATGCAGTTGAACAGGAGCTGGGTTACGTGATCGAACTCGTCAGCGTTTGGCTCCAGTCGCCCTCTCATTGAGCGTACAAAGAAACTCAAGCTGTGAGTTCGGAGTCCGTTGATCAGGACTGCTCGTTTGCTTGAGCAGATCCCGAACTCGCGTGAAGACATCGCGATGCCGTTCACGTCTCCCAGAACGATCAGATTGTCCCTCGGCTCCTGATCAGACAACATGCTGATGAACTCATGCCTCAGCCTCTCAAACCCACACGCCTCCTTATTAACGGTCACCTTTTTGCCGCCATACATGAAGAACGCTCCGCGTTCGCAGATGATCGGACCGTTCATTCTCCACTTCTTGGCGTACATCATAAGCGTTTCCGCAGGTGAATCAGAGTTCAGCCCGACGATAATCCCTTGGCTTTCGGCTGATTTCACCCTTTCGGCAAACTCGCTGTCATGCATCCCGAGCTGGTATGAACTGTCGATGATCGTTCGGTCAAGATCCAACAAGACTAACTTGTCTATCTGACTCACCTCCTCGAGGTTGATGTTAACGTACTAAGACGAAATTCTATAGATTTTTTTAAAAATGTCAATCGTTAGTGCTATTTAATGTCGTTTATAGTAGAAATGAAAAACTTTATAAAAGATTTACTGTCAACGCTATACGCGTAATTAATCTGATATTGAGACCCACGCATTAATGCGCCTTGCTCTTTTCCCTCAACAAAAAAATCAAACTTTTCTGTTTTAAATTTTAAAAATGGCCTAAGAATTACAGAAGCTGCGAGAGGGTCATAAAGATAAAAATCTCTTTTTCTAGAAGAGCCAAAATAGTCATACCAATTAGCAACCAATTTCTTAACGAAGTTTCCTATTTCAGAATCTGCAATATCATCTAGATCTTTCGCCAATAGTGGGCACTGGTCTGTAACGTCTAGGGGAATTAAAACAATTTTTTCTGCAAGATTATCAAAGACAATTTTTGTTGCGTGAGGATCCTGATAAAAATTGAATTCAGCGAATTCAGTTTCATTGCCAGACTTGTCAATCGTTCCGCCCATCAAAATGAGTCTATCAATATATTTTGCAATTGAGGCGTCCTTCTTCAATGCAAGTGCGAGATTCGTAGTTGCCGATAACCAGATGATTGTTTTTAATGACTCGTCTTGCTTTAGGAAATCTACTATAAAGTCGCAAGCATCTTGTGACTCAACTTTTTTTGATACTGGAAGTCTGATATTTGCCAGGCCATTATCTCCGTGAAAATCATATGCATTCTTATAATTTTTTAGCATTATTGGCTTGTTGGAGCCTTTGTAGATCTTTGCGTTAAGACTAAGCATTGAAGCAACCGCTAGAGTGTTACGAGTTGTATCGTCAACGGTGCAATTACCTCCAGAGGTGGTAATTGATACTTCGGTATTATTAATTTTTGTCGATAACAAAATTAGTGCAAGCGCATCGTCTATGCCTGTATCAACATCAATTAATAACTTTTGTTTGGATTCCATTTCGATATTTTAACCTATTTGTCCTGTTGATTCAAGGCTGGAGAGCGTCTGCTTAGTCTGCTGAGTACGAATAGATAAGTTCTGATTGAACTACCATTCTCTTGAGCGAGGTTCCGAGGGGCCAGCAAGTCATTAATGATAAGGTTTCTTTTGGAGTATTTTCTAATACCTGGACTTCATCAGGCTTAATGACCTTTGTCTCCTTAACTTCGTAAATAAAGTTAGAATTGTTTCTGGAAACTTCAATTCGATCACCAGGGCTAAGCTTATCAAGCAAAGCGAATATATTGTTATAATCACTTTTTATCCAGAAATAATTTGATGAATGCCCTACGATAAAAATGTTCCCGCCCTGGCCTGGGAGCGAGGTGCCCTTATAGTGAGCAACGCCACCTGTAAGCTGGTCGAGAATTTTATCTTCCTCAACTTCCCACATTATTGGTGCATTTATACTAATTTTGTCTATTTTCAAATTGTTTTGAGTAAAATCGGCATGAAGTGACGGAAGATTGTCAACAGGAGCAACAGGTTGGCTAGAGATGTATGCCTTTGGAGATGGATAAGGCGTTAGGGAAGGTTTACTTGTCACTGAAGCGACTGCGCCAGGTGGTCTTTCACCTTTGAAGTCAACATAATATGCCCACTTGAGCTGCTCGGATAAACCGCCCCAGCTCATCCCAACGAAAATAATAAAGCCACTAAATCCCGCTATTGCCGTGAACCTAAGCAGGGAGTTAATAAGCTCAAATCCGCCACCAATGCTTTTTGGCTTCTCTTGGTTAATTCGTTTAATTGAGCGCCTTATTTTATTGATCTCGTCGATTTTTTTTACTTTTTTAATCGAAACTTGGCCATCTTGCAAATTAGCAATTGGCTCCTCAGTATCGCTTGAAAATACTTCTTTAAGATCTTCTTCTGTAATTTTCATGATTTGAAATTTTTTAAGACGAATGACTTCGCCTGCTCAAGTGATTTGATATTTCCAGCAATTATTTGATCATTCACTTCATCTAGAATTTCCTTAAAGTCCTTTGATGGATTATACCCTAATTCTATAAGATTGTCACCTGTAAATAGTTTGGTGGATTTTTTTGCAAGCTCGATTTTAGCTTTCTCAATTTTCGCCTGCTCAAGCTCAGTTTTTAATTTTTCAACTAAAGCTAGATTTACTGGGTAGGTTCCTCTGGAATCTGCTTCGCAAAGCTTGATTAAATCTGGAAATCGCGGATCAAGCAAAAAAGCCATCTGTTTAGTCGGTCGCATCTTAGGTATTAATGCTATTTTCATATGGCTATCAATTAGGAAATATATAGTTTTAATTTCAAAACTAGAAAATTTAAGTCTTTGTAGAATCTTCGAGGCCATTTCGGCAGAAACTTCTGCGTGGTTGTGGAAAATTATCCTCTTATCTTCTTTGATAAGTGTCGGCGGTTTGCCAATATCATGAAGGAGTACTGCCCAGACAAGGTGAAGTGGAGCATCGCTTGGAAGGGATTTAATTGCGAGATAAGTATGAGTGAAAACATCGCCCTCATGATGATATTCAATCGGTTGCGGAACTCCTTTCAGGTCATTAATTTCAGGAATTATGTAATCAATAATTTTACTCTGAGAAAGCTCAGTCAGTCCGATATGCCGTCTTCCACTTTGTAAAATCTTATTTAATTCGTCCCTTAGCCTTTCTGGTGAGACATTTTTTATCAAACTTGAATTATTAGTTATCAGAGAAAAAGTTTCATCAGAGTATTGAAAATTAAGCGTAACCTTGAATCTAATGGCTCGAATTAAACGTAGATTGTCCTCTTTTATTCGATCAACTGCATCACCGATAAACCGAATCGTTTTCTTTTTTATGTCTTCCTGGCCGCCGACGTAGTCTATAATCTTGTTAGTTATCGGATCATAGAACATGCCATTGATAGTGAAGTCGCGACGTTTAGCGTCGTTTTCGGCACTTGTGAATTTAACATAGCTCGGGCGGCGCTTATCAAGATATGGTCCCTCTTCTCTAAACGTGGCTACTTCAAATTGATTATTTTTACCTTTTACTAAAATTACTCCAAATTGTTTACCGATAGGTATATTATCTGGAAATAGTCTTTGAATTTGGTCTGGAGTAGCACTCGTGGCGATATCGATATCTTTAGGGTCTTGCCCGAGTAATATGTCCCTAACCGATCCACCAGCAAAATAAGCTTCAAATTTGTTTTCCTGAAGCTTTCTGACAATCTCGGTCGCTTCTTGATGCATAGCTTTATTTTATCAAAAAACAGGTTCAACGGTTAGTGCTATAGAATAATTAAAGCTTAACACTGTCCTTGATATTAAAATTGCCTACTTTAGTTCTAATTAGGTCCGCTAGATATCCGCCAGTTTTAAGTTTGCTTCCGATATCATTTGCTAAAGTTCTAATATATGTACCGCTCGAACAAGAAACTCTTATTTCCAAAATTGGCCAGGAATAATTAATTAAATCGATTTTGTAAATTGTGATCTCACGCTCCTTGATCTCTGGCGTTTCGCCTTTCCTGGCTAGTTGATAGGCTCTTTTTCCATTAACTTTCATAGCTGAATATATTGGCGGAGTTTGCTTAATCTTACCTATAAAACTAATTAAAACATTTTTAATCTCCTCCAAAGTAGGATGATGGTCTACCCTGATTTCTGTTTTATTTCCTTCTTCATCCTGGGTAGTGCTAGTTTGGCCAAGTTTGATAGTGGCTTTGTATTCTTTTTCGTCTTTAACTACGCTATCAAGTTGCTTAGTGGATTCTCGCCCAATCGCAACTACCAATACTCCACTAGCAAGTGGATCGAGAGTTCCACCATGGCCAATTTTTTTATCCACAGCATCTCGTTTTATCTGACGAATAATGTCGTAAGAGCTTGGCCCCTTAGGTTTGTAGATATTATAAATACCTTTCTCAAAAATCATAATCCTGAAATTCCGCTAATTACAAAAATAATCAAAAATGCTAAAGCAAGAGTTATGTTTAAAATCATCCCAATAATTACTGAAATCGCACTTCCAGATGCAGCTTTAATTGCTTTTTTTGCATCTTTTTTGAATATTAACTCCCCTGCCAAGATTCCAATAAATAATCCAATAATCGCACCAATTGGTGGAATAAAACCAATACCGATTAGCATTCCAAGTATTCCAAGAAGCATCGATTTTGCGCTAGCTCCAGAGATCCTCGCTCCTAATATTCCTGAGAAATAATCAATAATAATTGATAGCAGTGTTATTACAGCAAGAACAATGAGTGTTGTGGTCGACAGGCCTTTTGTAAAAATTTGGTATAGGAGGGCAATAATCGCCATAAAAGGTATTCCTGGAACAGCTGGAATAATAATCCCTACCAGCCCAACGAGCATTAGAATTGACGCTCCGACTAGATAATAGATCATTTTTTGCCAGAAATATTCTTTAGTGTAGGAAAGGCGATAACTTCTTTGATCGAGTATTGATCAGTAAGAAGCATCGCAAATCTTTCAATTCCCATCCCCCATCCAGCCGTTGGCGGTAAGCCATATTTCAAAGCTTCGACGAAGTTTTCGTCCATCATATTAGATTCATCCCAGCCTGCCTTAGAAAGCTTAACTTGCTCGCGGAATCTTTCTTCTTGTTCGATTGGGTCATTTTGTTCTGAATAAGCCTTCATCAGTTCGATACCACCCGCGCAGACCAACTGAAACGTTTGGGATTTGAGTGGCTCATCTTCTTTGGCTTTAGCCAAAGGAACAAGAACTAGAGGATGATCGATTACAAATATTGGTTCAACTATCTTTGGCCTTGAAACTTTTTTATAAAGCTCATCTACAAGCTTTGGCCATACTTTTATCTCTTTGAAGTTTAAGTCTATACCCTTTTTGATTACTTCTTTTTTTAGATCTTCGAATTCAGGGTATTGGAATATATTTATGCCACAATCCTTTTCGATCAAAGCATCAAAGGTGATGCGTGGATATGGTGGAGCAAAATTAAGCTCATTTCCTTGATATGTAATTGTAGTTTTGCCGCAAACTTCTTTAATAACTGTACTCATCATCTCCTCTGTGAACCTCATCAGACCCTCATAGTCTTGATAAGCCCAATAGAACTCAATTGAGGTAAATTCTGGATTGTGCATATGCGATAGTCCCTCGTTTCGGAATTGTCTACCTATCTCATATACCTTTTCAAATCCTCCAACAACAAGTCTCTTAAGAAAAAGCTCCGGAGCTATTCTAAGATACATGTCCTGCTTAAGAATATTATATTGTGTTACAAAAGGCTTTGCCGAAGCTCCTCCTGGAATTGCCTGAAGTATCGGAGTTTCAACTTCAATAAAGCCGTTTTTCTTCATAAAGCTACGAAGTTCCTCGACTATCTTGGACCTAATTTCGATATTCCTTTTGACATCAGGATTCATTATCATATCTAGGAATCTCTTGCGGTATCGAAGCTCAGTGTCTTTAAGTCCATACCACTTGTCAGGTACGGGTAGGAGTGTCTTATTTAGAAGCTTATATTCTTTGGCGGCAATCGTTATTTCACCAGTTTTGGTAACAAAATTCTCTCCTTTTACCTCTATGTAGTCGCCTATTTCAATATTTTTTAAAAATTCGTATTTGTCTTCGCCCAAATTATCAAACTTGAAATAAGCTTGCATTAGATCACTTTCATCCTGAATATCCATAAATGTGGATTTGCCATGCGACCTAACTGAAGCGATTTTGCCAGCAATAATAACAGTTTTATCCTTAGTCTTTTTGGCTGATTTAATATCTAAATTTCGATCAGTTTTTGCAGGATAAGGGTTTATACCCAGATCTCTAATCCTTTTAAGCTTATCTTCTCTGCTTTCGGATTCTTTAATGTTATTATTTTCCATATACTCCTCTTAATTAAGAGTATTTTATCAAATTAATCTGTTATTTAACAGGTTTTTCTAATTAATGCTAAAATTTAGCTATGAAAAAGTATTGGCTGTTAATTTTTTTTGTAATATTGATTGCTAGAGTTTCAATATCAACCTTGAGCTACAACCGTGATCTTAACAATAATCTTAACTGGACAGACTCGATAAAAAACTTTGGATTTTCAGGTTTTTACGAGAGAGATTTCTATCCTTTTTCAGCTGCTAATTACCCACCTCTAATCACTGGACTATATTACTATCTAGATAAGTCATCGCAAAGATTATTTCCTGGAAATTATGAAGCTAGGACTACTTTCAATAAACTTCCTACTATAGTGGTCGAGTCACTTATGATGTCACTTTCGATAATTATCTCCCCGGTTTTCTTTATAGTTTATCTACTTAATCCAGGAATCTTTTATAATAGTGTGCTTTGGGGCCAAACAGAAGGACTCGTAGCTGCCTTGATCTTCTTAAGTATTTTTATTCTAATGCGTACAAAATACCCTATCTATTCCGCCTTAGCTTTCTTGGGAGCACTCTTGGTTAAGCAGTCGGCAATAATATTTTTACCCCTATATATATTGCTTGTTTATTCAAAATTGAAACTAAACAAGACTATAGGCATCTTAGTAGGTGGACTTTTGTTGTATTCATTATTTTTTATACCCTACTATGGCTCGGGATTTTTCAAGCAATCAATTTCATTTCTGCTAGACTCGTCGCAAGGACAATCTCATTTTGCTTCAGTAAACGCCCTGAATTTTTGGTATATGCTTGGGCTAAACAAGGTACCTGATAGCTTAGGTGGAATTACCTCCTATCAAAACATGGGTTTGATTATCAGTGCTTTCTTTATACTGCTTATAATTTATATCCTCAGAAAACGAATCAATTTTGATAACACACTAGCAGCAGCTGGACTTATAAATTTTGCAGTCTGCATGTTTTTAACTAGAGTCCACGAACGCCATCTACTACCAACTCTAGTATTGCTTATTCCAATAGCAATAAAGTCTAAACTAAACTTCGCAATCTATTTTGTTATCAGCGGAATTTATTTCTTAAACTTATATCTAATTTGGCACGAAATGTTTGCAAATTTTGATCATAGCACTCTTGTGACGCTCTCTTTAATGCTCGTAGCAAGTTTTGTTTATTTCCTTTATCAATTTTTCCAATCAAAAAAGACTCCCGAAGAGTCATAACTTATCTTTCCGAAGTTTTTAGTCTGTGATTTTTTAGACCATAGCTTAGGATTTTAAATTACTATGCTGGCAAAAAAGTAATGGTGAGTGACCTTTAACTATTTAGGAACGAAGCGTAAGTTCTTTAGGTGATTGGGTTTGATAAATTTCAAATGCACCTCTAGCGCCAGACCATAATTGATAAACCCAAATAGCATTAAATTTAGTCTTAGACTCACTAATTATTTTTCTAAATCTAATGATATCGTTTTCGTCAAAAGAAAAGGGACTGAAATCCAGAACAAGGACAAGTTTATCTGCGTTTGTATAGTTTTTAGCTTCTTTTTTCATAACTGCATTTACAAATCTTTGTGGACTGTCTAAAACACAATTTAACTCTAGTGGATATTTGCTCCAACCAAATCCAAAATGGAGTCCGTCATCTTCAAATAAATCAATTCTTGAAACCCATTTCAAACAATGTTTAATGTAAATATCATATTCTTCCTGATCAAATGAGTAAATTTTTTTTCTGCTTGAGTCGAAATACTTTATTCTGATCCATTCTGAAATCCAATACGAGGCTTCACGTACCTCTTCCTTTGCACTTGGAGGATTAGAAATATTTAATGAAATATGACAATTTTTAACTCCTCTTAATTCTAATTCTTTCTTAAGTCCGTTAATAAATTGCTCAGAAATCTTTGGACGAGTAATTTCCATTCTTACATCATTATCTGTACCTGCAGCTCTAGTATGTTGAATAGGGAGTATATTATTGTCATTATCTATAAAATCCCAATCCTAATTATAAACTTTAGGTTCTTGATCTAAAAATATATAACCAGTTTTATTCAACTTATTATATTCTGGCAAGAAAAAACTGGAAAAAGTCTTCCACTCATTTCTTGATAATTCTCCCATGTAAACTCCAAAAAATCTTATTTCTACAACTAACTAATATTTGTTTTCTATTTAGATTTTTTCAATAAGTTGGAAATTATTATCAATAAAAACAAAGAAACTAGTATGACTGGTATCCAAATTGAAATTCTGTATAAAAAATACAATCCAACGACATAGACTGAAATATAGACGACCGTAGAAATAAGTACGCCTGTAGGGTAGTTTAAAAACATAGGCCTTGATAATGCATCTTTGCTTAATGAATGTGATATCCACTGATTAAGCAGGAAACCGATAACAATCGCTACAATCCCAATCACTAAATTCATTATATCCTTTCTAGCGAATCGCTAATTATGATTTTATAGATTCTTTTTCAAGAAATCATATACAATTTATTCGCCTTTATACAGAATTACCAGCCGAATCGTTGGGTTTGATCCCGTGCGAAGCGGAACAAATTAAACAAAATACAAATTGGTGGACCTAGGCAGAATCGAACTGCCATCTCCGCAATGTTCAGCCCGTTAAATTGGGCAATAACTTGGTGGTGTGTTTTGAACGAAGCTCGAACTTTTTTCGAAAATGCTGAAATTTAATACTGATGCTCGCGACCCGCAAAGCGGGTCGCTCGCTTTATTTCCTTTTTTTCAAAATACATTTTTGCGCGGCCGTGGAGGGGTGTGGGGAGGAAACGGCCGCGCTAGCTTTTTTGGGGCGGGGCGGAAATTATTTAAATCGAAGGACCACGGGGTGCATTATGTCATTTCCATGTTTATAGGCCTCACCTTCCTCGAGAGAACATTCATATCCTAGATTTGATGCGATCCTACTAATTTGTTTTGCTACTATTGAATATGATGTTTGCTCTCTACCCTCAAAAACAATTGGAATAAAATCACCCTTCTCGAGATAATTCCTTCTATATAGTTCGAAAAAACCTTTGATGAGGTACCCGCCGGCTAATTTCGATTCGGAATCAGAAGCTAGGTCGGAAATATATAATATTCGTTCTTGGGCTTGATGAGAAACTGTATCGGCAGCCCTTACGCTAACTCCTTCGTACGCAAGAATGTAACCATGAATTTTCCCGGTAGAATCTTGCCATTTCAAGCTCATATTCGAACGTTTCTTTCTGGAGTTGTTGATGTCTTTTGCTATTAAGGCATTTTCCATATTATGTAAATATACAAGAAGCTCTGGGTTGTCCTCATATGCTTTGCCCTCGATGAACGAAACAGGCAGAGCGTCTCTAAAACCAAGAAATGACAAGCCGCGGATACCAACATCTGAAAGAACTCTAGAGTCTGATGACTGATCTATCGGTGTGTATGTCTCTGTGATGCGCCCCTTCCAGTCCATAACAGGATTCGGCTCCCCCCACAAGTCTAACTGATAGGCGGTTTGCATTATATTGTCGGAGTATGCAACTGGTGTCCGTGGTAAAAATGTATTGTTTACTTCTGGTAGATGACCCATGATTTCTGAATACCCTTTTCCAACGATTATTCTAGAGCCATCATTTGACTCGCCTTGTAAATATCGGCGGCTATATTCTTGAAAGAAATCACGATATATTTGTTCCAATATTAAACTGGATTGTTCGGAAGCAGCAAAATTAGGTGATACTTCAATATTGTCGGCGGTAACCACAGATGGCGATTGCTCCAATACGCTCTGAGGAATAAATTCTCTTAATTGACTTTTATCAGCAAAGTCAATTCGTTGCATTAACTCATGTATATTCTCATGAATATCAACATCTTCTGTCAAAATACTTTGCGCTATCGTCCGCCAACTTCCATTGTTGTTTTGTCTCTGGACCACAAACGTTGAGCAGATAGGGTTGAATGTGTAAATATTATTTTTTCCTGATCCAAAAGGCATACAACATGAAGTATCATTTCCAGCAACAACACTTTCGGGATCGCTTTTGGAATATATCTTTGCTCGATACACCTCAACGTGGTCCACAAGCCCTGCAGAATCGTCTTTCAAGATAATACCCAATTGATCTTCCATACCAGATGGTAAGTCAGCTTGACCTTGAAGATAATCCTTAAGACTGATACCAGCTGGGTCTAAAATATTTTTAACTGCAGAATACAATTTTTTTGGATTTTTAGCTCTTGGCTTTATTCCCGCTTCCCGACTGCCCAATGCTTCTGTCAAATTTTCTCTTAAATTTCCAGCACTAGATGATATGGTATATTCTATTTCTAATGGGTGGAAAACTTGAAGGGAATCTAGGTCTCCTTCAACCAGTGAGTCGCGAAGTTCTTCGGGAGTTAGGTCAAGGTGAGGTATTTCTGTATAATGTGATGGCTTTTTCAACTCATGAACTCTTCTTGCATGTCGTTCGCTGATATTTAAAAAGCCACTAGGATCTTTCCAAAATTGTAGTACTTTCTCGATGCTTACACTTGATCCGCCAAAAGCCAACCGGCGTATATAATCAATTAGTTTCGTATGTCCCTGAGTTTTTAACTGGTTGAGTAGATCTTGCTGTCCAAGGATTGTCTGGAGCTTATGGAATTTTTTTAAACTGGCCCATGATGAAAAAATGTCTTCCACCGTCTTGTATGAAGCGGACATTTCGGCAAATTCGGGAATTTGTGATAATTCTTTTATTACTTTCTGGGCTTCTTGTGGATTGAATGATTGTGCGATCGTATTAAGCCGGTGGTAACTCGCACCATCTTGGTAGTTGACTGAATCCATTTTAACTTGAAAAAGTATCTGGCCAAAAAACTCACTTGGTTTGAGTCCAGAGGACTTGAACAGACTGTCTTCGATATCATCGTACGCATGAAGCATGTCATGCATCCCTACATCATCCCTAAAACAGAATTGAAACATTGACCGGTAACCAAATCTTTTTGACGCTCTTTCAAATATTGTTGTCGCTTCTTCGGTTTGCCTTTCTTGGACACCATTTTCCCCATGGGTCGGTTCTATTTGATCATCCTCATCAAAAACTTCTAGAAACTGCACTAATTCATCCGATTCTTGCCAGCGTTTAAGTGATTCCGTCGCTGACAGTACTTTTAACGCTTCTTCATAGCTATCTTTTCCACCTGTTTCTGTCCAATTGGATGAAACTGTAAATCCATGCAACACCAAAACATGGGCCTCTTCTGGTCTAAGGTATTTTTGTTTGATGCTATCTAACTCATGTTCATCAAATAACCATTCAGACTCTCGTCCATTAAGTTTCTCATTCTCCAGCCAACCAAAATATGTTTCATGCTGTTGGATAAACCTACCAAATTCTAAAATACTAGAGAAAGTAAATCGACGATCTATTCTAAAAAATATATTGAAATCTAAATTATATTCACCAATTGCGTCTGGCAAACCAAATAGATCAAATAATTTCTGGAATTTTCCAAAATCATAATGACCTAAAAGAAATATTGCTTCGTCTTTTATCTTTGTTTGCAACTCAGAAGAAGAAATTACACTTTCTGGTAACTCGTATTCTTTTATTAGACTTTCAGTTAACCCGACATCCCCGTCAAAAATTGAATCAATCAATGCTCTTCGTAATGCTGACTGTACAATATTCAAAGATAGCACACTTCTGACTGCTTCGGGATTTTGTTGTCTTTCAAAATAAACTTCTGGGATTGAAATAGCTGGGTCTTCAATAATTCTATCAGCGAGTTCTCGCTGAGATTCATTTAGTAATTGAAATTCTGCTTCATCTAATTCATTTTTATTAGATCCAGTGGAATTTCCAAGACGCTGTGATTCGTCGAAAGCTTCCTCTGGAGTATATTTTCCAAATTCATCCATATAATTATTTTCTAAATAGTTGGTTCACAGTGATTTTTAAAGCCCCTGCTATCTTTTCAATATTTAACAAGGTAATATTTTTCTCGGCTCGTTCGATCATGCCAATATAGGTTCGGTGAACTCCAGTTTTAACAGCAAGTTCTTCTTGCGACAATCCAAGTTTCAAGCGTTCTTCGCGGACTCGGTCACCAAATTTTATTAAGATACCTTTCTTCATTTTAATACAAGTATAAGCTAATTGCTAATTTTAATGCTACATACTATAATTAGCATAAGCATTTGATCTGTGTCTAATTTTTTCCGCCCCGCCCCAAAAAAGCTAGCGCGGCCGTTTCCTCCCCACACCCCTCCACGGCCGCGCAAAAATGTATTTTGAAAAAAAGGAAATAAAGCGAGCGACCCGCTTTGCGGGTCGCGAGCATCAGTATTAAATTTCAGCATTTTCGAAAAAAGTTCGAGCTTCGTTCAAAACATACCACCACATTGTATTTAATTTAATTTGTTCCGCTTCGCTCGAGCCAATGGCTCTCGCTTGCGGGGGCAAATTCGAGAGTAATTCATATTGTTTTTGAAAATTCATAATGAGTTTTCCGCCCAGCAAAATGCGGTTCCTGTGCGAAGCACAGAAAAGAATGAAATTCTTTAGAGCCCCGGCGGTAACAAAATTTCCAGAAAATTGTCGGTGTATAAAAGCATTTGGTTATAGACAAAATTTAAGGAGGGAAAAATGGAAAAGTATTTCATTTACTGTCGTAAATCTTCCGAAGAGGAAGAGCGACAAATTTTGTCTATTGAAGCCCAACTCCAAGAACTAAGAGATTTTGCCAGGACTAATAACTTGTTTGTTGTTCGTGAGTTTACCGAAAGCAAAACCGCCAAGGAGCCTGGGCGACCAATCTTTAACCAAATGCTTTTAGAGCTTGAAAAAGGCAACGCTTCGGGAATTTTAGCTTGGAATCCCGATCGACTTGCCAGAAACTCTGTTGATGGTGGAAGAGTAATTTACTTGGTTGATACAGGCAAAATCACCTCGCTAAAATTCCCAACTTTCTGGTTTGAAGCAACACCACAAGGAAAGTTCATGTTAAGCGTTGCCTTTGGTCAGGCCAAATATTACACCGACAATTTAAGAGAAAACATTTTGCGAGGAATACGGCAAAAACTTCGCCGAGGAGAATTGCCTTCAAAAGCTCCACTCGGTTACTTCAACGAGCCAAGACTTCGAACTATCGACCCAAATCCCAAAACTTTTTCGCTAGTTAAGAAAGCGCTGGAGCTTTTTGCTACCGGCGAGTTTTCGCTGACTGGAATTCAAGCAAAAATGTTTTCTCTTGGCTTGGTTGGAAAAGACGGACATAAAATGGCTTTGTCATCAATTCAAAAACTACTATCGAAGCCATTTTATTACGGCGTCATAAGTTATGACGGAGAACTTTATCAAGGTTCTCATAAGCCAATGATTTCCAAAGAAACTTTTGACAAAATACAAGTTGCCCTAAAAGATCACTCGAAACCTCGGCACAAACGAAAGGAAAGAGAACTTCAATTTCTTGGTTTTGCCAAATGCGGAAGTTGCGGTTATGCCATAACTGCCGAGAGAAAGTTCAAGCCAAGTGGCCGAGAATATGTTTACTACCGTTGTACTCATAAAAGCAAAACCAAAGTTTGTGCCGAGAGAAAATTTGTTTGCGAAGAAGTTTTGGCAAAACAAATTGAAGATCTCTGTCAAAAAGTTTCTTTGCCCGACGAGTGGAAAGAAAAGTATATGCTAAAAGTTCAAGGTTGGGAAAAAGATAAATACCACTCGTCGGTTGTTTTCGCTCAAAATCTAAACAACAAAATTGCAACCATCAAAACTCGGCTTGATCGTTTGTCTGACGCTTACTTAGACCAAGCGATAGAGCTTTCAGAGTACAAAGAAAAGAAGAATAAACTGATTGAGCAAAAAGCCGAGTTTGAAGAAAAGTTAAGAGATTTTGAACGAAAAGGAAATCATTGGCTCGAACTCTTGAAAAACTGGATAATTGACGCCAACCAAGCTGGAAATTTTGTTAAAACAAAAAATTTCTCCGCTATGAGAAATTTTCTTAAAACCGCCGGCTCGAACCGCATTTTGCTGGGCGGAAAACTCATTATGAATTTTCAAAAACAATATGAATTACTCTCGAATTTGCCACCGCAAGCAAGAGCCGTTGGCTCGAGCGAAGCGGAAGAATTGGCACGAAATGTAAAATGGTGGACTGGGAGGGACTCGAACCCTCTACCTCTGCAATGCGAATGCAGTGTTCTACCAGCTGAACTACCAGCCCAATATTTAACGGATCGCGTGTAGTGCTCTACCAGCTGAGCCCTGCCTGCCGGCAGGCAAGTACAAGCTCATGTTGCAAGAATACAAGTTTTTGCATAGAATTAATACGGCTCAACAGCCATTTTATATTTTATTAGGACAATAATCAAGATATGCAAATCATATTAACAGCAGACAATTATAAAAAGATTCTAGATAAAGCGATATCTGTTCTGGAGAAGGGCGGAATGGTTGTATATCCTTCCGATACTGTTTACGGCATTGCTGTTGATGGTACAAACGGCGAAGCAATTAAAAAGCTAGAAGATCTCAAGGGAAGAAGATCTGATCAGAAATTCTCATTTAATTTTTCAGATATCGATATGATTGAAAAATATTTAAAGCCAAACGAAAATCAAACTAGAATTTTAAAAAAATATTTGCCCGGTCCATTTACGTTTGTGTTGCAGAGCGACGTTTCTGTCCGAATTCCGAAAGACTCAATTATCGTTCAGATTACAAAGGCATTCGGGAAGCCAACAACTGCAACCTCAGCCAATCTAACTGGAAATAATCCGGCTACAAGTATTAAAGCACTAGACGCCAAAATCTATCTCAAGGCAGATCTGATTATAGAAGACCCTGAATTTGAGCCCCACCAACCATCAACAGTCGTTGATATCACAAATGATGAAGCGAAGGTTCTAAGGGAAGGCGAGCTTCCATTTGAGGACTAAATCTGTTAGAATTATATGGTTAGGGCGAGTGGCGGAACTGGTATACGCGTAAGTCTCAAAAACTTATTCTCGCAAGGGATTGTGGGTTCGATTCCCACCTCGCCCACCATTTAGAAATTGGAACTTTTGCCTTGCTCGAAATTGAGTATAAGGAGAAGGCAAAAGCCAAAATGACCCCAAAGGGTCTTTTTTGGTGCCAAATTCGCCCTAATTTACAGGTACCCAAACGGGTATGGTACTCTGATTGTCACTCTGAACCATCCGCGAAATTGTGGAACTTTTTGCAAAAATCACAGCTAAAACTTTACATCGCTAATTTAGCTGATAATATTTAGTCATCATGTTAATAACTCGCAAAATTCAAACTTGGTCTAGTTTTCACAAGATGTAATTACTGCTTGCCTATTATTTGGCAAGCGAATTGACTGCCGTATCGGCAGTTTTTTAGTAATTAAAAAAAAGGACTCAAATGTTGAAAATAAGAAAGTTTGATTTGATAGCGGCTATCTACATGTTCTGCGTTGTGGCGTCTGAATTGATGGGAGGTAAAACATTCAATCTCCTGCATATTGGCAACTTCTTGTTAAGCGGAAGTGTGGCTATTTTTCTGTTCCCGATAACTTATGCAGTTAATGACATAATCGTTGAAGCTAGAGGCAAAGACAGGGCGCAAAGCTTAGTTAGATCTGGCATCATAGTAATTATTCTGTTAATCCTATTTTCCGTGTTAGCGGTGGCTCTGCCTCCGACATCAAGGTTCTCACCGACAGAGGCAGCTTATGAGTCAGTATTCAAGATTTCGATCAGATTCTCTCTTGCCAGCTTATTTGCCTTTGCTATTGCAGAAATCCTGGATGTTGCGATTTTTTACCGGCTCAGACAAAAAATGGGGAAGCAAAATCTATGGCTTAGGACTAATCTTTCCAACTTCATTAGTCAGTTTGTTGACACTGCAATATTTATGATATTAGCGTTCTATGCGCTGGACAAGCCATTTAATCAGAACATCGTCTTTATCATGGGGTTAGTTTTACCCTATTGGGGGTTGAAGTGTGCTATGTCGATAATAGAGACACCTTTTGTCTACTTGGGCGTCAAGTGGCTCGGAAAGGGTAAAAATGAAGATTAGAACAATCAGAACATTAAAAATAACCGGAGCTCAACCAATTGAAAATTTATTATCAAGATACATCCGAAAATTACCAGAGAATTCGATTGTTGCCATTACTTCTAAAATTGTCTCGATTTGCGAAGGAAACGTAGTTGATGTAGTAGATACTGACAAGGAAAAGCTTATATATAAAGAAGCTGATATGTTTCTCAGAGGAAGAGGAAAATTCGGAGCGCTTCTTACTATCAAAAATAATACTCTTATCCCAACTGCAGGAATTGATGAGTCGAATGGAAATGGAAAATATATTTTGTGGCCAAGTGACCCACAAAAATCTGCTAATAAAATTCGTAGTTATCTAAAAAAACAGCATAGTATCAGTCACTTGGGAGTTATCATAACGGATAGCAAAACGACACCGCTACGCTGGGGAACGACTGGCATTTCAATTGCACACACTGGATTTAAAGCACTGAATAATTATATCGGCCAAAAAGATTTATTCGGCAGAAATATGATTTGCACAAGAGCAAATATTGCTGATGGAATAGCCGCTGCAGCGGTACTTATAATGGGTGAGGGGCGAGAACAGACTCCGATAGCTGTGATAAACGATCTGCCCTTTGTCGTTTTTCAAAAGAATAACCCTACAGGGGAAGAATTATCACAGATGCCAATAAATATTAATGACGACCTTTACGGAAAAATTCTTACTTCAGTAAAGTGGCAAAAAAAGAGAAAATAGTTTGCTTAGAGTTCTAACAAACAAACTTCTCGATTTTTCAGAATTAGTTTTGCGCTTAGACAACCGATTAGCGACCGCTTCTCTTCGCGATTACCTTTTTCGAAAATATGTTCAACAAATTTTTCGATGTTAATTCGTGTCTGATCAATATAATTTGCTTGGTTCGGTTTTAGCTCGAAATCCAATACGTCCGATCTGAATTTACAAAATTGCTCAAATTTGCCATAAATCTCTCTTTTGGATTTGATCTGATCGATTGTCAGCTTCGATAGAATTCTTATAAATTCTTGTACTAATTTTTCTTCGTTTGTATATCGCTCAGGACATTCAAAATTTCTCAACTTCGTACAGTGGTAATAAACATATCTTTTTCCCCAATGCTTAATTTTTTCCTGTGCCGTGATTCCAGAACCGCACTCTCCGCATTTTAATAACTTGGTAAAATCAAATTGTTTGGTTCCGGGCATGCTCTTTGGCACTACGGTTAATTTTTCTTGTACAATTTTAAATAGCTCTTTCGAAACGATCGGTTCATATGCCCCTTTATACCAATTGCCGCTACCCTCAGGCACTTCGAATACTCCGGTATAATAGGGATTACTCAAAGTTCGATAAATTGTGCTTAAAGTCATCGGCTTTCCGCTTCGAGTTACAAACGCAACCTCGTCTTTAAGCCAAAGATAGACCTGACGACCAGAACAACCGTGATAGCCGACTTTCTCAAAAGCTTCTTTGATGATCGGTGCTCTATCAGGATCTGGATAAACCTTTCGCTGACCTTTATTGCCGTACTTATCATTCAGGTATCCAATTGGAGCCATATTGGGTCGGAAGCCCATTTCGCATTTTGCCCTCATCCCTCTTTTGATATTGATTCCTCGATTATCATTCTCTAGCTTTGCTTGTGAACATAAAATCATCAGCAGGAACTTATCATTAGGTGAATTTGTAAAAACTTGCCCATGAGTCCGAATTTCTTTCAATAATCCTCGATCCATCAAATCAACAATAGATCCCAAGTCACCAGCGTTTCTCGACAATCGGTCGGGCGCCCAACTTAAAATTCCGTTAAATAATCCGTTTTGGATATCGCCAATCAGCTGTTGAAATATGGGTCTTTGTCCAGAATATTTTGCCGAATGACTTTCTTGCCGAACTTCAACGACCTGTAAACTTTGCGTTTCTGCTTGCCTGGTCATCTCGTTAATTTGTGAACCGATCGAAAGTGCTTGCCTCTCGTCATCTTCACTTGATTTGCGAGCGTAAAGGCAGTATCTCGTTTCCGGATCTGGCGGCTGAATTGGCCCGGCAAACACCCCATTTACTTCTTGTGGTAGCTGAAACGGTGCAGTATTCGTTAATTTGGTCTCTTGGCTCATTTGTAAGGGAAAGGAAGCCCGAATAACAGGGCTAAGTCAAGCAAAAAATCACCCGAAATGTCTTTACAACAGGAGTAAATCTGCTAACATTAAGGTTGTTAATTGTAAATTTTGAATACATTGCCTAAACTTTAGATTTTTCTAAGGCATGGCATAAAAACCGATCAAGGATAATGGGCTCGTCGTCAGAGCACCTTGATCGGTTGTAGTCCGAAAGGATTGCAGGTAGCCGTAAAAAGCTATCGCTGGCGGCGGGCTTTTTGTATCCGCTTCCGGTTAATCGAGGCAAAGAAATGAAAATATTACATTTAAATCCGGATAAGAAATGGGTTCCGGTTGAAAAGCGATACTATAACGATGAAGCTCAACTTCAAGATCTATTAACAAACGATGTTAACACTCTTCCGCTTGATGAAATAGGGTATGATTCCAAATTCGTCACAATAGGAAAGGAAGTAAGCCTTCAAAATGGTGCGCTGGATGTTTTGGCGGTCAGTCCTCAAGGCCACATTGCTTTGATCGAAACAAAGCTTGAGAAGAATCCTGAAGTAAAGAGGACTGTTGTCGGCCAAATTCTCGGTTATGCCGCCTATCTTTGGAATAAATCTTATGAAGAGATTGAAAGTAGTTGTTTTCGGAAATTCCTACTCCAGCGTAAGGTCAATTTTCAAGGTTCGTTGTCTGAATATATGAAAGAAAAGATAGGAGAAGAGAATTTCTCAGAATCTGAATTCAAAGAAGGCCTGGAAAAGCGGCTTCGTCTCGGCAGTTTTACTCTTCTGATTGTTGTCGATCAGGCCAATCAAGAGCTTAAAGATATCGCGAACTATCTGAATGATCGAACGGGTCAGGAAATCGACTTTTACGTAGTTGAAATGCAGTTAGTGGGTGATGCTCAAGAGCATTTTCTGATACCCAGTCTAGCCAACCCTCCACGAAAAAATATTACCTACTCTGAGAAATCCAAGTCTAACGACAGCTATGATCGAACACCGATTGCCAAAGAGGACTTTATAAAATTATTATCACAAAATGGCAAGAGAATTGCCGAAGCACTTCTGAAAAAATTTGAGTCAGAAGAAAGTGTAGAAGTTGTCTGGCGTAAAAACGGCTTTTCACTAATGACCAAATATCCTAAAGACTTAGCCGTACCCGGCTACACAACAAAATTCTCATTCTTATTTTTCAAAGCTCCCTCGAACGAGCAGGATGTAGAAGAGCTCCAGTTTGGATATTGCGAGTGGCCGTTTGAAAATATTCCGAAATTGAAGCCATTCATCAGCGAATATGTTGATTGCTATCGTACACTACCCAGCTACGATGAGAAAAGAAAAGCAATTAAGGATTTAGAACTACTCACAGACGATACGATAAGCAGATTTATTGCATTGATCGAGAAAACAGTAAAGTCATTAAATAGCAAAGTATAAATAATATATGGGGGTAATATGGCAAAGCAAACGCTTTCCAAAAAGCAGCTCGCGATTGCAATCGGAGCAGGAGTCGTGATTTTTTTGATCGGTTTCTTTGTAGGTGATGCGTATCGGGTTAACAAGATTAAAAGCGCATTTAGCAATTTAGGATCCATAGGAGAGTCGGCAGAGTTGAACAAAGAAAAGAAAATAGTCGACAATAAACTTGGCGAAGAAGTTGATATAACCAAGATGAAGATTAAGGTTAACAAATCCGAGGAAAAGAGCACTATTAGCAGCGAATTCGGTGGAGCCAAATCAGCCAAGGATAGAGCCAAGTTCGTAATCGTTGATTTATCGGTAACAAACACTACCGATGGCAAGTTTACATTTAGGCCGAATGACACATTGCAGCTGGTAGATAATCAGAACAGAAAATATCAAACATATGACGATTCCATCATGAGTATTGATAATTACCTAGAAGTACGCGAACTTTCTCCAAGTATTGCCGAATCGGGCGTTCTCGTTTATGAGATTCCAAACGATGCTAGCAATTACTCACTTTGGATCGATAAGGATGGTTCGAACGAAAGATATCGAGTAGGACTCAAGTAGCCAAAAGTCGAGTTCTTGGTTGCAAGCACAGTCTTAGATGTGAAGAAATTTACCAATCTCTCCAATCTCGTAGTTTTTCATCTTCTTCGGCTCGAGATTTGATGTTCTGGATAGCTGACTCTGCCAGTGATTTGAAAAAAATCGCTTCTCTTGAGCCAGGTTTTAGCGACTCGAGTGTTTTTATTGATCGATCCCGTTGTGCTATATCCTCGGCAAAAGGCTGTCCAGGTATCCCGGTTCTAACCCCTGAAATAACAGAATTATATAATGCCCCTGAAGCCCTTTTTAGCGTGCTGTCTCCATATTTAGCAGATTGATCCAAGAGTGTTCTAACAAAATCTACATGATCCCAAACAAACTCTCTGGGAGCCTCTCTTAATATTGAAATTACCGCATCGAGCTGTTCCTTTGTGCCCGAAAATATACCTTCTTCTAAAATCTTAATCGTATTATGGTCGAACTCTATAGCTACGCCCGTAAAAATCTTTGCCCCCATCATCGCTCTCTGCCACGAGTCGGTTTTTTGTGCGATCCAATTTCTGATTTCACTTAATATACTTAAAAAGTTCGGATCGTTTCTAAATTTTAGTTGGTGTTGCCAGTCGTATGGCAGAGCTTTGTATTCATCTCGATTGTGTTGTTTTTCATCTTTTTCTACTCTCACTTTTAACAATTTAAGGACCTTCCCGGGGCATACCTCAGAAGCCTCGGACAAAAACTTTGAAATGTGATAATCATCTAACGATGGACACAAAACTAGCTGATCCCAAATAAGGTCTAATTGTTTACTTGGAAGCGATATCCAGGAAGGAAATCCAGGGCTATAAAAAACAGAGAAGTACTCCTCTGCAATTGCGGCAGAATCTTGGAATTTCAAGAGCGATAAAAGGTTGATAGCTGTAACCCGATCATCTTTAGCAATAATCTGTGCTGCACGAATCATGTTAATCCTGACGGACTGGTCATTACTTATCGACAAGTCTGATAAAAGCTTGAGCTCATTTTTTACTAAGCTGGTGCGATTACCTCTATTCCAACCGAATGCCTGTGCAACCATCCGAGCAAGTTTGATATTTTTAAGCTTTAGGAAGGTGTTTGATAATATGATAGTACTGCTAGCATCGTGTTTTATGAGTTCAGCGAGAACAATACTGAGAACCTCTACAAGTGCAGAATTATGTTCTGTTTTAATTCTCTCACAAATTGCCATTCCAATTGAAGGTCTCGCTTTCACTAATGTCCAGATGAATGGGAGCGGATTTGCGGAACGGCCTTTGATTTTAAATTGTTTACTCAGTCTTTCCTCTATTATTTTAATTATTCCTTGATCTGATTTTTGCTTTATCAGCTCTGTGGCAATATTTTCCAGCCAATCCTGTTTCCTTTGTTCCGCTTTTTCAAAATCATTGATTCTCTTAAAAAAATGACCCCAGCCATCATACATAGCGAGCGCAACATGCTGCTCCAAGGAATCTGGTAAGGCAATTTTTACTTTATGAGCAGCTTTTCTGGTTGAAGTCGTTGAATAATTAATGTGCCAGCTTAAGTTATCCAAGATCAAAACTCTAACCAGCGGATCAAGTTGATCGTTCTTCATGATCGTTTCAAGCCGATTAATAGTTGTCACAAATACTGGAGTCCAATTTTCCCTTTCCTCGCGTTTTACAACTCGCCCAAAAAGGCCTTGCGGATACCTTAAGCTGTGACCGATTGTTTCCGCCGCTCGCGAGGCTCTTGCTAAATCATCAGAGAGTAGTTCCTTAAATGCTAAGTCGTTAACGCGTTCTCTAAGTCCATTCACGGCCGATATATTAACGGGATAAGGACGGAATGAAATAGTGAACCCCTCAGAAGAATCATCGGAGCTCTCGGTGACTAATATTTGATCAAGTATATCGAATGGAGAGTGGTTTGATAACTCTGGTTCTTCCAACCATTTTGCACAAGCATCGATCACTAAGTTATTAAATGTAACTGGTTTACCGATTTGATAAGATGCGAGATCCTGCAAAATACGTATCGGGTGATAAGGAAAGGGGTTAGTCTCTCTGCTGTCGACTTTTGCAAGCTCCCACAGCAAATTCATCGCCTCCGTCAGAAATTCGAGATTATACGCAACACCTTTTAATATAGGAGGGATCTCATTCAGAACGTCTTGATAGGTAGGATTATATATTTTAGAAAGTACTCCTGCGGCCTCTCTTGTCTTTTGAGTAGGATTATTGATAGCCCAACGAGCTAACCCTAACGCTCTTTTGGGATGAAAGTATGATATCTTCTTAACAAATTGGATAATTTGAATACGCTCACTGATACTCGAGTGTTTAAATTCTTTTTCGATTTTACTCCAAACAAATTCAGACAAAGCCCTTTCGGAATTATCTGGGTTGATTTGCCAGTCAACGCGGACTAGATTTTTTATTAAGTTTTGAAGTGGAAGCGCTTTGAGCTTGCTGTATAAATCCTCGGCATACCCGGTAGTTGTATAACTCGTTGGACTCATAAAACACGCATCAGCTAAAATGACATCCCCAAGCAGATCCGGAACGATTCGAAGAGATTGCTGTCGGCTTATTAAGATGCCGTGTTCTTTAAATTGCTTTATATAAGGAGCAATATCATAAAATTTTAAACCGGTTATTTCTGAAAGAGAATCTCTGAAACTCTGATCCTCTATATTCAGGGGCTGTACCGCAGCAATGGCATTTAATAATTTCCTAATTACCGAAGGATCTAAGTTACCTTTCAGCGAATTAATCATTGTGTTCTGATAACCTATCAATACTGATCGAATCGCACCCTGACCTTCAAAAACAAATGAATTAATTTCTCCCCTTTTTAACAGGACAGATGCCATGACGGTAATCAATGGGCAATCAAGGGTTAGACGAGCTATTCTATCTATTTCAGCTTCATTTGCTTGGCTACTCAATATTTCTCGGGCTAGATCTTTTGCTTCGGATAATTTCAAATCGGTCGAGCCAATGTCCCATTGCTCAAGTTCGGTGGAGAATATTCCTATTCTCCGCAGATCTTCTGAAAGTTGAGAGTTCCCATAAGGATGCAAGGCTAAAATAAATTTAACTCGTTTCCTAATACTTGAAATATTATTGATTAGTCCGGCGATATTCGATCTCTGCTGCGCGTCATCAATCAATACAAGTAGCTTATCGCCCTTTGGCAATTTCTCGAAGTCTTGCAGTGTCGGAGACTGGTCGGTTTCTATCAACCGAACAATATATTTTAGATCTCGCTCTGCGATTTCTGAAATTTCTTTTAAAAGCCTTGTTTTGCCGCTTCCTCCTAGACCCAACAAAATAGCAATAAAACGATCATCCGAAGAGAGAAATTTCTTTGCACTTTTCAAAATATTCTCCCGGCCTACAAGATGCCATCTTTGGCTGAAAATTTCATTTGAATCAAATTTCTCAAAGAATCTCTGATGTGATATCCAGGGGCTTGGCGTCGAAACACCCAGAAAATTTTCTCGCCAGCCGGGGAAGTGATTATCAACAAGTGCGATTGCATTATCTGGATTGCTGGTATAGAGATCCTTTACCTTTTTCGAAATATCTCCAGCGTCCCAAATATCCCAATTTTGATTTTTACTGATTTCTTTTCTTGAGCCGGGACTCGCTGGGAACCGACTTAAGAGAATGACATATTCTTTTGCTTTTATTTTGACTTCATTGACTGCGTTGCTAACATCTGTAGACCCAAATTCTTTGCATTTTTTGCACTGATAGGCCGCGACATTTTCTGATTGATCTCTACGCAATAGATCAATTCCGTCTTGTTTGTGCCCCTGTCCACCCCACCTGTGGACTTGCTGGTTAGGATATAGTCCCGAAATCAAATCATTACAGAACTGCTCAAATTGATCAAAATTAAGATCTTGCAAAGGTAGAATGGTTAGCAAAGGTCTTACTGGTAGTGGAATCTCCTCTCCCTTGTTGTAATCACACGCCTCACTCAGGGCACCCAAATCAATCGCTAGCTCCTCTGACAGAAGAGGCAACATATTTCTCCTTGGTCTCGATATGCCTCTTTCCCATCCGCTTATTGCCTGTTGACGTATTTTGCCCCCAAGGCGTTGAGCTAATTCTGACTGTTGCCAGCCCATTTTTTCTCTAGCTTGCTTGATTACAATTCCAGAACGATATTTCATAATGAAATTATCATACGTCCTGATGCGTACGGCTGTCAAGTCCTAACTGAAACGGGTTACTGTTTTTGGTAAAGGGGTTTAAATTTTTTCATTTTTAATTTTTCTTTCACCGCCCAATCAAGACTCTGGCGGACTTTATCATGAAGTTTGAGATAATTTGTTCGTTTTCCGCGCTTGCGCTTATCTATATAAACCAAAAGATCATCGACACATTGTTCAGGTGATTCGTCGAGACCCTCTTCGTACCAAACCGTTTTACTTATAAAATAAACTAAGTCCTTTAACTCCTTGTCAGCAAGCTCTATTTCATAATGAAGCTGAAATAACTTTGCCGTTTTCTCCGAAAGTGATTTATCATATTTTACTTTTTGATATTTAACCATAATCGCTCTCATCTCATCGGCTAATCTTTGCTTTTCTTTGAAAGGAACTAATACCATCAAACCCCGTACCGCATCGAAGGACTCAGCTAGTGTTATATCCTTACCATATTCCTTCTTGATCATCTTCTGGATCTCAAATGCTCTTTCTTCAGATACATGAGTGGGCGAATCACTAGATGCCCGCTCCAGCCACCAACTTAACTCCTTCATCAGCTTAATTAGTTTAAGTAAGTCGGGTTTAGGTATTCGGAGGTTATATTTGCTTTTCAAAAGCTCCCTTGTTTGCAGTATTTGTTCTTCGGTTGTTTCGCTAGTATCGATTTCTTTAATATTTTTCATTGTGATATTATAATAACATCAAACGAAAAGGGATCCGAAGATCCCTAATCGCCTACGAGACCGAAAGTAAAGGTGACTTATCTGCCGCCAAAACTTTCGGTGTTTTTGTGACACGCGATACAGAGGATTTCGCAGTTATCCAGGGTATCTGGACCACCAGCATCTTGCGATACTATATGGTGCGCGTGCCATTTCATCTCAGGTACCTTATTACTCGGGTCTAGGACCTTGGAGCATCGATATCCTGAATGAGTCGGGCACTGACGAGTGCATTCGCACGTACCGCCAGCTCTTCGCCATGCTTGATTGAGAGTTTCTTGACTAAAAGCCATTTTGACTCCTTCAATCTTCGATTTACGAAGATTCAACCACCTTCTTCGTGTCGCTTTCGCGACCAAGCCCTAGAAGTCGCACCTGCAAACAGATTTGGTGATTGCCCAGATAATAATGTAATGTAGACTTTACATTTTGTCAATCCTAATATTTCCTGTGTATCAGCCCATCTGCTCCGAATTCAATTGAGGAGCTTTTGCCCGGTCCCCAGGGATGGCGTCTTAGCTTGCCGAGCATCTCTCGATCGTCTTTATCTCCCCAGTCTTCGCCTCGTCTATTGCCTAAGGTTCCACTAATTAGACCATTGGTCTCAACAAACAGCACGCCACAATTGCTTGGCAATTTCTCAATTAGCCCAAGAATTAAGATGCTAAATGCATCTGCCATGTCGTCATGTCTTGTTCTTCCAAAATCCACGAGTTGCTTGATTAGTTCTTCGCAACCATTTCGCGGAAAATACACCTTGCTCTGGTAGACCTTATTGGCAGCAAGCTCGAGCCGTTCTCGTTTATCCTTGCCCCTTATTTTAACTCCAACGGCATCGATGTTGCGCTCCCTTAACTGTTGAGTCACATAGCCCTGAAGCATCGTGTCTTCGACATAAAACTTATTGCTGAATCTGCCATCGTGTACTTTGCAGATATCCTCGGCACGCTCTAGAATTTCTGTAAATTTCAGGCGTGCATTGACAGGGTTTGGCAAGATATACACTTCAAAGTTATCTCCCGATCCAATAACCTTTGCTGAAACCAACGAGGTAAAATCAGCTGTCGCTTTTTCACTAATTGCCAAATCGATTCCGGTGGCGAAACTATAGGATTGATTCCGCAAGTCTTCCGGCAGTTTATCGTAGTACTGAATCTTATCTTCGGTAATGACGCGCTCCCTGTCATCAATAATGTGAAGCAGATATTCTTTATTCCATGTTTTTTCGTCTCCAACTCGGAGCCGTTCATCTTCGACTGCCTTCAAATCCTCATACTTTCCAGGCCAGGTAATATTGTCATACTCATCAAGTAGCGGATATTTTCTGAATATCCCCGAGAGCTTCTCGTGAACAATAAGATTTTCAAGACGCTTTAACAAGCTGTCTTCGTGAAGCAGGTTACCGACTATTATGATCTTGGTTCCCTTATCACCGAGAGGAAACACTTCGCTCGTTAACCAGTTGAAGGTACTTTCTCTTGCTTCCTGCGTTTTTACCGAATCTGTGTTCTCAACATCGTCAGCTACAATCAAGTCCGGGCGATATCGACCGTGTCTGATGCCGCGAAAGCTTTGATCCTTGGATACGGCAATGATTTTGGCGTTGTACCGGGGAATAACTAAACTGCAGTTGTTCCACTCGTCGGTTTCTTGAAACGGACCGAGATCGCGCTTTAACAGGTCGTTTGTTTCAAGCTCGCGTTTTAAGTTCTTGAAGTGAAGTTTGGCTTGTTCGGCAGTTTGTGAGATTAATACCACAAACTTCTTTTGTGGGCGTCCAACAACGGCCCAGATTGGATAGCTTAGAGTCATCAGCGTTGATTTGGCTGATCCGCGAAAACTACATATCGCTGCGAGACTGATATCATCTCGCTCAGTAATCGCAAACATTTCTTTGTGAAATTCTGCAATTTTGTACTGCACGAATGAACTTAAGTAGGTGTGAAAGAACCATAAATGGCTTTTTTTGGTTAGATCTGCCCTTGTTGCTTGGTTTTTGATGATTTTACTTATTTGGTTTTTCTTTTTCCTTTTCATTCTTCCCTCCTTTGGAAGTTATGAGCGAGGCCAGTTCTAATGCCTTCATAATGCTCTCTTCCTGCTCCTTAGTTAATTCATCTTTTTTGATTTCTAGACCACCGGAAACCTCAAGCTTATTCTTGTAGGCGTTGTGGCGGTGATTAAGCCAATACATCACAGCGGTCAGATTATTATCTTTCATCGCTGTAATGAGCTTGCTTTCTGCCAAATCATTTATGAATTGGCAGCCCTCTTCGATAGCCTTGTCGCTTGAAGCAGCAAATTTCTTGCTTGCTCTTCGCCAGCGGTAATATGTGTTTCGACTGATACCAACCTTTTGGCAAGCGACTTCGATGATTGGCGTTTTAATGAATTGCTCAATTAGGATTTTTTGATTTTGCGCAGTTCTGATCTGAACCTTCGAATCTACATCACTCATTTTGCCTTCTTGATCAACTCTGCTTTTTCTCCGGTGAATTTTTCCCAACGGTTTCTAATCACCTCGGCATAGATCGGACATTTTTCCATTACATAACATCGGCGTTTTAATGTCTCGGCAGCAATCAAGGTACTACCAGATCCGCCGAATGGTTCGATAATAAGGTCATCTCTTTTAGTAAGAACCTTGATGTATGGAATGAGGATTTCAACAGGTTTTGTCCCAAAAATAATTGCCTGCCCCGTACTTTTCTCATCGCCAGCTTTCGATTCAATCATATCGGTAGGACAATACTTCTTGCCTTTTTCATATCCTTCCCACTGAGCATCGCCCGATGTGGCAAACAGTGCCGTCTGATACTCATTTTGCAGTAGCTCTTCTTCGGGCTCAAGATTTAACTGTTTGCCGGGCGTTGTTCCAACCACAGCAATGTCATATTTAGAGAAGAATTTGTGCTTGGCGGAATATCCTTGATTTCTATTTGGAATTTTCCAAATTATCATATTGCGGATAGTCCAGAATTTTTCCATTGCTCCCCATAGTTCGCGGACATTTTTCCAGTTCTCGAAGGCAATAATATTGAAGTTTTCATTTTGGATCTTGGCGACGTTGGCTGTCCAGAGCTCAATGAAATCAGGCGGCAATTCATCAGTTCCGATATATTTCCTGTTTTTCTTGGCTCCGAATCCGTCTGTCGGCTTACCGTGCCGCTTTCCCTGGAGGTAATTGAGGACATATGGCTCATCAGTGAAACACATGTCGGCTTTCTCGCCATTCATTAGCTTGATAATGTCATCTTCTACCATGCTGTTTCCGCACATCAACCTGTTTTTGCCTAGAATGTAAGTATCTCCCGGTTCGATTTCTATCTTTGAAATCTTGAGCTTTTCAAGTTCACGGTTTACATCGAATTGTTCTGGCTCTGTTTCGATATCAAAGATATCGTCCAGTTCTTCCGAATCAAATCCAACATCGGCTAAGAATTTTTCGTCAAACTCTGCTAGAAGCTTAAAATCAAATTCTCCCGTGTTGCGATTTAATCGTAAGTTGAGCTCTTTTTCTTTTTCGATGTCTGCGATATCGACATAGACAACAGGAACTTTTTCAATTCCAATTTCTTTGGCCGCGATAATTCTCATATGTGCGCCAATTATTATATTTTTGCGATTCGGATTCGAGTTGATAATTGCTGGGTCAACAAATCCAAATTTTTTGATACTCTCCTTAAGATCGGAAAGTTGTTTATCGTTCCACTTGCGCGGATTGTAATCGCTAGCGATCAAATCCTTAGTTGGCACATATTCTATTTTGTGTGTGTTTTTCATTTTGCCTCCTTTTAGGCATTAGTTAACTAAAAAAGCCCTTCGTCTGAAGGGTCATCTTGCTAGATGCAATTAATATGTACCCTTCAGGTACTGGTCCCGCTTAAAGACCAATTTAATTGCTATCTAGCGAATTCGCTATGATGCAAAGCAACCTCTATAAGCTATCGCTTACATCATTGCCTTGTGATAAGTTCAACTTTCTTTTAACGTGCTAGGTTATATTTTAATACGATTAACTATTTTTTGTCAACTATCGGAAACTCTGGAAATGATTTTTTCTGGAGTAATTCATCAAAAGCCTTGTCGAATATCATATCGAACGCTTGCTCGATGTTCCAGTCAGCCCTTGCTTTCTCTTCCGGACTTAGCGAGTCATAGATACACTCATATTCGACTTTGAACTTTTTGCTTGATTTTGCCATTAGTCTAAAGCTCTGAAATTAATCTGGGTAACTCTTTAAAATCTGTAGTATGACGGTCAGCCGAATCGATAACATTTTTTGAATAAATAATAACATTCATCCCTGCCGCACGAGCTGCGGTGACATCATTTATCACATCACCGATATAAACGCAATCCTCTGGCTGAACTCCGATTCTTTCGCTGGCAAGAAGTAATGGTTCTGGCTCGGGTTTATGCTTCTCAGTATCTTGGTAGCCAACTGCGATTTTAAAATAATTCTTCAACTTTTTCAGGCCAGGAGCTTCCCAAACACTTTCTCTGACTCTGCTCGTTACAATGCCTAATTTATAATTATCGTGTAATTTATTTATCACAATTTCGAGGCTGTTTGGATGTTTCAATAATTTGATATCATACGGAACTTCTCTGCTTTTACCAATCTCCCAGATCCTTTGTATTTCTTCTTCTGATTCAGATTTAGTCAGCTTCCTGATTGCATCTTTCATATTTAGATGAAAGATTGGTGGAAATTCTTCGCGTGTCGGGGATGGATATCCTGTTTTTAGCATTAAGTCCTGAAAGAACTTCAGATTAGCATCGAACGAGTCAAGCAAAACACCATCAACATCGAAAATAACTGCTTTAATCATTTTTCTTTCTCAAATCTTCTCGGATTTTATAAACCGACTCGGAATCTTTTAGAATATTCAGATCGACTTCAGAAATGAATAGTTCTTCGTTATTATGATCTAACTTTTTTATCACTCCTAGAATTGGAGCAGTAATTTGTGAATGGCCAATTAGCCGATCTTTATAAGTTCCTATCTGTATATTTCCAGCAGCATTACAATAAACCATAATCACATTGTCCTCATATGCTCTAGCAACACAAAGAGCATCAACTCCGTCAATTTCTGCATTGGGATTTACTGTATTTACCGGAGCAGAGTCGCCATAACACCAATAGCTTGGACAAATAATAATTTCGGCACCAAGTTTGGCCATTCCTCTAAACGGCTCGGGAAAAATCAAATCCCAACAGACGGCGAGTCCAACTTTGCCGAATCTGGTGTCAAACACTCGCACTTTATTTCCTGGCTCAAAATGCGATCGCTCGGGATGCCATAAATTTATTTTTTGGTATTCGCCTAACACTTTGCCAGTATTATCAATGTAGTAGCTTGTGTTATAAAGCTTACCCTCTTTTTCAACAATCATTGAGCCGGGAACAATATCTATCTTGAATTTGTCGGCTAAATTTTGAAAATATCTTAAGTATTTTTCATCCTTTGATGCTAGAGCGTGTTTGGCTTCGATTGGTCCCGTTACAAAATCTTCCGGGAACACAATTAGATCAGCTTTGCCTGATGCATTTTTTATCATCTGCTCGGCTTTCAGCAGATTCTCCATCGGCTTATATTGAGCTATCTCAAATTGTGCAACTGCGATTTTAACTTTACTCATGTGACTCCGGTTTATAATCTTTCCATAATTTTGTTGTTAGTTGCGAAATACAGTCAATTTTTCTGTCCAACTGCCAGGAATACTCCCGTAAAAGCTAAAATCGTTCCTATTATCAGTCCTGCTGTCAGTCGCTCTCCTAATAGTGTTGCAGCCCAAAAGAAACCGAAGATCGGCTGTAGATATAAAACCATTGTTGCGGTTACACCCGAGGATTGCTTTATTGCATACTGATAAATGAAGAAATAGGCGGCAGTTCCGAGTGCTCCTGCATATACTACAGATAAAATTGCCCCAGTCGACGGAATGGTCCAAGATATCCCTGTCAAGTTAAATGGCAAAAGTATTAGACTGAGGATAAATGTAAATAATGCTGAGTAAGTCGTTAAATAAAGAGGAGAGAATTCTTTTAATTTTTCTTTTGACAGAACCGAGTAGGCTGAATGAGAAGTGACCGCAATGAGAACTAATAAATTTCCTGCTATCGACCCATTAATTACTGAATTGCCGAATACCACGGGGTACAATACCACAACCAATGTTCCAACAAATCCGACAATAATTCCCCAGAATCGCTTTGGTCCCAATTTTTCTTTAAATAGAATATAAGAAAGTATTCCTGCAATCAGTGGAGAGAAAGCATAAACAACTTGCGATGACGAAGCTGTTGTTAAGCGAACGCCATAGATAAACATAAAAATATTGCCCGCCCCAAACAGCAGAATCCAAAATAATTTTTTGAAGCTCTGAAACTTAAATTTATTTCGCTGATACAGAAAGATCGGTAGCAGAACAATTAATGTCATCAAAAATCTCAAGAAAGTAAAAGGAATTGGCGGAAATTCCCTAAGGCCTATTTTTGCGAGAGTTCCTACGCCACCGCCAAGAATTGCGGCAAGCACGAGCAACAGAATTGTTTTAGTTGCTTTATTCATTTTTGAACAACTTTATACCTAATTCTCAACTTCCACCGAACATTTGTTTTGTTGTGCTTTTTTAGATACTCAATGACTTTTTTACCAAATATAAAGCCATAAGTTCTTACGATTTTATCAATTGATCCATATTCTTGATCTTGATACAAATCTTCATATTCAAATCCGCAATCAGCCAACACCTTATCAGTTCTTTCGCCCCAACCATCATAATCTTCAATGACGTCGTGTAATTCACCGCCTGTCCAGCCAGGCGCAATGTTTAATAAAATAATGACACCGCCGGATTTTGTTATCCGTTCAGCTTCTTTAGAAAAACCCTCAAATTGTTCCGGGTGTTGAGGTGCAAGAGTAGCACCAATCACTGCATCAACCGAATTACCCTCTAGCGGAATTTGTTCCATTTCACCCTGAATAAATCGGACATTTTTAATATTTTCGTCCTTGGCTCTTTTTTCGGCGACCTCAATCATAGCGGGTTCAATCTCAACACCTATTACTTCTTTAGCAACTCTAGAATAAACAAACGAAGAGTCGCCCGTTCCAGATCCAATATCTGCGATTGTTTTTCCTGCTAGGTTATATTTTTTAGCAAGATTTAACGGTGGAGTCTTCTGAACTTGAGCAAATTCATCATAAACTTCAGGATAATCCTTATATAAAATATCCCATCTACCTTCAAGTGATTCTGGTTTTTCAGCCATAAGAACAATTTATCATAAAACAACAGGTTAGCCAAGCTTATTTAGTTCCTTTTTTATACTGTAACATTGTGTAACATTTTCAGCTCAAAAAGCCCCCAAAAGGTCCAGACCGGACTGCTCCACCAATCGAAAGATCGTCCGTGAGGGCGATATTTTGATTGACGAAATGATGAATCGAACCCGGGTTCGCAAGACGACGTTCCTTCAAAATATCAATTGTCGTCGAGGTTCCCACCTCGCCCACCAGATTTTTCCCGATTTGGGCGAAAGCCCAAGTGGGAAAAATATTTGGTTGCATGTTGAATCGAAGGCCGGACTGAATGAGCTTGCGAATGAAGGAGGCGGGGTCGCGAGCGGTGCGCTCATATGTAAAAAATATTGCACCGACTTGTGACCGATTCCCAATAGGAATAGCTTTTGGCTCCACTCCAAAAGCGCGCCCACCAGATTAGACAATTCACCGAAGGGTGTTTTTTTATTTGCAAAAAGATGTCTTTTCGATAAGATATAAGAGTAAAAACTAAGGGTTGATCCCGTCACTTTTCAACCTCTCGCAATATTCTCAATTTGAGAAATTTACGAATAGGTTTTCAAAGTGAGGGACTTCCGGTCCAGCCCTTCGTAACGAGCTGGACACGGAGCGAAATATGATAAAAATAGATCTCAAGAATATTGAGCAGGCAACTTCGGATTGGTCGGAAGTTTTTGATTACCGAGAAGATTTACAAAAGTTAGAAGAAGAGATTAAAAAGATCTCTCCGACGACAAAAAACATTATCGTTGTTGGTAACGGCGGATCGATAACTAGCTTTGACGCTTATCGTCACGCTTTGCTACCTGAAAAACTTACCGATTCTGTCTGGACAATGGATCCGCAGTACTTAAAAAAGATTAAGTCTAAATACTCGCCAGAGGATACTATCGTCGTCTCAGTATCGAAATCTGGAAATACGCTGGGGCAAATAGAATCCCTATTATACTTCAAGGAGTTTCCTGTAGTTGTAGTTACGAATCTAGAAGGTGGAACAATGCTTGAAATAGCCAAGAAAATGAATTGGGCTGTCATTGAGCATCCTACTGTAGGAGGCAGATTCTCAGGAGGTACTTCATCAACATTTGTATCAGCAGCACTTTGCGGAATTGATATTAAAGGAATACAAGAGGGCATGGACTCTGGCTACAAAAATCTAAAAAATGAAGCATATACTCTCTCAAAGTATTATTTTGATAAAGAGAGTGATGGATACAACGAAGTGTATGTAACGTGTTACTCAGAGTCGTTAGCTGGCTTTGAAAATCTTATAGTCCAGCTTATGCATGAGTCTGCATGCAAGGATGGAAAGGGGCAAACATTTTACTTTGCGATGGGACCAGAGGCTCAACACCATACTAATCAGCGCTTCCTGGGTGGCAAGGATAATGTTATTGGAACATTTATTACCTCAAATAGTGGCTCAAGCGAAAAAATCGAAGTACCGAAAGAGATAGCAGAAGTTAACTACAAAGGCGAAAAACTTGCTTTTGTAGATCAAGTTAAATATGAAGACGCTCTCGATGCTGAATATCTAGGAACCAAGGGAGATGCGGACGAAAAAAATGTGCCAAATGTAACACTGTCGATAAATGAAATATCTCCTAAGACAGTTGGTGAGCTGACGGCATTCTGGCATCTTGTTGCTTTCTATTCATCAATCCTAAGAGACGTAAATCCATTTGACCAACCTGCTGTAGAGCGAAGCAAAAATATCACAATGGATATAATAAAAAAAATGGAGAATTAATATCCCAGTCACTTTTCACCCTCTCGCAATATTCTTAATCTAAGAAATTTGCGAACCTGCCTACCGGCAGGCAAGTAGGGATCAAAGTGACGGGACTTCCGGAATTGCTTCCTGCCTTGGAGCGCAATTCACGGAGCGAGGGGCACAAGTGTCAAAAAAAGTAGCGCTTCTGATATTGGATGGTTTTGGAATAACTCCAGAACTCACTGGAAATGCTATTTTAAATACTCCTACTCCGAATCTCGATGCTATCCTGCCAGTATTCCCAAAGTGTCTCCTAAAAGCTTCGGCTGAAGAAGTTGGTCTTCCCTGGGGAGAATTTGGCTCTAGTGAGGTTGGTCATACTGCGATCGGCCTAGGTAGAATTGTTTTGCAAGATCTGCCACAAATAACTCTAAAACTTACAAATGGTGAATTTAGAAAAAAACCTGAGTATAAAAAAATCATTGACTCCGCTGAGTCAGGATCTAACATTCATGTCTTGTTTGTAATGTCCGATGGAGCTGTCCATGGACATATTAATCATTTGATTAGTTTAGTTAAGTTAATTAAAAGCGATAAGCCCAAAACAAAAATTATCCTTCACGCAATAACTGATGGAAGAGATACGGCGGAAAAATCATCTAAGTTATTTTTAGACCACATCTCTAAGCAAATTGGCAAACTAACTAGTTTTGGATCAATGATGGGAAGATATTACGCGATGGACAGAGATAAAAATTGGGACAGGATACAGCTTGCATATGACGCAATAACTGGAATTGGTAAGAAAGCCAACAACCCGAATCAGGTAATCGAAGATTCATACGCCGCAGGAAAAACCGATGAGTTCATTGAACCGGTAAGCTTCTCGGAAGACGTTTTTGATTTTACTAAGGATGTTTTTATTTTTACAAACTATAGATCTGACAGAGCAGTACAAATGACTCGCGCCTTTGTGGATCCAAATTTACCAGACATCAAACGAAGATCTATTACTAGAAATTTCTATTCGATGACTACCTATGATGACAACCTGGGGCTTAATGTGCTTTTTTCCAATCTCGATTTAAACAACCCCGAAACAAATCCACTGCGCAATCCACTTAGTCAAATAATTTCTCAGAATAATCTGAAGCAATTTCATGTGGCAGAAACAGAGAAGTTTGCGCATATCACATATTTCTTTGCAGGGGGCGATAAGAAAGTATTTAATGGCGAAATCGATAAAATTATTCAGACGAAGAAAGTAAAAAGCTTTGACCAGTATCCACAAATGAGAGCGGTGGAAATTTCAAACGAGATAGTTGCAGCTGCAAATTCAGGGATTAATTTTATTGCAGCTAATTTTGCAAATGGAGATATGGTTGGTCATACCGGAAATTTTGAAGCTACCAAAAACGCAGTATCAATACTTGACCAGGTATTGGGGAAATTAGTCGGAGAGCTTCTTAGGAAAGATTATCGAGTAATTATTACCGCAGACCATGGTAATTGCGATGAAATGATTGATTTTGCTACAGGCAAACCAAACAAAGAGCACACTCTCAATCCTGTTCCGTTTATCTATTGCGACCTTAAATATAAAGGCCGCTACATATCAAAGGATGAATTATTTAATAGCGAACCAGTCGGAATACTTGCCGATATAGCCCCAACGATTTCCCAGTCATTGGGCATCGAAAAATCTGCTGAAATGAGCGGGATTAATCTTTTAGGAGCCTTAAGATGAGAAAGCTAGCTCTTGTAATACTTGATGGTTGGGGGTCTTCTTCTAGCTGGGGTGGTAATGCGATTTCAACCGCTCATCCAAAAACATTCTATAAATTACTAAGAACATATCCAAATACCCTTCTGCACGCCTCTGGACGTTACGTAGGACTACCTGGACACGAAGTTGGTAACTCTGAGGTAGGCCATATGAATTTAGGTGGAGGTAACATAATCGAACAGGATGTTACCGCAATAAATAGATCGATTAAGAACAAGGAGTTTTTCAAGAATCCGGTATTAATCGAGGCGGTTAAGTCATCTATTGCAAGAAAAGTTCCAATTCATTTTATGGGTATTCTTTCTGATGCAGGGATTCATTCTCACATTGACCACTTAATCGCACTTCTGGAATTATGCTGCTCCATGAATGCTCCCGAAATATATTTACATCTATTTACAGACGGAAGAGATACTGATGTATACAAGGGATTAGAATTTGTTGATCGCTTAGAACAAATTATAGCTCAGTATAAATGTGGAAAAATCGCTACAATTATGGGCAGGGTTCTCTTAGATAGAAAAGGAAATTGGGTTAGAACTCAGACTGCTTATAATGCTCTAGTAAACGGCGAGGGAATTAAATCAAAATCTGCATTAGCCGCACTCTCTCAGGCATATCGAGATGGTGAAACTGACGAATATATTACTCCTCGAATAATAGAGGGTGGCAAAAGAATTTCCGAGGGTGATATACTCGTTTTCTTCAATTTCAGATCTGATAGAACCAGGCAGTTGTCTCAAGCATTTCTAGCAAAAGATTTTGATAAATTTAAAAGAGATAAATTTCTTAATTTGGACTTTATTTCATTTATCCCATATGGAATTGAAAAAGAATTAAACCTAAAGGCTAAGATTGCATTTCAGAAAGCAAAAGTATCAAATACTATCGGAGAATATATTTCTCAAAATAATTTAAAGCAATTTCACATTGCTGAAACAGAAAAATTTGCTCATGTAACATTTTTCATTAATGGCAACCGAGAAGAACCATATCCAATGGAAGATCGCATCCTAATACCCTCTCCCGCTGTTGAGTCATATGCTCAAAAACCACAGATGTCGGCAGTTGGAGTAAAAAATGAACTCATTAAACATATAAAAAACTCCGATTATCCATTTTATATATGCAACTTTGCAAATGGAGACATGGTTGCCCACACTGGTGATTTTAGGGCAGCCCTGCAGGCTGTCCAGACAATCGATGATGTGCTAAAAGAGTTAGTCCAAGTTTGCCTAGACGAAGATATAATTTTAGTCCTAACTGCAGACCATGGTAATATCGAACAAATGGTAAATCCAGTCTACGGCGGACCAGACACAGAGCATACGAAAAATCCAGTTCCGTTTATTGTAGTTAGCAATTACGGCAAATTTAAATTAAAACCAGGACTTCGTCTAAGCAATGTTGCATCTACATGTATTTCGCTCTCCGGTCTTCCAAAAGTTGATTACTTTGACGAATCATTAATCTTACCTCGCCAACCTTGAAACCCGTAGGAGATTGATCTAATTCTAAAATTCTATCTTTTCGTTGTTTGTGCGGTCGAAAGAATCGAATTAGATTTTCCGGATCTCTAACGGGTTGAAAATATGGTTTGGAGATGGTAATATAGACCAAAGTTATCAAATACATTTTGGGCCCGTAGCTCAGCGGTAGAGCGTCTGCATGGCATGCAGAAAGTCGCAGGTTCAAATCCTGTCGGGTCCACCAAATCACCATTATCGTCGTCAATATGGTCCTTTATATGGAATGGGAGCGACAATTTAGGTGTTCCAAATCCGGTATTTAAGCAATAACTCGGGTTCTCGGCAAATATCATATTGTGAAGCACAATTTTAAGCTGATTATTCGAGTTTACCCACGTTTCGGCCGGTGTTCCAAGGAATTTCATTGTTAATTTAAGCGCCTCAAAAAAGTCAGGCGTTTTTTTATTTTCTACTTTTTCATCCAGCTCTTTGATGCGCTTATCTAAATCCTCAATTTTGGCCTCATAGTGCGTCCTTACTGCGTCTGATTTGGCTTTTGGTACTAAGTCGATATACTCAAAAATCTTTTGTTCCAATTCTTTCTTCTCTGATTCTTTCATCTTTTGATTCGCGTCAATATCTTTAACTTTCTGTTTCCATATTCTCGTTGCGACAATTTTGCCGATTTCCAATATCTCTTGTTCGACCTTGATTTTATCCAAGAGATCAATATAATCTTCTTCCATTTTGGAAGCGGTGATGTTTTTCGGATTGGCGGTGCACTCTTTGTTGTTGCATGTATAGTGAGGATAATATTTAACTTTGCCTTTACTGACGCTACCGGTCATTTTAGTACCGCAGACTGAACAATTCACCACTCGTCGCAAAGGAAACTCCAAACTATCTGTTTCTCTTGGTTTCCTCTCGGGTCTTCTGAGGCGAACTTGTATTCGCTCGTAGGTATCTTTTGAGATTATGGCTTGGTGATATCCTTCGCGCGGCTCTACACCCCACTCAGGATACTCAACGATTCCGGTATACAAAGACCTGGTCAAAATGTTCTTTACATGATCAGACCTAAGCCGCCTAATCCCCATCAAATCCTGCAAATTCTTGGAAAGGAAAAAGTTAAGTAAATCGACTTGCCTGACGAGCTGTTCATCAGCAAACTTATTCAGTCCTTCCGCCAATATGTTGGCAATTTCCGGAATAGGAACAATAATCTTGCCATGCTCTTTATCTTTTTTGTACTCGTAACCAACTGGCGCTTGAAGACACCAATATCCACGCTCCATTCTAGCCTTCATTTTCTGGCAAACTTGTCTTCGATTTTGCTTGCGCTCAAGCTCATTCTGAGCTGCAAAAATTGTCTCGACAAATTCGCCCTCGGCGCTATCATCGAAATTATAATTTAAGCAGCAAGGCTTGGCTTCCCGAACCTTTAGTTCTGTTTTTAGTCTTATGTGAACCTGAACATCTCTGGCAAATCTCTTGAGGTCGTCGAAAATGACACAGTATTTGTTTTGCCAATTATTATCCAAAAACTTTATTAGCGATTTCATTGCCGGCCGATCAAAAAGTCCGCCGGATATGCCTTCATCCCTGAAAACATTTACTACCTCAAGGCCAAGAGAAGCAGCGTATTCCCTGCACCTATGTTCTTGGCTATCTAAGCCGTTTCCCTCCTTAACCTGCTTCTCAGAGGAAACGCGGCAGTAAATAACAGCCTTTGTGTATTCTTTATCGGGTTTGATCGAATTCATTTATATACGAGTTAATAATACTGTCTACAATTCCAATTAAACCGTTCTTGAGCTGGAGTATCTGCTCGTCCGATAAGTTATACTTTTTAAGCTGTTTCTTGCATTCTTCAATAGAGAGCAGTTCGCTTGGTTCTTTGGCCTTAATGTGAGCATTTGCACTTAGATCGTCCATCCTCCTCCTATCTATATATAGATAATATATCTTTATACAGATAGTTGTCAAGAGGCTATTTTGCTCTCAGGCTTTACATTTATACACGCATTATGCTAAACCTTAAATAGCAACCTAACAACAGAATAAGGAGGCGGGCCAGGAGCATATGAATTTTAGTATCTCCAATTTATCCCTCTTCCAAAGCATTAGTCGTATATTTTGGTCTCCTCAGATGGTTGGCCTCTACAGTCGCTTAGTCATTATTGCTCTCTACTTAATAGCCTTATGGCTATTTTTTGTAATTGTTTTATACATAGTTCGATTATTCCGCCACTTGAAAGAGCAATATGTTTTTTTGGAAATTACTCCGCCTGTTGATACCAAGATCCAAAATGTTTCCAACACTCAATTATTCAATTTGATTATGGGTCTGTTGGAACAAAAGTCATGGAAAGACAAACTGACCTTTCGGCAAATCTCCGCATCATTCGAAATTGTTTCCAAAAAAGAAACTGGCATCCAATATGTTATCCGCACCCCAAAGTCTTATGCATCAACTATTGAAAAAACTTTGCGAGCATATACACCGGATTTGAAGATCGAACATATTAAAGAATATATACCTCAAGCAATTTCCAACAATGTAAAGGTTTTGGAGTTCGCACAGCAAAAACATTTCTGTCTGCCATTAAGTGAGCAGGCCGATCTTAACAAGCATGATCCTTTGGCGTATTTGACATCCAACATGTCGCGGCTTAAAGACGGCGAGCTTTTATCGCTACAGGTTGTTCTGAGACCATTGATTCACTCTAGTAAAAATGGCTTGAGACATGAAACTGCTAGGTTGAGAAAAGTATTACGGCGTAATCCGCATATTGATTGGTCGCAGAATACCCAAGCTCAGAGATCAGCTAAAGTCTTTGTTTGGGTATTGGAATTTGTCACTCATGTAGTAATGGTTCCAATTCTTTTTCTAGCTGAATTTGTTTCCGGCAATGAAACCAAAGTTCCTATTACTTCAACAAAATTTGAGCCATCACCGGCTGACATTGAATTCTCCGAGCTGTCCAAAGCAAAACTCAGCTCTCCGCTTTTTGAGACGAACATCCGCACTCTTCTAATAGTCGAAAGCGGTCAAATGATTGAGCGGGAAAAAGGTTTGCGGTCTTCATTCATGAGCTACCGCCATACTTGCGGACAAACATTAATAGTTAAAAGAAATTACTTTGGTGTCATTTCTCAAGCAATTCAATTATGGAAGTTTAAGCACCGCATTGGCGGATCGCTGGTGTTAACCCCATCGGAAATCGGAGCGCTTTATCATTTCCCATTTACTACAGATGTTCATGCTGAAGATTTGTCTCGTGTCAGAAGTCGTGAGTTGCCGGCTCCGCTATCGTTCAAGAAAGAAAATCCCGAGTTAGATATTATACTTGGGTCTAACGATTATGCTGGATACCAAACCCCGATCGGTGTAACGCTGGAACAACGCCGGAAGCATATGTATGTCATCGGCAAAACAGGAACTGGAAAAACCACTCTGCTCAAAAGCTCAATCTATCAGGATATGGTAAACGGCAAAGGCTTAGCTGTTTTTGATCCGCATGGAGATATGTTTCACGAGCTCTTAAAGCTTATTCCGGAGAACAGGAAAGATGATGTTATTGTCTTTGATCCTTCCGACAGGCAATGGCCAATCGGATTGAATATTCTCTCACCTGGCGTTAAGTTCCAAGACAAGGAGGATGAGGAAGAGTGGATTACCAGCTCTGTTCTAGCGGTCTTCGCTAAGATGACAGCTAAAGAATATTGGGGCCCAAGAATGGAACATATCCTGCGCAATACCACCTTGACGGCTCTGCAAACCGAAAACCCAAGTCTTTGGACCCTGCAAAGACTTTTGACCGATAAAAGCTTCCAGAAAAAAACGGCTGCATCGCTCGGAGATCCGGTTCTAAAACAATTCTGGAATAAAGAGTTTGCCTTGCTTGGCAAAATGCAGCTCTCAAGCGTAACCGCTCCACTGACTCAAAGGCTCGGCCATTTTATTACTGCCAAAATGTCCCGCCATATTTTACTTCAAGAAAAGAGCACCATTAGTATCAGCCAGATCATGGATGAAGGCAAGATCTTGCTGGTTAATTTAGCTAAAGGCGACTTAGGCGAGGACCAAAGCTTTTTCTTCGGCACAATATTGACTTCAATAATCTGGATGGCGGCTTATCAACGGACCAAGATTCCGGAAAACAAACGACGGGATTTCTTTCTATATGTTGATGAGTTCCAAAATTTTGCCACGCCAAGATTTTCCGAGATAACAAGCGAAGGTAGAAAGTTCAGAATCGGGTTGATTGCTTCCCATCAGAACATTGCTCAAGTCGAAGATCAGAGCATTTTGAAAGTAGTAGCCGGCAACGCCAATACAATTATATGTCTAAAGGCTAGTCCGGATGAAGAAAAGTTTATACTACCATTTATGGAGCCGGAAGTCGAAAAGGGAGATATTGTAAACCTAGCTCCATATCACTTCTATATGAAAGTCAGCAACGAAGCCAGCGAGAACGCCTTTTCCGGCGTTACTGTTCCGCTTGATATATCGCCAAGCGATGAAGTAGAAAAAGCTGTCCTAGCCCGCTCCAGGGAGAAATATGCTACCCCAAGAGATGAGGTAGATGAGTATTTGGAGATGATCTTCACGGGAATGGTCAAAAAGAAGAAAGAGCCGACGGCTAAGCCCAAAAACATTCAGGAAAAGCTGATTGACGAGCCTTCGATAAATACCTTGAAGCATGTCCGTAAGAGCATCTAATTTGCCCTAGAGGGCTAGGGCAAGAATAGCCGAATAATGAGGCTAGGTACAAAATATTTGTCGCGCTAACCCATACATAAGTATGGAGTAGGTGGGGTTGGCTAACTATGTAAACTAACTCAAACTTTAATTAAAATGACATTACCAAAAATAACTAACAAACAAACAGAGATACTAACTCTTGTCTATCAATTCCGATTCCTAAACAGAGCCCAAATTCAACAACTCCTAAAACACAAAGATCCTAAAACAATTAACACCTGGCTCAAAGACCTAAACGAGAAACAATACCTAAACAGAATATATTCAAATACTATCGGAGCTAATACTAAACCGGCAATCTACTATGCCGGTATAAATGCTATTCGATACTATAAGTCTTTAAACCATGACAATACCAACTATCTCAAAAAGCTCTACCGCGACAATGAGAGATCGCAGAGCTTTATTGATGAGGAGATATTTCTGGCTAATATCTGTCTTAATCTGTTAGATATAAACGATCAAGGGAAAATCAAATACTCATATGAAACAGCCGCGGGTGTCACCTCAAATCCTCTATATTCTTTTATGGAAGATTTGAGCCCGCAGCTGATATTTACTAAAGAATCCAAAAAGGAATCCAAGCAGTATATTCTTGTCCAATTGGATTCCGTTTCGCCCAAATACATGATTAAAAAGAGAATGAAGAACTATATCGAATTTTTCTTTACTAATGAATGGGAAGAAAATATAGGCCGACCATTTCCAACAATTCTTTTCGCTTGCCAGACTTTGACTCTAATGATTTTTGCAAAAAGAACGATGAAGAAACTGCTTGATGATTATCAAAACCCAGGAGAATTCGAAGCATGGTTTGCGATCAATGATGAGATTCGAAAACATGGAATCAGTGCTGAGATTTGGGAATAGCCAATAAAAAAAGCCCCCGAAGTGGTCGAAACCTCAGGGGCTCTTTTGTTCAATACTCCTCTGCAAGCATCACTGTCATCACCCGTTTGCAGGTGCCGGTCAGCGGATGCTCATAACATTTCAATTGCCGGTCATAATAATCAATCTTCCAGAAAACCTTTTCACCGTGCCACACTAAGCTACCAAAGTCATGCTCTCCGTACGGATCATTGTCCTCAGTAAACTCATCGTATGCTCTTATGGCGCTCATCAAACCTATTATGTCTGGTAGCGTTGCGGCACCGTTAGTTATCGTAGCCCCGAAGCCTAACTTCCTAAACTGATCGTTTAATATTGCTTGTTGGGTCCTGTTATCGATTTGTCGAGTACTCATAAATACCTCCTAATTAGTAATTAAACAAGCGGATCGACCTCCCGCCTGTCTAATGGAGGACTAAGAACAAATGGCATGGACGGGTCAAGGTGGAGCACACTACGATATGAACGACCTTGAGGCGGACAGGCCGTTTGTTCTATAAGATGGGAAGATTGGCGGGAGGAACTTTTCAATATAAGGTACTCGTCAGTTGACATGTATCAATAAGCATTGATATAGTTGGTTTATGGAAAAATATTGTTGCAACAAAAATGATGTGAACTTGCCTCTGCTTGCTGACTTTCTCCGAGTCATATCAGAAGAAAACCGCCTGAGAATTATTTGCTTTCTTCAAAAAAGCAATGAGCAGTGCGTTTGTGAGATACAGGAATTTTTAGGTTTGCCTCAGAACTTGGTCTCGCACCACTTAAAAATACTTCGCGATTTTGGTGTCTTAAATCACAGAAAACAAGGATTAAACGTATTTTATTCAATCGACCAGGGAGAGATGACAAAGTATGGTGGTTTATTAGAGCAAATAATTAAGATGAAAGGAGATATATGAAAGTCCAAGTATTGGGTCCCGGTTGCGGATCATGCAAACAACTGCATGAGCAAACCTTACAAGCCATTAAAGAGCTTGATTTACAAATAGAGGTTGAATATACCACAGATATGACAAAAATCATTGAAATGGGAATCATGTCTGTCCCTGCTCTAGTGATAGACGGCGTTGTGGTATCTTCCGGTAAGGCTCTAAGCGCTAACGATATAAAAGAATTTCTAAGCGGCAAGAAGAAGTCTGTCGCCAGTAAGGTTGGAGATGCTGTTAAGGGAGCAATCAGTTGTGCCTGCGATAATAAGTAGCGAGGGGAACCCAAATGGATATATTTAAACCAATTCAGCTTTTGGCTGACGTTGCCACATACAATTGGCTGCACATTGCTCAGGGCACCTACCTTGGAAATGCTGTAGACTTTTTGATATACGACACAATCAAGATCGGACTTTTGATTGTCTTCATTAACTACCTTATGGCCATAACTCGCTACTACTTCCCGATGGAAAAGGTACGCGATTTACTAACTAAAAGACGTTGGTTCGGCTTGGACTATCTTTTTGCGGCGCTTCTCGGGGTTGTTACCCCATTCTGCTCCTGTTCATCTATCCCGTTATTTATCGGTTTCCTTGGAGCAGGAATTCCACTGGGTATTACCTTTGCTTTTCTAATTTGCTCTCCGCTCGTAAATGAAGCCTCACTATTCCTATTTCCATCGCTTTTCGGCCTTAAGATCACCATAATCTATAATGTTCTGGGGATCGTCATAAGTATCTTAGGAGGAATGCTGATACAGAGACTCAAGATGGACAAATATGTTAATTCAGACCTTATGAAGTTTAAAGACCGCGCTCAAGTTGCCTTTGATAATGGAGGGCAAGAGCCACCGCTTTCACAACGCTTAAAGATTTGGTGGAAAGACGGAATGGATATTACCAAAAAAATATTCCCTTATGTGTTACTCGGAGTGGCCATCGGAGCTTTCATTCACGGCTACATTCCTCAGAGTTTTATCCAGCGCTACTTGGGCATGAGAACTTGGTGGGCCATCCCTGCTGCCACTCTGCTTGGCGTGCCGTGGTATGCAAACTCAGTAAGTGTTATCCCTATTATGCAAGCTTTGGTCGGGAAAGGTGTTCCTGTAGGAACAGCATTAACCTTTATGACATCCGTGGTTACGATTTCCATACCAGAGGCCTTAATTCTAAAGAAGGCAATGAAATGGCAACTCTTGGCAATGTTTTTTGGAGTTACTATTATTGGAATTATGATAATGGGATATATACTTAATCTGGTTATATAAATTGGAGGAGAAATTGAAAAAGTTACATATTGAGTGGATGCACTACGACAAAGAAGGTGAGACCTGCACCAGATGCAACAATACCGGCGATAATGTCAAAGCAGCCATTGAAACAATATTGAAAGACAAAGATTTCAAGAACATTGAGATTATCTACAAAGAGACGAAGCTCGAAGCCGACAAAATGCCCGATTCAAACACAGTGCTAATTAACGGGCAAAAAATCGAGGATATTTTAGAGGCGACAGCATCGGAAAACTATTGTCACTCATGTTCTTGTCTCGCAGGGACAGGAAGTAACTGCAGAACTATTATCAGGGATGGCAAAAGCTATGAGGCCATCCCCCAAGAGATGATCACAGAAGCTATATCAATCGCAGCCAAACATTCCAGATGATTTCTCTTGGCGAGCAAGTATCTTTTGCGCAAATGAAATTGAAGTAAAAGTTGCTAAGCGAGCAATGATGGGCGAATGAATAAGTAAGCTTTCTCTGAAAGAGTGTGCGAAGCTTATGAAATTTGCACGACAATATTGGTATTGGCCCCGTTTTCAGGCTAGCTTTCAAGACGAATAAATGTCTAGCGAAGTATGAGCTTGTCATACAATGAGTCGTGGAAAGTGAGCCTGATTGAGCTTGAAACTCAGCAATGCTTGACAAGCGCTAACTAGGAGTGATAAAACTGAATCGTAAGGCAGAGATCAAATTAATATAAAAATTAATTGAGTGATGCCGAAAGCATCCTCAGTAGGGAGGGGAGAAAGTTGTAACTATGCAACGTCTCCGTTCTCTTTGGGTCTCCGTACTAATTGTTTTGTTGTCGGCTTCAACGGCCTTTGCCGCCCCCGACCTCTCTAAAGTCCAAAACTTCGCAACTAACGTCATCCAGGTTCTCGTCACCATCGCCGGTCTGCTCGCAGCCGGTTTTTTTGTTATGGGCGGTATCGGATACATTACTTCTTCCGGAAATCCGGAAAATCTTGATCGGTCAAAAAAGATTCTCGTTTATTCATCTATCGGCTTGGCCATTTGTATCGGAGCATTGGTGTTAAGCGGTATAGTCTCGGATTTAGCCAATCAGTCTTTTAAATAGATTTGATCTATGAAAAAACTAATAATTAGAATCGGGATCATAACTCCGCTCCTAATTCCTGGAGTTGCTTTTGCTGCCTCCAACGCCGAGGTCGATCATTTTGCCTCTGACGCGATGACGGCAATTCTGGCATTAGCTGGGACTGCTGTCGTTTTCTTTCTGGTTCGAGGCGGTTATCTGTACATCACCTCAACCGGCAATCCTGCCGCGCTTGAAGACGCCAAAAGAACGATAAGAAATGCTCTGATCGGATTGGTAATAGTAATCGCTGCCGCCTTTATGTCGAATCTCTTAAGCGAATCTTTAATGCAAAGCTCAAGCGGCGGATCTGCTACCGCATTGCAACTGGCTCCGATTGAGCCTACTCAGCAAGCTGGAACTCTGACTCAAATTCTATTGGATGCGGTTTCAGGATTTTTGCAAAACATTGTCGGCTCGGTGACTAAGCCGATACTAAACGGCATTCTTTGGTTTTTGACTTCCACTCCTTCGCTTTCAACTAACTCAGTCATTTTTAACTTCTGGCTGATTATCGTTGGAATCACTGATTCGCTTTTCGCTATTGCGATTGCACTGTTGGGATTTAGAGTAATGAGCGCATCATCATTCGGATTTGATGACCTCCCGCTAAAAGAGCTCTTGCCGAGAATTGGCTTGGCCTTTCTACTGGCGAATACTTCTATCTTCTGGATCGATTGGATAATAGAGCTATGCCAAGTAATGGTCAATACAGTTCTTCATGCAACCGGCGGGCTCTCAAGCGCCTGGATAATAAATGCTTTTGATCCGGCAGCACTGCTCTCCGGTACAACCGCTTTAATAACTTTGATATTTGCGATTCTTTTTATATTGCTGGCTGTGGTCTTGTTGATATTCTACATCAGCCGTTTAATGATACTGGCTTTTGGCGCAGTTATCTCTCCGCTCGTCTGTCTGCTATCGCTATCCACTAAAATGTCTGACTTTGTCGGTAATGCTGTGAAGATATATGTAGTTACAATCTTTACCGTTTTTCTGCATGTGGTAATTATTCAACTGGCTTCTGCTTTCCTAACCGTACCCGGTCAAATCGGCGAGAACCCGATCATCGGAATACTGGTCGGCGTCGCCTTATTCTCCGTTCTACTCAAAAGCACTTCAGTGACCGTTCAGCTCGCCATGTCTTCGCAAGCCGGCAACACCTTAAAGAAATTCTCAACTCAGATAATTAATGTCATTAGCTCGAATTCAGGTAAAACTGCCGGAGCAGCAACTAAACTAGCGAGGGCCAAATGAAATCAGTAGTCGTACCGGCACAAATAACCACAGTCGAAGATAAAATTGCCGGCTCATTAAATTTCATACAAATAATCCTTTTGGTATTTTCTTTGATTATCGGCACTGCCTTCTACGGGCTGATTCCACCGAAGCTTCACCTGAGCTCTTTGAAAATCGTCTTGATGATTGCCGAGTTTGCAGTCTTCGGCTTGCTTGCTCTTCGCTACAAAGGACGAATTCTGGCAGACTGGCTGGTAATTTATCTACGATACAAGGCTCGACCCAGAATCTATATTTTCACCAAAAATGACATCTTGAGCAGAGATCAGTTAGTAGAGACAAAGATTGCCCGGGAAGAAATGGCACCGATTGCTCAAATCGCTAAAAAGAAGAACAAGAGAAATAAATCAGTTGATAGACCAATAATTGAAAGCTCCGGTTCGATAGTTTCGATCCGACCGTCAAAGAAAGGAGGATTTGATGTTGAATACCAAGAAGCGTGAAAAGTTCGGCTCAGCTCGAAGCCAAGTGGGAATCAAGGAAGTCAGAGACGGAATACTGGTTCTGCCGTTTAATCGTTATCGCGCCATACTTTCAACTTCATCGGTTAATTTCGAACTGCAAAGCGAAGAGGAACAAGATGTAATCGTCGATACTTTTCAAACCTTTCTTAACTCCCTGAACTCTCCAATTCAAATATTAATCCGCGTCAGAGAGCTGGATATCGACCGTTACCTGGAGGACTTCGAGCAAAAATGCGCCGGTGAAAAAGAAAAGATTTATGTAAACCAAAGCAAGTCGTACTGCGAGTTTATCAAGAAATTAGTCGCCGGCAACAAGATACTGTCGCGCCGTTTCTATTTGGTAATTCCTTACGACTCAAAGGCTCCGGTTGAATTTGAAGTGGTAAAAGAGCAGCTGAATTTGGAACAGGAAATTATCATCAAAGGTCTGGAAAAGTTCGGTATGAACGCCAAGCCTCTGAACACTTTGGAAGTGCTGGATCTATTTTATAGCTTCTATCGTCCAGATCAGGCAAAAACGCAACCGTTAATGAAACAAATAATAAGGCAGACAAATGAGCAGGACTATATTTAAAAGAAGACGAAGACAAAAGGCAGTTAAGGTCGAGGAGCAAAAACGGGCCCTTTCTTTTCATGTCGGCTCTCAAGATCAGCTTGATTTTATTACCTATTCGGGACTTGAAGAATATCCGGACTATTTAATTGTTGACGGCCGCTATGTGAAAACCTTATTCGTTTCCGGTTTTCCCTATACCGCTTCATCTGGCTGGCTTAACCATCTGATCAATTTCAATCATAACGCCGACATCTCATATCACATAGAACCGATAGACGCCATGCTGGCCTTGCCGAAACTAAACCGGAAAATTACCGAGCTAACATCAACCAAACGTGCCATGGAGAGAGCCGGCAAGATAATCGGCGCAGAACTAACAGACCCGCTTGATTCAGCCATTGAACTTCGAGATAAAATTCAGCGCGGACAGGAGAACCTTTTCCAGGTTTCTCTATACATTACTTTATCCTGCGAGACATTGGCCGAACTTAACCGAACAGTAAAGCTTTTAGAAACAGTGTTGGCTACCAGACTATTTTACACAAAATCCGCCCTCTATCAGCAGATCGAGGGCTTCCAGTCGGCTTTGCCAAGATGCGACAATCAGCTAGCGCAAAAAAGAAATCTCGACAGCTCAAGCGCTGCCCTAACCTTTCCGTTTATCTCGTCCGAACTGGTGCATGAGTCTGGCGTGCTTTACGGCATCAACCGCTCTAATAGCTCGCTCGTGATACTAGATAGATTCTCCCTGCCAAATGCCAATTCGATACTTTTTGCTCAATCAGGCGCGGGTAAAAGCTACACCGCCAAAGTCGAGGTGCTTCGTCACCTGATGCAAGGAACTAAAGTTATAGTTATTGATCCGGAGAGAGAATATCAGCAATTGGCCGCTTCGGTTGGCGGAACAAGAATAAAACTGTCCGTTCATTCAAAGGAAAAAATCAACCCGTTTGATTTATCGGTCAACGATCCTGATAGCTTCGCTGATCATGTGCAATCGCTGACAGAGATCATTTCATTAATGGCTGACGGACTCTCACCCGAAGAGAAATCGGTTGTCGATCAAGCCATTCTTAAAACCTACAAAAAGTTCGGCTTCGGAAAGAAAGCCGCCAATAAAGTAAAGAGAAACAAAGACTATCCTCGAATGTTTGACTTCTATGCAACCTTGAGATCGCTCAAACAACCAAGACTGGTAAAACGATTGCAGAAATACACCACCGGCTCGCTTTCAGAGGTTTTTGATGAGCACACCAACATTGAACTTGATAACCGCCTGGTAGTTTTCGATACCAAAGATTTGCCGGAATCTATCCGGCAGATAATGCATCTAATCATCGCTCAGTTCGTCCAAAACCAAGTCCAAGGCGATATTTGCAAAAGAATCTTTGTTATAGATGAGGCATGGTTAATGCTTGAGCATGAAGAATCAGCTAGATTTATTGCTGGCATGGTCCGCAGAGCCAGAAAATATTACCTCGGGGTCAGCATTATTTCTCAGCAAGCCAATGACTTTCTCTCAACAAATCACGGCAGAGCCATAGCTTCCCAAAGCGCTCTGCGAATTCTAATGAGACAAGATACGACTACTATCAGAAATGTTGCACAGGAATTCCGTTTAAGCGAATACGAACAACGATTCCTTCTTACTTGCGAGCGAGGCGAGGCGTTAATAATTGCCGATCAGCACCATGTAGCCGTTAAGATAACCGCGAGTGAAGCCGAGCATCCGCTAATTACAACCGATCCGTCCGAGAGAACTAAAAGAAAATGAGCCCGCAAACTATAAAAATAATTGCAGCTGCCTTTTCGATGAAGAAAGAGATCAAGTATCTCTTTTTCACTATCCTGGCGATTATTATGGTCCCGGTCTTTTCAGTGCTTATCCTAACTCAAGCCGGAATCAACATCGTTTCCAATGCTCTGGCTCAATATAATCCCCAGAACCTCGTGGTCGACATCAGAGACCCGCTAACCGGAGAAGTGGTAGATCATATCAACCAATCCGTAGCGTGGCCAATACAAGGCAGAGTAAGCTTGGAATATGGAGAAAGATCACCATACCAGCCATATCATACCGGCATTGATATTGCAGGACCTATCGGCGATCCTGCCATCGCATTCATGGATGGAAAGGTCATCTATACCGATTACACCTCGTGGGGTTTTGGTCGTCATGTCGAGATCGACAACGGACATTTTATTACATCAATCTATGCTCACTTAGATACTATTGATCCAAACATCCATGTCGGCGATACAATCCCCGCAGGCACAGTCATAGGCACCAGAGGTAACACCGGCTGGTCAACCGGACCGCACCTGCATTTCCAAACCAACATCTTCGGAATCCCCGTAAACCCGAGAACATTTCTACAAGGGGATCCTAACTAACGACATCTTCAAAATAATCTACGAGAATCTTACATTTTGTACATACTGTCATCCAGCCAGCGGTTCCACATAGCATTTCCCTGGGAGAAAGACAGAAGGTTTGTTGTGTCTCGCGTACTGAAACCAGAAAAAGAA
>CAZAOT010000001.1:142662-320625 GCA_964487045.1 uncultured Candidatus Saccharibacteria bacterium | reverse complement strand
TTATCATTAATCACAAGTGTATCAGCCATTTGCATACATTCGTGAATTCTTTGCGCATTAGCTCCCGCGCTTTCCATCTCTTTTCTTTCTTTTTCGACTAGTTCTTCCAAGGTCTTTGGATCGCCTACACGATTTCTTTCTTTCATCCTTTTAAACCTCATCTCAATCGGGGCATCAACTGCAATTAAATGAAAATTACCAAGTGATTTTAAATACTCAATTTCGCCTGGTTGTCTAATTCCAGAAATGACTACCTTGTCTGTTTTCGCCTTTTCTTCAATTATTCGGCGGCATAAATATTCGCTTCCATACTGGTCTCTGAGTTCGTTACCTAATTCTCGCAAAACATCTCGACTTTGTTCTATTCCTCGCTCCTTAGCAATTTCTCTAATTTGGTCACCAGTAGAATGATGTTCAAAACCTTTGGTCATCAAATGTTCTGCGACCGTATCTTTTCCCGCTGCAAATGTTCCTGTCAAACCTATTATCATGACGAAAATACCTTATTAGTTTCCTAGCACAATGTAACAAAAGATGCTGCAAAAATCAAAAGATTAGTTTCTAGTTGAAGTAAAACAGGTGTAAGGGTAAAATTAGACTAATGAATAAGAAAATTCTTAACCGCGAAGCAAGATTCGATTATCAAATTCTGGACGATTTTGAAGCCGGACTTATTCTTAAAGCAGATGAAATTAAAGCGATCCGCTCTGGCCGAGTAAATTTAAAAGGATCATACTGCAAGGTATTTTTCGAAAACGATAAACCCGCAGTTTTCTTAGTTGGTGCGCATTTTTATACAAATTCCGTAGATCCTTACCGAACCAAAAAATTACTACTCCATAAAAGCGAGATAGACAAGTTAGTCGGAAAGTCGCAAGAAAAAGGCCTTACGCTTATTCCCCTTGAAATATTCATCACCCGAGGAAAAGCGAAGTTAAAGCTCGCCGTCGGAAAAGGAAAGAAACAATTTGATAAACGAGAATCGATAAAGAAACGTGAAGAAGATCGAAAGATTTCAAGAGTGCTAAAAAGCAGATAAAAACACAAACTGCCACCAAAAGGTAGCAGTTTGCAAGATTTAATTAATGAAAAATGGTGGAGCGAGGGAGAAACTCGACGACAATGGCTTTTCCAAAGGAATATCGTCTTGCGCACTCCTGGAGTTCGATTTCTGACTCATTAATCAAAAAGAACCAACGCGAGGTTGGTTATTTTTGATTGGTGGAGCGAGGGAGAATCGAACTCCCGTCCGAAAAGACTCATGGTAAGTAGATACACAAGCTTAGGTAAGTACCCTGGTTTTCTTGGATCGGTTTACGAGGGTGATCTCAACCGATTGCAAGTCTGATTGGTTGTGCCTCAAGTACCCTCCAGACTAAAAGGTAAGTGAGACAGCTATCGCGGTTTAGGCGACGGCAGGTGAAAGGCTAAGACCAGCAAAAGCGGTCTTAACGTTTTCTACAATTGTTTTGGCAATTGAAATTTGTGTATCGGACTATTAACGAGCTTGAACGATACTTGCTCGGCTTGCCACTTACTTCAAAGTACATTCCGTCGAATCCATATCGCCCCAAACAAAGATTATATCCTATTTCTTCCTAAAAGTCAATCCTACCACTATCGTAAGAATTATTATAACAGAACTAACTATTTGAGCTAAATCAAGGCCTATAAAAATTGGCTTATAATCGATTCTAAAAAACTCCACCGATATTCTAATCAAACTATAAATGATTAGGGTATAGGATAATGCGAATTGATCGAGTTTCTTTCTGAAGATTTGGAATATTATAAACGCACTTAAAAGTAGTATTGATTCATATAAAAATACCGGATGGAAAAATTCAATTCTTTCAAAATCATCTGGGCGATTGGTTGGACTGATAAAAAGTTTTATAAATGAAGATGATGGCTTGCCGATAATTTCTTGATTGAAAAAATTTCCCCATCTTCCGATTGCACCCGACAAGAGAACATATGGTGAAATTATATTAGCGAGCTTGATAAAGTTGACTTTATATTTTCGACAAGATAGGTACATCCCCACAACTCCTAAAATCAAAGCTCCATGTATAGAAAGTCCTCCATCAAATATATAAAAGATTTCAATAAGATGTGAAGAATAATATCTGACATCTTGAATCACAAAAGCAAGTCTTGCGCCGATAATTCCCATGATTACCGTTGTTAGAAATATTCCGTCAAATTTTTGTTCTTCAATATTGTTTCTTCGCGCTTTTTTTAATGCAAAAAAATAGCTTATCAGTATCGCGCAAGCAATAAGTAGGCCATACCATCTGACTGATAATAAGTCTGTTTTTATAATATATGGCGACAAAGTAGAGTGAATAATCATGGTCATATCTTATCATGAGTACCGCTAAGATTGAATTCCTTCTGCTGATTTGATAGAATAATTTCGTGTTTGGGCGATTAGCTCAGTTGATTAGAGCGCATCGTTGACATCGATGAGGTCACTGGTTTGAATCCAGTATCGCCCACCAAAATCAAAAAACCTCCCCTAAAGGGAGATTTTTTGGTAGCTATAATAAATCGCTATTTTGACTTGTCGGGATTAAGCTGAGGGACATATTCCGCAAGTAGTACCTGAATTCCAGCAGCAACCGGTACCGCGAGCATTGCACCACCAAGGCCTAGCAATCTGTTACCAATTAATATGGCAATTATTACAAATATTGGGGATAAGCCTATCGCTTTCTGCATAATCTTTGGTACAAGAATATTATTTTCTAGTTGCTGAACAATTACAAAGGCAATTAAAATCGCTAAAATCTTCCAGAGCGCTACGCCTGAAATGAAAGCTATCAAAATAGCGGTAACACCAGCAACAATCGGACCAATTACAGGTATAATCTCAAGAAGCCCAGCTAACAACCCTAGGGTTAAAGCATATGGAACGCCTAATATCGTAAGAATTGTGCCATCAACTACACCGATCGTAAGCATGAGAATTAACTGACCCCTGAGCCAGTCTCCGAGCTTTGTACTAATCTTACCAATAGTCTGCTGCATCCGATCTTTTTCCTTAAAAGGAATAAGCGAAGCGATCCATCGGCGAATGCCTTCAGAGTCAACTAAAGCATAAAAGGTTAGAGCAAATATCGTAATCGCATAAACGATTCCTCCGAAGATTGATACGACTGTGCTCAGCACCCCCCCGGCTAGACCAGAAAGACTACTTGAAATAGAATCAAGAACTCTGGAGATCGGTGCAACGTTTCCAAGATTAAATTCGCTAGCTCTCGTAGAATAATAAGGAAGATTAAGTGCAAGCTCCTTAACCTGGCTAGCTACTGGTGGAATGATAAAATAAATCGCCAGGCCAATTATAATAAGCAGGGCTAAATACAAAACAATAACGCTTAGCGCTCGTGGAATTTTATCTTTTTCAAGCTTAAGAACGAACGGCTCTAGGGCAACAGCTATTACTGCCACAACCAGTAGAATGATTAATACATCGCGTATTAAATACAGCAACCATAGGCCGATAAACAATAAAACAATCTTTAAAACCGAAACTATCGAGATTTCATATATTACTTTTTTTGGCTCTTCCATCATTCTCCTTTTGGCTTAATATACCCCGTTATTTAACTGCAGGCAATATTAAATTATCCATTTTTTGAGCTTGACCATTCACAATCAAATCAAACGCACCCCCCGGTCTAGTTATTGAATCGTATAGAGTATCCTTATTGCCGATAACATCGATTTCATAATTTGACTGGTTGGCAAATTGACTTATCACCGATGTACCGATAATTCTTGTCCCATTAATACTCATTGACTCCGCTCCGATATTTTTCAGTGAGTTTATAAAATCAATAAGCTGGGTTTGAACAAGTAAGTGGGAAATATTAATTCTTACTCCCTCGCCGCTAACCTGTGATTTACCGCTGAGTATTTTATATTTTGCCTGATCCGACTTCAAGATTGATTCTAAATCCCCAGAATTTGTCGCTGAACTTTTTAGCTCGTCTCTTTTGGCACTATCTTCATTAAGTTGGGTTTTTAATTTTTCAGTTGCAGCATATACTTGAGAAATTCGAAGGGCTTGTCCATTTGGGTCAGAGATACTCTTCATAAATCCAAGTCTCTTATAAAGCGTATATTGATTTGCGGCAAGCATTCCAAAAAGCATAAATAAAGCAAGTATAAGCGCTTTTGAAATAATCTGTTTTGAATATTTATTGAACTTGAGCATGATTTAACAAAATGTTACCTGAATATTTACCAATAGTTATGTTTGCGTTTTGGGTAGTAAAAAACTTTAAACCAGATTTATCAACTCTCTCGTAAATTGATTTAAGCGCTACGCGGTCATTGACCGCGGCAAGAAGAGCGTCACGATTTCCTATAGCTTTAACCTTGAAGGGCGGAGAGGCTTTAGTGGAGTTTATAAGAACCGTATTAACAACGCAGTCAATCGAGCTTGAAAAAACTATTCTTTCTTCTATATTGCCTTCAGCCTCGATGCTAATTGCCCTAGCCCCACGCGACCACAGAAGATCAATCAGATCCCTTAAATCAGAAGCATGAGCAATTGCGTTAGCCTCGATGTTTTCGGTATTTGAATCATCAATTACCACCTCAACGCCTTCACCGTTAGCCTCAGTTAGTCCCACCTGACTCTTCAAGTCTTCAACTTCACTCACCAGGCTAGTAAGTCCTACTTGTCTTGTCTTCAAGCTATCCTGCAAGTTGGTAATCTCGTTATCTACTGACTCCAAGCTCTCTTTGATTGAGCTCTGCTCATTATCAAGCTTATTCTCCATATCATCTAGGGCATAGCTAGAAATAGCTGGGTTAATAATTCGAGGAATTTGAGAAGAATACTCCGTCGCAATCAGAGCTCCAAGAACAAACCCAACAATTGCAAGCAACGTGTTAGGTTGTTTAACAACAAACCGCTTTGCCTGTTCAACAAATTTCATCAGCTATATTTTAGCACAAACCTTGCTCTATAGCTCGAGAAAAATATAAAACTATTGTTTGTCGTACTTCTCAACAAACTCTTTGATAGCATCAATATTCTCAAGCACTAGCTTGGCTTTTTTAACTCCAAATTGAAATGGGTACTGATCATCTTCGGAATTTTTCAAAACAATCATCTTGTTTCCCTTGAACTCAGACTCTTCGACTATAGACATATCTCTCCTTATTTATTTTCCAAATATATTTTATCAAATTTAATTCAGATCATATAACGCTACCCAAACTCTTTGCTTTTTAAATGGAATGTGTATACTCAAGAGGTGAAATTAACTAAGGAGTCACATGGCAGATGAAGTAATGACTGGCCGATGTATGAGGTGTAAGGAAAATAAAGAGATGAAGGACACCGAAGAAGTCACCATGAAAAATGGTGGAACTATGGTAAAAGGTGTTTGCGTCGACTGTGGTTGCAAGATGTGCAAAATCTTGGGCAAGAAGAAAAAGACAGAAGACGAGTAAATTACATTTGATAAAAAAGCGCTTTCTTTCTAGAGAGCGCTTTTTTAATCTGCTAGAATAATACTATGAACGGTAAATTCAAAATCAAACTTATTGGAGCACAAGGATTTGAAAAAACTGAATATTATATCCTTAAAAACCTTTCCCAATATAGCCATGACCAGAAAACCAAGGAAGTATTAGATAAACTAGCTGACTACTCAGATAAACATTATAAATTTCTTAAAAAACATACTAATGAGGATGTTGAAGAAAACCATCTTGTAATATTATTTTTTGTATTGATTTCAAAAATTAGTGGACTTACATTTGCCTTAAAACTCTTGGAGCGGCGTGAGGCAAAAGCGGTACAAATTTATAAAGAATTTGCTAAGACAGAAAACGACTTTAGCGCACTTGTAGAAGACGAGGAAGAAAATGAGGAGGACGCAAGATCGCTAATCAATGAGGAATCAATTAAATATATCGGATCGATCGTTTTGGGTCTGAGTGACGCACTGGTTGAATTAACTGGCGCGCTAGCAGGATTTACCCTAGCGATGCAGAACAATCGTCTAATTGGTTCAGCGGGCCTAATTACAGGTATCGCTGCCGCGCTATCAATGGCTTCGAGCGAGTATTTATCAACAAAAGCCGATAAAGAGTCAACAAAAAATCCAATTAGGGCAGCAATCTATACTGGAATTACCTATATGATAACAGTTGTGTTCCTAATAAGTCCGTACTTTATCTCGTCTAATTATATCCTCTCACTGTTTATTACCCTCGGCGTTGCAGCCATAATAATTTTAGCTTTTTCTTTTTACGCTTCGGTCATTCAAGAAACATCCTTCTCAAAGAGATTCGGGGAAAACATTTTAGTTAGTTTTGGAATTGCGGGTGTATCATTTTTAATAGGATATTTAGTTCGAACTTTTCTTCATATCGAGGTCTAAAAGGAAATGGCCTCGGCGGAGTACGCCGCCGGGGCCATGGAATCATGTATCCACCCGCTACTAGCTCAGCAGGTGAATAGGGAGATCAGCGATAGAATCGCGATCGAGCTCACCGATTGCGACGGATTCCAGGGCATCCAAAGCCGCGATCAGGTGCACCTTGAAACACTGGAACTTGAGCGCTTCTTTGCCGAGCTGTACGAGAACGGTCGAAATGCCTGCGTAACTCGATACGGCCAGAACCTCAAAGCTCATCATTTTCTCCTCCACTTGTCTGCAGTTTCAGTCCTAAGCTGTCTTAAGACTGAGCTAAAGGCAACCAAAAAAGCCCGCTCGTGGCGGGCTAATTCTTTCGAATTTTATTTATCTAACTCAAACCCGCCAACATGCTTGGAGCTTTTACGCACATCTTTGATGTAATGGCTGGGTAATATTTCACTAATTAAATAATAGCTTGCTTTGGAAAAAAGTCAAAATGTTTAACGAAGCGTTCTCTAGACTGGTCTAAGCGTAGAAGCGAAGACTTGCCAGGCTAGTAGAGACTTAGCGACAAGGGATAATATAATATAAGCCTTTTCTCCATATAGATAATCGGCCCACTTGCCCTTCTTCGAGTACTGAAGAGCTTGATTGACAGCAAAACAATTGAAGAATAGGAATATTGAGAAATAGATCCAATAAACGAAATTAGGTGCTTTCATATCCCCTTCTCCGGCGGAGAAAAGATAAATAGCAATTGCTATCCAAGGAATAATTCCAGAGATACAGCCAAATATAAATGACGTCCAATCTGTTTTGTCAGTTCGTTGATTATGTAGCTCCATCATCCATCCAAATAAAATCATTGATACATTTGCAGCGACTAACATAATCAAAGTCGAAAGTTCATAAACACCCACCAACATCGCAATCACTATCAACATCAACGTAGAGCTAAATGAGTACTCTATCCATCTTGCAGGATTAATGTGATTTGAAATTTTAGCCATATACCACTTATACCCAAAAGTCGAAACAGAAAAGTGAGCCAGTGAGGATAAGAACATAAAGCCAGCGACTAATGGTGCGATCGGGAGATCAAATAAAATTTTAGGCTGGGGACTCAAAGCCATAGTGCTAATATCAAATTTCAGGTAGCTGCCAATTACTGGCAACTTGAAACTCGTCGCAAGAATCATCATCGCAATAGCCTGACCAAGATGCAGAAATCCCATTGCTAAATTCCAATTTCGCAAATTTCGCGCCTTACTGTCTGATACTTCAATTTTTTCCATATTTTCTCCTTATTTGAATTAAGTATAGATCATTCTAACTATAGAATTCAATTATTTTTTCTTCGGCGCAAGACGAGAATCATCATGGTAGTGTCATAAATAAGTAAATATATTGGGTAGGCTGCGTCAAAAAAAACAAAACGACTGATTGCAAATAGACCAAAAATACCCGACATACATGCGAATAGCCACACCAACCTTGTTTCTGATTTAGAATCTTTAAGCGTCTTTATAATTGTTGGGATTCCGAAAAATAAATCCGCGAGAATCGCACAAACGAGAGCGAGAATAGGCAAATTCAGAGTTTGCCACAAGACCAATCCGACTAGACCAAGAGCGAAAAATATATAGTCATATGTCGTCGTTGACCAGACACCTACTTTTTTAATCGCTCCGTAGACTGCAATCACAACACAGAAAAATGAATTCGCCCAAAGAATTGCTGTTGCCCAAGTAGAACCTTCGGCCATCATAGCACTTGCGCCAAGGCCCGTAATAAAACCCCAACCCAGCCAACTTAGAATATGCGGCCGAACATTTTTGTTTTTAATATCTACTAAATAAGGAATTGTTCCAAGAAAAACAAAAAGTGAAGATAGCAAACCAAAAATAAGCCTTATATCCATGTACTTTTAGCGTAAATGTTTTTCAATTAGTTTGCAACGCAAACCAAAAACACCCCGAAAACCGGGGTGTTTTTGATAGAATAAATATAAATTTATTCAGCAGCTACTCGGGAGACATTTGTTGCATTGTCGCCTTTTTCGCTGGCTGTGATCTCGAATTGGACTTTGTCGCCCTCTTTCAATTCCTCGAAAGTGACGTCCTTAAGCTCATTTGAGTGGAAAAACAAATCTTTTTCCTTACCCTCAATAGCGATGAATCCGAATCCTCGATCTGTGAGTCTTTTGATTGTTCCAGTTTGCATATTTTTTGTTTATTTTACTTCTCTTACACTTAGGCTTTATAAAAAAATAGTTCGACTACGCTAGTTGTTTTATATCTAAAATGTAGTTTTACTATAGCACGTTTATAGGTATTTGTATGTAGCTAGTACAATTTTAAATGACAATAAGCGGCCTATAGTGAAAAATAAGTTGAATAATCACCGAAATTATTGGGACGAGTGGAGCAATCAGATAATCTAAATATCTCATCACTAGATAATTGTCTGCATTTAGGTTGAAAAATTTCTTCAAATAATATGGGGTAAAATGTGCTTTTGGTCTCTTGCCAACCACTCCGAATTCAGCGAAGGAAAGTAAACAACCCTTAAAAATTAATTTTTGCAAAATATATATAATATACCCTATCAAAACAATCTTCCAATCAGCCCAAAGTGGAGATAAGAGTGAACCTATAAGCAAAATGGCATGAAAGACAGGGAGGATAATCTTTCTCATAGAATTCCTTTAATGTTTTCAACAAGTTCCGGAAATTCGTCCTGCTTGAAATGGCCTCTGTCCTTGAATATTATAAACTTTGCTTTTGGTAGTTGGGCTTTATATTTCTCCATTTCTAAAAATGGAACTAATGGATCATCACTACTAAAATACAAAAAAGTATTTGGTGATTGCTGCATTACTTTGCTTAAGTCCTCTGGTAGAAAAAAGTCAGCAATATCTTCTGTTTGATTGTGCGGTGGCGCAACTAGATGTAGTTGGAGAATCTTTTTAGTAAATTCATAATTGGCTAAATACTTGGACAAGAACATTCCACCTAGAGAATGACCAACCAAGATAACTTCGTCCGTCATAAATGGAATCATTCGCTCAAACCAAATCTTCCATTCCTCAAAAACCGCGTTTGTAGCATTTGGCATTTTTGGAATTAAAAAATCGAATTCGGTGAGCTCGCTTGCAATCGTGGATTTCCAGCCTTTTTTTGGCTGAAAATTTTCCTTAGTTACTTCCCTGTTTTTCAAATAATTTATGTAGTCTTCATATCTGCTAAACGAATCCCCACCATGTATGACAATAATTTGTTTCATAATAAAATATTACCTCATAAATTAAATAATTTTTACTATTTAAATAATATTTTAATTATTTTGTCCCAATTTAAATAGATAAATATTATTGTTGCTAAATTTATTACAGGGAAAATTATTAAATTTTCAAACCATTTGCCAGTTAAAATTCTAACCCCTTCGAAAGGTTTTGGCGGAATGCCAAAAGAATAATGAAGTGGATAGAGCAGTGGAATGCCCTCGCTAGTAAACATATCTGAGAATAAATGCATGCCGTATGCAATCATGAATGTGACAAAGCATACAAAAGAGTTTATTCCCCAATAAGGCGGGAATGATCTGGTGAGATAATATATCGCAATCCCCACAAGAATAAAACCCAATATCGAATGAGTTATGTTGCGATGCTCTAGAAATGGATCAGATAGTTTGCCGAGCGTCTTACCAAAAGGAATATCACTCCAAAGCTTTCCCGCGGGCTGATCGATATCCGGCAAGAGTGAGCCAAAATAAGAACTCGCTAAAACAACGGCAAAAGTTGCTGGAGCATAGCTTAGATTAGCCTGCGATAAGTAGAATGCTGAAACAGCCAGAAGCCCGATCGATTGATGCGTTTTTCCGGTCATAGCCCTCTTGTCCTACTTCAAATTCTGAGTTTTCTGAATAACAATAGGACACATTTTGATGTGATTTTTTAAACTTACGATCGCTGACTCCAAAATACTTTCAGCAACAATTTTTGATTTTCCTGAAAGAGGATCAATTATTTGAAACTTACCAGTCGGAATAGCTTTTTCCACTACAATAAAATGTGGTGAATGCGAATAATCGCCAAAAAAATTATTATCGACGTGAGCTATGACCGCATCAATATCGGTCAATTTTTTTATTAGTTCAATTGAAATCTTTTCGTTTTTAAACTTGATACGCTTATTTTTTCTATTTTGCTCACCAACAAGCTTATCGGCGAAGAATTTATTATCGACGTACACATCGACTGATAACATTGTATTATCAGCAAATGACTCCAGAATGCTATTTAAATAAAATCCAAAGCGTCGCTTTTCACCTTCACTAAAAATTCGTTCTTCGATTGATTGGTCAGTCATTCGTGAGATCATCAAGAGACAAGTCACTAGGCAACTATGGTGAAACTGCTGTTTTAAGGGCGATATTTCCATACCCTTACCCTACTCCTTTTATATATTTATACAACAGCTTTAATAACCTGGAACAAATGTGAGAGCGAAACCTTTCTTATCTCCTCGGCCAGTTCTACCGATTCTGTGAATATAATCATCGTATGTCTGGGGAACAGTATAGTTAATAACGTGAGTGACATTATTAATATCAAGACCTCTAGCAGCCACATCGGTAGCTACCAAAATTTGCAGCTCGCTTTCTTTGAATTTTTGTAGAGCTCTTTGGCGCTGAGTTTGTCTTTTATCACCGTGAATTGAGTCTGCCTTGAAACCATCTCTGACTAATTCCTCAGTTAGCTTTTCAACTTGGCGCTTTGTCTCTGAGAAAATTAAAACTTTCTTTAGCTCACCGGCGATCAAAAGATCTTTTAGTTTGCCCAACTTTTCATGCTCCTGAGTCTTCACAACATCTTGATCTACATTTGCCGAAGGACAACCGGATGATACCTGGATCGTAACTGGCTGATTCAAGAATTGCTGAACAAGTTCTCTAATTTTCGAAGGCATTGTCGCTGAGAAAAACAATGATTGACGGTCAGTCGGAAGTTCACTTAAAATTCGTTTAATCTCTACAACAAAACCCATATCAAGCATTCGATCAATTTCATCTAGTACTATATTTTGGAATCGAGCAAAATCAATTTCACCACGATCCTTCAAATCCTTTAGACGACCCGGTGTTCCAATAATGAAATTTGGATTTCGCTTGATTGCATAAATCTGTTTATATATTGGCATGCCTCCAACGCAAATTGCAGAATATAAATTCATACCCTGAGCGAATTTTCTAAATTCATCATCAATCTGCTGAGCTAGTTCGCGAGTTGGAGCGATTATTAACACTTTTTGGTTTCTATTTATAGAACACTTGTGAATAAGTGGAAGCAAAAATGCAGCTGTTTTACCAGTACCAGTATTTGCTAGTCCAATCAAATCCTTACCATTCATAATATGTTTAATTGATTTGTCTTGAATAGGAGTTGGCTGAGTGTAATTGCGAGCATTCAAATTCAAATTTAGTTTTTGGCAAAAACCAAAATCACTAAAACTATGCTCAGACTTTGCCTCTTCGCTTACAATCGGATTAGCTTTGTTCACAAATCTGTTAATATCAATAGTCTCTCCACGGTTTTTTTTAGGAGCACTTCCTCTACCATATCTTGGCCTAAACGATTGATTTGAACGACTAAAACCACTATTGCTAAATCTTCTTGATCCTTGATACATGTTTTCTTTCCGAACGCTTAAAAGCGCCTTTATTTAACTTCGAGATGGCTCTGTAGAACGTCGAAGTTAAATTCGGAAATCTATAGAACTATTTTCGAGATTTAAATACTATCACTAATCGCATCAAAAGTCAAGGAAAGAGGATTATATTGAGTTCGGATTTTGGATTACACCGACAAAAAGCATCTCATTTGTAGAATCATTTTGAATAGTAAATACAAATGGTCGATCAATAAACATCTCAACGGGCTTTGGCTTTTCAGTCATAAGACTTGCGCCAAGCGTTCCTACAGACGTAGCAGCTGCCGCTTCAGTCCCAACTTCATCGTTTTTTATGTAAGACTGGTGAATTACTTGATTGATAATCTGCGGACCATTAGTTATTTTAGTTAGCCCAGCACCAGCAAATGGCGCAGTCATCCCAAGTTTTTGCAGAAAGCTTATCTGATCATCTTTATAATTGATCTCAAACTTAGGAAGTTTTAGCTCAACTTCATTTTCCTGAAGACTTTTGACATATCCTAAATACTTTTGGTTATCTAGCTTGCTAAGAATAGATGTGGCCGAGGATGACTTTGATGGGAGAAACACAATCATGGAATAACTTTCCTCTCCGACAATATTTTCATAAGGAAGTTTTATAATTTGTAATTCTTTATTTCCCGAATACAGGAATGTATCGGTTTGTTTCATCATATCGACCTGCTCGAGTGCTGAATTTGCCTGAAAGTTTTCCTTTGTCGTTAGAGCCTTATCAAATGACGAAACCCAGGCTGCCTTAAAATAGATAGCATTAACAAGATAAAAATTACTACTTAGACCATCGATAATATTTTTTATCTTTCCATTTGTTTTTGACTCAACCCAAGCGTTTATGTCCTGCGCCGAATTTGCTTTCGATGCTTTTGCGAGAAAAGTATTTTCAATCAAAGACTGATAGCTCGGCAAGAAGCTACCAGAGCCGGTCGTCCACATTGAATTTGCTAAGCTTATTTTGAATTTGTCGGATGAATTATTAAATTTTTTCATCTTAGTGGCAGCGTCTTGATTCGCTTTGGCTAGACCAGTTTGAGTAAGGCCAAGCACTGAAAGCATCTCATCTTGAGATTGACCCTCCGCTCCATTTGCTGCCATAAGTAGCGCGGTCGATAAGCTCGTAGGAGAGATAAATACATTATCTTTCTGCAAACCAATCTCTTTAAGCAAATTCAAACCAAAGTAGTTATTAGCCGAAGCCGTATCTTGTATATTTGTATCAGTAGGCAGCTCAGCTACAGGAATTGATTGATCATCTGTCTGAGAAGATGAAGGGTTAAGATATTTAGAGTATGCAAAATATCCTACGACAATTGTAGCCAGAGTAATAAGAACAATATAAACCCACAGATAGCTTCGCTTCGGCGGTTCGATCCACGCACGATTTGATTCGATAAAGTCCATGCTCCTCCTTAAATCACCTATTTAAGACTTTTTTCAATCGCAGGATAGGTCGCATCTAATTTCATTTTGCCTGCTTCAAAAACTGCTGACTTTACTTGCATACCCGGGACATTAGCCATGCGATCCGTTACAAAATCAGCCAGTTGACCCTGATACTCGTCAATAATCGATGTTGGTGCGGTAAAGCGACCCACCTTCGCCTGAGAAACATTTAAATTAATTTGATTATTGCTAACTGACATTTTTCCTTTGAGATAAAAACTTGGATTTGGGGATACAAACCCGATATATGACTTAGCAGTTGCAACAAGCCCTTCGTCCGCACCTAGATCGAGCGACCACTGCCCGACCTTATTTATGCTAATATTCCCTGAAGTCTCGACAGTTCCGTCAGAATTTATCTTAACTTGAGTGTTTGTAAGCGGATAATACTTGTATTTAGCAGAATTGATCATTGCTGTAATTACTTCACTTGTGTAGTCACCAGAAATCGATTTCGAACCTTCAAAAGCAAGTGATTTGCCGCCTGTCTGATCTTTTAGCTCAATTGGGGCTAACTCTCTGCCTTTCTTCAAATCCTGCTGGGTAAATTTAACTCCCAGATCCTTAGGTTTATTTGCACCAAGCAAAGATGATACTCCTGGAAACAAGCCGAAATAACCAAGCATCAAAACAATTAAAACAATAATCGAAATGAGTGCTATCCAACCCTTTTTCATAAAACCCCCGATTTAGTTTTACTTTTAGACCTCTTGCCTCTTCTATATTTTACCAGTTTTGATTCACCCATACTTACCAGCCGATTACAAAAAATATACTCCAGATCGACTTGGCTGGCAATAAAGAACTATTTAATTAGAAAGTTTTCCGACGATTGGATATTTAGATAGAGCGCTTTTTGCGTGATAAGAATAAAAAGCATTGGATAGTTCCGTACCCGCAAAATGAGAAAAATGCTTACCGGTTTGAAATACACTGGTAAGGTCATAGACATTTCCATCAACCGCAACATAAGCTGGTTGACCATTTTGACCATTATATTCTGCAAGCTCTGCTAATGTGAAAGTCTTTATTGAAGAAGTTTTAGTTGCTTGCGCAGACTGACTGGAGCTTATTGCAGTCGAGTTAGTAGAAAATAATTTTGGCTGATACGCCCTATCTACATAGACAAATGCTGAGATAAAAATTAGATAAAAAACTATCCATAAATATTTTCCCCACTTCCAAACGCCCCAACGCATTAAAGCCAGCCTGATCGCGAAAGCACTATGGAATATAAACACGATTAATATTATGTAGGTCAAATAATCGATATGAACTTTTGTTGCGAATTCTCGGCTAATAATTCCTTTGGTCATGCCATAGCCGGAAATAAAATACAAAAGCATGGAGGCAAATAGAATCCATGCACTTAAGCGGTCTAGTTTTATTAATGTCTTCATATCTAAATTCTATCAAGAATTAGCTTAAAAGAAACTGGATTTTAATTTTTATCATTCATATTTACTATTGACAATTTACGACATATGTTATATATTCAATCTGTAATGAAAGGAAAATATGCGAGGAAGGCCTAAAATTAAAAGATGTATAAATTTTGTTCCAGAGATTACCTACTTTAAGCCAGCAGGTATTCCTTTGCGTGAATTACAAGAAGAAATACTTACTTTAGACGAAGTTGAAGCTCTACGGCTCACCGATATTGAAGGCCTTGACCAAGAAACTGCTTCTAAAAAGATGGAAGTAGCGAGAATCACATATTTGAAAATTATTCATAGTGCTCATAAAAAAGTAGCTCAAGCATTAATTTATGGAAAAAGTATTCAATTGAAGGGGGGTGATATTATAATGCCAAATTTAGATGGAACTGGACCACAAGGTCAAGGACCAATGACGGGCAAAGGCCAGGGTAGAGGTGCCGGAAGAGGAATGGGCAGAGGCCAAAATCCTCAAGGACCAAGAGCTGGCGGAAGTGCCGAGTGTACTTGCCCAAGTTGTGGCGAAAAGGTTGCTCACACAAGAGGAGTTCCCTGTTCACAGACCAAATGTCCAAAATGTGATACGCCAATGCGTGGCGTGTTCTGTAGCTAAAACAAAAAGGGCTGGTCTCGTACGACCGGCTCTTTTTAAAAACTATTAGGTTCTAACATTCCTAGGTGAAGTCAACAATAACAGGTTCGGATTTCTGGTACCCCCGGTAAGAATCGAACTTACATCTAGAGCTTAGGAGTCTCTTGTTCTATCCATTGAACTACGGGGGCTAAACTGAGAGTAGTCTATCAAAATACTTCTCTTTTTACCAGATTGCTGGTATATTTTTTATGTAAATAACTGAAGTATGCGCTTATTTTTATTAAGCGGGGTGTAGCGCAGTTGGTAGCGCGCGGCGTTCGGGACGCCGAGGTCCGCGGTTCGAGTCCGCGCACTCCGACCAATCTGAACATTTTTGAATTTTTTGACAGTTGGAGCGCGAGCCGAGCCAGTGCGGGGGCTGGCTCGGCTCGCAAAGTCCTCTGTATTTTGGGACGAACCGATACGGATTTTTGAAATCAAAATTTATTTGTTTGTTATAAAGTCGATGGTTCGTTCCGATTTTTTGGACATACGACTTTATTTCCAAAAAATCGGACGAGCTTTGTAATTTTCTTGGTTCAGTTAGCGAAACCACCCAACTTTTCAAGGGTTCGATCCAGCCAAAGGTCGCCTTACCGTTTCGCCCAAAATATTTTTTCTTTTGCTCAATTAGATCTTTTTTTATTTTGATTAGTTCGTCTTTCTTTTTGAGGTAGAACTCTTTTTCTATCGTTCCGTCTAGAAATTCGTTGATCAGTTTGTCTAGTTTATTGTCGACTTGTTTTATTTTCTCGTTGAGATTTTGCGCGAAACTATTTTGCGATCCTTTGGCTTGTTTTTCCCAACCAGATACTTTAGCGAGCATTTTCTCTTTCCAACTTTCACAAATAGAGATTTTTGAGATCCTCTCAAGAAGTTGCTTCGCCAATTTCTTTTCTTGCAAGTATCCTTGCGAGCAAGGCCCAAGGCGTTTGGTACAGCGATAATAGCGATATATTCCACCATGACCGTGAGCATATTGGGCGGTAATCATTGCTTTACACTCGCCGCAACGAAATAGTCCCGTAAATGGGAAGTTGTGTGCGAACTTACTTTTTCTAGGTCTTGCTCGCAACTTCAAAACTTCTTGCACTTTATCAAAAGTTGCCTTGTCGATGATTGCCGGAAAACTACCCTCGAAACTCTCGTCGTTATGTTCGATAATTCCCAAATACGCTTTATTTGTAAGTAAGCGAACAATACTCGCTTTGCAGAGCAGTTTTCCGCTTCGGCTTTCCAAACCGAATAAACTCAGGCGGGAAGAGAGAGATTGTAAAGTATAATCGCCGGTTGCAAATTCCTCAAACGCTTTCTTGATAATTTTTGCTTTAACTAAATCCGGTTCGATATTTCTTGTTTTGAGATTGTTGATGTAACCAACTGGCGCGTGCGAGCACCACTCGCCCCGCCTGAGTTTGTTTCTTATCCCGCGTCTAACATTTTCGCTCAAATTATCGGAATAGTATTTACTTTGGCCAAATGCGACCTGAAGCATGAATAATCCTTGTGGAGTTGGCTCAAACCAAAAACAGGGAAAGCGCAAAGAAGCGATCTTTTTGGTATCAATGCAATAAATTATTTGTCCACCATCAACAGAATTACGAGCCAACCTATCCGGATGCCAACTAAGGATACCAACAGGGTCACTCGACTCATAAATTTTCGCCATCATTTGATTAAAGATTTCTCGCCCTGGATTTTTTGCGCTTTTCGATTCAATAAATCTTTCAACAATTTGCAGGTTTTCTCTTTTGGCAAATTGTTCCAGCTCGTAAATCTGCGCTTCGATTGACATCACTTGCCTCTCCTCATCTTCAGTAGATTTACGAGCGTATAGATAGAACTTTATTGGCATAACCCCTCCTTTTTATGTGAAGTAAATTCTTTTTGGTTCTATTATACTCCGAACAAAACACAAACAGAAATTTTATATTTTGTTCGGAAGCAAATCAATTTTGATTTCAAAAATCCGTATCGGTTCGTCCCAAAATACAGAGGACTTTGCGAGCCGAGCCAGCCCCCGCACTGGCTCGGCTCGCGCTCCAACTGTCAAAAAATTCAAAAATGTTCAGATTGGTCGAATTTATTGGACAAAGCTCGAACCTATTTTGAATCAAATTCCTGATTGTTCCGCCTCGCTCCGCTCGGCGATTGTTTGTCGGCAAATCTCGCCCCCCAACGAGATTTGCCGACAAAATGAAATACGGCTTTCAAAAATGCTTTTTGCGAATTTTGAAAAATCACATGCTCAAGAAAATGCTATAATGCAAATTAGACAGTCGCACCTTGACGAACCCGGTGTAACCTGATATACTGCGGAGATTCGATTTAGGTCGGTTTCGGCCTAGCGAACGCACACTACAGGGAGGTGTCCGAGATGTCGATCTTCGGTGGAGACGCTGTCGCACGCAGGACACCCGTTGTCGGCACGACGGGCACTACCACAGCCAAGGTTAAGAAGCACATCACCCCAAAGTGGGTGGATAGAGTGCTTCTCGCAATCCTCATCTCGATCCCAGTTCTCTACGCGCTGGGATTCTCCGTCAACAAGGGCCCGTCGATGGGCAACCTTGGCTTGGTCTACAAGACAAGCTGGGGAGAGCAACCAACTCGTGTTGGGCAGATCATCCGTTTCGCCCAGCCCGATCAACCAACGTGGCGCAAGTTCTTGCTCCCCTCGATCAAACGAGTGGCCGAGATCCGCAACGACGGCTACTTCGTCGAGGGCGACAACTCCGAGCACAGCCAAGACTCCCGCGACTGGGGCAAGGTTGTACCGCCCGATCACATTGCTGGAGTCATCACCTGGTGCTGGAGCCCGAAGCGGGCGTGGCAGACGAGAACGGCCGAAGGACGGTTCGAGAACTGGAAGTGTTTCTCGTTCAACCGAGAAGCACTGGTGGATGGTCCCAACGGCATGTTTGTCGCAAAAGAGCATGAATCATTCACGCTTTGGCGCGGCAAGACCATGCTCACACACGCCCAAGGACTCAAACCAACGTGGGTTGGAGACGATGTCGGGTTCTACCGTGACGAGTCATACCTCCGCCTCGATACTGCGACCTTGAAGGTCGAAGAGGTTAGGGACGGGACGAGCGTCATCAAATACAGGAGAAACCCTGGCTCTGCTGAGGTGTGGAGGGGAAAGGTCTGGTGGCTGGTTGGACAAGACGCGTGGGCGACAGAAGGCAAGCTGTTCACCATCTCCCCAGAGCTATACAGTCCGACCTTGGTGAAAGTGGTGGTAGATGGGAAGTCTTACGATCTTCTGGGTTGCGAGTTCCACCCCGAGTGGGACTATACCGGCTTCAAAGGTGGCGCGACCCTCTTCATCGTCAAGGGCCTACCTGGCAAACCGCGTCAGGAGTTGGATCTGGTCCTGGTCAGAGTCAGAAAGTTGTAACCATGACAAGCGATGTCAACGACATTCGCCGTAAACAGGCCCCTGCTAATCGCGAAGTTGCGAAAGGCAGGGGCTTTCTTTATAATGAAAGTGTAAATGTGGAAATTTCCTTATTAGGTAAAAATGATTTCAAAAAAGCTAGTTTATGGTCTAATTTTGCTAGTTGCACTAGGTCTAGCTATTGGTACTTGTTTGGTTAGATCGAACCACGACAAAAATAAGAATTTAAGCTCTAAAAAAGTTGAAGCTTCATCAAGCCAGGCAGTTCTAACATCCCAATCAGATTGGGATGCTGGGTCAAAAGACAATATCGACAGCAGTTCTAGCTCCGGAAGTGTTAAAATCTTAAGTCTCGCTGGTGGTAAGCTTGATCTTTCCGGCAAGACAGTAACTGCCGATCCCGATACAAACAAATCAAATGCGGTTGATAGTGATCAATGTGGAACTTTCTGGACATCTGCTCGCGGACCGGGCCATACTCAGTGGATGATTGACTTGGGCGACATAATGAATGTAATGCCGAAAATAACGCGATGGGGGGTCGGGCCACTTTGTAACATGCAGACTTCGACAAATGGTTCGAGCTGGACTAATTATGTACCTGATCAAAATAGCACAGCCGAATGTGGTATCGGGGCACCAACTTGTTCTTCATCTACGCCGCTCCAATTAAGATACTTAAAAATATACTGTGATTTTACGGAATATTGTGATGGATCAAATTGCTCTCCTGCATTTATTCACGATGTCCAGTTTACAACTGTAGGTGCCACAGCTACCCACACTTCCGGCTCAACCCAACTAAACGGCGGAACTGACTTTTACGAATGGCAGACATTCACACCGACATATACAAAACCGGCCAATACTAATGTTCAATATCGCTTCCGATCTTCAACCAATAGCACCGATTGGACAAGCTGGACGGATTATCAAACACCCTCAAGCGGATCACCACTCGATATCACCTCATTGGTAACCAGCCGAACCGGCCCAACCGACAGTCCGACCCTCTATAAATATCTCCAAGTTGAAACAAAATTAACCTCCACTGATGGCAACTCGAACCCAACACTTTCTGACTATTCCATCGGTTATCATACCAACCGTCCTCCCGACAAACCCGTCGCCGGCACGGTAATTATTGGGAACTGATTTTCTAACTTTTTTACTTCCATATCTGTTAAATTTTTGGTACTATCAAAATACAAAATTCGCAAAAAGCATTTTTGAAAGCCGTATTTCATTTTGTCGGCAAATCTCGTTGGGGGGCGAGATTTGCCGACAAACAATCGCCGAGCGGAGCGAGGCGGAACAATCAGGAATTTGATTCAAAATAGGTTCGAGCTTTGTCCAATAAATTCGACCAAATGAAAGGACATTATGGAAAGAACACTTCTAAAAAATATTTCGACAAAAGAGAATGAAGAGGTTTTGATAAAAGGTAGAGTCACGAACGTGAGAGCTCTATCCAATCTTACTTTTATTCAAGTTCAGGATTATTCATCAAGCATTCAGGTCGTTTTTGAAAAAAATCTTGAAGTTAAAATATCTGAAGCGGTGGAAATAAGCGGGAAAGTTATCAAAGACGAACGTTCTAAAACAGGCTTTGAAATTCAAGGAAGTGATTTTAGGATTGTATCCCCTTGCATAGAAGAGCTTCCATTTGACTTAGCTAAAAAAGATTTAAATCTCCAGCTCTCGACATTGCTTGATCAGCGAACACTATCACTAAGGCACCCTAAAACAATTGCGATCTTCAAGCTCTACGACATTGTACTTAGAGCCTATGAAACCGTGATGAGAGAAGAAGGATTTACCGAGGTCAAAACTCCTAAAATCTTAGAAGCAGCTTCCGAGGGTGGCGCCAACTTTTTCAAAATTGATTACTTTGAAAAAGAAGCCTATCTTGCACAATCACCTCAATTCTATAAACAAATTTTAACTGGTGTATTTGAAAGAGTGTTTGAAATCGGACCAGTCTTTAGAGCTGAGCCACATTTCACTACACGACATGTAAATGAGTATATATCTCTGGATGCTGAGATGGCCTTTATTGAGTCATTTCGAGATGTCACCGCTATGATTACGAAGGTATTTAAGAAGATGTTTGGGATTATTAGTAAGGACGGCGAGGAATACTTGAAGCTTTGGAACACCGAGGTGCCCCAGGTACCGGATGAAATTCCCCACGTAAAGCTTGCTGATATCAAAAAGATCATTAAAGAAAAGTACGATTATGAGATTCCAGCTGAAACAGATATCGATCCTGAGGGCGAAAGGCTGGCTTGTCGCTATGCCAAAGAAGAATTTAATAGCGATTTCATCTTTGTAACTCACTATCCATGGAAAGATAAGCCATTCTACACAATGCCAAGCAAAGATAATCCTGAAGAAACTGAAGGATTTGATCTATTGTTCAAAGGCCTTGAGCTTATCACTGGCTCTCAAAGAATCCATGATTACGAAATGCTTATCGAGAACATGAAAAAGAAAGGTGTTAAACCAGAAGGAATGGAGTTTTATTTAGACACCTTTAAGTTCGGAATGGCTCCTCATGGCGGCTGGGGACTTGGTAGTGAGAGGATTATTCAGCAGCTACTCGGCTTGCCTTCTATCAAGGAAGGGATTCTGTTCCCCCGTGATGTCAAACGAATATCACCATAAACTTAACGAGAATTGATGATCAACAAAGGTAGAAAAATACTTATTGGAGCAGCATGGCCGTATGCTAATAATTCACTTCATCTTGGCCATGTAAGCGGACTTTTAGGAGCCGATATACTGGCGCGATATTTTCGCCAGTCCGGCGCTGATGTTCTTTATGTGTCTGGAAGTGATTGCCACGGCACCCCAATTGTCGTAGCCGCTGAAGAGCAAAATCTCGAGCCAAAAGAAGTCGCTCTCAAATACCACGAGGAATTTAAGAAGAATCTTATTGAAGGACTCGAGTTTACTTATGACAATTACACAACAACGTTGACCGAAAATCATGAGAAAATTGTTCAGGAATTTTTCTTAAAATTATACGAGCAGGGCGACATTTACACTAAGACCGAAGAGCAACCGTTTTGCCCAAAATGTGATCGATTCCTGCCTGATCGTTACATCGAAGGAACTTGCCCAAAATGCGGATTCAAAGGAGCTCGAGGAGACCAGTGTGACGAGTGTGGCAACATGTTAGATGCAAAGGATTTAATAGATCCGAAATGCAAGACCTGCTCTACTACCCCAGAATTCAAAGAGACTGAACACTTTTTTCTCAAACTGAGCGCCTATCAAGAAAAGATTGCCATCTTACTTAGCAAATCAGAGAATTGGCGACCAAATGCAAAAGGTTTTACGAAAAAGCTTTTAGACGAAGGAATCCGTGACAGAGCTATTACTAGAGATACAACATGGGGAATACCGATCCCTATCAATGGTTATGAAACAAAAAGTATTTATGTTTGGTTCGAAGCTGTCTGCGGATATTTCACCGCATCAGTAGAACACGCAAAGAATGTCGCAAGCCCTGACCTCTGGAAAGAATTTTGGCAGAATGATAAAGCCTATCATTATTATGTCCACGGCAAAGACAATATTCCATTTCATTCAATTATTTGGCCAACCATTTTATTGGTTTATGGCGATAACCTCAAGCTTCCTGATTCAATTATCTCAAGCGAATATTTAACTTTAGAAAAAAAACAATTTTCAAAAAGTAGAAAATGGGCAGTCTGGCTCCCTGAGTTTTTGGAGAGCTTTGACTCTGACTATTTAAGATATTATCTGGTATCTAACGGACCCGAGTCATCTGATGCAGACTTTTCATGGAAGGAATTTCAAGCCAGAATCAACAAGGAGCTTATCGGCAACTTTGCAAACTTTGTTTACCGCTCGGCGCAACTAATCGAAAAGAATTTTGAAGGCAAACTATCACGACCAGAAAATTACTCAGAGCAGCAAACAGCGCTTATAGACAAAGTGATTGCCGCTTTCGAAAGCACTTCTAATTTGATAGAAACAGGAAAGTTTAGGGAAGCTTTAAAAATTATTATTGAGCTTGCTGAGGAGGGAAATAAATTCCTCGCCGTAAGCGAGCCTTGGCAGAGCGTCAAGACAAATCAAGACAAAGCAAGAAGCGATCTTTTTGTTTGTGCGGAGGTCACCTACGCTGTATCAACTCTAATAAAACCATTTCTTCCTAATTTAGCCGAGTCAATCGACCTAATGCTAAACAAAACAGAAAGTGCCTGGGAATATCAGGCTCCTCAAAATATCAACTTTGAGAAATCAAGCCCCTTTATCTCAAGGGTTGAAGATGAGCAGATCGAAAGAGAACTATCTAAACTTGGCTAGCTAGAGAGTTCGTCTAGCTTAATAAATACTTTAGAATTTGTCGAAAGATAACTTTCGGCGTATTTGCACTTGCCAAAAATTACTGCGCGGTACATCGCTAAGCCCTTAACCGATTCGATATAATTTCGCGCTTTCAGCTGAGACTGGTAAAAATTTATTGCTTCTATTTTCTGATCAATTACATCATCAATATTTAAATATAGATTGCAAAACGCCGGTGACCAAACCTCGTACTGATTAATACTGCAATCATACTTTGTGTTCTTCAGCGCTTGGGCGAGTGCCCTGCTTGTCAGCTGATGATCATAAAGTAAGTCTAATAAATTAGGAGTGTAAATTATATCGGGACGAAAATCAGTAATTGTTTGAGATAAAAAGTTTATTAGACTCTTAGACAATGATAATTTAGAATCAGGATAACGAAGAAATATTTGCTCCATAGTTCCCAAGGTATTTAGCTTAGTAGCCTCCTTCTCTCTTCGCTCCGACATTTCTTTCATTTCAGCCTTAAGAGGCTTGAATCCTTCCTCGAAACCAAGCGACCCATCGGTTAGATAAATAATTCTAACTGAATCATCGTTTCTAAGATGTTTAACAAGAGCACCGCCACAGCCAATCACCTCGTCATCCGGGTGCGGCGCTAAAATCAGAACATTGCCTTTTTTCGGCTGATTAATTAATTTAGTGTTAATTGAATCTTTGAGAGCGCCATAAAAAACCTCTGAAGAATAAATTCTCTTGAGATTCACAAAAGATCTAGCCGTATTTTTTATCTTTTCTATCATCTACAGCAATATATCACTTTTATACTAATTATTTAAGATATGGTAAACCCCGTTAATAATCCATGCACAAATAAATAATCACAATACCTGCAATGGCATGATTAAACAGATTGGATAATTGCTAAAAATTATTGTACGGGGTAAAATTTAGCCATGCCAAGAAAAAATAAATTTGCTACAAACAAAGACATAGCCAAAGCCGTAAGAAAAGAACTTAAAATTCCAGAAGCAATCACGAAAAAAGTAGTTGATCGTTATTTTGAAGAAATTGGTAAAGCTCTACTTTCAGGAGAAAGAGTAAACCTAACAATGTTTGGATCCTTTGAGCTAAAGAAGTGGAAGACGGACGAATATTATTCTATTAACGAAAAACAAAAAGTAAAAAAAGAGCTCAAGACCGTTTCTTTTAAACCAAGCATAATCTTAAAGAAACAAATCGAGGATTAATCTAAGATCTGATTAATTCGCTCGATACTTAGTGCCTGTCCAGTTCCTGGATCTATATCTACGATAACAGCATTTATTTGCGGAGTTTTATCAGCTACTTCAAACTTTGCCGGAATTCCAGTTAAGAATCTTTTTAAAGATATCTCTGTCTCTACGCCTATTACACTTTCGGTTGGACCACAAGAGCCTACGTCAGTAATATAAGCCGACTTGTTCATAATATGGTCATCAGCAGTTTGTACATGAGTATGTGTCCCTAGCACAGCCGAGGCGTCATCTGCGACATATCTTGCAAAAGCATATTTTTCACTAGTAGCTTCGCCGTGAAAGTCGATTATCTTAATTTTTTCTTTTCTTGCTCTGATCTCCTGATCATAAACAGCAAATGGTGAGTCTAGTCCTTCTTGCGTGAAGACTCGGCCCAACAATACACAGACCAAGACATCGACTCCCTTTACATTAAGAACTATGAAGCCCTTTCCAGGAGCTTGCTTTGGATAGTTAAGGGGTCTTATCAGTTTTGAATTCTTATCTTCTAATACTGACATTATCTCTGTCTGATCCCAAATATGATCGCCGCATGTCAAAAGATCAATACCCGACTCCACCATCTCAGTATATGTTTTCTCGGTTGGTCCACGGCCAGATGCGACGTTATCAGCATTAGCAATAATCAGATCTACTTTAAGTTCATCTCGACAATAATCGACATACTTTTTTACAGCTGTTCGCCCTGGCCTGCCAAATATATCTCCGAAGAATAATATTTTCATTACTTGGCAAAATCCTCTGCTCTAGTTTCACGAATTACGTTTACTTTGATCATACCTGGATATTGCAGATCATTTTCAATTTTTCGAGCAATGTCTTTGGCTAATTTCATTGCTTCAAGGTCAGTAACTTCTTCTGGTCTTACGATAATTCTCACTTCCCGTCCAGCCTGAATGGCAAATGACTTATCAACACCAGGAAAACCATTTGCAATATTCTCAAGATCTTTTAACCTAGCGACGTAATTTTCAAGCGTTTCTTTTCTAGCGCCTGGTCTAGAGCCAGAAATGGCGTCAGCAGCTTTTACCAAGATTGCCTCAACAGTCTTAGGCTCAATATCATCATGGTGAGCTAAGATTGCGTTAACCACAACTTCGCTCATACCATATTTCTTGGCAATCTCTCCAGACAAATGATGGTGAGCACCCTGGATCTCATGTGAGACTGCTTTTCCAATGTCATGCAAAATACCAGCTTTTTTAACTACATTTACGTCTGCTCCGACTTCAGCCGCTAAAAGCGCACCAATATTTGCAACCTCGATAGAGTGCTGCAATACATTTTGACCATATGAGGTTCGGAATTTTAAGTTACCCAGTATCTTAACTAGGTCTGTTGGTAGTCCATGAATCCCTAGATCAAAAACGGCTTTTTCTCCGGCTTCTTTTGTTTCCTTTTTGATATCTGCTTGAGCCTTTGAAACAACTTCTTCGATTCTTGATGGCTGAATTCTTCCATCAGAAATCAATCGCTCTAAGGCAACCTTAGCAATCTGTCTTCTAACTGGGTCGAACGAAGATAGAAGAACAGTATCTGGGGTTTCATCGATTACTAAATCAACTCCGGTTGCCCGCTCAAAAGCTTGTATATTTCTTCCTTCTTTTCCAATAATTCTACCCTTCATTTCGTCCGAAGGAATATGAACAGCCATTGTTGTATGCTCTGCTGTAAACTCATTTGCGATTCGATCAATTGCTACTGAAATAATTTTTTTAGCTTCATCTTCAGAATTTTCTTTCAGTAACTCTTTCATCTCGCGAATTTTTTTAATTATTTCCTCGCGATATTCTTTTTCAATTTCTTTTAAAAGTTCATCTCTAGCTTCAGTAGGCTTCATCTTGCTGATTTTCTCCAGCTCAGCCATCCTCTTCTCTCTGATCTGTCCGATTTTTTCTTTAGCTTCTTCTAATGATTTAACTTGCTTGGTGATCTCTTCTCGCTCTACTTCGAGTTTTTCCGCTCTAGTTTCGATATTTTCTTCACGTCTAATCAAAGACTTCTCTCGATCACTCAAGTCTTTTAGTCGGTCTTCTTTTTCTTTCTCGGCCTGCTCTTTTATTTTTAGAGCTTCGTTCTTCGCTTCTAGAATCAGTTCTTTATGCTTTGCCTCTGAGTCCTTGAGTTTTCGGCCAAATGTTTGTTGTCGAACAATAAATCCTGTTGCCACTCCCACCAGTAAACCAGCAGCTGCGGCGATTATCGCGTTTATCATTTATCTTTCCTTTTTTAAGTTGTTGGAAGTTGTTTAGCATCGAAAAAAATTATACGTCTTCTGGGTCAAAATTGCAACATTACAGGTAGACCCAAGATTATCGACTTATAGCCTTTCGCTCAAAAATTTCTCAAGATCAGAGATCTTAATTCGTTGTTGCTCCATCGTGTCTCTGTCGCGAAGAGTAACAGAGTCATCTTCAAGAGTATCAAAGTCAACAGTTACGCAATACGGCGTGCCAATCTCGTCTTGTCTTCGATATCGCTTTCCGATATTTCCGTTGTCATCAAACTCACACATGTACTTTTCTTTAAGCTGATCAAATATGCTTCTAGCCTTACTGACTAATTCTGGCTTGTTCTTTAGAAGTGGAAAAATTGCTACTTTAATCGGTGCGAGCTTGGCAGGAAGTTTTAAGACTACTCTTGTTTCGCCATCTACTTCTTCTTCTCGGTAGGCCTCCGTAAGTACTGCTAGAAAAGTTCTTCCTACGCCAGCGGATGTTTCAACAATGTGGGGAATATATTTTTCGCCAGATTCGGGGTCCATGTAGTCTAGTTGCACGCCCGAGAATTTAGAGTGTTGGGTCAAGTCATAATTACCTCTAGCATGAACACCTTCTAGCTCCTTGAAACCAAATGGAAAATTATACTCAATGTCATAGGCTTCTTTGGCGTAAAAAACTAGGTTCTCATGCTTGTGCCATCGCAGATTTTCCTCGCTAAGCCCTAGATCGAGGTAGTACTCAAATCTCTTCTCACGCCACTGCTCATATACTTCCATTTCTTTTTCCGGTGTCACAAAATACTGCATCTCCATTTGTTCAAATTCTCTGGTTCTGAAAATAAACTGCCTAGCTGTAATCTCATTTCGAAACGCTTTTCCTATTTGAGCAATTCCAAATGGTACTTTCATGCGAGTCGAGTCAAGTACATTTTTATAATTTGTATATATGCCCTGGCAAGTTTCACCTCGAAGATATGTTGGCTCTTTAGTCCAGTCTTCAGTCAGGTTTCCCAAATTAGATTGAACAAGTAGATTAAATTTCTGCGCCTTGGTGAAATCCTTGCTTTTACAAAGAGGGCAGATGATCTTAGAAATATTTTCGTCAAATATCTTACTAATCTCTTCTTCGCTCATTTTTTCATCGGCTTGGATACCAATTTCCTCTAACATATGATCTATTCGATGCCTGGAATGACACTTCTTGCATTCGGTCAGAGGATCAGCAAACCCACCAACATGACCAGATGCTACCCAAACTTTCGGATTCATAAATATTCCAGCGTCTAGCCCTACAATATCATCGTTTAGTCTGACCATCGCTTTCCACCACTCGGACTTAATGTTATTAGCAAGCTCTACTCCGTATGGGCCGTAATCATAAACAGCAGCAAAGCCTCCATAAATTTCACTGGACGGATAGACAAAACCTCTTCTTTTACAAAACGAGACTATCTGATCAATTGTTATTTTATTTTCCATAATAAAAATTCCTTATTTGATTATAAGTTTAACCAAGAAGTTAAGATATATCAAGAAGTTCTTTTAGTCCTTTTGACGATGATCGCGAATTTCTTTGTTTTTCACCGAGCCATCATCCGCAATTTCGTAAACATATATCTCCCCCGTTCCAATTTCAACGCCTGGGATTTCTTCATCTGAGATTTGCTCAAGATGTTTTACGATCGCTCGAATTGAATTGCCGTGAGCCGCCACGATTACATTGTGACCTTCTTTGAGCTCCTGTAAAATCTCACTTTCAAAATATGGGATTGCTCTATCGTATGTGTCTTTTAAACTCTCGCCGTTTGGTGGTGGCACATCCCAGCTTCTACGATATTTCTTAAACTGCTCCTCGCCAAACTTCTCCTTCGCTTCATCCTTATTCATTCCATTTAGGTCGCCGTAGTTTCTTTCTTTAATCGCCTCATGCTTCTTAACTTCGATTTCGCTCAAGGACAATTCTTCCAGAATTAGCTCCAACGTTCTCTGGGCTCTCTTAAGATCCGATGTGTGAGCGCGATTGAGCGTGATGTCCTTAAGCAAAGTGGCTGCCTTTCGTGCCTCTTGTTCACCCTGCTCGGACAATTCGACATCAACATGTCCAGTAAATTGATTAAGCATATTCCACTTCGACTGACCGTGACGAACCAAAACTAAATAAGCCATTTAAACCTCTTAATAGAAATTAATAATTTACGAGTGCTTGAACGCGCCGAGGCCCGGATAGACAGCCTTGTCGGCTAGATCTTCTTCAATTCTCAATAGTTCATTGTATTTAGCCACTCTCTCGCTGCGACATAAAGATCCGGTTTTAATCTGTCCAGTTCCAAGCCCAACGACTAGATCAGCAATTGTTACATCTTCTGTTTCACCAGAGCGATGAGAGACCACTGAAGTATAGCCAGCCTCTTCGGCCATCTTAATAGCAGCTATTGTTTCAGTAATTGTTCCAATTTGATTTAGCTTGATAAGAATTGAATTTGCAACTTTCTTATCAATTCCCTGCTTGAGTCTCTTGATATTAGTCACAAACAAATCATCGCCGACAATTTGCACTTTACTACCTAATTTTTCTGTCATAAGAGCATAGCCATCCCAATCATCTTCAGCTAAGCCATCTTCGATTGAAATGATTGGATATTTATTAACCCAATCCTCATAAAACGCTACCATTTCTTCGCTGGTCAAACTCTTTCCTTCGATTGCGAGCTCGTACTTTCCATCTTTGTATAATTCTGTAGCAGCTCCATCAATCGCGATATAAATGTCCTTGCCGGCTTCATATCCTGCGGACTTGATTGCCTCAAGAATAATTTCGATTGCTGCTTCATTTGATCCAAGTGCAGGAGCATAACCTCCCTCATCGCCGACTGAAGTATTAAGACCTTTAGTAGTCAGGATTTTTTTAAGTGAATGAAAAACTTCGGCTCCATAACGCAGAGCCTCCTTGAAGCTTGGCGCTCCGGCAGGCATTATCATAAATTCTTGCAGATCAGTTGAGCCTTCGGCGTGCTTACCACCATTTAGAATATTCATCATCGGCACTGGTAATCTCATCTCTTTATTTTCAGAAATTTGGGCAAAATATTCATAAAGTTTCTGATTGTTGCTTTTAGCGCTAGCATATGCGAAAGCAAGCGACACGCCTAAAATTGCATTAGCTCCAAGCTTTTCTTTATTCTCAGTCCCATCGAGTTCAATCATTTTTTCGTCAATCGATTTTTGGGTGAATTCTAAGCCTATAAGAGCAGGGGCAATAATATCATTTACATTTTTGACCGCTTTTTCGACGCCTTTGCCGCCATAACGCACACCACCATCTCTTAGCTCAATTGCTTCATAAGCTCCTGTCGAAGCTCCAGATGGAACGCTGGCTCTACCAAACGACCCGTCTTCCAGAACTAGCTCAACCTCAACCGTAGGATTTCCCCTAGAGTCCAATATTTCTCGTGCATGAATGCTTTGTATTTTCGCCATAGATCTCCTTTTCAATCATTTTAACAAAAAAACGATAACAAAGTTATCTAGAAAAGTCTAGAAGAAGCGATAGGTATTTTAGACCTTTCTTTAAAGCTCAAATATTTTATTTGATTCTTTATCAAGTTTTTTTAAATATTCTGTATAGTCAGTCGAATTAAATAGTTTGAGCTCTAAGCTTTTTACAATACGAGAAATTTCTCTTTTAGCCTCGGCCCCCTCTTCCTCGCTTGAAACCAGTTTCTCAGCTTCAAAATAATAGCTATGTTTTGGAACCTCTACCAAAGCCCATTCAATCCCCTCGTATTCATAAATAGTTGCATTTCGCTTTGCAATCAATCCTTTTGCCTTGCCTAAATATTTCAAAAATTCTAGTGCCTCATCAGCCTTTTCTTTTGGAAATGGAATTGATATCTCTCGCCTGCTAGCCTTGCCTAGCTTCCCCACTTTAAGACTATATTCGTAATTTTGGTTGGTCTCTTTCACCCTTAAATCAATTTTTTTATGATGAGATAATCCAAAAATCCACTGGGTTCTTTGGTATTTCTTTACAAGTTTGCCATTTTTAATCAGAAAATCTTCAAGCTTATCGCGCTCTCGCTTGGTCATCAAACCCCGCAGCTCAATCTCAAAATTAGCCATAGATAGATAGTAGCATTTTTTAACTATAGAAAAAGGGGGGTCGCTCGCGGAGCGACCCCCCTTGGCAAAAAGATATCCCCACTACCTGGGGCGAACTGTTGTGTCCTCCTCAAACACACACTCAAACTCCTCGAATCCCGGATCCGCCCACTGCCTCCAGCTTCCCTCAGCCATCCCACGCTGGGTACCCTTGAGCACAAACCAAGGTGCATCGAAGCCGAATGGATTGGCAATTCGCTCGAGCTGGTAACGCCCAGGGTCTAGCAGAGTTCTCTTAGGCTTGCCATCATCACCACGCTCGTACACCTCCCATTCGCGCCTCGTTGTAACAAAGATAAGACGCTGACTCACCTGAACTCGACGACGGTTCCGCGAGCCAGCATAAACCTGGCCTTCGACCGCTTCGTTCTCGAATGCTTCAGCGATCATCCGAGCGTTGGAACCATCCCTGAGGTATACGGCAATCCGATTCGGACTCTCAGGCGAGCTAGAGACTTCAGTACAAATCCCGACCATGTCTATAACACGGTCCGTAAGAACCTCCACCTCCCGTCCGACAAGTGCTCCCCTTATGGCCTCAACCTGTTCACTACGAATATTGTCAGACATCTCTATCTCCATTTTCTTGCCGGCCAAAAGGCTCGGCTAGTGGCGGCTACGTGGCTCGCCGATCGGATCCCAGCCGACTGCCAGAGCCGCAGCAAACTTCGCTATGAGCTCGTGCACGTCCTCAATCTGCACGTCCCGCGACTCGGGACCTTCTTCGGGCCACCAATGGCCATCTACACTCAGGTAGAGTCTAATGGTGATCTTGGTGTCACCAGGCATAGGCATCGGATAAAGACCCAGCCTATACCAGTTGCAGCAACCAGGATACGATACTCCCCTACCATCCCGGTTGATAAAGACAGAGCCCTCTTTGCTCGGTGTGTTGAAAGCTACCGGGTTTTTGAGCTCAAGATCCACCTCGATCTAAAACTTCCCAAGCTCCCGAGGCCTAATCTCGAGAACCCGCCCTGCTGGCTCAAGAAGCCTTGGAAGCATCTCGATGAGCCTAGCCATCTCTGGCGCGGTAAGATCCGCAATCCAAGAGCGCCCGTTCTGCTTAAGCTCCAACTTACACCCCTTCTACGTATGTAATATGCGTCCCTTATTCAAAAGTGGGATCCGATTATTAAACCAAATTTCCCCTCATATGTCAATCGGTCTTATTGTAAATTACTAGGACTATTTGCTAGGCTTAAATTATGAAATATCAAAATTTTATAACATCGAAATTAGAAGAAGCGTCGAAGATTGCTCTTGAAGGCTACGGAAAAGTCATCCCTCGTTTTAAAGATGAGATGAACGAGCAAGTACTAACTGACACAGACCTTGCAGTTGGTAAATTCTTGATCGAAGAAATAAAAGCGGATTTTCCCGAGCATAATATTATTGACGAAGAAGCCGGATCAGTCGATAATCAATCAAATTTCACTTGGACCATCGATCCGATAGACGGCACCGCCAATTATGGCTCCAAAATCCCGATGTTTGGGATAATGCTTGGCCTCATCGAAAATGATGAGCCAATAGCCGGTGGAATCATCTTGCCGTATTTTAAAGAATTATATTACGCAGAGAAAGGCGCGGGAGCATATCTAAATTCCGAACCAATAAAAGTTACAGGCGAAAATGAACTCAATCATAGCTTAATGACCTATTTGTTTAGCAGCCATCTTGATCAGAAACAGATGCAAACTGAACTCGGGAATCTAAGCGCTTTGATACCCAAAATCATGAGCCTTCGCACATCAAATAGCACTGCATTTGACGGAGCGATGATTGCCTCGGGACGATATGGGGTCGGTCTAAATACTACTAGTTATATCTGGGACTGCGTCCCTCTTCATATATTAATTGAGGAAGCTGGAGGAATATTTACTGATTATAATGGTAAAAAAATGGATTACTCTGATCATATTAATAAATTCAATACTTACTTAAGTTTTTGCGCAGGCTCGAAAACCCTACACAAACAAGTACAAGAAGTTATTAAGCCGATCTAGTTACATAGTCTTGAGAAATTTTCAGATTATGGTATTATTTTCCTGTTAGTTTTGTTGGGGTGGTAGCTCAATTGGTTAGAGCATCTGCCTGTCACGCAGAAGGTTGAGGGTTCGAGTCCCTTCCATCCCGCCATCAAAATGAAAATAGCCCTTGTGGCTATTTTTGTTTTGATTACGTATTGGTATGGGACTCGAAGGCCGGACTGAGCGAAGGCGAAGGAGGCGGGATCGCGAGCCGCGTCAGCAGACGCGGACTTGTGATGAGTCCCTATCGAGCGAAGCTCGATTAAGATGTTGGACTCAAAACAAATCTGTATTTTGGACGGCGGGAGGCGAGGTCGACTGGCTCGCCAGCAGGCGAGAACAGGTGACCGAGTCCCCATCCATTTTCACCCACACAAAAGATGACCCCTTGCGAGGTCATCTTTTATTTATATTTTAGAACTGCTTTAGATCCAGATTCTAACTGGTGTCTTTTTCTTTAAGGCATCTAGCCAGTCAGTATATTTCATATCAATATCACCTTCTCTAGCGTCGACTCGGATTATATGATAACCATATTCGCTCTTTACTGGATCTCCGATCTCACCGACTTTTAGCTTGAACATCGCATCTTCGAATTCTGCCACCAATCCACTTTCTCTAAATAGGAATTCTCCTTCAGCAATAATTCCACCCTTTTCCTTAGATGACTGATCTTCCGAATTTTCCTTGGCTAACTCGTCGAAGTTTCCGCCTTCTTTGACTTTCTTGTTAATATCATTAGCCTTTTTTTCGTCCTTGATGAGGATATGTCTAACTTTTACCTTTACAAACTTGTCTTCTTTAACCTTCTCCACCAAAATCATTGGGGTGATCATTCGCTTGAATTGGCTCATAGAAAGGCCGTACATCTGCTTTAAGAAATCAATAGCTTGATCTTTTGACCCAATTCCTTCGATTGTAAGATCGAATTTTTCACTAATCTCTTTGTCAGACAGCTTGACGCCTAGACGATCAGCTTCTTGGGAGACAGCCAAATAATCAGCTAGTTCTTTGACGATATTTTTATCGAGGTCAGTAGGAACTTCCATTTGATTTTTACTTGCAAAGTTTTTGGACGACTGAACCCAAAACTGTAGCTGTCGGTTTAAAACAAACCCTCTGCCAGTACTCGCTACGGGGAAAGGATAAATTGTAGAAGCTATAAGATCTGGTTTTTCAAACCTATTTTGCTTGTAAAGCCTAATTCCAAACACAACTGCTCCGATTAGATACAAAGCAACCAATGCATAAATGGTTGTTTTTGAAATCGACTTCCACTTTGGCCAGATTACCCTTTGTACAAATCTGCCAAATCTCTGGAGCAGCTTATAAACTGCAACGAAGAACTTTAGGATAGCAATCTCGACTGTCCTGAGAAACTTCAATATTTTTTCTTTCATTCTAAATCCTCTTTATTAAATCCTATATAAAACAATTGTTAGCAGGATTGCAGTAAAAATCAACAGGAAAGTAAAAGCGTTCTTCTCAAATTTTTTCTCTAAAATGTCTTTTGCAACCATTTGAAAGCAGAAAAAAATTACTGCCGTGATCGCACCTTTTGAGATTGGGTTAGCGTTTATAAAACTTAAGACCCAAAATATTTCAGTAAATATTATCGCTAAAGAAATTTTAAATACGGGTTTATCAGCGCCCGTGTATGGCTTAATCATATTGAGCAAATAATTAGAAAGGATGAGGCTAAGTAGCGCAAAAACTGCAACGGCTGCAAATCTAGTCGTTTGAGATAGGGCTAACTCTGAGAAAAAACTAAAGCAAGCTGTAGTACCGAAGAAGAAAATTGTAAGACTTACTAAGTCGGTCTGATCATTTGACCAAAGTCTCCAGAGAGACAACGCGAGCATTCCAAATACGATTACATCGACAATTAGTGTCTTATCGATAGACACCCAGAAAAATAATAATGAAAGGAGCGCAAATATCGTCACAATTCCGTGCGAGATTAAGCGTAAACCTTTTAATGAAATTTTAGTTTCCATAATCAGCGCCGAGATAGATCTTGATCACACCTTTAGTATCAAGCGTGGATCTTTCGGCAGTACCAACTAAAGTTTTTATCTCCAAATATGTTTTAGATGAATTTGTTCCATCTTTTATAGTTGTTTTTGCATATTTCTCGGTGCTATTTTCAATCTTTGTAACACTAAAACCCTGTGCCTTCAAGGTGTCGGCTAATTTTCCAGCGATTCCTACTGTCTTAGATGCGTTGTAAACTTCAACATCAACCATTGAATTTACTTCTGTCTCTTCGTCGAAAATATTTTTAACAAATTTTTGAATCTCGAGGAAATTTCCTGATTTTGGTGTTAAGTGATAAAAACCTTCGCCCGAGGATACAAGAAGACCATTTTGAGAGTTGTCTAGAACTTTATTAGTTATCTTCGATTGATCAAAATCTTTCATGATGTCGAAAAGCTCCTTGAGCTCACTTGCGTTGAAGCTTGTCCTAATGTGAGTACCAAGACTTGTAAATATATCACTCATTTTTACCGGGTTCGTAAGTACGCCTAAACTCATCGCCTTTTCCTTGATCGCGAATAAAACCTGTTGTTGTCGCCTTGCCCTATCAAAATCAGACGTTGTTTCTCGGCTCCTAGAATACTTAAGGGCTAGCTCGCCGTTCATTTGCTGGATTCCTTTTTTTATATGAAGCGGTGCGTAAGCATCAGTTTTTACATAACCATCTTTACCAAAATAATCCTTTGGATAATAAGGGTCGTCAAGATCCTTTTCCACATTCAGAGTTATCCCGCCTAGAGCATCAACAAGGTCTTTGAAACCGAGGAAATCTACCACTGAATAGTAGTGGATTGGAACTCCAAGATTCTTTTGAATTACGTCGGACGTAACTTTAGCGCCAGCATCAGACTTTTTATTCTGGTCTTTTTCGCTTGTAAACCCTTGGGCGTAGGCTTCATTAATTTTTACCTGCCCCTTTCCAGGTATAGTGACAAGTAGATCCCTTGGCACAGAAATTAATGCAATCTTCTTATCCGACTGTCTGATACGGGCCAAGATAATAGTATCAGTAAGCTGCCCTCCAGGATGGTTGGAGCCACCCTTGCCAAGTAGTAATACGTTAGTTATTCCATCTGTCTGCTTCAAAGAGCTCTGCTTTACTAACGAACCGAATGATATATCTTGGGCAAGAATGTTATTTGCAGCTTTTATTGAAGAAAATCCAACATACCCGATAACAAGCAAAATAATAATTAATGCCGCAAAAATTACTTTTTTGAGTCCTGGTTTCTTCTTGCGATGCTTCCCAAGCAATTCCTTGGGTTTTTTATCCTCAATAATTTTAGGATGATCTGATTTATGATGATGTCTTGCACCAAATGTTTGATATCTTTTACGCATAATAAATAAAAGCTTCTTTTGTATTATTTTACCACTACTGCTCGTAAATAGGTACTAGCAAATCCCCCTTGCTAAGATACGACTTCGACTTAAGATCAATCGTGATATGGTTTGCTTTAGCAAGAAGATTCACCAGGAGAGCTATTTGTCTGAGAAATGTATACGACTTACTTTCTCCGGAAATGGTCACTTTATCAATCTGCTTACCAGATAAAAATTTAATAAGCCCACTTAAACCCTCACCCGCTTCGGAGCCAAGAGTATAGTTAACCTCTCTGCCGTCTATGACAATATTTAATTGCATTCTATCTCAACCTTTCGAGAGGAAGCAGAAACACTACTTAATCTTATCCGAGCATCATAATTGGACAGATTAAAAGCTATATTTTCCGGCCACTCTACAAAACTTATATATTCAGGATCGTTAACATACTCTTCAATCTCCCGAGAATCATCATCCTTACTATATCTATATAGATCAAGATGCTGAAATTTAACTGAATCATTTTGGTATTGTTTGCAGATTGTGAAAGTCGGGCTAGTCACAGGCTCAACGACTCCTAGCTTTTTCAGTAAGCCACTAACTAAAGTAGTCTTTCCTGCGCCAAGGTCGCCAATCAGAGCTACACGAAAAGGAGCCTTGAGCTTGCCCTCAAGCTCAGCGTATACTTTGCTGATCAAATCATTTTCACTCTCGGCGATAAAATGCTTCATATATTAAATTAGAAGTTATAAATAAGAATAATACTGCAGTAAAATATACCAAATAAGGTATAAAATTGAAAGCATTAACCCTCCCATAGGTCTTTTGACCCAGTACCATCGAGCCGTCAACCTTAGGTATAAGACGTCTATCAATAGATTCAGATATACTGCTACTTGGTGAAATAGCCGAAGTAGTGATAAATACTACATCTTCACTTTGTAACTCAGGTTCAGTCTCCACAACCACACTTGAAGTGACCGGAACTTCGCCTAGTGATAATGAAACTTCCTCTGGCTCTGGCTCTATCAAACTGGATAAATTTGCTTTTGATGGTGTTGGGCGATTAGTCTTGCTCCACAACGCTCCAATCTTTGCAAAAGAAATGTTATCTTCGAGAGAAGGGATCTCAATCTGGTCGATTAACTCTCCAGCAGGGTCCCAGAGAAACAATTGCTCCCCAGTATTATTAAGTGACAATTTAGTCTTGCCTGAGAAAAGCACTAGAAATTCGCCAGCGCCTATTTCCTCACTCAAATTATAAATTTTCCCGCTCTTGTCACTAATTCGCCAACCAATAAGATCATATGGCTTATCACTAAGATTCATAAGTTCAATCCACTCGTCCTGGCTATCGATCGTTCCATCACCATCCCAATCAAAATCTTTTGGCGCAGATAAAACCTCAGAGAATAAGATTCCGGGATTCGCCCTATAACACTTCAGAATAATCTTCTCGCTTCGGCTCAGTCCGTTCATCCCGAAAAACTTAAAGCTTAGTTCATAGCAAAAATCAGACGCACTAAGCAAAAAACTATTTTGCTCTGCCTGCAAATTTATTTCTGCTTGTGAGCCGGCAGCGTTAATATTTACGACGATATTTCTAACGGGCTGGTTCGCTGTGTAATAAAAATTTTCAATTTTCTCCGAGCCAATTCGATATGAGTTATCGGCTAAAACAAAGTCTGAAATTTCGATTCTTTGAGAATTTTCAGGATTCATAACGTCAAGGCCGGACTTTAAATTTTTGATAACTTTCGTAATTTGCCAGCTCTCTTTGACGCCGCCATCCAAACCGATTCTTTCGATAGATGCTTTATATTTTGTCCCGCTAGAGCTATCTTTCAAAGCACTAATTTCGCTATAAAAAAATGGCTTACTTCCGTCGCCAGCTCGATCGACTATCTCATCTTCACAATCTCGAAAAGAGATCGCAAAATCTTCGTTGCTTAAACTAATCTTCGTGTCGATTAAGTCAGGCTTAATGTCTAAAACAGATTTAATGTAGTCATTTGAATAATTTGCGATCAAAAAATAACCACCAGGAGCTATTTGCCCATCTGCAATTTGCAGCATTGATTTAGGCTCCAAGAGTTTGGTAACTTCGTTTATTGCCGCCTCATCCCAAATTGAATATCCACTTATATCAACTGGATCCGCGCCGGGATTAAAAAGTTCTATAAATTCATCAGCAGTGGAGTGACTTGAGCCTGACCAGGCAATTTCATTAATCAAAATTTGAGATTTTTCAGCATAACAATTATCCGGAATGATAAAGCAAAAAAATATTAAGCTTAGTGCAAAAATAAATAATCTTAAATTTTTTGCCGATCTTACTTTTGACAATCCAAGCCCCCACTTGGCTTCAATTTTGATCTAATACTATTTAACTTTGCTTGCCATATAGGCATCTGCAGCTGGCGTTGTAACTCTCCCTTTTGGCGTACGCTTGATAAAACCTATTTGCATCAAATACGGCTCGATCACCTCTTCAATAGTATCTCGTTCAATTGCACTAGCAGCTGCAAGCGTTTCAACACCTGCGGGACCACCAGAGAATTTTTCAGACAAAACTCGTAAATATTTTCGATCCACATCATCAAGACCCTTATCATCTATACCCATCTTCACAAATGCTTCTTCAGCCGATTTTTCATCTATCATTCCCTTATTATAGACCGTAGCAAAATCTCTCACTCTCTTTAATAAACGATTGGCTACGCGGGGAGTTCTTCTGGCTCGCTTGGCAATTTCTTTAAGCGCTTGCTCTTTAGATTCGATTTTAAATATTCCACTTGCCCTTTTTAAAATTTCAAATATTTCACCTTCAGAGTAAAAATCGAGGGATTGTATAATTCCGAATCGATCGCGCATTGGAGGAGAAATTAAACTAACCCTAGTTGTGGCACCGATTAATGTAAATTTTGGGAGATCAACTCTCAAAGTTCTGGCAGATGGTCCCTTACCAACAACTAAATCGACCGCATAATCTTCCATCGCAGGATACAATATTTCTTCTACGATCTTATTCAAACGATGAATTTCATCGATAAACAATATATCGCCATCATCCAGAGAAGTTAAAATAGATACTAGATCGCCTGCACGCTCGACTGCAGGCCCCGAGGTGATCTTGATTTGAGAATCAGTCTCATTAGCCAAGATAAAGGCTAAGGTCGTTTTACCAAGCCCTGGTGGGCCATGAAATAGAATGTGCTCCAAAGGCTCGCCTCTCAGCCTGGCTGCTTCAATGAATACGCCTAGACTTTCCCTGACCTGGTCTTGACCAAGATATTCACTAAGACGTTTTGGTCTTAGCTCACTAAAAGCACTTTCCTCTACCTCTGTAGATTTCTTTTGAGTCATGATTTGATCGTACAGGTAATCTTTGGCTTAGTAAATATAACCATACGAGCCGTAGTCGCCCGGATTTACATTTTTTCGATAAGAGTAAGAGTATTTTACCCAGTTGTATTCAGAAATATCGATTGTTCCATCACTATTCACCGCCTCAACAACTGCTACATGGCCCCAACCCGAAGTAAGAGAGCCTGCGGACCAGTAGATTATCGCTCCTCTTCTTGGCGAAGAAGACACAGAATATCCTTGATCGCGGGCTAAATTGCCCCAGTTGTAAGCACTTCCTGAGCCAGGCCTTGTATTATACCAATCCTTACCATTAATAACATTCATATACCAGGCAGCATATGAGGTACATTCACGAGTCAAGAATCCCCAAGCATCTGGTTCGTCAATTGACGTATAAGGATAACCAGAACCACCCCCGGAGAGGATTTCTCGTCCGCGACTCTTTGCGCGTTGGGCATAGATATCATTAGAGATGTGAGTGATTTCGGTTTTCAGTTTTTCGACTTTCTGCTCATAGGTTTGCTTTTCCTGAAGCGTCATGCCAAGCAATTTGTCTTTTTGCGTCTTTTGATATTCAACACCTCGCTTATAAGACTCCTGTCTATCCTTTAGATCACTTAGTTCTTTCCTCTTATTCTCCTGATCACTTTTCTGCTTTTCTAATTCAGCTTTGGCAGCATCAATTTGAGTGAAAAGGGTTTTGACTTGAATCTCAATCGCCTCGACATATCTTACTTCATTTGAATTTGAGCCTAGACTCTCCCCGCCAAGCAGTAATTCAAGATCTGATCGTGAAGAAAATCTATACACTTCAACCAGTGCATTATTTAGCTTTTTCTTCATCTTGATTAGTTCATCATTCTTCTGACTGATACTAGTATTTAGCTGGTCGATTGTCTGAGCTGTTTGATTGATTTCAGTTCCAGTTTCAGAAATTTTTGCTTCTGTAGTAGAGATATCTGTGTCCAAACTCTTAATCTGTGTCGAAAGTGTCTTAGCTTCCTTGGCTTTATTATCGGCAGCCGACTGAGCATTGTTAAGATCTTGATTCAACTGATCGCGTTGCCTCAGAAGATCACTAAGTGACGCCGCGCTCGCAAATTGAGCAGGTAGTCCAATAATGATAATTGCTAAAAGAAACTTAACTATAATTTGTTTGTTCATAGCTTTACATTCCTCCTTGTGGAAAACCAACTTGCACCAAATCCAATCACTATTCCTATAACCAACATTGTAAGTGTAATGAACCAAAATTCGTGAAAATAAACTGGCGCGACCTTATCAACAAATCGCGATAATATACTGGTGGTTGCAACTTTTTTGAGGATAAGAGTTGACCCATAAATAAGCAGTGTAGAAATTATCGTTGCTAAAGTACCGTAGATGATCCCTTCGATCAAAAATGGCATTTTCACATACGACTCTGAAGCTCCGACTAAACGCATTATTTCAATTTCTTTATTTCTAAAGTGAACGGTTAAGCGAATAGTATTCGAAACGACAAGTGCCGCAATAAGTAAGAATAAACCAGACAAGGCGAAACCAACTCGCTCAGTAACTTTGATGGAATCATTAATATTTTCTATTAAAAGCTTATTATCATCGTGGCTAGAGGAGTCAATAAATGGCTGATAGATGGGACTCTTAGTAAGAGCAGAAATATAATCGTACTCAGCTAGATCAACCGACTGAACTTGTAACCCTCTCGGCAAAGGATTGTCTTCTGGAGTTATAATTTGCCTGACTTCAACCTTGACCGATTCTCTTGATTTAAATTCATTCAAGGCGTCTTCTTTAGAAATATATCTAACTGACTTGATGCTTGGCCTGGCAAGTAATTCTGCCTTAAGCTGTTGGATTAGTGACTCACTTGCCTCATCCTTGAAATTTATTACAATATCGATTTTGCCTTTTAGGTCAGCAATCGCTTGGTTGGTGGATAGAAAAACTACCATAAATATTCCAACACACAAAAGAGCCATGGTCATAATCAAAGTAGTGGTAGCAGAAAGTAGTCCATTTCTAAAAAAGTCAGTTAAAGCTTCTTTTAGAATTCTTTTGAATCTTATCATCTAACAACTATACCGGCCATTTTGTTGATCCGAAACGATCCGGCCCTCCTTCATAGTTACCACCCTCTTACGCATTCTATCAACAAGCTCTCTATCGTGAGTAGCTAGTATAACACAAGTTCCCAAACAATTAATCTTCTCCAGAATAACCGCAACTTCTCTACTAGCCTCTGGATCCAAATTTCCAGTCGGCTCGTCAGCAATTAAAATCTTAGGATTGTGAATCAACGCTCTTGCGATACTAACTCTTTGGGCCTCTCCTCCGGAAAGCTGATCAGGATAGGAGTTAGCTTTGGCTTCGATATTAACCGCCTTTAGCACCTTGGGAACTTTTCTTATAATTTCTTCATCTGAAACACCTGCAACTTCAAGCGCATAGGCGACATTTTCAAAAACGTTTTTTGTTGGTAGAAGCTTGTAGTCTTGAAAAACAGTTCCAATATTCCTTCGATAATAAGGTAAGTCTGAAGACGAAAGCTTTACAAGATTTCTTCCGGCCACCATAATACTTCCCTTATCAGGCTTTTCTTCCCTTATAAGCATTTTGATGAGGGTAGACTTGCCCGCGCCCGAAGGACCGACTAAAATTATGAATTCCTTTGGATATATTTTTAAATCAACATGATCCAAAGCATAGGTATTACCGTATTTCTTGGTAAGCCCTTTGATCTCTATTATTGCTTCCTTCTTTTCTTCCAACTCTCCTCTTTCTTAAAATGAAGTGTACCAATGACCTTTGAAGAAAATTCGCAGGTCGGTTTTGCTTGGTCCCGCCTGCGGGAAAACCGGCCGAGATTTAGGCAAAAAATTTCGCTGGAAAATTTTTATGCCGGTTCTGAAAAGGTTATTGGTAATCTTCAACTCTTCATTTTCCTCTAAGCAATCCTCCCCATTCCACCGCCGTATATCCTTTGCGCTCAAATTTAGGCAATGTTTGATGGGTTAAATTGATTGCTTCATTATATCCGGCAAAATCAAGAAACACTCGAATTACACTCTCTGGCTTAGGACTAATATATAGTGGAGCAAGTTTATCAAGCTCATTATTAGCAAGCCAACTCAAGCGAATGTATTTGCTCTGCGGCATTTTATCAAGCCAATAGGCATTGAAATCTGATATCTCTTGGCTGTTTAAACCCATATGAGACAAGTCTCTAGAAATTTCAGATTTAATATTTTCTCTTTCGACTAATCGGCCGAAATCTATATTAGGATACATACCAACACCTTTTCCCTCCCAGAACAGATTTGGGTAGTCTTTGCCACCTACGGTCAACTGCCCATTTGGTTTTGCTACACCTTCCCAGCCGCCTAGATATTCAGGATCAGATTTGGTTACCTGTGCTCCTACCTTGACCTTAAAGTTAGTTTCTTTGGTCGGATAAAGATAAACAACCGGCTTTCCGCATTCGACTGCCGGCTTAAATTCTGAGTTAAGAAAGCCTATTGTGGAGCCATAAGCATCTACCCAATAGACAAACGCATATTCATTTGCGAATGTACTAACATCCTTTTTATTCTCAGCTTGGTCTGACTTATAAAGTTCATATGCATATTCAAGGGTCTTGTTGGATGTTGCGTTTATTCCCGAGAGCTCCGATCCATTTTTACTAGCGATAACAAATTTATCACTAAGCGAATTGCTATCTACCATCAAAGGGAAGAATCCAAATCCAAGGCCACAGCCCCCGGTCTCAAACTTTTCATACTTTATTGATGATGCTCCCTTTACCTTAAAATCCAAATCAAAAGTATTATCATCCCTTAGAAAAGTAGGACGAGGTTCATAGGTAACTTGAGTAGAGTCGTTAAGCTTAACATAATACCTCGAGATCCTCACGATTGGAGTTTTATCCGAATTTGCCTGATTGAGATCGTTAATAGAATAAGAGTTTGTCTTCTCAAGAAACATATCTCCCCATTTTGTTGAGGCGATTTTTTTAGTTTCGGAGTCTGGGCTCAGTTCAATTGCAAATTTCGACGATTGACTCGATATTAATTCAGTATCGTCTTTAGTTATCACTTTATCGGCGAACAACGATTTAAATGAGTAACTACTATCTTGCTCTAACTTACTGGTTGGAGCAAAACTATTGCCATCGATAGCTTCACTATTTTGAGAAATCCTTTTATATGTTTCACCATTTTTAATAATTCTTTGGATGCTATAAGTATCACCCATCCCAGCGATATTTACCTTAGCAAGAACAATCTCTCCGCCAGATGCAGTTGTACCAACCTTATAATAATCTGTGGACATATAGTCGCTATTTGATCCCGATTTTTCAAATAAACCCTGGTCATCTATTTTTTGAGGTTCTTGCCATGTCACACCTTCATCGACAATTCTATCTGCTACAGGCGATTTTATCTCAAGAGACGCAACGGGTGAAGCTACTGGAGATGATACGGCAACCTCTTTATTTCCAGAAGAATAATTTTTATAAGCATATGCTCCAACAGCTAACACTAAGACACTAGCTACCGATATCGCTCCAATTAAAACTTTATTCGATATACGATGAGGGCTAACTTCTTTTGTAGTTTCTTGGGTCTGAATTGGCTCATCCATACCCCTCCTTTTTTAACGATTTAGTTCTATTATACCACTTTCTAACTGGTTTAAAAAATCTTTCGGCATCACCCGGCGGAGAATTTCAAGACGCACGGAGCCAGTTGCAAGCTGGGGTTTAAGATTTTTTGACTCAACTGGAACTAATACTATTTTTTGTCTGCTTTCTGTAATATTCACAGCCAAAATCAAACCCTGCTGCGTTTCTTTTGAAAAAAGCTGATCAAAAACAAAATTTCCTAAAGAATAAAATATTGCCTTGCCTTTATATATTTCACTATCTTGCACTACATGCGGGTGACTCCCAACAATCATATCGGCTCCAGCATCAATCATTTCATAGGCAAGTTTTTGCTGCGATGCGCCGTGAGACAATTGGTATTCCGCGCCCCAATGCGGATAAATTACAACGAAGTTACCTTTTGATTTTTGATCTCTTATTAAATCAACTAGTTTAGTTTGGTCTACACCTTCAAGCACATTTATCCCTATGAGGCTCACTTTTGGATTAGTGCTTAACTCCTTAACAGAATACTGGTCAACGCCCTTAGGAGAACCGAATTCAAAAAAATTATTCTCATCAAGAAGTGTCCTGGTTCTACTTAGTCCTTTTGTTCCATCATTTAAAGTGTGGTTGTTGGCCAAAGTGAATCCACTTAAATTAATATATTTAAGACCCTCAAGACTGCTTAAAGGAAAATTAAATAACAAATTATCGACAGACACATCTTCTTTTACAGGACCATCATTTAGAGGTCCCTCAAAATTTGCGATTGATGCATCAACCCCTGCAAAAACCCTATCCTTAAATTCAGAAAATAATGACTTGAAGTTATTTTTATATCGAGCATCTACAAGCCTATCCATCATTATATCTCCGGCAAACATCAATTCGGTCGAATTTTGCTTGTCGAGAACTTTATCGCTATATCTCCCGATGACCCAGCTTGTTGTTTCCGTATCGAAATTTCCCGATTGCTCCCCAGTATTGGAATTTTCAAAAACTTCGAAATTATTTTGACCAAACTCTTTCGCTAGATTGCTAACAATCTCCAAAACCTCCGGAGAATCTGTTTCAGAATTTTTTATTTTATTCTCGTCAAAACTCTCAAGCGCCCCTATCGAATATCGATCGTGAATTTGACTAAGTGAATTTGGATTATAATGAGAAAAATCAACTGAGCCTACAATCAAGCAGTCTTTCTTTTCGCAATATCGCTTAATATTATCTTGTAAATCTTTAAGCTCCTCTTCGGTTGCTCCTGATTTAACTAAATAATTATGGTAGGTCGCTTGCTTGAATTTACTTGCAAGATCGACAATTACATTTCTTATGCCATGATCTGTTTTTAGCAGATCATCAAACCCGCCATCGTCTTGAATTTGATTATTTTGATTTTGGTTTAAAGAAATATCCTCAAGCACCCAACTTGAGTTAGAATAGATAATATTTTTAGGCGAAACATTAAAGTGGTTTGTCGAGAGAATGACGATATCACTTGGATTTATATCGATTCCATTTATAAAAACTTGCCTAGAGTTTTTAGCACTATCAAGATGCGGCAGAATAATTAATGAATCCTTCTGACTACTGCTTAGATTAAATATTCCTTCTTTTGCAATCGAAGGAAAAAACAACACAAAAAACAAGACAAGCAAACTTACAGTCGCTATTAAAACGCCCCTCGCACCAGCTATTTTTTGAGATTTTGTTTTGCTGATGTACTTATTATATCCTTTTTCTCTATAGAACTTATTAATAGGATATTTTAGATTGATTTAATTTTTTCGTAGTCGCTAAGAGTCGTCATATGCAAATCATCTCCGTCAAACTTAAATCCATATATTACAGAATCATTTAAAAGCTGGGCTACAATTTGTCCGCAATTGTCCCACAGCTCTCGTGGAATCTCGCGAATTTTCTTAAGATCATTCTTCGTAACATAATAATAAGGAGCGCCATAAAGATCGGAAAAAGGTTCTTCTGGCTTTTCAGCAAAAGAAACAATCCTGTCATCAACTCCAAGCATTAAGCATGAGCCGGCTTTTATTGCTTCTTTGTCTTTCTCCTTTTTTGCTACAGTTGCAGAAGATTTTTTACTTTTTGCAAACTTCAAAAATTGTTCAAAATTAAAATCTTTTAGAATATAGTCACTCGCCAAGATCAAAAGATCATCATCAGCCGAAGCTTGATCCAAAACATTGAGCAAATCGCCAATAGCGCCCAAACGACTCTCCTTTTTACTTACTCCATCCGAAAAGACCTCGACTTTAAATTTAGCGCTTTCCTGCCAAGAGGAAAAGCTTTGCTTATATCTTTCATTAGTAACTAGAATCTTCCTGTCGAATTGGTTTTCGACACTTTTGAGTTGATCAATCAAAAGATCAATGAATACTCCATTTTTAAGAGGCAGAAGATGTTTTGGCCGATCTAGAGTTAATGGCTCAAGTCTAGTGGCAAACCCTGCTGCTAGAAATATTAAGTTCATTTACTTACCGTGGCATTTTTTGTACTTTTTCCCGCTGCCGCACGGACAAGGATCGTTGCGTCCAATATTTGAGTTTTGTTTTGGTGAGCCTGACTGATTAACCGCTTGCTCCATTTTCTTAGATGCATCTCTAACTGTGACAACCACCCCGCCGCTAGCTTTCTTAGTAGGAAGTTTTTCTGGGGATTTTTTTACCCCGTTAGAGATCTCAGGATTTTGTGTATAATCATTAGCCTGCTCACCAGCTTCTTCTCGTAAATCTCTAACGGGGCGAGCGGAAGTTTCTAAACTATTTTTCGTCTCTTCAATGACTTCAGATCCTTCGGTTTCGTCTGCTCCATGATATTCAAGCGGATTATTTTTTTGCACGGTAGGCTTAGCAGCTGAATTTGAAGCTGATTGATCTATTTTAATTTTTACGAGGACATCAATCGCTTCGTCGTCTATTTGATGCATCAATCCTTCAAAAAGCCTTAGCGACTCTTCTTTGTAGGCAATAAGCGGATCGACTTGGCCATAGCCCCTTAGTCCTATAGAGTCCCTTAATTGATCCATCGTGTTTAGATGCTCAACCCACAGCTGGTCCATGATAGAGAGATATATTCTTCTCTCCAGATCTCTGATCGCTCTCGGGTCAACATTTTTAGAATTTGACAGATAGCTAGCTTTTTCTTCTTCTGAAAGTTTTTCCAAAATTTCATCATGCAGGAACTCGTCCTTTTCGACGTCGAGCGAAAGTATACTTTTTCGTTTTCGATAAAAAACTTCTCTCTGTCGATTCATAACATCATCGTATTCAACTAAATGTTTTCTAATATCAAAGTTATGCCCTTCAACTCTCCTTTGCGCTGATTCGATCGACTTAGATATAAATGAATGTTCAATTGGCTGGTCTTCTGGCAAACCCATACGCTCCATCATGCCCTTTAGACGATCTCCGCCAAAAATTCTCATCAAATCATCATCCATTGAAATGTAAAATTGACTCATCCCAGGGTCACCCTGACGACCAGATCGTCCACGAAGCTGGTTGTCTATACGTCTTGACTCGTGTCGCTCAGTACCAAGGACAACTAAGCCGCCAAGTTTTCTGACTTTATCGGCTTCTTCCTTGATCTGGGGACTTCCTCCAAGCAAGATGTCTACTCCTCTTCCGGCCATGTTGGTTGCAACTGTTACCGCTCCAAGCCTTCCAGCCTGAGCAATAATTTTTGCCTCTTTCTCATGGGCTTTTGCATTTAAGACTTCATGCTTTACGCCAGAACGTTTAAGTAATTTTGATAGTACTTCTGATTTTTCGATCGAAATAGTTCCGACCAAAACTGGCTGACCTTTTTCGCTAAGCTCCTTGATCTTTTCACTAATGGCGTTGAACTTTGCTGCTTCATTTTTATAAATCTGATCCTGCATATCGATTCTGACCATCGGACTATTGGTGGGAATCTCGACAACGTCAAGTTTATAAATCTTATGAAATTCTTCCGCCTCTGTCGCAGCCGTTCCTGTCATACCGGAAAGCTTGCCATACAATCTAAAGAAATTTTGGAAAGAAATCGTCGCTAAGGTATCAGATTCGCGATTTACCATCACGCCCTCTTTGGCTTCTATAGCCTGATGTAAGCCTTCTGAATACCTTCTGCCTGGCATTAGTCTGCCAGTAAATTCATCCACAATAATAACTTCGCCATCTTTGACAATATAATCTTTATCTTTTTGAAATAGTGCATGAGCCTTTAGCGCCTCCTCAAGATGGTGCACCAATGCGATCGTCTCTGGCCTATAAATATTATCTACCTTCAGAATTTTTTCGAGTTTTGAGATTCCATCATCAGTCAGTGAGATCGCCTTTAACTTTTCGTCAACTTCAAAATCCAGATCCTTTTTAAGCTGTGGCACGATCATGGCAAACTGAGCATAAAGCGAAGCTGACTCTTCGGCAGCAGAAGAAATAATAAGTGGGGTCCTTGCTTCATCAATTAGGATCGAGTCAACTTCATCGACAATAGAAAAGTTAAGATCCCTTTGAACAAGTTGCTCTTTGCTTTGTGCCATATTATCACGCAAGTAATCAAAACCATATTCATTGTTAGTTCCATAAGTAATGTCAGCTAAGTAAGCCTCAGCCCTAGTGCATGGCTTTAAGTTTTCTTCCCATACTTCGGCTGCCTTTTTTTCATCTTCTGTCTTTTCCTTATTCCAGGCACGATCAAAAATAAAGCTCACACCTTGGTTTTGGATAATCCCTGTTTTAAGGCCCAATCGATCATAAACCCGACCCATCCATTCTCCCTGATACTTAGAGAGATAATCGTTTACGGTGACTAGATGAGCTCCCTTGCCCGAGAGTGCATTTAGATATAAAGGCAAAGTAGCGACCAAAGTCTTACCTTCTCCAGTTCGCATTTCAGCGATCTTGCCTTGATGCAGAACGATTCCTCCCATCATCTGAACATTAAAATGCCTCTGGCCGATCTCTCTTCCAGATGCTTCACGCACAAGAGCAAAAGCTTCAGGCAAAATGCTATCAAGGGTTTCGCCTGAGGCTATTCTTTGCTTAAAATCCTCAGTCTTCTTAGGAAGCTCTTCGTCTTTTAAACTTTTATATTCTTCTTCAAAGGAGTTAATTTTTGCAACAATAGAATCGAGCTTTCTAACTTCTCGTGAATTGCTACCGCCAAAAAGTCTATCAAGAATTTTTTTCATCAAGCTTCTTCTTCCCGAACCGCAGTTGCGGAATTTTAAATTTCATTTGCTTCTTATCTTTTTTCTTTAATACAATTCTTTCAATCTTCTCTCTTATTTGATCAAGAGCATCAGGCAAATTGTCCTTAGCCATTTTGACATAAACTGCACGTCTTGTTTTTGGCGTATTCAAATGGACAATAACCTCATAAGCTTGATTGCTTTTTTTGGTAATCTTTTGTCTTACTCCAACAGTCATTATTGAGTTATTAGGCAAGTGCTCATCAAACCAAAGTAATTTTTTTCTAATTACTTTTTTTTCTTCGTCTTCTAATACCCCGGATAATGATTTTATTACTAGATCCATAAAATACCTCCGCTTACTTCTTTGGTGAGATTGTATCAAAACCACATAGTGGTCTTAATACTTCAGGAATTGTAACCGATCCGTCGGCATTTTGGAAATTTTCGAGTATTGCAATCAAAATCCTCGGACTGGCAAGTACTGTGTTATTTAAGGCATAAGCGTACTTCTTCTCACCATCTTTTGTCTTGTATTTAATATTTAACCTTCTCGTCTGCCAATCAGTTAGGTCGGAGTCGGAATGGGTTTCGCCATAGCCCTTGCGTGATGGCATATAGGTTTCGATATCATACATCTTGCGCTTGCCCGCTCCCATGTCTCCAGTTGCGATCGCAAGAACCCTGTGAGGCAGTCCAAGATCTCTTAAGAGGTCCTGGGCATAACCGCGCATTTTTTGTAGCCACTCTTCAGAAATCTTTTCATCAGCTTCGCAGATCACGACTTGCTCCACTTTCATAAATTCATGAATGCGGTATAAGCCCTTAGTGTCTTTGCCATAAGATCCTACTTCGTTGCGATAGCATTGCGAAAAGCCGCAATATCTTAGGGGTAATTCAGACTCTTCCAGAATATCACCAGCGCGATAAGCTAAAAGTGAAGGTTCGCTAGTTCCAGCTAAAAATAAATTTTCACCGATCTGCACTCCATTTTCATCCTTGCCTGTATTGGCCAGTTCGTAAATATCTTCTTTACCAAATGGAAAATGTCCCGAGCCAAATAGCGCAAAAGATTTTAATATTGTCGGAGTAATCATCGGCACAAAACCTTCTTTTGTCATTTTTTGCAAAGCATAAAACAAAACCGCTACGTGCAAAATCGCAGCTTCATTTTTAAGATAATATCCTCTGAATCCGGATGTTTTGACTCCTTTATCAAAATCGACCAGGTCGAGATCTCTTGCCAACTCGACATGACTCTTGGGTTCAAAATCAAACTTTGTTTCCTCGCCCCAAGTGTCGACAACCTCGTTTGCTTCTTCACCTCCAATAGGCGAATCACTAGAAGGAATATTTGGAACAAGATACATCAAAAGTTCGTATTCGAGCTCTACTTTAGCTCTTTTTTCTTCGAGATCTTTTATTTCGTCGGAGACTGATTTCATCTGTGCGATAGCGCCAGATTTTTCATCATCTTTGAGAGAGACGATTGTTTTATTAAATTCGTTTTGCTTGCTCCTGAGTTCGTCAATTTTTAGGATCAATTGATTACGCTCTTCGCTAATTTGTAAAAGTTTTTCAAGATCAAGAGAAATACCCTTGGCCTTAATCGCTCCGGCCACTTTGTCCTGGTTCTTTTTAATAAAATTTATATCAAGCATAAAATTCCTTTTTTACTGGTTTGATTATATCTCAAAATGGGTATTTTACAATCAAGTAATAACAAAAAGGACCCGTCAGCAATATCGCCGCAGGTCCCGCATATAGTGGACGGAACTAGCCGCCCAAATAAACAGCAAAACGATCAGGTGTGGTAGACATGGCAAGCCATGCCTAGAACCCCCGTTTCCGGGGAAGTCCAGCATTTAACGTCTGCCGGAGACGGAGCATTTTACAGTCCGCTCAGGACTCGTGTGGTCAGGCCTCCAGCATCAGTGGTGGGCTGACTGCAGGGCGGCAGCCTTCGGGGTAGACAATCAGAGATACGATGGACGCGCCATCGCAATCCCTGTCATCAACCGCGAGAACTTCCTCCACGACGTACCAGTTGTCGCGGCGGCCTGCGTAATTGAAGCGAGCCATGCGCAGCGGGAGAGACCTCTTGCAGTCGAGGTCGCGTCCGCGGCAGAGTCGCTTGTACTCAGGCTGGTTGGGATTGTCGAGCTTCACGATGGTGAAGTCGTTGTACTTATCGTTTCTCAAGTCAGCGAGAAACGCGTCGTACGCCCCACGACCGAACGTTCCGTGTTCCCATCCCATGGGCTTGCCTCCGTATACGTCGGATGTGCTCAAATACATGAGCTTGCGTATATTACCACATTCCCCGGTAAATGTCAATACTCCCGTATCAAAAGTCGATTTATAGTCGAAGAAGCGGGCTTCGAGACTTTAAAAAATAGATGCTCTTTGATGTTGAAAGCTGGAACTGATTACCTCGACAAACTTGTTCGAGGATGAATTCCAGAAGGTTCAACAAAAAGAGCTACACAAAGGGCGTTAGGAGGGTGAGGAAATCGTTAAAAACCTAGGGGACGCACCGAAAGTGTCCCCTGGGTTGTTAACATTACATACGATCTTTAGCTCCCAAAACGAAAAAAGACCCTCGCGGGTCTTTTTTCTTAGAATCTTTTTAATCTAAATTACGCTACGGAAATGATCTTGATTTCGATCTCTCCACCTGGTGTCTTAGCAGTAACTTTTTCGCCGGCCTTTGAGCCACTCAAGGCAGAACCGATTGGGGAATCGGACGAGATTTTTCCAGCAATAGGATCGGCTTCGGTTGATCCGACAATCTCATATTCCATTTTGTCGCCATCCATCTCTACCTTTACGACCGAACCCATACCAATTTCACCACCCTTTTTGCTTTCAATCACTTCAGAATACTTGAGCATGTGTTCGATCTCCTGAATTCTACCCTCAATAAAGGACTGCTCGTTTCTAGCATCTTCGTATTCAGCATTTTCTGATAGATCGCCATAGTCCTTAGATCTCTTGATACGATCGATAACAGCCGGTCTTTTAACCTTTTTTAAATCATCAAGCTCGGCCTTCAGTTTTTCTACTCCTGATTTGGTCAATTTTATTACTTTTTCAGCCATATTTACTCCCGTTAAGATTAATGGCCACTCGCACGAGGCGAGTGGCAACTTGGCTAATTATAGCACTCTTTTGACATATAAATCAATACTTTTTCGTAAAATTATTCTATTTATTATTCGCCCACCACTCTAGCACATCTTTGGCTACTGGAGCAGCCGATTCATAGCCCTCTCCCCCCGCCTCGATAATGACGGTCACAACTATCTGGGGGTTGTCAGATGGGGCGAAAGAAGTGAACCACCCATGGGTCTTGTCCTCTGTACCAAATTGCGCTGTACCAGTTTTAGCAGACACCTGTGTTGGAAAATTTTCACCAAAAACAGACCTTGCCGAACCACTCGTAACAGTTTGACGCATTCCGTCGCGAACTATTCTTAGGTTGTTACCAGACATTGTATCTTTAGCGATTAGTTTTTCACCAACATTTGCTGCATCTACTTTTTTATCTGCATCTAAGATTTCAGATACTAGATATGGCCTAAATTGTTTTCCACCATTTGCAACCACACTGGTTGCGCCGGCAATCTGAAGAGGGGTGACAAGTAGGTCACCCTGACCGATAGACATATTGTAAGTGTTGCCTATATACCAGGATTCTCCGGTAGTTCTCTTTTTCCACTCAGGTGTTGGCAAAAATCCTTTTTGCTCACTAGGTAAATCAATTCCACTTAGCGCCCCAAAACCAAATTTTTCGAGTCCTTTTTTGATTCTGTCTGGTCCAAGACCTTTTTTAACTGGTCCCCATCCGCCACCAATTGAGTAAAAGAAGATATTATTTGACTCAGCAATTGCTCGCTTAATATCAGTGACACCATGATCTTTCCAGTCCGGAAACTTCCATTGTCCCACCTCGATAAACGGAGGGGTCTCAAACGAAGTATCTTCATTAACCACGCCTTCCTCGAGTGCTGCCGTTGCGATAAAAGGCTTAATTGACGATCCAGATGGATATACTCCCGAAATAACTCTATTTAGAAATGGTTTTGAAGGATTATTAAAAATATCATCAAGCTCCTTTTGCGATATACCTGTCGAAAGCTTTTTATTATCGTATAGCGGAAGACTGACTAGCGCTAAAATTGAGCCATTTTGCGGATTCATCGCGACAAGAGCTCCCTGAGTCTTAAGCTCATCGGTCTTAGCTTTTAATTTTTCAAAGGCAAACTTCTGCAAGTCATCATTGATTGTCAGTTTCACGCTTCGCCCAATCTGAGGATCATCGCTAGATAAAAATCTTACAAGTTGGTTTGATACATTTACTTCTGCCTTATGCGTTCCTGGCACACCCTGAAGATAATCATCATAAACTTTTTCGATTCCGGCTTTTCCCGATGATCCATTTATTGCCGCGATTGGTTTATTTTTCTGCTCATCATCATTTACCTTTCCCACATATCCCAAAATATGAGACAAGCTTGGATCAGTATATTCACGAATAAATGTCGGCGTAATATCAAATTCGCCATATACTGGTAAGCGTGATTTCATCAGAAGTGCTTCATCACGAGGCAGATTTTCTTTTAAGATCGTATAGCCACTTATTGTAGAATGTTTTTTAACCAGCTCACTGATAGCATCCTTGCTAAGACCAGTTATTTCAAAAATAGTAGGATCAACTTTTTCAAGATCTTTCACCTTCGTAATTCTAGTTATGAGATCGTAACTTGCAGAGTTCGTGGCTAACACTTGTCCCTTACTATCAATTACTTGCCCTCTTGCTCCAGCAATAGGAATTTCTTTGATTCGGTTACCCTCTGCTAAGGCAAGATTAGCAAAACCTTCTTTCACTTGAAGTTGGAATAATCTTGTTGCAAGGAAAAAGAAAATGAACGTTACGACCAAATATGGCCAAATTAGATGCCGTGGCGTTTTCTTGGAAATATCTGCCTCTTCATCAAAAAATTCTCGCTCACCCAACTGATCGCTCACCTGGCCAACTGGCTTTTGAGGATAAAATTTATTTCTTTTCTCTGACATAAAACCTAACCCACGTTAAATATAGAATGATCGCTAAAGCTATAATTGTAATCGATATCAAACTTTGAAAAACAAAAATTGAATTTAGTGAACGATCGTATAAAAGATAAAATATTATCATTTTCGCGCAAAGCAAGAATATTACCGAAATCACTTGAATTGAAGGAAGTGAGAAATCAATAAACTTATAGCTAGTAAACTTTACTGCCAAAGCGATTACAAGTAAAAAAATGCTGTTGAAAATACTCGCGTCGAGAAGCGAGATATCAAACAAAAATCCGCATAAAAGAGCAATCGGAATTACTTCCCAATACTCTAATTTTAAAGCTAGATAAAAAACTAGGATGACCAGTATCGCGGGAGCAACGCCTCTTATGTAAATCCCCAAAACTAAATCAGCTAGAAGAGCTCCGGCTGAGAGTAATAATATTTTATAATTCATTTTGCAAAACGCTCACAAATTCAATAGCCGAAGGATTGATCGGTGAAGTCACTCTAACTTTTTGAAAAAGCTCGCCCTCTACACCAAGGTGAAGACCAATCTGACCGACTAGAAGGCCAGTAGGAATCTGTCCACCAAGCCCGCTAGTGATAATATTATCAGATGATTCTATCTTGGAATTTATGGGAATATCCGTCACTACCAGTCCTTCAAGTCCGCCCTGCAAAAGTCCGCCATCGCTATTCTTCTCCATCTTAACCGGTACCCTAAGGGAATGTGAAAAAATCAACTCAACCTCCGACTGAGACTTGTCTACTTGGCTTACTAATCCAATAAAATAGCCACTTGATAAAACGGTTTGACCTTTAACCACACCATCTCTCTCACCCTTATTAATAATAATTTTTTGATTGAATCCCCCCGGAGTTCTAGAGATTACTTTAGCGATCAATATATTACCGGCTGCCTTACTCTTTGTTATCTCCCCAAGAAGTTGCTTTGCATCATAAGAATCACTTTTTAGCTTTGAAAGCTCAGCGCTTAATTTTAAATTCTCTTCCTCGAGTCTTTTATTTGTTTCATTTAGAGAATTAAGATTTAAAATTAAATTCACTGGCGAGTAAACCTTCTTTCCAGCTTGGGCGAAAGCATTTGCCGAAGGCAAAAGAACTGCTTTCGAAAATGTTTGAAATGGGAGAGGCCAAATGCGATATAGCACAATTAATAAAACAATCGCACTAATAAGATAGAAATATACTATTTTCTTCATTTAATCCAAAGCGCTCGAAAGAAGAACCGGACGAAGGTTTTCCAAATCCTCAATTACAACGCCAGTACCTCTAACGACCGCAGTTAATGGGTCGTCGGCAATATGAACTGTAGTTTGCGTTTCCTGGGCAATCAGTCGATCTAATCCGCGAAGAAGTGCGCCGCCGCCAGAGAGAACTATTCCTCGCTCGAAAATATCTCCGACCAACTCAGGGGGAGCTTCTTCAATAGTTGCTTTTACACTTTGAACAATTGCTCTGACTGATTTTGAGATAGCCTTTCTGATAACTTCATCATTTATAATAATTTCCTTAGGAAGTCCTGTGACCAAATCACGACCGCGCATCGGTGCAGTTAAATCTTCGCCAAGCTCAACCGCCGAACCAATCGCCACCTTTAATTCTTCAGCAGTTCTTAGCCCAAGCGAAAGATTAAAATTATCTCTAGCGAAATCAACAATATCATCATTCATCTCATCTCCGGCAACTCTAAGCGAACGGCTAGTGACAATTCCGCCAAGCGAGATAACTGCGACCTCAGTCGTGCCACCGCCAATATCGACAATCATCGATCCTGTTGATTCCTGTACTGGAAGCCTCGCACCAATCGCAGCAGCAAGTGGCTCTTCTATAAGGTAAACCTCTCTGGCTCCCGCCGATATCGCTGCTTCCTCAACAGCTCGTCGCTCAACTTCAGTTACCCCATAAGGCACACCGACTACAACTCGAGGCTTCGGACTAATGCTAAATTTTCGCTCGATACTTTTGGCAATAAAATATTTGAGCATCTGCTCAGTAATTTCAAAATCGGAAATCACTCCATCTTGAAGCGGTCTACTAGCCACTATATAGGAAGGAGTTCTGCCAACCATTCGCTTGGCATCCTCACCAATCGCCAGAACCTGTTTGGTTCGTTGGTTAATCGCTACAACCGACGGCTCGTTGATTACAATTCCCCGGTTTTTAACATAAACCAAACTATTGGCCGTACCTAGGTCTATACCAATATCATCTGAAAATAAACCAAACAATCTATCGAACATACCCGTCCTTTAATTTAAAAATCAGCCCTCCGAGCTACAGAGCTGATTTTATCAATCACAAGCGATAAGTCAAACTTTCCTTCCTCCTCCTTGAATGACGATGAATATAATTTCGAAAGGCGTTTCGCAGGCTTTTTGGCTCGGTTCGCGAAGCGACAAAAAGCCGAGAATGAGTAGTATCGCTCGCTGGAGGTTTGCGAGAGTGGAGCTCGCAAATGAATTGTATGAACTACGTCCTTGAGAAATTCATATCATCGTCTTAGCCCTACACCCCAAACTGCTGTATCGCCTTCAAGTGCTCTTCGTACGTTTTAGTAAAATGTATAACCTGATTTTTGTCGTGGAAGAAAAATAGATAATCAAAACTTGGCTCTGGGCTTTGCGCCGCTTGAATACTCTTCATCCCCGGATTGCAGATTGGCGCCGGCGGAAGACCCTTTTGCTTGTAAGTATTAAATGGGCTATTTAAATTATTAATATCGGCCTTAGTCAGTGGCTGCCAAAATTCAAAATTAAGGTTTTTCTGCTTTAAGTAAGTTTGTGTATCAATCCCGTAGCGAATAGTCGGATCTGCCTGAAGCAGCATATTTCGATCAGTTCTATTTTTATAAACTGCAGCAATTTTTGCCCTTTCATCATCCTTGATCGCTTCTCGCTCAACAATCGAAGCTAGAACTAACTGCTCCTCGGTCACCCTCAGCCCTTGAGTTCTTTTCTCATAGTTGTCTTTAAACATCTTAATAATTTTTGACTCCTCAAGTCCGTAAGGGATGACATATGTATCGGGAAATAATGTCCCTTCAGTACCACCAGCTGAATTTAAAAATTTATTTGCATCAACCTCGCCAACTTCCGAAAGCTTCTTGGCAATTTGCAAAACGCGATAACCTTCGGGAATAGTAATTGTGTATGCGTCGACATCACCAGTAGCAAATTTTTTCAAAATATCTTCCTGTTTCATCGAAGACGAGATTTTATAATGTCCGGCTTGCAGGCCTTCCTTGGATAAATACGCGTTTATTGAAAATGATAATGACGATCGAATAAGCCCCTGCTTTTTAAGGCTATCTGCGACCTGTCTCTTTCCCTCGCCTTTTTTAATTTCAAAATAGGTAAAATCTTCGCGGTTATTAGATACCGGTCTGCCGAGAAAACTAACATAACTGACCGAGGCGAAAAATATTAGCAAAATCACTACTCCACTTGTGATAAGTAGCCTGTTATCAAAAATTGATTTCTTTTTTTCTTTCTTTGTTTTGACGACTAAATCTTTATCTGATTGACGCTTTTCGTCATACCTTGTTACTTCAGCTTTCATGATTGTTTAACCCGTTAGAGACAGGAAGCGCTTAAGCCTGTTTTTCAGATAACGTTTCCCGTACCCTGTTTTTAAATATTTTTCTCTTGCAAAAGCGTCTTGCTTATCCAAACACGCTTCATAGTATATCACTTCAAATGGTCCCCTAGCTTGAGTTGGATAAACCCGCCCTCTAACATGCTGATCTAAGCGCTTCCGTAAATCTTTTGTGCAACCTGTATAGAGATGCTTATCTTTGCTACTTCGCAATACATAAGTATAATACATGGTTGTCTCTAACGGGCCAAGTATTGCTCCAATATTATTCTGGCTGATTCGCTATCACGATCAGAATTATACTTGTCGGCCTCTACAGAAGAGTATGATTCGTCAACAAAAATAACCGGTAGGCCAGTTTCTTCACCGAGCTCCTCGCCTCTTTCCCTAGTCCACAAAGTTTGATGCGTATCACCATCAACACCCATCGGCAAACCAACAATTATTTTTTCGATTTTTTGCTCTACAATTATTTTTTTTAAATCACTATAAAAACTTTCCTTATTCGAAAAACCAAGAGTCGCTATCCCTTCGGCCATAAATCCATGAGAAATAGCCACCCCCACTCTCTTAGTTCCAAAATCTATTCCAAGTAAGATTTCATTCTTCATAGCTAAGATTATAACTCGTTATTGTAAATAGTAAATTGAGAGATCTTTTTTACTTCTTGGTATATTCAATTTTTAGGCGAGTGCTGCTCTTGAATAATGGTCCAATTGGAAGGGCAAAGCTTGGTGAAATCTTGACGTCATTAACAGTCGCCCCCTCTATCTTCTGAAGTTCGGCTTTGATATTTTTGATTGGTTTAAGTCTGAAGGAAGCGACAATTTGGTCAAGATCGATCTTAGGGCCGATATGACTTCTAAGCTCACCCTTTACCTTAAGCTTGCCGACATTTATCTGATTTTCTTCTAAAGCCGGGGTGACAGAGTCAGATTCGGTAACAAGCAAACTCTTACCTTCCGGCAACCCCTTTTCGGCGGTTTTCTGTACAGCCTGATTAAAGTCATCAGTCAAAAATGTAATAGTCGAAATCTTCACTTTTGCATTTGCTTTGAAACTTTCGGCTTCATCACTAATATTTTTGCTTGTCGTAAATTCACTAAGGTCAGCCTTGACTGCATCATCTAAGAACAAGGTTTTTTTATCAGTCTTCAACTCTTCCTTGAATTTTGTAATTGCCTTTTCCTGAAGATCTTTCTTAGCTGCATCAACATCCGCCTTTGCTACAATTTTAATTTTCTTGGTCGTTCCGCCAGTAGTTTCTCCCGAAATCGAAATTTTTGTCTTAGAAGAAATCACATAGGAAGTTGATGAAGGCAGGTTTCCTTTTGCCCCCGCCTCTTTAGCAGTTACAGCCAAACTCGCTTGTCCTAGAACTTTATCGCCATTAGAGTTTAGGCTCGCTTTTGGCACGACAACGTCCTTATCAGTAGTAAACTCAACTCCGCCAGAACTCCTTACAGTAGTGCCACCGGCAATTGCCTCATCTACTCCCGCATCGTTCTTTGCGACAAGAGTACCCTTGGCTTTATCTCCAGTTTCTTTTTCACCTGTTGAATTATAATTTCCTTCGCTCAAAACGTCTTTATCTACTTGAGTTCCCCCAATAATCCCATTTTCTAAGTCGAGTGCTGGATGATCCTTCTCCACTGAAATCATTACATCTTTGGAAATTTCTTCAGCCGGAATCGTCAAGTTAATATCAAGCTTGGCCAAGGCTAGATCAGCGAACAAAAGTCCGCCCAAAACCAAGATAGTTATGACAGTTGCGATAATTGCTTTCTTTGGAGATTTTTTCTTACTAACACTTGGGACCTGCCTTTTCTCATGGATCATTGGTCTAGCACTCTCAAGATCAGCCCTATTGTCTTCGGCTCTCTCACGAAGAGGTCTGTTTACAAAATTAGTATTTGATTTTTCTTCCGAGCGCTCACTTGGCATATTGTCTTCCTCGCTAGTTTCTACTTCTTGCTCGCTCTCCTTAGGATCATCATCCTCGGCGGCCACAGGCGCAACCTCTTCGGGTGCTTCAGTATCTTTAGCTTGATCATAACGACTAATTTCAAAATTTTTCGGTAAATCTTTATATTCCTCTGGAAGTTCTTTTTCTGGTCTTTCTTTTGGAGTTTCAACTTTTTCGCGAGCTATCTCGGCTGCGGTTGCCGTAGCTGGTTCGTCTGTAATTTCGATTGGACCCGTTTCTTCTGGTTCTTTCTGCTCTTTTGGCTCAATCGGCTTACGACTTCTTACGTCGGCATATACCGGCAGGTTAATTCGTCCGGCCAAATTCTGGCCTACTTCATCAGAAGTAACAATGGCAATTTCCTTACCGAGCGACTCGGCTTGTTTTTGAAGTAATTTCAAACTAACTAAAGATTGGACGATCGAAGAACCCTTCGGCGCCACTAAGCCAACCGAGTCCCCCTCGAGCCCCTTAAGCTTATCGACTACGGAAGTTATTTCCTCATCTGGTTCTAAATATAAAATCTCGTCCATTTAACTCCTCAAAGTCATTATAATCTTCGAGAATAATCCGTCCACTACTTTTTCTTTGCCAACCATATCAATGGCTAAATTTGCGAGTGCCATCGGTGTAACATCAGAGATGGTCTTAAGCTCACCCGTATCATCGACAACCGCTGAGACATTCTTTGGTTTTAAAAATCCTACACTTGGCTTCTTGGCAAATGCGACATTTCGCCCCCATTTTGCGTCAAGCAAAACCCTCTCTATATCTGGCAAATTAGAGCCTCCTCCACAAAGCAAAATCTTACTTGGAAGTAACTCTAAATCCGAAAACTCTTCGAGTGTGAGTTGCACGCCAGCTAGCCATACATCCGAATCCTGCTTGACTGCTTTTTCGACAATATCCAGCTTTTCCTTGGCCAATTTGCCGGCAGTATAGTCTAATTTATCCTGTTCTGCTTCTAAAAATGGTTCATTTAAAACTTGGGCAATTCTCTTGGTAAAGGCGCGACCTCCCAAGGCAAACATTTTTGTTCCAACCAATCCACCCTTGGAAACGACAGCGATGTCAGTCGTACCGCCTCCAATATCAATGAAAATAGCTGAAAATTCGCTTTCCTGATCTGAGCCCATACATCTTGCAACCGCAAATGGCTCGGCAGCGATCGAAAGCAAGTCTAGATCCAAACTCTCGGCGACCGTTTGAAGCGCTCCCAAGTGAACATTTGGCGCAAAGGCGTTAAAGACGCTAACCTCGATCTCTTTTCCCTGAAAACCAAGCGGATTGGTAATGTGATATCCGTCGATTTTTACATCCACGACCGCCGAATTAACCAGTTTTACATTAACTTCTCGATGACCTGTTTCATAAGCAAGAATTTTTCTAGCGCGGTCATAGGTTTGTTTTTGGATGCGATTGACGATCTCGGTCAGCTCGTCCATCGAGATTTTTTTGTTTTGATCTGGTCTGGTGTATTTCACATCGGTCGTAATACCTTTGACCAATTCTCCGGCAATACCGATAATAACCTGTTGGGGCAGAATTTTAGCCTGAGTAGCAGCCTGATCAAGCGCAGTTTCGCAGTTTCGAATTACTCCATAAATATCGGTGACAACTCCGCCCTGAATATCAGCTAACCTTTGGCGCTGCTTGCCTATGCCAAGCACATGAGCCTGATCACCTTCAACCTTAAAAATAAGCGTTTTTACAAACTCAGTTCCGATATCTAGCGAGATAGCGTAATTAGAGTAGTCCTCTGAACCCTTAAAAATATCGAATATGCCCATTTGTTTTATTTTAGCACTTTTATGAAAGAGTAAAAAGAAAGAAATTTTGCGAGCTAAAAGCTCGCAGTTAATGTCGAAACCCCAAGAACTTGTTGCGGGCAAGTTCCTAGGTTTGATGGATTAGCTTTTTGCTCCACTCAAAAAGCGCAACACGCTCAAAAGTATGATTTTTCTTTCCCGGGAGCACTCGAGCCGACAGATTTGCGGCACTACTCGCGCAAGAAGCGAAAAATCATCTTTTGGAAGCGGTGCCTTCGGCGATTAATTAGCTCCAGGATTGACAAAACAGCTATTTTGTGCTATACTGCTTCGTTACGTTGGTGAGAAGCTCATCAATGTGGCATTTGACAATTAGTTCTTAATCCCCAGGTGGCTCTGGGGTAAAGATACACGCCGACCTCGGTATAGAGGCGGCAACTACACTTGCCGGGAGGCAACTCATGTCCCGCACCATCATTGCCGTGATCACTGTCGTTCTCCTGTCGTCCGTCGCGTTCGCTCAGACTGATCGGCCGTGGATCCCTTCCTCTGGACCGATCAACTTCACGAACCTCAACACCGGTGAGACCGCGCCCGCCTGGGCCCAGCCCACATGGAACAAGGGCACCGGTCAGGGGAACCTGAACGGGTACCCCGACGGTACGCTCCGCCCCAACGCCAACGCGACTCGCGCGGAGGCTTGGGCGATGGCCGTCGCGGCGGCGGAGCAGATTTGGCGGGACAACTCCTGGGTCATGGCAGTCCTCATCGGACTGGCCCTTGGCCTTATCGCGGGCCTGATCGCGCTGGTGCTGATGCGGCGAGAGCTGAACGCTCTCCGCAGTCAGCCGCCGACTGTGCCCACGATCAACCTGACCCTCTCCCTGCCCAATGGGCTGTGGAGCGGGCCGCTCGTGAGTGGCGTGAGCGCCACTGCTTCCCCGACGGTTTCGGCCGAGGGAGGCACCACCTCGTCCGCCGCCGAAGGCAGCATGGGTGGCACGGCCAACGTGGCCGACAACGCCTCGAACGCCGGCACCCGCACGACCACGACCGAGACGAAGAACGACTACTCGGTCAACACAGATGGCGCCGGTGCTGACGCCAATGGCAACCCGGTCTAGGTAGAGCCACCTACCAGGACCCTCTACGGGCCACCCTTGCATAGCTTGGGTGGCCCGTTTTGTTTACATTGAACCTTATTTTTAGTAATATTTTGCTCAAATGGCTACACTTAAAAATCAATTGACTTTATCGACCGGATCTTGTCACCGATATGGGCTATACCGGTTCTTTGAGGTTGCGAAAAAAGCTGGATTTAAGAATATCGAATTAATTATCGATGACCGACTCGACTCTCAAGACTCCAAATACATTAAACGCTTAGAGCGAAAATTTTCCCTCAAGGTCACATCAATTCACTCAGCGATGGAATTTGTTTATTCTTGGGGCGACTGGAAAAATAGACTCGAGAAATCGATTAAACTCGCCAAGGAGCTGAAGGCAAAATATTTAATTTTGCATTCTTGGGATTACTCTGATCCGCAATACGTCACTTGGTTGATTGAAAATCAAAAGAGTGTCTTCAAGCTTGCCAAACCAGTTAAAGTGGTGATTGAAAATGCGACCAAACGCGATGATTTCACCTCTGGCAATACTCTCAATCCGAGCTATCACTTCGACGTGATGCAGGCTTTTGAGTCTATAAATTTAGATACATCCCACATCGCAACTGCCGAAATGGATATTATGCAGTATTATGAAAAAATTAAAGAAAAAGTCGGCCATGTTCATTTTTCTGACTCTGATATGAGACCAAGTCCGAAAAAGCCGGGTAATATTGAAGACTGCCATCTCCTTCCCGGCAAGGGCAAATTACCACTTAAAAAATTTTTGCGTCAATTAAGGGCCGATAAATATTTCGGTCCAATTTCAATCGAACTTTGGTGCGAACAGTATGCTGATAAGAAGGGAAATATCACCGAAGAAGCGGTGATAAAAAATCTCAAAGCGGCAAAAAAGTTTGTAGAGACATATTTCTCGGCCCGTTAGAAATCGATGCCGACTAAGATATAAATACACAATATCGGCGCATACAAGGCGTCGGCAATTTCTAACGGGCTAAATAGTGCTATAGTGTAGCTAGTAAGCCAACCTAAGGAGGTGTCATGCGTGACACGTTTAGCCGCTCTTGCGGTAGCCGTGCTCTGCCTGACGCCGCTTTGGGCGCAGGATATTGACAACCGACCCTTCGAAGTCGGGGCCGAGTGGAGCGACGGTCTGGTCAAAGGATACTTCTACGATCAGATATTCCTCTTCGAAATCGACTACGAATCGTCAACCTCACTGACCAAGAACGTCAGGTTTTCCTGGCCAATCCCTAAAGACTGGCGCTCGTCGTACCGCTTTATGCTCGATATCGTACCGGGAATCTGGGAATCCGATCGAGACAAGGAAATGGGATACGACCCAATCCAGAAAGAGGAGTTCTACGCAGGGCTGCAGTACCTCGATAGAAATATCGATTTGCGGCTCCTCTATCCGATCGCGCTACCCAACTCGCACCCGACCGGTTTCCTTTCTCTGCCGAAATGGCGCATCGCCAAACTCACATCAAGCACCGACTTTATCGCTCGGGGCTTCCTGGACGTTTCGAACCTAGACGACTTTGACTTCCAGGTTGGTATATGTCAGCGCTTCGGCTCAATCGAAGCAAAGATCTATTCCGACCTTGAGTGGAGTATTGGTTTTCGTACCAGTACGAGTACTTTGCTCTATTGACCCTGCCCGCCTATCGGCGGGCAGTATCTTTTTTAGTTCAAAATCGCTTTAATCCTTCTCACGCCAGCTGATGATGATTCTTCTTTAGTAATTTTGAAAACACCAAGTTCAGATGTGTTTGCAACATGAGGGCCGCCGCAGATCTCCCTTGAGAATGGTTCTTCCATCGCACCAATTGTAAAAATTTTCACTTTATCGCCATAACGATCATGAAATGAGCCTGTTGCCCCAGATGATTTTGCCTGCTCGATCTCCATCTCCTGCATCGTAACCGGAAGCGCTTCCTCAATCTTCAAATTAACTAAATCTTCAATTTTCTTAATTTGTTCATCCGTTAGCTTTTCTGGATAATTAAAGTCAAATCGAAGTCGCTCTTCGGTAATATTTGAACCTTTTTGCTCAACTTCATCACCCAATTCATGACGAAGGCTAGCGAGAAGTAAATGCGCGGCCGTGTGCAGTCTGGTCGTTTCGATTTTGTTATCTGCCAAACCGCCCTTGAACATTCCGGCGGAAGCTGTGCGTGATTTCTCTTGATGCTCTAGCATCAATTTTTTCGTCATCTCCAATGCACCTTCTGCTAAAATAATATTTTTCTCTTCCGCTAGCTCAAGACTTAGCTCAACCGGAAAGCCATAAGTTTGATAAAGATCAAAAATTTCATCTCCAGAAATACTTGGCCTAGCATCTTTTACAATCTGGCTTTCACCAAAACCGACCTGGCCGAAACTACCTTTTATTCTTTTCTCGAATTTTCTTAGTCCGTTTTCTAGCGTCTCTCTAAATTTCGCCTCTTCCTTCTCTAATTCAGCCTTTATCTCCTCATTAATGAAAAATTCGGCGGTGAAATTATCTTCAAACCCAAGTTTCTTGCCCTGAACAATCGCTCGCCTAATTAATCGCCTTAAAATGTAACCCTGATCTTTGTTTGACGGAATTACTCCATCTGCAATCATAGCCTCGGCTGATCGCAAATGATCAGCGACAATTCGCATTTGTTTTCGCACGTTTACCCAACAATCTTCATATTCACTATCTGCCATGTCGCCATATTCTAAATTCGTCAATTCTTCGATTCTTTTGATTATCGATTCGAACAAATCAGTTTGATAAACATCACTTTTACCCTGCATCATCGCCACAAGTCGCTCCAAACCCATGCCGGTATCGACACCTTTTAGCTCCGATGGTTCATAAACACTATTTTTCATCACAAACTCATTAAAGACCAGATTCCAAACCTCAACCCCGTCGACATAGAATTCAACTGTCGGACCACCTGGTGATCCTTCGGTTCCAAGCGACCAAAAATTATCCTCAAATCCCTGGGGCTCAATTTTCGAAAGTCCATCAATTTTTTTTAAAATTTCGAGCGATTCCTCATCTGCTGGAACTCCATTTTCTCCGTTAAAATAGGTTGCGTAAATTCGTGATTTATCAATTCCGAGCACTTCCGTCAAAAACTCCCAAGCCCAACCAATCGACTCCTCCTTGAAATAAGACCCCTCTAGCTCGGGATATCCAAACGAAAAATTGCCAAGCATTTCAAAAAATGTCAGATGGGTCTGATCTCCAACTTCATCAATGTCTCCAGTTCGCACACATTTTTGGCAAGTTGTGATGCGACTAGCTGGTGCTTCATCGGGAAATAAATAGTATCTCTTGAACTGCTGCATGCCCGCGGTTGTAAACAAAACACTCGGATCATTTTCTGGCAATAACGAAGAAGAAGGCAATCGTTTATGCCCCTTCCCTTCAAAAAACTTTAAATAAGCTTCTCTGATACTATTTCTTGACAAATCTTGCAAAGGCATCCTTCAAAAATCCTTTCCAGAATTCCTTGGTTTTATCTTCGGGCCTTGGTACGTTTAGGTTGACTAGTTGCGGGGCATAAATTTTACCGGTCGTCGGATCTGGTAGCTTGAATTCACTCTTAGACGGAGTGAATCTATCGGCATACATCGAAGCGTAGACTTCCCTAGCAGCCAAGATTTTAGGAGAATAAAGCCTGGTTTCAGTCACTAAAACTGAAGTGTCTCGAGCGGCCAAGTAACGTCTAGCCGCGCCGTCGCCACCATTATATGCAATAAGCGCCGCAGTTACGTCCCCATCATAGGTGCCAAGAAGTCCAGCTAAGTGCGCTGCGCCCATACAAATATTAGATTCTGGATCAAAATAATCTGTATATCTTCCTTCAAAAACTCGATTGTTAAGCCCTCTTGCTGTAGCAGGCATCAGCTGAGTCAGTCCCATCGCGCCCGCACGAGATACAGCTTGAGCATTAAAACCAGACTCTTTAAGAATTAAGGCAGCAAGCAGAGGCTTATCTAGACCGAAAAGATCAGCACATTTATTGATTTCTTCAGTGTATTCAAGAGGATAAATGTCATCAGCAAAAATGGTCGGAAAATATTTATATACTCCGAACCCAAAAATGCCTATAGCAAGCACTACTGCTAGATATGATTGAAGTTTTTTCCTCATTAGTTAGATTTTAACTAAAAAAAATTCATTTAACAATAGATTATTACTTTGCGAGCCTTCGGCTCGCAGTTAATGTTAACAACCCAGGGCACACTTTCGGTGTGTTCCCTAGGTTTTTAACGAATTCCTGACCCTCGCAACGCCCTTGATGAAGCTCTCCTTGTTGAACCTTCTGGAATTCATTCTTGGACAAGTTTGCCAAGATAATCAGTTCCAGCTTTCAACTTCGGAGAGCATTTATTTATTATCGCTTCCAAGCTCGCTTCTTCGACTATTTGAATATAATATCTTTGACTTTTATAAATAAAATTGATTTAATTACTAACTATGCGGCAAAGAACACAAGCAGAAAACAAAAAACTTAAAGGTGGACTTAGACAAGTTTCTAAATCCCCTAAAAACGAGATTTATGTAATTCTCGACAATATTAAATCGATGGAAAATGTCGGGGCAATTTTTAGAACTTGCGATGCGGTACGAGTAAAAAAGATTTACCTTTGCGGCATCACCGCTACACCTCCGCGAAACAAAATTTTCAAGGTCTCAATGGGAGCGGTTGAATGGGTAGATTGGGAGTACGCTGAAAGTGCAAAAATGATTGTTAAAAAGTTGAAAGATGAAGGAGTGCGAGTTGTAGCCTTAGAGCAAACCGACCAGTCAATCGACTACAAAAAAGCTAAATACAAAAGACCGATTGCGATCGTACTCGGACATGAAGGCAAGGGAGTGTCAAAAGAAGTACTTGAAGAGTGCGATTTGTCAGTAGAACTACCGATGTTAGGGCGAGCAAATTCAATAAATGTGGCTACCTCTGCAGGTGTTATTTTGTATGAGGTTTTAGAACTAACTAGAAATAAGACCTAGCTAAAAAAGAAGAGGCCGGAGCCAAGCGTGATGCTTGGGTCCGGCCAGGAGACAATGCTGCAGATGCGATCTATGACTGGCTCCCGTCTTCGACGAGCTCAGCAAGAACATGCTCGTCTATCCCACAAACCGCCAGTCCTTTGGGAACAGGGGGATCACCTGTTTCCCAGTAGTTCGGGCGGATCATGCGACCATCCGGAAGCCTGATGGCCAGACCCAGGATGTAAGCATCATGGCTGACCTTGTACTTCTTATCCTCGAACACGAATACGATGTCCTGTTCCACAGAAACACCCTCCATTGTCGCAGATTTAGCTGACCACAAAATGGCCAATTTCATTTGCGCCAACAGAGAGAAATTATAACATTTTTATAAAAATTGATCAAGGGAGTAAGAAAAGTATCAACTTTGAGTTGTTAATATATAGCTACGTCTTTTGATGGTCTTCCATTTATTAAAGACTTCGTACTTTCTTTCTAAAAAAATATGGGGACTATTTTTGTAAATAAATTTTAAGAATTTTTGCCCATCATTTATATAAAAAACTAGCGAGTGCAATGGATTGTTCTTGCCCTTGCCCTGAAACGTATAAATATTTTTTCTCTCTAGTTGAAGTCTGAAAGATATTTCCCTCTCTAATAATTCCAAAAAGTTCTTGCTAGCTGAAACCAAAGCTAGCTTGAGTTGCCAAGTATTATTAACCTTATAGATGTAGATCGATCCATCTGCGTCAAAATAACCTCGCAAAAAATCGCAGAATAAAGAGTCCGGAACGTCTACTTTACTTATGGTGAAAGTCTTACGAGGAGTTATCCCTAGATTTATTAGATCAAGGCAAAGCTCAGTGTTTGAAATACTTAGATTGTAGGAAATCGATCCACTACCGCCGATTTTTTTTGAAATAGCATAATTAGATGACAATATGGTGTTGATTTTGTGCAAATGATCTTTATCTTTTGATGTGATCGTTAGAATATAGCTATTATTCCTGTTGGATCGCTTATGTACACAACCATCAGCACATATATAGCCGATTAGATAAGCACTATCATGCGTCCATTTCTTGAAGAATTCTGTATCGATCAACTTTTGCAAAAATCCTCCCTATGGTGGCGCGGGTGGGACTCGAACCCACACGGTCTTTAGGACCAACAGATTTTAAGTCTGCCTCGGCTACCGATTACGACACCGCGCCATTTGTTATATTTTTGCGATCAAATTCTTCAGCTTGCCATCGAAGGTGAAACCGGCTGCTTTTCGATGACCACCTCCGCCAAAAATTCGAGCGATCTTAGACACATCCACTCTGTCTTCCTCGGTTCGCAAGCTAGCTTTGATTTTACCATCTGGAGTCTCGATTAACAAGAGTGCGACCCTACTTTGAGGTACTGAATTTATGAGGTTCACAATGCCAGAGGCATCATCAACTTCGGCGCCGACTGCCAAAAGATCTTCGCTCGATAGGTAGGTAAAGACAATTCCGTTTTTCTTGGCAATCATCCTTCTAAGAGCCAAGCCCCAAAGTCTAAGACCGGCAGTTTTTTTATTTAAAGAAATATTTTGACTCACCAGGCTGATTCTTCCACCATAGCGGATACATTCCGAAACTATCCCGAGTGTACGACCAGTTACATTTGAATGTTGAAAACCCCCGGTATCATAATAAATTCCGGCCAAAATATAAGTTGCTACTTTGGAGTCTATCTTGGCTCCTAGCTCAAGCAGAATTTCAAAAATTATTTCAGCAGTAGCGGAGGCCGTTTCGTCTACAATATTTAGAGTTGCTATTTTATGAAGATTATTTCTAAAGTGATGGTCGATATTTATAAGTGGCTTTGCCTTAGACATTGACTCGAGCCTTGCCGGGAAACCAGTCCTTAGAGCATCGCCGCAGTCTATGGCGAAGACTAGATCATAGTCACCTAGAAGAAAGTCTTTTTTGATCTCATCTTCGCTCAAGAGAAACTCAAAAATCTTCGGAATTTCATCATTAACAGCGAGATCAACCTTCTTACCAATTCGCCTGAAATAAGCAGCGAGCGCAAGCGACGAAGAGATAGTATCTCCGTCAGGTGACTGATGCAGAAGAATTAAAATATTTTGACTATTGTCGAGAAATGCTTTGACTTTACTTGCTTGATGCATCGTTTATTTCAAGAAAGTATGAGCCCTCCGCCTCATCTAGATCTTTTTTACTTACTTTGAGAGTTTCTGTTTTATCGACATCAATACTGGCCGATTTTATTTTTTGATATGAAGGTTCGTCTCCAATATAAACGCAAAGATTTGGTTCAATTTGACTGATCTGCTCAATTGCCGCATCAACATTTTGATCAACTCTTGCAAAAAGTAGCGATACGCTTGATAATTTTTCGATCGATTCTTTGGAAATTTTTTCGATGAAATTAACCATTGCAAAATTGATATCTTCGCCTTGGCAAATATAAATATTATCGTCAATTCCTTCGATCGAAATCCCACCAATTTCGTACTCCCCAGCGCCCTCCAAGGAGACGTCGTTTATAATAATTTTATGATCGATCAGAATTATCGCTGACTTGGTTTTTATCTCAATGAGTCCATCTTTTGCTTTAGAAATCTGCATGTTTACTCCCGCTCCGTGTCCAGCTCTTCACGAAGGGCTGGACCGGAAGTCCCTCACTTTGGAAACCTACTTGACCCGTTTGACAGGGGACCGCAAATTTCTCAGATTGAGAATATTGCGAGAGGTTGAAAAGTGACGGGATATTACTTTATTTATTACACGATCTTAACAGAACAAAGACATTTGTTCAAGAAAAACGCCCAGCCAGGAAACAACCCGGCTGGGCGTGAAAACAAACCTCGATCTCCCTACGCGCTAGAAACGCTTTAGGAAAACCTGGTCATAGTAGTAGTTAAACCCCCGATTGAACGCGTAGGCCCAGGCAGGGATCGACTTGATCGTATAGGCAAGCCCCGACGTGTCGCAGTGCGACGCCATGAGGCTCTTGGGATCAATGCTGACTCTCAAACGCGCCTTCCCTTTGGGGATCAGATCCCAGTCACCTTCACTCCAACACCTCAGTTCATCAAGGTATGGGTCGGTCTTGCGAGGATCCCGGGCACGGTTGGGAAGCCAGGCGTTCGCGGTCTGTTCAAAGTCGAACAGCTCTACACATTGGGCGTGGCCGTCGCTTTTCATCTCGAGCTGTACGTCGAGAACAATCGGCGGAAATTCTGCCACGAATTGATGCCAGACTTTACCCTTGAGGTCGTCATTAAAGACGACCAGATACTCGTTCGTGTTGCCAAAGACATTCCCCTGTGTACCGCGGAAGCGGTACTTATACGCCGCAAGATTGATGCCGTACTTCGGATCGACATTAGCGTTTGGTGAGGATGTGGCGGCAGGCTGAGGTGCGGGTTGAGGGGTCGGCTGGACCGGCGAGGGTGCGGAAGCGACAGGCGATGACTGCACCGGAGCAGTTGGCGCCGGCGCGGTGAGAATCGTCGAGGTGAGGATCCGCCCGCAGAAGTCTACGTTCAGACTCTTGATGCCAGGGGGAAACTGATCAGCCGAGATCTTCAGCACCAACTTGTCACCATCAAAGCGAGGTTGAAAGCTCCGCTTGTGCCACGTCTTCCCGGTGACCGCAATCACATTGACCTTGTCGTAGAGAAAATCGCCTTCCTCTACTCCTCGGCAAGCCATATAGAGCGGCTCGGCGAGCTTCCACACTCCGCCGGGCATCGCACTCGCTTCGACTAGCCGAGCGCTGCGCAGACTCGAGACGTAAGTTCGGCCACGCCGGATTGAGTCAGTGATCGACTCTTCGGTGAGCGAGGCGTCGTCGTCGAGGATGACCCGGGTCATTGGCGCTTCACGCCAAGACTCGGTTGGCAATGAGCCGTGAATCAGGAAATGAAAGTCGCTGCCAGCTGTGAGCGTTAGCCGGTCAAAGTGCCTGTAGAACGGCAGGCAGTTTTCGGGAAATTTGTCCGCGTCAAAACCGATGTGGTTCGAATCGAACATCTCAAACCCGTCGACATACTTGGCGTTCTCGTTGAGATGGAAAGGGATGCCCTTGCCAAGCAGGGTGTCCTTACTGTCCGGATGGGCAGCGATGAGGATCAAGTTGTAGCGGTTTGCAACCGCCTTAAGGGCAGGTAGCCCTTGCTCGGAGTAGTTGAAAGCCCCTCTCTGATAAAGCGAAATCAGCTCGTCAAGCGATTCTTCGTTCAGGCCAAGAGCAATCACATCATATGAGCTCTCAAGTTTACCACAAGTCACTTCGACCGCAGGAATAGCCAGCGTCCCAGCTGTACCCGACAACCTTCTGATGGTGTCGAGGTAGAGCTTCGCCCCCTTTGCTGCTATGCCGTCGAGGTGATCTGAGAAGACCACCACTTGGCAAAGCGAATCGAGCACGAGTTGTAGCGGGGTGCGAGTACCGTCCGAGAAGGTGCTCGAGTGGACATGCCACTCGACTGCGAAGTCTTGAGCAGCAAACGACATCGAGACAACAACAAGCAATACAAGAGCCAGCCACAGCTTGCCCACGGCCGTTCCTCCTTAACCTAACTCTCAAAGAGCAGGTGGTTTCTTATAAACGCACGGCTCTGAATTACTCCAGAGCCGTGCGTTTATGAAATACTAGATTATAGCTTATCTAAGCCGTTTTGTCAACCCAGCCTCCTTAGCTGAATTACAAAAATTTTACCGCTTGTTATGTCCGAATACTAGTGCTGGTAATCTTTAAGACGAACTTATCGAAGCTGGGTTGATCCAGCCCCATCGGTACAATACCGGTCGGGGCTGTGATCAATCGAGTAGCCTTAGTCCAATCCTTCTTGATTCTGGCTTTAGTTCGATGACTTCGAATTCCTTTTTTTCGCCTGCTTTTAGCTCTTTCACCTTAGCTGGATCGCCACCTTGTGTGCCAGCGTGAACAAGACCTTCTAAACCATCAGGTAGCTTGATAAATGCACCATAAGCGGTTACCTTACCAACTTCACCTTCGAGTTTTTGGCCAACTTTTAGCTTCTTCATCTGCCCTAGCCATGGATCTTCACTTAAGCGCTTGATCGAAAGTGATACCTTTCCGTTTTCGATTTTCACAACCTTAGCTTTGACTTTTTGGCTAACTTTGAATTCTTTGTTTAAGTCTGAGACATGATCCCATGAAACTTCTGAAATGTGGATCAAACCTTCGATCGACTTAAGATTGACGAAAAGTCCAAAAGGAGCAATTCCTGAAATAATACCCTCAACAACTTCGCCAACTTCGAACAAGCTTTCAACTCCACCGAGAGCATCTGAAACTGCTTCTTTTTCGGAGAAGATTAGCTTCTCTTCATTTTTATCAACGGCAATTATCTTAACTGATAATGGCTCGCCGACTAATTTTTTTAATTTGTAGAGAATCTGACCTGAATCTCCACCATCAACTCGTGGATAGTGATCTACTGACAGCTGTGAAACTGGTAAGAATCCAGTTAACCCTCCAGCATCTACCATCAAACCGCCTCTGTTAGCAGAAGCAACTCTTACTGATAGAGTGGAGTGATTCTCCATTTTTTCTCGCAAAGTGTCCCAAAGCTTGTCCCTGTCGGCACGTCTAAGTGAAAGAACGATCATTCCGTCCTTGCCTTCCATCGACATAACCGAACCAACAACTTTATCTCCAGGCTTTAGGTCTTTAGTGTCAAAAGAAAATTCTTTCTCCGGCACAAAACCGCAAGTTAAACCCATAACATCACACAAAATTCTGTGTGATGCTGTCTGCAAAACCTTACATTCTACCGAGTCTCCAATACCAAACGGGACTAGCTTGTCCCCAACCTCTGCAACCAGTTCGTCCATAGATGACTGAACTTCAATCGCCGTATTAGTTTTTACCATTTTTTAGATACCTTTCTTCTCTCTTTTTTTTGCTGTACTCAAGATATAATCTCGAAATAACAGCTAAGCGATAGTATAACAAAAATCCGAGCCAAATCAACCATAAAACCAGCATACTAAGGAAAATGATCCGCTGGGAGGCAATTTGCAGACCTCCGCGCCTGATAAAAAGATACAAAATCATCAGAACTGGCAGATAAAATAGTGAGTCCGCGACTCTTCGATAAAAATTTTTCTGGAACTTAATTGGCTTTTTCTTGGCTATAAAATATAGATAAATCGAAATAAGAAGGCAAATCCCTAAAAGGCTAAAAAAATAAAGCACGTAGTGCATCGGCTCGTTAGTCGGCGTAAAGAGATGGTTATAGGTAAAAAATTCTTTGAAGTTGATCATACTTTGTATTATGGATTAGGTTTTCGTTCCGCCCGAAAACCGCATTTTTAATTGCTTCCTGAAAAGGGTGATCTTAGTTGATATAGGTGGCTTGCCAAGCGTAACTCCTACTGGAGGGAAGTTTGGTGCCGAGGGGCAGGATCGGACTGCCGACACCCGGTTTTTCAGACCGGTGCTCTACCACTGAGCTACCTCGGCTTAATATTTGCTCAAGCCAAGCATCCAACCATAAATTTTTCTATTCAATCTTGTGTCAGGAATAGCGATCCGCAAAGTTCCATAAGGCAACCTATCGACCGGTCTCCGGCCCAAGCTACTCTTTGATCGTATGATCTGTGACTTCCAGAACTGCTCTTCTGGAACTTTAGCAATTCCTGACCAATATTTCAATGATTCGGCTTCATCACAATTATTATGTATAAAAACCAACGGCCTAAATTTATCCTCGGGAACGTTGCAAATTTCTCTAAAAAATCTCATTATTAATCTAATTATCAAAGGATCAGAGTTTGTAAATTTAATCGACCATTTCTCTTTTTTACTACCTTCTGCCATAAAAAGTCCTATCCCGATCCAGAAAAGATTATCAGAATTGAGTTTAGGCAAAGTCTTTGAATTTGCTCTGATTTCAGATGCAACTTCAGTTTTGTAACGCTTCGCTCTAGCAGAATTAAATGATGAGATATTTGTAGACCAAATTTTTCTCGTTTTTTCAATGTTCTGTTCTTTTATTTTTGCTGAATCTAGATTTTCTTTGAGCCATGAGCACAAGGTACTTTTGGGCACCTTTAGACGAGTAGAAATCGTGTTGTAACTTAATCCTCTCAATCTAAACTCAAACGCTTTATTTTTTAAACTAATGGGGTATGTCATATTTTAATTATATCACTAGTTTAAAAATATTGTGGTGGGCGACAAGGGATTCGAACCCCTGACCTACTCGGTGTAAACGAGTCGCTCTAACCAACTGAGCTAGTCGCCCATCATCAAACATCGAAATTATACCTTATAATTTGATTTTTTTCAATCAAAAACGGCCTAGGGACTAGTCCCCAGGCCGTTGGTCGTGACCGGCTTGCGCCGGTATCCGGAGAACGGAACCCAGAGATACAGGTTCCAGCCCCGGTTGAAGTAGTGGGTGTGACGGTCATACTTCCAGCCGTCACCGATCATGTAAGCACTCGAGCGCCGGAGCGTCTCGTCACGCTGGGTGAGCGCCTCTTTGATCCCTGCTTTGTCATAGTCGTGGGCCACCGCGATCTTCATCTGCCACTTGCTCGACGCAAGCTTGGCCGAGACACTGAAGTGCGGGATAGCCAGCAGGACAAAGAAGATCATGAAGAGCCCGATGATAGCACTCTCCTCCGGCATCTTCCCATCCGGCTTCGTCAGCAGCGCAGATGCCAGTATGGTACAGACCAGGGCGCCGGCGCTCACGGCCAAGATCTCGCAGAACGTCTCGCCGAAGCCATCGCCGACGATGCGGCTAAGGATCCAGATCCCTACGACCGCTGCTACAACAACGAGTCCGGTTGTCCGTTCTTGCTTCGACAAATCAATCACCTCCCAGCCGACTAAGCGGCTGGAGAATACCTGCTTAGAAGCAGGATTTCTGGATAAAGCTCCAGGAACCTACCTCTAAGTAAATTTCAATTTACGAACCTGACAATATAGCACAAAAGTGCTGTTTTGTCAATTCTGTGGCATTAATAAATCCCTCCAATTCATAGGCGAAAAAGCGAGCTTCGAGCCTATGAATTAATAGATGCTCTCTGAAGTTGAAAGTTGGAACTGCATATCAGTTGAATATGAAGACGTAAGTCTGAACGTAAACTGAATAAATTCCGGAAGTTTCAACAAAGATAGCTTCACCAAGGGCATTGCGAGGGTGAGGAAAGCGTTGAAAACCTAGGGCTTTTTGAGGTGGTACTCAAAAAGTGGATGTTTCACAATCAAGAGTGTCCCCCCGGTTTTCACATAAGCGCGAGCTACTGCTCGCAAAAAAATTAATTATTTGACCGTAACCGACTTAGCCAAATTTCTTGGCTTGTCAGGATCGAGTTTCTTCTCTAAGGCAATATAATAAGCCATGAGCTGAGCGTAAACGATTGCTGAAATTGGAGTCAGATCACCAAGATCTGCGACTGGAAAATACTCATCAAACACAGAGTTATTTGTTGGCGAGATGCCGATTACGTGAGCGCCTCTGGCCTTTACCTCCATCGCGTTTGAAATAATTTCTTTCTCGGTCGAGTCCGGAGAGACAAAGATCAAAACTGGCACTCCTTTTTCGATAAGTGAAATTGGTCCATGCTTGAGGTCACCGCCGGCAAAACCCTCGGCATGGATATATGAAACTTCTTTGATTTTTAGACAGCTCTCAAGAGAGTTTGCATAGTTGATCGAGCGGCCAAGAGCATAGAGATTAGGGACTTTAGCAAGTTTCTTGCTGGAAAGTTTGATTTTTTCTAAGCTTTTTTTGCTAAGAATCTTCTCCATGTCTTTAGCGACTAGTTCAAGTTCTTTTTTTGCTGAAGCAGTTTTGCCCGAAAGCGTTCCTGATAGCATCGCAAACATCGCTTGTTGCGAGATATAAGCTTTGGTTGAAAGCACGCAAATTTCAGAGCCAGCTTTAGTAAGAATGGAGCGATTGGCTAAGCGCATGAGCGAGGAGCCAAGTACATTTACCAAAGCCAAAACTTTTGCACCAGCTTTGTGAGCAGAGCGAACCGCTTCCAAAACATCGGCTGTTTCTCCGGACTGCGATACGGTTATGACCAAATCGCCTTTTTTGAATAAATGAGAAAAATATGAAAGCTCTCCTGCTGAGATTGGCTCAACCATAATATTATTTCTCTTAGCGAGCAAATACGATCCGTATAGACCAGCATGTAGGGCCGTTCCACAAGCAACGACAAAAACCCTTTTTGCTTTGTTAATTAGCGCTGCTGCTTTTTCGAGTTCTTCTTTTTCGGTGCCGGCAGTTTTTCTGATAACTTGTGGCTGCTCAAGCATTTCTTTGATCATAAAATGAGGGTGCCCGCCCTTTTCTGCTTCTTCACTAGACCAGGCAATTTTGACCACTTTTGGCTTAAGTTTTTTGCCAGAGGCAACTTCTAGAAGCTCATAGGTCGATGCGCCAAGAGCATCTTTCTTCATTACAGCCATCTCGCCTTCGTCAAGAAATACCACTTGATTAGTATATTTGAGAAACGCTGGTACATCGGAGCCAAGAAAAAATTCATTTTTTCCGATTCCTAAAATAAGCGGACTAGCCAGACGAGTTCCGATTAAAGTATCTGTTTCACGATCTAAAACGCCAAGAGCATAACTTCCTTCGATCTTTTTTAAAGCTCTTCTGACAGCATCGACTAATCTTTTCGCCGAGTCGGCTTTAGACGACCCGGACGATCCTGCCGAAGCCTTGGCGAAGGCGGATAGCTCTTGCTCAATTAAGTGAGCAATGACTTCAGTGTCAGTCTGGGATTTGAAAACATGACCCTTTTTCGTAAGCTCAGCCTTGAGCTCCTGATAGTTTTCGACAATGCCATTGTGAACTACAACAATCCTACCGTCGCAAGATACATGAGGGTGAGAGTTCTCACGAGTTACGCCGCCATGAGTCGCCCAGCGGGTGTGACCAATACAGAGCTGTCCATCGAATTTAGGTAAATCTTTTTTTAAATCAAATCCTCCAATTTTGCCAACTTGTTTGTGTATTAAAATCTTTCCATCTTTTTTGGCCGCAATTCCCCACGAGTCATAGCCGCGATACTCGAGCCTCTTGAGTCCATCAACAATCGCTTCGACACCATTATTCGTGCCAATATAACCAACAATTCCGCACATATCTACCTCAATTCTTATTTTAAAAATTAAATTTTAAACGAATTAATTTTCAATACATATTGCCATAATAACACCATATTAAACCAAGTTGTCAAATTAGTCGTAGGGCCCCTGTCGATTGACGGGGGCCCTGATGTCACGAGATAGCTGGCTAGCAGACGACACTAGCGGGTGATTTGAATGACCAGGTCAGGGGTGCAGATGGTGTGCGGAACACCCTCTTTCTGAAGGCGCTCCACACATTCAGCGATGTCGGTGCCTTCGAGGATTTGGAGTAAGACTCCGTTAGCCCCGAAGACATTCACGTTGCATCCGCTCTTGCAGAGACGGACACCTTCGTGAACATTTTCCAGATCGAGAGAAACGGTACCACCAGTCATGATTGCGACCCTCCTGTCAAGAAATGCTCGTGATGTAATATGATGTTATCATACATCATCATATTGTTGTCAAGAGCTGTAATCAGCTCGCAGACCCCGTAGCCGACGCTTCTGCAACCTGCCTGCCGGCAGGCAGGTAACCGAAAGAATTTCGTTTTGCAGAAAGGCTTTGGCGGGGCGGAACCGCCAAATAATCCTTAACAATAATATTATCTGGTATGGGGTCAAGTGGGTTAAAAAAAATAACCCTTTCGGGATATTTAATTTTTGGTGCGGATGAGAGGACTCGAACCTCCACGCCCTTACGGACACGGCCTCCTCAAGGCCGCCTGGCTACCAATTACAGCACATCCGCATCAATTTCAAGGATCTTTAAGATTTTATCATATTTTCTAGTTAAATAAAGGGCGTCAGTTCTTTTGTACATCTTATTGATAAGAACCTTGCTCTCTTTCTTGGCGAATCTTACTTGATATACACGCTTTCCCAATCCAATCCTTCCTTTTACGCCACTTAATTTTTCAATCATTTTTTGTAACCAAACAATATGATCTCTGTTCTTAGCTATAAATGTTATGTAATACATAAAACTACTTTTCCAGCGAGGATCAAAGTATGAGTATATAGACCCGTCACCATCGAAATGTCCTCTAAGAAAATCAAAGAAATACTTTTGAGGGATCTTTAAATCGCTCATCTCATCAGTCTTTTTCTGCTTGAAGCCGATACTCAGCAACCACCGATACAGCGATACGTCACTAAATTGAATTCGGCTACAAAGCTCACCCGTATAACCAGAAGATTTTTTAGCTATGATATATTGTCTCCCAATCGCCTGCATAAAATTTTTCAGCTGTTCGACATCCTTTGAAGTTAGATCTATATGTCGTTTATCAATTGAAAGATGACCGTCGGTAGCTAAAAGACCGACCGCATATGCCATTTTATTAGACCAACCAATTTTTTTCATATATCACATGATTAGCGTCTACCATAATTATACATGAAAAAATTGCAAACCAAACAAGAGAATTTAAATTTAGTTCTTGCCCCAAGATCTGATAGCGCGCTGATAGATCTCAAGAGACCCTACATCAAACCACTGACCATCGAAAATATAACCTCTTACTTCCCTATCTTTAGTCAGCATTGGTAGAACTTCTTCTTCAAGCATAAAAGAAGATTTTTTTGATAAATATTTAGAAATTTTTGGATCAACGATATGAATTCCCGCTGTGACCAAGTGAGATACATCAGCACCTTTCTTTGGCTTCTCATGGAAATCAACCATAATATTGCGATGCATTCTAACCGAACCATATTCTCTAGGGTCAGAAACAGAGGTCAGGGCGACTGTCATAACTGGATTTTCGTCCATATGAAAATCAACCATGTCAGCAAGATCAAGCTCAGCCAAAACATCTCCCCAAACCATCACAAAAGGCTCGCTTCCCATGATTGGTAGGGCCTTTTTAAGCGCGCCACCAGTTCCAAGGTCTGCCTTCTCATCAATATAGCTAATTTTGACTGAGAATCTTGAGCCGTCGCCAAAATAGTCTTTTATTTTTTCGCTAAGAGGCCCACAAGCAATTATAATTTCGCGGATTTCGTTCTTCTTAAGTTGCTCGATTGTATATTCTAAAATTGGCTTGCCCTTAACTGGAAGCATTGCCTTGGGCATTTCGTAAGTTAGCGGGCGCATTTTTATACCCTTTCCGCCAGCCAAGATAAGTGCTTTTGAAATCTTTGGGGAGAAATATGTATTGACCACAAACTCTAAAGCATGCGATCGATTTCTAATTTTTGTACCATCAACCAAAGAATCGACCTTCTTAACAAGGTCTTTGCGCATTGTAATTGTAAAAGGAAGTCTTTCCATTATTTAGCTCCTACGCCTACTTTGGCAATTTTATCGGCTTTGTCAAGCGAATATCCTCGAAGCAAAGCGTATTTGGTAAGAATATTCCAGAAGTATGCTAAGTAGCAATATGGTTTGTAACCGCTAACTAATTCAAGCCTGGCATCCACATCGGAAATTGGCCAATTTTGACCAACGGTTACGAAGAAGCAACCAGTTTTTTCTTTCATTTGCTTAAACCTGTCAGCGTAATCTCGATATTTTTCCGCAAAAAGCAAGAATACGACATCACCCTTTTCAATAACTTCTTCTGAGCCGTGTAGTATTTGAGTACCAGGAATAAATTTAGACTTTTTCTTAGCAAGTTCATTAAATTTAAGGGCAACCTCTTCGCCGATACCAGTTGATCCACCTACAAAATAAACGGTTTGAGCTCCAGCGATTGCTAAAACCAATCTTGAGTCGATCGATAAATTTAAATTTTTCTTCATCGCTTGGTCAACCTGCTTCATCTCAACTTTAGAAATCTCTCCTTTTTGGGAAAGGTATTTGACTAAATCTTCAAGCACTAAGGATTGCTCCACAATTGACTTAGTGGCAGCGACAGCCTTTTCTTTTCCTGACTGAAGAACATAAGTCTTTCGAGCAAGTGAAGCGAGTTCTGAAGAACCACTTGAGGTGATAGCGTAAATATTCTCTTTTTTAAATTTCTTAGCTAGCGAAATAATCTCTCTGGTTTTTCCAGAATTTGAAATTAGGATTAATGAATTCCAGTGTTTAGGATTGATATTGTAACCTTCTGAGGCAAAAATAAACCTGATATGCTGCATCACGCTAAGTTGGTCAGCAATCGACTGAGCTCGTCCGCTTGGCAAATAATAGCTAGAACCCATAGCCGCAACTAAGACCGGCGGCTTAATTTGCGTCACAAATTCATGAATTTTCTCTGCGTCAAAAAGTTTGAAAAATTCGATTCCTGTTTTTACTTCCTGTTCAAAATTTGTCATAAGCTTTCTTAATTTACGATCTATGATGTTATCATACATCATCATAAAAGTCAAGGCTAGTACTCTAGCCGCAGACCCCTCACCAACCGCACTGCAATAACAGGACGTAGTCTGTTTTGCAGTAAGATTTCGGTGAGTGGGTCATTTATATTACATATAGAAAAAGGCGACCGCAGCGCGTAGCGCGGTCGCCTGAGAACCCGGTTAGGGCGTGGCTGCCTAGATGACAGCGATGTGCTTCTTGGCGGAAGCGGGCGGAGGTGGGGTGGGACGAGTGACAGTGCCGTTCGGACGGACGATATGACCAGTGCAGTGGTTGATCGGCTTGCTCATGTCAGTAGCTCTCCTTACCAGTGTGATGGAAAATGCGGGTGATCGTAGTTGATCGAGCCGTCTAGGTTGAAAGGGTTGAACCCTTCTTGCATGGTAGCTTCCTCCTACAGCAAAGGACCTAAGCCTCATAGACTCACTATAAATTTTATAAATTAGAAAAAAATGGAAAAATCTTATAATAATTTTTATATAATTTTGAAAACCCAGGAATTTGTTGCGGGCAAATTCCCTAGGTTTTCAAAACTTTCCTCACCCTTACACGCTTCAAGGACTGCTCAAATTTTCTTTTTCTAATGAGCCTCTACCCGACAAGTTTGCGGGCCTACTCATTGAAACAAGAAAATTTTCGCTTTACCTGCTGTTCGGGCAATCGCATATTGCCCGAACAAAAAGACCAACCCTCCTTTATCAAAAGTCGATTTTGCGCTTCGAGAGGCCGATTCTAGCGAAGCGATTTTCGGAGTGTCTCAGAAAGCAAAATCGTCTTTTGGGCGAGCAAAGAGGGGGGTGCAGGGGGTAGGAGAACCGCTTCGCAAGTAGGTTCTCTTACCCCCTGCATCAGAAAAGAAAAATTATTTTAGATACTCAATGACAGCGATTTTTAGATCAAATGGTTTTAGCGTTATCGAAAAGTTGTCATAAATATCACCGGAAATCTCGAATTTTAAACCTGTTATCTTAGAAATGGGCAGGGCAATTTTACCCTGCAGGTCATATCTGCTTTTGCCATACTTGCCGCAGGCACTACTTTTCAAAACTCTTTTTTCAGTTTTCAAAAGATTGCTAAGTATCTGCGCTGCTGCCTTTTGCGAAGGAATTTGCTGGCTAGTAACACTCTTTCCCTTGTAAATTATTTTGGAATTTATCAGATCAAGGACAAGGTCTGCCTTGACATCGTGATCGCTTAGGAGCAATTTAGATACCCCGTTTTTGGTATAAATTGAAGCAGTATATTTGGCTTTTTTGGCAAGATCATGGAATAAATTAATATCTAAATTCTGTTCGATCTTAGCTTTCTCGACGTCTTGACCTCCGGACCAAGAAGCATAATCAAGTGAAAGATCATTGCCTATTTTCTGAATCGAGTTCTCAATAGTTTCTCGATACTTGCCAAATGGCACTGCAAACAGAACCTCTCCGCCCTTCCCCACTCCGGTGATTTTGCACCCAGAACCGACTCTATTCTCGCTCTTATCCGAGAGGCGATGAATTGAGGAATAAATTTTATCAATATTGGAAGTCGAAATTTCAAGATAATGCAATAGATTCTGATATTGATTTAGACTTTCGAAAAATTTGCGTAGATTCTCATCCACTCCTCCAGTTTTGAAAACTTCTACCATTTCAAGCAGAGTTTGTTTCGAAACTTGGTCAAGCATCTTAAGGTAGTCGCCCCAGAAGTTACCCGACTCTTCGCCAATTAGATCTGAAATTTCTTTTTGGCGCTTGGTCGAGATTCGTTTGATCTGCTCGGCTGATGTGATAACCGCGGCTCCCTGGACTAAATTTCCAGAGAAAATTAGCCCGAAATCAAATGGCCAAACAGGATTTTTTGGCAACTCGGCTAATTCGTCAAGCGACTTTCCCCAGCTCTTGGCGCCGCTCTGGTAGAAAACCGCAGGATATCTAGACTGCGAGAGGGCGCAATAAGCAGTAGCGGCCGAAGTTCGCCCAGTTTGAATCTGGGCAACAATTGTTTTGGCAATTTTAAATTTATCGTCAAAATTCGCTTCTTTATCTGCAAGCTCTGCAATCGATGCAGCAATTGCGCCAAGTCCACCAAGAGAAAGTCCGAGGGTTAACTCTGATAGAAAATGCATCCTGTAACCCTTGAACTTATTTTTGAGAATATCGGCTAATTCTCTAGTGATATGACTTTCGATTTTTATATCTTTAAATTTCTTTTGCGCCGGAAAATATGCCTGGAATTTATCATTTATTTCAAATTTGTCTGAGCCAATTTGTTCAAGTCCTACATAAAACCGCAAAGGTAGTTTGGATAAGATTGTCAGCCCTCCATAAAAACCGGAAAAATCCCCTGTCCACAGGAAAGAATGGGGAGCGGAAGCAACTCGCTGACACTTGAAGAAAAACTCTTGGTAAATTTCGGGAAATTGTTTTTGAAGCTCTATCGAGTTCATTTTTTATAAATTAGTGTAATTAATCCTAGTCAGAAAATTGATAAATATCAAGGGATAATCTTGACTTTAAGCAAATCTAGAAGTATAAAAGTCTTGCTTCTAAGAATAAGGAGATGCATTTATGTCTGCAAAATGCGATAAGTGTGGACTAGACGTACCTCCCGACAACGACGTCGCCAAGCTCGAAAAGATCACCGGGTCATTGAGCGAAGGCATCCTGAACTGGGGTGGTCATGACGACGACCACCGACATCTGCTGCCAGTTGTCATTGATGGCAAGACAGTATGCGAGGGTTCGCCCTCGCGTGCACAGTACCTGGACGGCCAGCCACTCGACACGAGAGGCTACGGTTACTACACTCATCTGGAAACACTTATCCGCGGGGCATTCGCAAAGATGCAAGGCGGATGATCTCAGTCCAGCCTGTGCCTAGGGGCCGCGATTTTCATCGACCGCGGCCCCTTTTCTTTACAGGTTTAATAAAATTGAGTAGTATTTATTTTTGATATAAGCCGAGATGGTGAAATTGGTATACACGCAGCGTTCAGAGCGCTGTGACCGCAAGGTCATGCAGGTTCAAGTCCTGTTCTCGGCACCAGATATTACACAACTTATAATGGCTCTTACGAGCCCTTTCTTTTTACCAAGAAATCGCCCTCGGGCGATTCCATACTTTGAACTTGTAATTTTTAATTTAGAAATTTAAAAAAGATTATCTAATCTTTTTCTCATACATATACCACAAACCCGCCTGGGCGAAGCGATCAACTTCGCTTGAGATAGTAGGTGAGACGACAAATCCCTTGACCTTTGGAGAGACAACATACTTAGCAGTTAAATTGCGATACTCGACAGAAACCTTTTCTGCTTCAACCGCTTTTTTGATATTAGCAGCAATTTCCGCTTTCTTAGTTAGATCAGTTTCTGCATGATAGTTCTCGGTCAATTCATCAATATCAGCATTAGCAAGCTCAGCAAAGTTCTGGCCAACGGATGAACGCTGGGTGGAATTCCACAAAAGATATGGATCCTGAGCCTGTCCCTCAGCGATCAAGATATACAAAACATCATAATTTCTCTTGGGTAAATCTTCCTTTAGAGCATCTTTTAGGGCAACTTTTCTACTCTTGACCTCTACACCAGCAGCCTTTAATTTTTCTTTCCAGGCCTCAAAATCAGCATCTTCTTGCTGGCCATTGACCTCGAGAACGTCGAGAGTAGTTACACCATCAGGTTTGACGGCATTTAGAAGTGCTTCTCTGGTCTTGGTTTTCTTCAGATAAGTTTTAGAAGAATTGATAAATAAATAGTGCTTTTTACCAAGTGAGATCTCTTTTTCCTGCCAGTTTCCTGGGGTTTTGACGAGATTTAAAGCACCATTAACCTTACCTCGATCAGCTGCCTTCTGGAGAGCTGAAGCATCAGGATAGGTGCGAATTATAAATTTATCGAAAAATGGTCTATCTAAATGATAGCCGTTGTTTCTCTTAAGACGAATTTCTGTTTGGGTCTTTTTATCAACCGTATAAGGTCCGTGTGGGAATATAGGCTGCGAGACTTCGGTCAAAAGGTTCGAATCAGGCTCTTGCAAGGCGATAGAGAGGGTTTTAGGGTCAACCGGCGATAATGTAGCTTTCGGCAGATAAGTAGGCGCATTTTTGACATTATCGGCAATCTCATAAGCTGTAACCTTATCCGACAGGTTAAAAGTATAGGTTAATTTATCATTTGATATCACCCAATTTTGGGCTATATCAGGAGAAACTTCACCTTTTTCGTTGATTTTTGTGAGTCCTGACTTGGTTAAACGACCCAGGTCAACTGATTCGATATTGCCACAAACTATTCCTTCTATAAAAGTACCGCCTTCTTTAGGACTAGTGCCTTTACTCGCGGAGGCGGCCCATACCCATGACACACTAGTTAAAGCAACTAGAAGGGCAATAAGTAGCAGGGAAATCTTTTCCCAAGTTGGGAAAATAGTTTTCCAGTGTTTTGTGATAAATCTAAATGTATTTATTTTGACACGGCTTGAGCCGCGTAAGGGAATTTCCATAGTTCTTAACTTATGCCTTTTAGGCGAAGATACAAATGAGTTAGGGTTACTGCTACCAGTACGACCGCAGAAGCGATGGTAGCGTTAAACAAAAACTTCTCTATGCCCCTCTTGGAGCGATAAGCGTTTGCAGAACTTGCAAATGCTCCGCCCAAACCAGTACCGCGGTGCTGAAGTAGCACCGAAGCAATGATCAAGACAGAAACAATATATTCTATCCAAACAAGGATTTTTAACATCGGGAAATAGTGTACACTACTGAGCAAGCTTGTCAAGGGTCTACACCTGTTAGGAGTAAAAATCAACCCCGAACAAACGGAGAACATCGAGAAATTACAAAATCAAGCACCAGTTGCCCTCCGGCCTTCAAGTCCCAATTTTTACTCCACCAAAATATGGCCCTACTGGGCCATCTGTTTCAATTGGAGCGGGTGATGGGACTTCCCTTCAGTAAATTTCTGCTGAAATTTCTTCAGGGCGGGCCTCGGTGCCGTCGCACCTCCGGCCTTCAAGTCCCACAGCCATTTTTCAAACAAAATTACCGCCTGGTGGCGGTTATTTTGTTTGGAGCGGGTGATGGGACTTGAACCCACGGCCTCTTCCTTGGCAAGGAAGCGTTCTACCGCTGAACTACACCCGCTAACTGGAGCAATTATATATCAAGAGAGAAATTTTGTAAATATTAACAAATAAGGTTATTGTATTGGTGAAGATTTTACAAGGAGTGCTTTTGAATGTTCTTTGACATACTTATCCGCCAGTGATCAGGAGAATACTTGATCTTTGGCGGATAGGATCAGCGAATAAACATATGTCCGTTTTCTCAGGACCAATAGTTGACGCTTCCCCAACCCGTTCGGGCATGGCCTACTGGTAAGCCGCCAAGAAGGAGTCAAGATGGTGCAGCCGCCGACCCCCGAGCTGTTCAGCCTTCCGGACATCGAAGCGCTCAAACCGTTACAAGGAGACATCGAGATCGTGCCAGGCTTCAAGGGAGGCGCCGCAGCCTACATTCAGGCCAACGCCTCCGGCGACGAGATGGATATCCGACTACAGAGTCCGGAAGCTCAAGGAACTAGGTTCCTTCACTACATTGGCAACACTCGTTGTGTCAACCTCGCCAGAGGCCTGACGAGATGCCATCTCTTCGGTCCACGCTTGTCCATCGAGCACACACCCGACCCGATCATGTCCAATCACTCCCGAGATCGAAGGAGTACGCTCCAATCAGCCTATGTCTGCAAGCTCTCAATCAAGGAAGACTTCGCCGACTGGTACTGCGAGTGGCAACGAGTCCGCGACACCACCGCCAAGAATGTGCGCGTTACTTTCAAGGGTCGGGCCTCGGCCAGTGACCCTAGCATCATTGATGAGGTCAGGCTCCAGTGCCAGAACAACACCGGGCAAAAAGTCGTCTTCCCTCAGGAGGTTCTGGCGCTTGAGCGTTGGCTGACCGGATCGGAGCACTTGAAGGAATGGCCCATCAAGGGCCCACCGAACGGACTATTCCTGAAGGGAACCGACGGCGCCATTGAGGCGCTCAAGGATATCTGGATGAACATGTGGAATCTACGCGAAGTTCTTCTGGCATGCTCTCCCAACCTCGACGCCATCGGGCGCTCTGTCCAGATCACGCCCGAAAACATGTTCACCGGGCGCGACTGCGCCTCCATCTTTCCCAAGGTATAGCCCCGCTGATTCTGTTCGCAACCACCAGGCCCCCCGTCATTCGACAGGGGGCCTTCCTCTTTATAAACAGCCCTAATCTTGACCACTCCCTCTAACTCGAAAGTTCACTCGAACAATTCGTTCACGTTCACTTCGTGTCTAGAGTGAGGGGTTACCCAGGTGAGAATACTCACTTGGCTTGACTTTTAGGCTGTTTTGTGGTATAGTCTTATGTTTGCTTGAGGAGGAAGCTTAGTACTCCCTTGCATGAAGTTTGACAAGCCATGGGGTTGCCGCGCCCCTAAAGCGGTTGGAGTTTCAGATGAGAAGGTCACTGCCTCTGACTGTCGTATCGCTGAATGAGCAAGGCGAAGTTGACGAGGAGAGCCGAGAGATCGAGGCCGAGATGTTCGTGATGGAGGTCGCCAAGGACAAGTCCAACGCGACCTTCGTGTACATGTTTCAGGATGGCGACAACGTGCTCATCCATGGCCATGAACTGGCGCTCGATGGCGCCGCCAACATCTTCTCGCGCGGCCACGGCTTCATCTGCGCCGCCGCTGAGGCTGTTGGCCTCAAGGTCGGTATTCGCAAGGAAGGCGGAACGGTTGCCTTCCCGGGGCCCGTCGCATCTACCGCGTTGGCAATCCTGATGAAGGTTGCCGACACCTCTGCCGCCCCCTGGCTCTCCTGGGAGTAGTTGGCTAGGCAACTAGCCACCAACGGCCCCGGCCGTCAGACTGGTTCTACCAGGATGACGCGTCCGGGGCTGTTTTCTTTCGTAAACTCTTTATATTTAATAAAAAGCTGATAATATTAACCCTGTAAATTAGGTCTTCCTCCTTCGGTCTTACTGATCAAGGGATTATATCCTCTATGAGCAGTGCGACCTACGGAAGGACAAGGGTGACTAAGTAGGCTTGAAGTTTGACATGGTCTGGTGGCCGAGTAGTTAGGCAGCGGTCTGCAAAACCGCATACCCGGGTGCAAATCCCGGCCAGACCTCCATCCCACGTCGCCCAAAGGGCTATGCGGGATGTCCAGCGAAGCCTTGGCGAAGTTGGACAATTATTAAAAAAAGGCATTTATGGGAAAAAGAAATAAGAAAAAATTGAGAAAAATAATGCACGCGCAAGCGGAGCATCAAGTAAGCACTTCAACATCTATGCCTGAAGGGCAAGAGGAAGTAATTGCTTCGGATGCGAAAGCTGAAATCAAACCTCAAACACAGATGAGAAATGACTCTGATGCTGCCGAAACCCATGAGGTTAAGAAAGAAATTAGAAAAATTCTAATAACATATTCAATTCTAATTTTAGCCGTTGTTGCTGTGTATCTAATTAACACCAAATCAGACATCATCCTCAAAGCTGGAGTGTGGATGGTGGATAGACTAAATCTGTCGATTTAGAAATATCAATTACCAAAAACCAACATCCAATCAAATCTCAAGCATGGACTTAAAAGATTCTAAATTAAAAGTTCCAAGTTCTAACAAAATAATAAGGTCTAAGTTCTATTTTTAATAATTGTTGAGAAGATTAATGTTAATTCATGAGCTTCTTGCCATAGTCTCCTGCAATTAGCTTTTAAATGCTGTTCCGAAGTTGCTAGCATCCTGAGCCAATGCGTAGATTCTTTTGACTCTTTTTTACAAATACCTATCTTGTGATAAAAGTCCTTCTTACTTTCGGCACAATCAGCTTCCATATAATTTGCACCAATTGAGGTTCCGGATCTTATTAATTGATTAATAATGCTTTTATTGATGTTAGATTCTTTAATTGTCTTACAAAATAAAATAATTTCTTCCCCAAATTTTGAACACCTTTCGCCTAATCCGTATTTCTTGGATTTTGAGTTTTGATCTTTGTTTGACATTCTAATTTAGAACTTAGTACTTAATATTTAGCTACGCTATCTATTCCACGGTCTGTCGGGGTGACGCTCTAAAATATAGTCCATTCGGTCAAGAGTTTGACCGGTATTTTCATCGTAAAGTGGGGTACCGCCCGCATAGACAGTCCCGTTTGGATCGCCGTATTGATTAAACCCATTTTCACTAATCCAATTTTCGATCTTGGTTCTTTCCTTGCCGGACAATACGTCGCCTGGAGCAATAACCTCTTTGCCAGGAATTATTAGATTTACTTTCTTGGTTGAGCTAATCAAGAATCCGGAAAACGGCTCGATCATATTGTCCAAAAATCCCTTGACTGTTTTGAGATTAGTCGAAGAATCATTGGCTGTTGGATAAACGATCATATATGGATCAGACAAAACGCCATTTGCGATCGCGGTTTTAAGGTCATAGCCAGTGCCAAGCTCGCTTCCAGAGTCAGAAAGCTCTTTTACTATAATTTTCTTGCTAGATAAAATCATACGTTTTGAATAGGGATTGCCCACCTGATTCCAGCCGATTGAGAGGGGAATCGAATACGTTTCGTTGATATTTGTCTCGACTTTGGTGGTTGGTAAATCATATTCACCCCCGTTTGCATCATAAACCCAGAAAGCACTCCCTGGTTTAACATTTGCAGTATTGGTGCCGGTTAACAAATTTAAATATTCCCCTGTTGACGGAGCATAAATATAAGCCCATTTGCTCTTGAGCGAGGCGAAAAATTCCTGCAATGAGTTTGAAGAAAATATATATGGGAGAGAAACGAAATTAAAGCCGGAGCGAAGCTTGATCTTGCCTGATTCAAGTGGCTCAAGCTGGAAAGTGGCTGAAGCGATTTGGTTCGTTCCCGATTCACTCTGGCAAGTTGATAAACGCAAAAATCCACATTTCTCAGCCTTATATTTGGTCGTAAACATCTTCGCCTCAACGCCGGTATCACCTTCCGCACCAGAGTTGACGACAGCCTTGATTACTAAGCTTTTTGACTCGTTATTCTTAAGAGCGCCAGTCCTATAATAAATTCCTGAATCACCCTGCTGATCGAAACGCGTATATTCAGAATCGATCATTTTTCGTAAGTAACCATCTTGCGTCACAAGTAGGTTCTTCGCCTGCTCGGTCGTTTGATTTAAGCTCAGACCCTTTGCTTGGATGAGAGCGTATGAAGTATCGAAATTATCAGAAGTATTTGTAAAAACTAAATTAAATGAGATTGTCTGGCCTGTTTTGATATCTGACGGAAGGTTAGTAATTTTGATAGTTGCAGCCGGGTTCTGAGAATCGGCTGAAATTTTGCCCCGATCGCTGAATATTGCCAAGCTGACTGCAAGTAAACTAAAAACTACCAAGACTGACATCACGGTCAAATATACCTTCCGGTTGTCTTTTTTTTGCTTGGTCTCTTGAGATGGTGACTTTTTACTTATCTCAAGAAGACCAAAGGGATCTTCCATCACAACCTCATTTTATCAGAAGATAAAAGCAAAATGAACCAGCCGCAAATGAGAGAATATTTATAGATCGAGCTACAAACTATAGCGCTTAAAATCGAAGTATTTTTTGATTAAGAAAATTCCCACTCCGCCAGTGATTGAGAGAATAACTAACACAACCACTTCACTCCCTGTATCAGCATCATCAACTGCCTGCTGGCTGAGAGAACTCGTCGTAGTTGTATAGGTGGTTGGCGTAATTGTCGAGTAAGTTGTGATTGGGGTAGTAGTATAAGTACCAGATGTTGTCGTTGCTGTCGAGGTAACATCATCTAGAAGCGGCAAACCCAAGCCAGGCTCGGTTCCCTGAGCTTGGACTTTTACTGCAAACAGAAAAATTAAGCCTAAGAGTGCTAGGAATAAATAGGATTTTTTCATCAAATTGATTATACCAAACTTGTGCATTTTCAATAAATTACTTCTTAACTGGCTTGCCCCGTTAGAGATAAAACTTCCTTTAGTTTATTTTTGAATATCGATTCTTATCTTCTAATCTAATTAAACATAATAAGGCTTGCGCTAATCTCTAACGGGGTGAAGCAAACACCAACATCCTTCTCAAATTCGTTCCAACTGGTACGCAGGTCATAAGCGTGAGTCTTGGCCGACCCGATTCGAGATGATTTGAAACTTCGTCTTTTCGCATTTCCTGCTTGTCAGTGACCTTATAATAATGAAATTCTCCTTTGTAGGTGATGATGATTTCATCTCCCTCGACAAGCTGAGGAACTAGAGCGAAGACCGTATTATACTCTCCTGATTTCCACCAGTAGTTTGAGCTGTGACCAGTCACAAAGATATTGCCAGGCCCACCCGGCTTATCAGTATCCTTGAGATGAACGACATTCTTTTCGAGCTCGTCCATCACATTATCACTTGTGACGTCCCAGTCGATGGGAGCTTTCACCCCGATCTTAGGAATAAAAATCATATTATCAGGATATTGTTCAATCTTTGGCGCCTCCGGAGTTTTTGACTCAATAGCAGTCGGACTCTGAGTCTCAGCCTGGGCTGGAAAATCATAAGCGAGTCGATGTGGAGTCAATTTGTAAGTACCAATCAATGTAATTGCCGGGAAATTGATGAATATGAAAACACAAAATGAAAAAAAAGTTACTAGAACAATATCTTTAAATAAAGCCCAAATATAATTTTGTTTTTTCTTTTTAGGCGTCGGAATATGATCGATATTCGGGCCTAATTGATCAAGCAGTACCATTCTCGATTTTTTCCAATTTCTCGCTATGAAGCGACCTAAATGATAAGAACCCTAAGCCGAAAGGAATCCAGTAACCAATAATTCTAAACCCCAAAACTGCAACCGCCGCTAATTCTACCGGTACTCCAAGGTTTGACAATACGAACAGCATCGCTGCTTCAACTACCCCGATCCCTCCAGGAGTGATTGATACTAGGGTAAATAAAACACAGATAGCGTATGCGGTTATTAAAATTCCAGGATAAATCGGATATTTGAAGGCCAAAAACAAATAATACAACGTCATAATATCAATTGCTTCAGCCAAAAGAACATGAAAAATTGGTAGCCACAAGGCCTTCCATTTGACTTGGACATATCTCAAACAACTATGAATTTCTTTTGAAAGCGCAGAAATGTCTTGATCTTCGACTAACTTTTTCTTCTTGAAAAATCGGCTAATAAAATTAATCATTCTCGCTACCAGCGAAAACAGCTTGTTGAGTCTGGCTGCCTCTTCGATAACTGCAATTACTGCGATTAAAATTAAAATAATCATGCCAAACAGGATTGAGGCGGTTACGATCTGGTACTGATAGAGTTGATGATTGAGCATTAGATAAAACAATCCGAAGAGAAGAATAATAGTAAAGACCGCATAGTATAAGAAGTAGGCAAAGAAATTTATAAACGTCGAGCGACTCTTGGAGACTCCATGTGATTTGGCCTGAGCGACATAAACGGCCATTCCGGATAATCCACCCGAGGGCGCAGCGAGATTCAAAAAGTTTGCCGCGAGCTGCATCTTGATATGTCGCCAAAGCGTGTCTTTCACCTTGAAATAATCATAGAGCGTTTGATAAAGAGCGCCTTTATTGACTATCGCCAGCACCTGAATACCGAGAACCGGCAGGATAAAATACCATGAACCCTTGGACAGGGTCTCAACAGCTCTGGTCAGGTCTCCAAGCTGCCTAAAAATCACATATATAAAAATCACTGAAACAATCAGGAGCAATATTTTATAGATCTGCGCTACTTGTCTTTTGGCCATGAAATTACGCTTGCAAATAATTTATTTTTGTCGCCTCGACGATAACTAAAAAACCTCTTGTCAGAGAATGTGTCGATCCCGCTATCCACTATATTCTCCTCCTTTACCCCGATTTTCACAAGATCATTTATAAGCGCTCCGGTTAGATCAAAGTGACTTTCTTTGATAAAAGGGGAGTAGCCACATGCTGAAATCTCCTGGATTAGGTCTTCGCCGACTTCATAATTGTTAGTTCGAATGTGCGGCGCCAGGAAAAAATTTATATTAGTAGGGGAGAGTGATAATTTTTCAAAAACTTCTTTTAACGATTTAGTGATGATTCCGCCAAGAAGCGAGCGGCGGCCAACATGAACCGCGCCGAGTATCCCCTCCTTGGAGCGAAAGAGCAGGGGAATGCAGTCGGCTGATTTGATAATTAGCCCCATCCGCTCCCCCGTCACCAGGCCGTCAGCTGATTTATAAAATCCACTTTTCGAAATTATTTCGATCTGCATACCATGGACCTGCTCGCAGTAGGCGACATCCCCTAGGTAATATTTTTCAATAAATTTAGGTAAATTTTGCGAGATGTTCTCCTTATCCATCGAGCCATCTTCTACCTCGCTTGTAATTATTCGAGCTCCAGAAAAATTAAATTCCACCGCGCTCTCCTTTCTTTGATCTATATTGAAGGGCTTCCGATAAATGTGAAATGCTAATATTGGTCGCGCCTTCCAGATCAGCAATTGTTCTCGCGATTTTTTGCAGTTTCAAAAATTGCCTCATCGATAGGTCTAGTTTATCACATGCGTCCTCAAGTAATTTTTCACAAGCACTATCAAGCGGAGCAACTTTGAGCAAATCCTGGCGACTAAGAGCGCTATTTAATTTGGGTTTATTTAGTAATTTCTGCGCTCGCGAAAGAGCGATATTTCTGGCACTGCTGACCCTCCGGCGAACCTCCGACGAAGGCTCTTCTTTGGATTTTGATTTGATAGTTTTAAGCGGAATTTTTTCGACTTCTAGGTGAAGGTCAATTCTATCGAGCATCGGACCAGAAATTTTCTTGTGATAGGCAATAATCTGTGTTGTCGAGCAAGTGCATTCTCGCTTGGGATCACCATAATAACCACAAGGGCAAGGATTCTCGGAGGCAACGAGCATAAAATCAGCCGGATAAGTGATCGAGCCTTGGGCTCTTGATATCGTCACAACCCTGTCTTCAAGCGGCTGGCGCAGAGCTTCGAGAACAGAACGAGGAAACTCTGGAAACTCATCAAGAAAAAGAACTCCTTTATGTGCAAGCGAAACGGATCCGGGCTTTGGATTGGTCCCTCCGCCGATAATCGCGACCGGTGAGGTTGTGTGATGAGGAGATAAAAATGGTCGGCAATTAATAATTGGCTTATCGCTCGAAAGCATCCCAGCAACCGAATAAATTTTCGTAACTTCCAGCATCTCCTGTTCGTTCAACTCCGGCAGGATCGAAACGATACTTTTAGACAATAAGGTTTTTCCGCCGCCGGGAGAGCCGAAAAATAAAATGTTATGAGCTCCGGCGGCAGCAATTTCTAATGCACGCTTAGCCATAAACTGCCCAACTATATTTGAAAAATCATATTCACCAAAATCGTCTAGATATGGAATCTTCGGCTTTTTGGTTTTCGAAAAAATTTCCTTTTTCGTTTCTAAGGATTTAAATAGTTCTTGCAGATTTTCCGGGGCATAAACATTGACCCCTTCGATCAAGCCCGCCTCCATCAAATTTTGTGAAGGGATTATTAAATTATAATTTTTATTTTTTGCAAGTTCTGCCGCTTGGATAACTGCTCTAACAGGTTTGATTTCACCAGAGAGAGAAAGTTCGCCAAGTAAAATTGTCTTCTTTAACTTCTCGCCATCAATCATACCAGTGGCAGCTAGAATTCCGATCGCAATTGGCAGGTCATAAAGAGGTCCTTCCTTTTTCTGGTCAGCCGGAGCTAAATTTACAATTATTTTTTTATCTGGAAAATCTAATCCTGAATTTCTTATAGCTAACTTAACCCGCTCTTTGGCCTCCTCTACTGACTTGTCGGGCAGACCGACAATTATAAGAGAAGGAATACCGGCACCAACATCAACTTCAACCTCAACCAAATTAGCATCAAGTGAATGAGTAAAAATTGAATAGACTTTTGAGAGCTTGCTCATTGATTTGATTATATCGCCCGGTTGATAGAAAACAATATTTTTGATAAACTTCTCGAGATGAAAAGAAAAGTGGTTTTTATTTTAGGACCAACTGGATCAGGCAAAACATCCTTAGCCGTAAAACTCGCCAAAAAATTTGATGGCGAGATTATTTCAGCTGATTCGCGCCAAGTATATAAGGGCCTTGATATCGGTTCTGGCAAGGACCTTAGTGAATATGATGGCGTTAAATATCACCTGATCGATATTTGCATTCCAGAAGAAAAATTCACACTTTTTGATTGGCTAGAACAAGCTAAAACAAAAATTGAAGAAATATTTAGCGCCGGCAAATTGCCAATAGTAGTCGGGGGGACAGGATTATATGCAAAAGCGCTGGCTGAAGGATTTCGCATATCTGATAGCTCAAAACTAAGAACTAAGAGCTCAGGAGTCGCTTCGCAACATTATTCTAGAGACATACTTAACAAGATGACCCTAGAGAAGCTCCAAAAGTTAATAAAAAAATTAAAAATAGATTCAGAAAAATTGGATATACAAAACCCTCGCAGGCTGATTCGAGCGATCGAAAAAACTCAAGAGGGAATTAGTACAACCAAGCAAAAGCCTAATTTTGAAAGCTTAATATTAGCGATCGACCTACCCAGAGAAGAACTTTATAGCAGAATTGATAAGAGAGTTGATGTTCGATTCGCTAAGCAGAGGATGCTAGAGGAAGTAGTAGGATTGCTCAGCAGTGGAGTATCACACCAGTGGCTCGAATCCCTAGGTCTCGAATATAGAATAATTAGCGATTATTTAACGCAAAATTTCCAAGTTCCAATTTCCAAGTTCCAATCAAATCATAAATCTCAAGTCTTAAATTCCAAAGAATTCAAAGAAATGGCTCAGGAGCTTAAATGGAAAACTCACGGCTATGCTCGCCGACAGCTGACTTGGCTTCGCAAACAACAAGATTTGATTTTGATAAAAAGTTCCTCTGATGCGATCAAACGTATCACTACTTGGCTATAGAGAAGAAGGGTTGCCTAAGAATCAGGCAACCCGTGGGCAACTCTACAAACAGAACTACAATAGGTTGATCGTACGCTGTAATTCCTCGTCGACTTTCGTGAAATCCAGGGCGCTCGTCGGTTCTTCACTGCGAGGCAGTAGCTTTCTGCCTTGAAGATCCACTGAATCACCGACAAGGCTGTTACAGACATCCATCATGGCATAGATGGCATCCTTGAGCCTATTAGCAACATAACCGACTGGCCCCTGGGTAGTAACCAGAGCCTCAAGGGGACGCTTGTCACCCTTGCCTGCGCATTGGAGCTGCGTCTTACAGAAATCTCCTAGGACTGTGACCCTCCGATGAGCCATACGTCCTGCAGTGGCAGCAACCAGCGCGTTACTGAGATCCTGGTAGTTACCGAGACTCTTGCGGAACTTTAGCTTCGGGTAGAGTTCTTCGAACACGCTCTGCCCATGCTCGTACATACCGCTGATGCCGCAGATGATCTGCAGCATGCGAGCATACTGGAATTGTTCCCAGTCCCAGCCGTCTCTGACTGCGAACAACACTAGAGGATCGACGGCCGGGTAGATATATCTACCGCCTTCTGGCATATCGGTATGCACGAAGCCGCCGTCGTGAAAACACCATCCCCAGCCCTCTCCTGCCTGCCAGTCAATTTCTGGGCCATTTTCGAAACGGACCAGAAAAGCGCAGTTTTCGACTCTGGCAACCGCCAATGCACAAGGGTCGTTATACAGCTGTTGCCTGGCGAGACCCCACCCATTACCTACTTCAAAAACGTCGACGGGGCTAGTTGCAGCAACCACCTCCGGCTGACCGTAAAACAGCTTTTCCATCATTCACCTGCTTTTGGCCTTGCGGCCAGACATTGGACCAATCTTATATGCCGCTGATCCTTGCGGTTAAGTGCCATTATAATATTCTCAATTTATATGTAAATAGTTGCGGACCCCTGCGTAAAGATGTAAAATTTAGCTAATGAAGAAGTTTTTGATCGGACTTTTTATAGTTTTGCTACCAAGCGTATCATTTGCCGCTTCCATTACTTCTTATCCAGTAGGAACTTGTAAACAAATTCAAGGCGAATATTGGCAGCAGATGCCTGATGGTACCTGGGCGTCGCCGGGGGATAATTTAAATACGTGCTCTGAGAATGGAAATATTTGGAACGCAACGAATGGCTTAATATCAGGTTATGGCAATCAATATTCATATAACTCGCAACTGGCCAATATGGGCACTGGAGAGTGGCTAATTATGTGTTTGCTTATAAATTCCCTGCTTCCTCAATCGAAATGTCAGGGTTATAACCCGATGCTCGGAAATTATAATAATTATGGTAGCAATAATAACTACCTTCAATACCCCGCGCTAGGACGAAACTATATCGCTTTCGGTGGAGATAATTACAACCTCTCGGTTGAAACTGATAAATCTGGAGATTTTTGGAAAACAGCCCTTATCGGAGTGGGAATGGGATGGCTGCTAGACCGCCTTACTTCATAAGCCGGTAATTTTTAATTTCTAATTATGGTGTCGCTAGATAAGCGACTTTTTTATTTAAATGCTTCGAGAGCTTTAAACAATTTAGTCCACGCGTCGATTGTGAGATCCTCGGGACGATCATCAAGCGAAAAACCTGAATTCTTGGCAATCTCAAGCGCTTGATCAGCTGGAATCTTTAGAGTTGAAAACAATGAGTTTTTGATCTTTTTGCGCTTACCAGCAAAAGACATTTTTAAAATCTTGAGTAATTTCTTAGGATCGATTTGAGAAGGCTTAATGTCTTCAATCATCAAAACCGCTGAATCCACTTTCGGGCTGGGGTAGAAATCTTCTTTAGGAACCTGATCTATGATAGAAGCCTTACCAAAAGATTCGATCAAAACCGTGATGATCCCTCGGTCAGAATTTCCCGCCGGAGTGACCAGCCTCTCGGCGACTTCCTTCTGAAGCATAACGATAATTTTTGTCGGAAGAGTAGGAGACATCGTCAAAAGTGAAGTAATAATCGGTGATGAGATATTATATGGAAGATTTGAGACTACTTTAAAAGGCGGTTTTACTTGGAGGGTGGGGACTAGCACGAGGGCGTCTTCGGTGATAACTTTTACCCTGTTATTAGTGATTTCCTTTTTTAAAATCGCGGCAAACAAATCATCTTTTTCGCAAAGAATAACTTCGCGAGCAGGCGAGGCGACTAAGGCATGCGAAAGAATTCCAAGACCGGGGCCAATTTCTAATATCGCATCTTCGCGTTCGATCTTGGCGTGTTTAACCATATTTTCGACAACCGCGTCATTAGTCAAAAAATGCTGACCAAGAGATTTATCAAAATGAAACTGCTTGTATTTCTCTAGATAGATGGATTTATCACTCATGGCTTAATCTCCTCAACTAAGACGCTAGGTCCTTTGCCCTTGCCGTCATATTTAAGCTCGTCCAAAATACTCCAGGACAGGTCTAGCACAATCCCATCGGGCGCAGTAGCAGTACCCCAAGTGTAATTGACCGTTTTTATAATAGTAGTGTTGTTCTGGAGGTTGGTGATTCTGATCAGAGTGCCCTTTTTATAATTAGCCGAGACAACTGCGTTATTTCGGTTGGTAGCGGTTGCGATGCCTCTTTTGGAACTAAGCACTACTATCTTAGTTCCCACTTTGATGATTTTATCCTTTGGTTTTTCAACAATTTCATCTTTAGAGAGAACCCTTGAAACTTCGACACCATTCTCACGCCTAACAGAGTAGAGGAGTCGCTTTTTTCCAATTTTCCCTTCTTGTTCGACTTTTTCCTTACCGCGTTCCAAGGTTGGATCGTCAATTCTTTTTGTCTGATAGGGGAGTGATTCAAATTTTTCAATTTCAGCGACCGAAACACGGGTGATTTTAATTAAATTATTATTTTCTGGCAGGGGGGCGGAAGAGGAAAGATTCGGATTTACCATATCTTCTTTTGCAATATCGACTCCCCCAGCGGCTAAAATGTCCCCTACTCTTCGCTTAAAAGAAGGGAGCTGATAGGTCTTAGTTTGGTCAACAATAGTATAAATTGGCGCCTTGAAGACAGCGGTGATCCCGGTGATGGAGAATTTAGGATCAATAATTGTAATGACCCTATCCGCTTCACTCCCCCCGGCTAGCTCTCGGCTACCCGGCAAAGAATAAACCAACTCGGGTTCAACCACTAGCTCATCTTCCTGAAAACCAGCTTTTTCAATAGCTTTGCCTTTGAAATAAGATTCGTCGTAAGCAAGCGCTGGGGTAGCTATAAAAACAAGCGATAGAATAGCGCTACACATCAATAATTTCGACTTGGTCATCAGGCAACTCCTTTATAAATCTAGACTCTGTTGCTAATTGCAGTTGGCCATAGAGATACTTGCTTCTAGCGTAGGTTAAATACAACCTCTCCATCGCCCTTGTCATACCAACATATAATAGTCTGCGTTCTTCTTCAAGTTCGTTAGGATCGAATTGGCTCTGTGAATGTGGGAAGACACCCTCTTCCAAACCTGAAATAAAAACAACTGGAAATTCTAAACCCTTGGCTGCGTGTACGGTCATCAAAGTTAGGTAATCACGATCTTCTTGAAATTTATCCGTGTCAGATACTAAAGCGACTGATTCTAAAAATTCCTCAAGTGTCTCGAAACTGGCGGCGGCATTTTTGAGTTCCTCTAGGTTTTCCAGTCGGCCTTGAGATTCGATAGTTCCGTCATTTAGAAAGTCCTTGTAGCCAGAGAAGGTAAGTGCATGATCAATCAAAACATCTGGCTTGAGGTTTTTGTCAATTTGAGCAGAAATTTTTTCGATAATCTCCATGAACTTAGCGAATTTTGGAAAATTTAAAGCTTGATCTAGATCAGCCAAAATTTGATTTTCGGTTTTCTCGCCGATCCCTCGGGCGGGTACATTTATGATTCTGGAGAGGGAAATGGTGTCAAGGCGATTGCGGGCGAAACGCAAATACGCCAAAATATCTTTAATTTCGCGTCTTTCATAGAACCTGACTCCCCCGATGATCCGGTAGGGAAGTCCGCGGCGCATCATCGATTCCTCAAAAGCTCGCGATTGGGCGTTAATTCGATATAAAATTACAAAGTCATTTAGCTCTCGCCCCTCCCCTATCTTGAGCGATAGGATCTCGTCAAGAATAAATTCTACTTCTTCGTTTTTAGTCGGCGAGCCGATGACCATCACCGGTGACCCCCCTACCCTCTTGGTAAAGATGCTCTTGTCAGACCTGAGTTCATTGTTTTTGATAATTGCTTGCGCCGCATCCAAAATCGGCGCTTTAGATCTGTAATTCTCCTCCAAATAAATCACTTTTGCCTTTGGATAGTCTTTCTTAAAGTCAAGAATATTCTGAAATTTTGCTCCTCTGAAAGAATAGATCGACTGCCAGTCGTCCCCTATCGCGAAGATGTTTTGATGTTTTTCGGCGATTAATTTAAGCAGAATATATTGAGAATGATTTGTGTCCTGGTACTCATCGACCAAGATATATCTAAAACGACTTTGATAATTATTTAATACTTCCGGAAATTTTTGAAACAGCTCGACTGCCTTCCCTATCAAATCATCAAAATCAAGCGCATCCTGCTCTTTAAGTTTTCTTTCATAAATTTTATAAACTTTAGCTACATTTTCCTGAAATACGTCAAAAGCAAAACTTTGATATGCCTTGGCATCGATCAACTCCCCTTTTGCTCCTGAAATATAAGATTGAATTGCGCGAGGATTAAATTTCTTCTCGTCTATACCCTGCGATTTCATCGTTTGTTTGATAAGCCTCAGAGAATCGTCCTGATCGTATATTGAGAATTTACTGGAATAGCCGAGCTGGTGAACCTCGCGGCGTAGGATTTTGACACAAATAGAGTGAAAAGTACCGAGCCAGGGCAATTTAGCTTCTGTCTTAAGCAATTTAGATACTCTTTCGCCCATCACACCGGCAGCTTTATTGGTGAAAGTCACGGCCAAAATATTTTGAACGCTAACACTCTTCTCCCCTATTAAGTAGGCGATCCTATGAGTAAGCGCTCTAGTTTTTCCTGAACCAGCTCCAGCCAATATCAAAACGGGGCCCTCTGTCACCGTAACGGCTTCTTTCTGTGCCGGATTTAAGCCTTCTAAAATATCCATGACTATTAGCTTATCAGCGAGCGAGAATGCTTGCAACGAGCATGATACATCCCAGCACCAAATTCTTGAATGCAACACATAGGATTGGTAATATCTACAATTTTGATATTTGCGAATTCCACCTTCGCAAAGCATCCTCGTTCGCCTTCAGGAATTGATGCGGGACTTCCCGTTTTTCTAATATATTTTAAAAACGGGAGCGGGTTGCAATTTAGCTACCACTTCCCTAAAATATAATTAATAAGGAGGGATATGAGTCACTCACACCACGAGGCACCTCGTGAGTTAATTGCGGTTTTGTGGTCGATTGCTGGTACCTTGGCACTCTTTTTTGCTATCTCAATCTCTTCTTTATTTATTTTTAAATATTACTATCCGGTAGATGCCTCGACTGTCACCACTCGCCCAGTTCAGGGAAAATGCGTGGAAGGTTCAGCTGCTATCGCAATCAATAATTATCCTGGACCAGACAACATCAACAAGTACGTTACCGGAAATTCGGCGTACAAAACCGGAGAAGTCCTAAAACCTCTTGGTGGTAAAAATTTTAGATGTTCTCAAATTTGCGTTCCTGAAATAAGCACGGCTGCTGGTAAGGAAACTGAAAATAGAGCAAAAGTTGTCGACTATTTAAATGGCGGAAGTATCAACGGAAAGCCGATCGTATTTGTAGCAAATGGCGAAGCCTTTATGCAAAAATGGGTTGAATGGAACAAAGAAACAAACGCAGGTAGAAAAGATTTCCTAGCGCAAGACTTACAAAGAACGGTGATTCAATCCCAGTCTAAACCGGATTGTCAGGGACCAAATAGTGAGGATTATGGCGAGATTGTCAGCTCAAAAGGTGATGCTATCCCAGTCACTAAACCAAACGATACGGTACAACAGGCTGTCGAACAGGGCAAAACAGATGCAGCAACGGGAACAGTCGCGACGACCGGGAATGATGGAACTGGGCAGACCGCCGGAGCATCTTTGGCTGAAAATCCTAATCAAGTGACTTTGCCAACGGGATTAAAGACTGATAATGAAGATAAATCTACATCTACTATTTCAAACTGTAGAGCAAGGGTAAATAAATTTTTATACGATTACAGAGAGATCGACTATGCAACTATTAACGACCCTATAAGACTTCCTTATAGTACGATCGAGGGTCAATATAAGGAATATAAAGATAAAGAAATATTCACAAAAGACCCCAAAAAAGCTATCGCGAAATGTCAGGAATGGATAAAAATGATAGACAAGGTAACCGCTGAAAGTCCAGAACTGAAGGAGTGCAAGAAAGACATAAGTCAATTTATCGCAGAAAGAGAAAAATATCTCAAAAAAAATAAACTTACTGACAACAGACTTACAGAGATAAAGGGAAGATTGTCTGCATTGAAAAATCAGCTTTTTGGCAAGGCACAGAATAAGTTAGATAATTGCAATAACATTAAAGACGCAATTTTGGAATATAAACGAATTGTGGCCGCAGAAGCTGCTGGACAAGATCCCCTTTATTACGAGAAAATACGATGGGCCGAAAGAGAAGCTGCTGCAACCGAAAAGGAGAGGCAAGTATATGTTAGAAAAAGACAAGTTGAATCTACAAATTTTTGGAGCTCACCAACTCGAGATTTGGCCAGATTTGGAACTATTAGCTCTCACTATACATGGAGGACATACAATAAATCTCGTGGATACGTTGCCACACTGGTTAAATATGGCGGGACAGGTGACTCTCAAGCCTTTTGGAGTTTGCGTGCAGTAGTAAATGGCAAATACAAATATTATGCCGCTTACTCAGGACAAGACAAGTGGATCCCTGATAGTAGAACTAGTCTTTCTGGATTGGTGCCTGTAGCAAGCCTCAATGCACTCCCACCAGCATTCACGTCAGAATATCTATAAACAACTAGTTCTAGGCTAAAATCTTCTCGAGTTCTTCGCGATCTAATGTTTCGTTTTTGAGTAATGCTTCTGCAAGTTTGGTAAGTTTTGATTTATCTTTAGTAAGGATTTTTTTAGCTCTATCTTCACCAGCTCTGACGAATTTCTCAATTTCGCTATCAATAAGAGCAGAGGTCTTTTCGCTTCTGTTTTTGTGCTCAGTCAACTCTCGTCCCAAGAAAACGAGTTCGTCTCTCTGGCCGACAACTACCGGTCCGATGATCTCGCTCATACCATAAACTTGAACCATATCTCGGGCAATCTTCGTGGCGCGCTCAAGGTCGTTTGAGGCTCCAGTAGTTTGCTGACTAAAGATCATGTTCTCCGCTACCCGTCCAGCAAGAAGCTCAGCGATATCATTTAAGAATTCATCTTTTGATCGCATATAAGTATCTTCTTTCGGCATACTCCAGGTATATCCGAGGGCTTGTCCACGGGAGATGATGGATACTTTCTGCAAGGCTTGATCGTCTTTAATAGCATGACCGATCACAGCATGACCAGCCTCATGATAGGCGGCAATTTTTTTCTCGTGGGCGTTCATGATTTTACTTTTTCGTTCAGGTCCGAGTGTAACTTTTTCGATTGCTTCGAAAACATTTTTTTCAGTAACGGTCTTTTGATCTTTTCTGGCTGCAAGAATCGCTGCTTCGTTCATCACATTTTTCAGGTCAGCTCCGCTCATACCAACGGTGTTTGAGGCAATTCGGCCATAGTCAGCGTTTTTCTCGATTGGCTTATTAAGTGAGTGGATTTTGATAATTTCTTCTCGGTCATTTTTGTCAGGCAAACTAAGCGCAACTCGGCGATCAAATCTTCCTGGCCTAAGTAGTGCCGGATCAAGTACGTCAGGTCTGTTGGTGGCTGCTAGGACGATCACTCTTGTGTCGGTCTCAAAGCCATCCATTTCAACCAGAATCTGGTTGAGGGTCTGCTCACGCTCGTCATGGCTACCACCCAGTCCAGAGCCTCTTTGGCGGCCAATAGCATCAAGTTCATCGATGAATATTACGCATGGAGCGTTTCTCTTGGCCTTGGTGAACATATCTCTCACACGCGAAGCTCCAACTCCGACAAACATCTCGACAAATTCAGAAGCGGAGATTGAGAAGAACGGAACTCCAGCTTCACCAGCGACAGCCTTAGCAAGCAAAGTTTTACCGACTCCAGGAGAACCGATCAGCAAAAATCCTTTAGGAATTTCAGCGCCTAGTGATTTGAATTTGAGCGGGTTTCTCAAGAATTCTACTATTTCTTGTAATTCCTCTTTCGCCTCTTTCAGTCCAGCGACATTAGCAAAAGTAGTTTTAATTTTTTGATTAGCTAGTCTAGCAGTTGATTTACCGAAGCTCATCGCCTTGGCGTTTGCTCCTTGAGCTTGTCTTAGCATAAAATAGATAAATGCTCCAAGAAGTAAAAATGGTAAAACCACACCAAGTAAGGTCGGCCAAATACTCCCTGAATCAGGGTTTTTGACGTCGATTGTAACTTTGTCAGGAGTGATTCCGTAATCACCTAAGTTTGCATCTGTCTCCTTGTAGGTTTCCATTTTCCTGCCATCTTTTAAATTGGCAGTAATTTTGTTCTGATTTACCTGAATTTTTTCAATATTGCTGTCTTTGTACTGAGTTTGGATTTCAGACAAACTTACCTGCTCGGGTTTTTTATTGAAGACTGGCCCGAAATAGTTAAAAAGGGCTGTCGCAAGTAGCAGCGTAATTACGATGGTTCCGACTGTTCTGAGAGTATTTTGATTCATGATGTAAGAATTAACCTTAAATATTAATTTATAGTTCGATTAACGAACTAGTTCCATATGATTCGAATCCCAGTAGAACTCCTTTCTGTAAAACCTATTACATAGTGTTATTACAGAAGCGGTTTCTACGGGACATGCCTGTGACCAAGGGTTACTTGCCCCGTTAATTATATTATGGTGGTAGCAGGAGGGCTCGAACCTCCGACCTAAGGGTTATGATTCCTTCGCTCTACCACTGAGCTATGCTACCATATTAATTAACGGGGTGATTCCTTCGCTCTAACCAACTGAGCTACACTACCTTTTTCCAAATTATTCTACTATTTTGAACCTATAAAGTAAACCCCGTTAGTATATTTTAATATAAAACTTGCCTTACCAACAAACATGATTTATTAGACCGTACAACCCCCTTGATGCTTAAAATACTTTACGGGGTAAACCCCGCTCCTAACAAAAAAAGCGCTCTAAGCCGCTTTTAGACTCAAATCCTCTTTCTCCATAAAATCTGGCTTGCCAAGCGTAGTTTCGAAGAAACGAAGTTTGGTAGCGGGGCGTTTTTTGAGTGGAGCAAAAAACTATTTACTATTTCGAATCCTCGACCCGCTGTAAACGAACCGGATTCGGTCACGCGTCGATGATATTCATTCGATTATTGTGATTTTCGAGTTCCACCCTCGAAAATGCTGAAATCGCGCTCGACCCCGTGATTATTCTTTTGGTATAGTTTCGGGTTCCACCCCCGAAACGCGGCGCCGTCGCGCTCCGGCTTTCGAATCCTCACGCTCCCAAGTCTTTATTAAATGGCGCCCATGGCGCCAATTAATAAATCTGGTAGCGGGGAGAGGATTCGAACCTCTGACCTCGAGGTTATGAGCCTCGCGAGCTACCGGGCTGCTCTACCCCGCGTTACTTTAATTACTTTTATATCATAAAAAACAAGTTCGGTCAATCTTGTTACTTATTTAGTCTCTCATCCAAAGCTTTATTAACTAAGGCGTCTGCCTCAGCATTTTTCTCTCTTCTTACAATTGTGTACGACGCTTTGATATCAAGCTCAAATATGATCTGTTTAATTTTTAAATATATAATTTTTAAATTTTGATCTTTAACCTTATACTGACCACTTAGTTGCTTGCCTATCAATTCAGAATCAACCAAAAACTCAATTTCATCAGCTTTCTGATTATCCCTTACCCACTCTAACGCCTCAAGTACCGCCCGATATTCAGCAATATTATTAGTTGCAACTCCTATGCACTGAGAAATTTCCTGCAAACGAACGCCATTTTCATCATTTAAAATAACCGCTCCAATTGCCGCCTCCCCTGGATTTCCCCTGGATCCGCCATCAGTAAAAATCTTTAATCTCATCTACTTAGTCACCCGTTACTTTACATTTACTTTCGCAGTATACACCTTCTTCCGATAATCCCAAATTTTTGCCAAGATGCGAAATCTTATAGACCAAAGTCGCCTTTGCCCCAGAATAATAACCAATTGATTTGATTAAAGTAGTACCCGGTTCGTCATTGGAGCTAGCCATCAAACCTTCAGCTGAGCTAGCTTTAATCTTGAAATATGAATGAACTCCTTGAGGCAAATCGAAGCTAAGTTTTAAAATGCATTCAGAGCCTTTATTGCATTGTCCGATAGAATCTACTTTAAGCTGATGATTAGAGTCTGTTTTTGCACTCCCTGAGCTTATTTCTTTTCCGTCTTTGTCTAATTCATATTTGAAACTAATATCTTTTCCTGCAATAGATTCTCTGCTAATCTTGCCATTTTTCTCTTCAAATGAATTAGATGAAAAAATAATCAATTCCTGAGGACGCTTTGTGATATCAAGACTAAACCAAGGTGATATATTGATATTAAATTCTCTGTCACTATCTAGCTCAAAAGCATCTTGCTCGCGCGCTAAATCAGAGTCCGAGTACCAATTGGTAGAGTCTAAATTAGACCCAACGGAAATTCCCGAGCTTTTAATAGTAAGATCATGATATGCTTTTCGATTGTTTTGGTTACTAAACCCCCTTATCGTCTCAGTAATATTTACCACATCATTATTTTCCTTGTACTTTGCCAAGCCTTCCTCAATTCCATTTTGCGCCTCAACTCGGGCAATCCTGTAGTTCTCCTTTGCACCAAGTGATGTAGTTGATTTGGTGATCGTAACAAGCGCTGTCACTAAAATTATGCTTAGGACAGCTCCAATAAAAAAGGATACTAAAACAGCAGAAGCTTTTAATTTAGTTGAATTCATTGATTCTTCTCATATAAAGTTTTGAGCTAATATCATTTTTTTGATTAAATATTTCGTCCTGCATCAGCAGAATAATGGCTTGCTTATTGCTCTTGAATTGTTTTATTGTTCTTAAATAAAATGGTGATGCGGATTGATTTGCGTGGCATTTTCCTGCAAAAAGATCTTCAGTGCTTACTGGATCACCAATATCTTTGACTAATTTTGTATCACTAAATTCTAAATTACTATCTAGCTTATAGATCGAATAAAAATACGAGTTTTTTCCATTGTCTGGTTGTTTTACAAAAATTCTAAGCTCATTTCCGCTTAAAAATGCAGCGCCAGAAAAATCTTTTTGATCAGAATTTATTTTTTTTAAATATAACTGCGACTGCTCGAGTTGTATTCCATATACTTTGGAAGCTTTCTCGAACTCGCTCGAGATCGTTCTCTCCAAGATACTCTGACAGCTTACTTTTTGCTCTGCCAAGCTAAGTTTTAGGTTGGATTGATACAAGATAGCAAGCGATCCTATAAGGACGAAGGCGAGAACTAAAATAATTACTCCTGAAATCATCACTTCCCAAAATGAAAATTGCCTATTCATTGATTATTTTAGATAAAGTTAAATTTTCTTTTTTGCCATTATGTTGCCAGATAATTTCTAAATCTATTCTCCACTGATTTTTAGATGACTTAGCAACTACACTTTTCATTTTATAATCCACACCGCCCGACTTAGGATCGATATTTTTAAGACGCAGAAACTCATCTTTCGATGGTTCAACTAAATCTCTAAAGGGATATAAATCTAGTGGAAACCCTAAAGCTATCTGGCTAAGGCAATCATTTGCTTTTGAACTATCAAAACACTCAATCGAGATTTGTCCGGAAGAGTCCTGTTTTTTGAAAGTCATTCTTTCAGAACTCTTTAACACATCGATTCTGGAAAAAAAATCTTCTGCAAAAACGCTTGCAACATTGGTTCTCTCATAATGCCCAAGCCTAAGCGTACTCTTGGCAGAGAGATAAAATATTCCAGTTACAAATAAGAGCAATATTGCTGTTGCGATAACCGCTTCCACTAGTCCGAATGATTTTAATTTCATGCTAGCTCTTAGAGATATAATAACAAGCGGTAGGATCGATAATTAGATATTCTTTAATAATTTCAGGAGCATCGGGAGAGCTGACATTACATCTATCGGTAAGCCTAGTAAGTTTTCTAATTACAACTGCAGCCTCACTGCCATCAGTCTTGTAAACATATACTAAATTCTCAGGATTATTTAATTTCTCGATAAAAGAAGTATATTTTGGACCGAGATTTATCTTCAAGAAATTCGCATCTGCCCCCATTCTGCTAAGAGTAACATGCCTGTATGAAACAGCTGACAAATCTTCTTCGGAATAAACTGGGTAAAGATTGAAATTGCTATTATGATATGACTGAATATATGAATAAAAAGTTGCCGCCGACTTTAACGTTTCCTCATCCTTCGACTTATTTAACGTCTTGCCGATCATGGTTAGTGATGCCCCAAAAAGAACAAGAATTAACCCCACTACTACGATTAAATCAACTTTTGTAAAAGCTTTTAACTTTCTCACAACCCTCCTAGCAATAAAATAATCCTATCCGAGAGAATAATTGAGTATAAACATCCCAATAAAAGATATGGACCAAATGCAAAAGCCGATGACTGACTTCGCTCGGACTTAAGTAAAATTATACCAGAAAGCGAGCCGAGCAAGAACGCAAAAAATATTGCGATTAGTGAGGCTGGATACCCCACCAAAGCCCCTGCCCACAGAGCAATCAGAACATCGCCCCAGCCCATCCATTTTTCACGACTAGCTGAAACTAGTATAAATGGAATCAACGCGCAGAGAATCGGTCCAGCTATTGAATAAATGGTTATAGTGCTCGTAAATAACAAGATAATTAGTCCGCTAATTAAGCCGATTATTAAAATTCTCCAATCAATTTCCATATCCCTTAGGTCAAGAACTGACACATACGCAAATAAGCCCAAGCTTAAAAAGAGCATTACTCCAGCTAGACTTAGACCAAATCTATAAAAAGAACAAACTGCACCAAATATCACAGCTAAGATGAAATAGAGTAGATTTATTTTTTTGATTTTTAGAAGCTTGAACATTCGGTTGGCAGATCTTTAGACGTGTTGCTCTTCTGGGCGTTAGAATCAATTATCCAACATTTTTGAGCGCTCGAGGCCGATGGTCCTTCAATTATGAAATCAGCCGGACCACTCACCTTAAGTCGAAAATATTTATTTGAACTTGTTTTTGGTAATTTGGGCAAAATTTCAGTAGGTGGGTCCGTCTGATCATTAGTGACTTTAGCGCGCATCCTCTCATCTACATTGCACCAACTTTCGAAGCATGACGGAAATGATTTTGTTAGATCATTTTCATTTTTAATCATTGTTCTCAAGCCTTGCTCTAAATTAAAAATTTGCGTCTTATTAAAACTCTCTTTTGCTTGCGTAAAAGAATGTTTGGTTAAAGAGGCGCCATAATAAACTAAGATAATCAGAATCAAAAAGCCCAAGGATATTTCAAGTCTAGTATATGCTCTCATATTTTATTATTAGATTAAGTTTGTAGCTTGATAAATTGGAATAACGATCGAAAATACAATTAAGGCAACCCCCAGCCCTATAAGAAGAAGCAACATAGGCTCTAAAAGTGACGTGATCATTTGGATATTGCGTTCAGATTCTGATTCGTAAAGTTCGGAAAGCGACAAATAAACCTCATCAAGCTTACCTGTCTGCTCGCCAACGGCAATCATCTGAGAGACTAGCTGGGGAAATGCATAACTTTTAGATAAAGGCTCGGACATCGGTAGTCCTCGTTCGACATCTTGATGAGCCTTTTGTAAAACCCTAGCTATGACTTGGTTATTAATGACCTTGCTAATTAGGTTGATACTTCTAAGCAGTGGTACACCTGCGGTTGAAAGAGTTAATGATGTTTTGGCAAAACGCGCCATATAAACATTGATATACATTGTCCTTATAATTGGAAGTGATAACGTCAGGCGACTAACAAACATTTTGCCAATATCAGTTTTGGCAAACATCCTAAACCAGAAAACTAGGCCCAGAATGGCAAGCAAAATTATATACCAATATTTTGCGATAAAAACCGAAGAATTAAGTAGTAAACCAGTTGAGGCTGGAACCTGAAGATTAGACTGCACAATTATTTCTTTCACTTTTGGAATTACGGTCGCCATTAAAAAAAGTGTAACAATAACCATTGAGCCAAGCACAAACAGTGGGTAGGCTACTGCACCTTTTAAAGCGGTCTCGATCCTAAACTCGTTCTCCTGGCGCTCAGCCAGATCTTTAAGAATCTCCTCCATCCTTCCACTCGCTTCAGCAGCAGATATAGATGAAATATACACTTCGTCAAAAACGTCAGGGAAAGAAGAAAGGGCTGTAGATAATTTCTGGCCACGCTCCAAACTTTCCTGAACAGATTTGCCGATTTCTTTTAAATAATTGTTGGTTGTTTCCTGGGTGACAATCGTTACCGCTTTCAAAATTGGCAACCCGGCTTCAATCGTAGCCGACAAGGATCTCGTAAACAAAGTTTTGTCCCTTGAAGAAACTCGGCGAAAATTAAAAATTGATGCAATCATTACTAAAAGACCATTTGTTTGAATTGCCTTGGATCACTTGCCCAAAGAAGAGCCTCTTCTAATGTAATTTCGCCCCTGGCAACATAGTCAGCCAAAACTTGGTCGAGTGAAATCATACCCTCATTCGCACTAGTTTGGATAACTGATTGTATCTGGTGATCCTTAGCCTCTCTGATAAGATTTCTGATCGCTGGATTGGCTACCATAATTTCACATGCTGGCATCCTTCCCTCTCCACTGGCTCGTTGAATCAACCTTTGTGAAACAATACCCGATAGAACATTCGCAAGCTGCTGGCGAACCTGGACCTGCTGATTTTTAGGAAAGGCGTCAACAATTCTTGAAGGAGTTTGAGAAGCTTCATTGGTATGCAAAGTAGTAAACACAAGATGGCCTGCCTCCGCTAAGGTTAAAACCGCATCAAAAGTAGCTAAGTCTCGCATCTCACCGACAAAAACTACATCGGCGTCCTCTCTGAGCGCGCTCTTTAGCGCGCGATCAAAACTCATTGTGTCAGTGCCGAATTCTCTTTGAGAGACAATGCTCTTACCATTTTTAAACAAATACTCCACAGGATCCTCAATCGTTACAATGTGCCTCGCAAAATTATGGTTAATATATTCAATAAGTGAGGCAATTGTAGTCGATTTGCCCTGTCCGGTTGGTCCAGTAATAATCAGAAGTCCTTTTTCAAGATTAGCAAATGACTGAATAATCGGTGGCAAGCCAAGTTGGTCGAATGTTTTTACTTTAGCGGGGATAAACCTAAATGATCCTGCTACTCGTCCTTTTTCAAAATAAATATTAGCCCTGACTCTAGAACCATCGAAGTTAAATGAAAAATCTATCTCTTTCTTCTCCTTCAGTAAAGAGACTTGCTCTGGTTTCAGAGTAAGAAGAATTAATTTTTCACAGGCGGCCGGATCTAGTGGCTTCTCGTTTGAGAGTGACATTAACTTGCCATCCACCCTAATTATCGGCATTTCGCCGGCGATCAAGTGAAGGTCGCTCGCTCGAGATTCGATCGATTTAGAGAATATATCTTTTAAAACTTTTATCGTCTCCACTATTCCTCCGATTTGGTTGCTTTTATAACTTCATCAATAGTCGTTAAACCCGAAACGACCTTTAGCAGTCCGTCCTGTCGCATACTAATCATACCCGATCTTCGTGATGCTTGGGAAATTTCTTCTGCAGATCCGCCGCGAGCTACAATTTCAATTAGCTCTGGAGTGGGAGAAATTATCTCAAAAATCGCTATTCTTCCCCTGAAACCGTTCTTACACTTATCGCATCCCGCTCCCTTATAAAACTTCAGATCATGGCTGGTATTAAGCTCTCTCTTAACCTTCTCTTCAGCAGACTGAGAAATCCTTATCTGCACTCGGCAATGTGGGCAAATTCGTCTGACTAAGCATTGAGAAATTATAAGCTTAATCGCTGATGATAATAAAAACCTCTCTTCACTTAATCCAGCAAATTGCCCGAGTGTCTGGGAGGCAGTTCTCGCGTAAAGACCAGCTAAAATTAATTTTCCGGTCAAAGATCCCTCTAGAGCTAATTTCGCGCTCTCACTATCTGACAAAGAATCAATCATAAGCGCGTCAGGAGATTGGCTAAGTGAAGATCTTATCGCATCGCTATAACCAAATCCTAACTCTGGCTTTATCTCAACCTGACTTACCTCTTGGAGTCGATACGATACTTCGCCTTCTAAAGCAATCACATCAAGCTCTTTCGAACTTAGAAAATTCGCCATCGAATAAAGCGTTGTAGTCTTACCAGAAGATCCAACTCCTCCCACTAACACTAGTCCATACCCACCCGAAAGAGCCTCTTCAACTACCTCGCGATTTTTCTCAAACATGCCTAATTTTTCAAGAGTCGGAATTTCTCGACCATCAAGCAAAAATTTAAAATTAATTCTGGGGCCAAAAATTGTGGGGAGAATTCTCACGGATATTTCAGTAGCACTACCCGATCCTAGGTTTAAAGCGATCAGCCCTTTTGAGCTATGCGCTTCTTCGTTTTCGAGAGTTGCAATTGATTTAACTTGCGAAACAATACCCTCAAGTAAAATACTAGGAATAACTAACATATTATGGTTAGCTCCATCTATCTTGAGTTTTATAGATAGTTTTTTTTCAAAAGGTTCTATCAAAACTTCTTCGGCTTTGCGATCAAAAGCATACTTCAATATAGCGAGTGTTAGCGAAACATGGTCACCCTGACTGGCAAATGTCTTAATCAGATCAATATTCACTGGATTGTTAAAGGTTCTCATACTCGGCAACTCTGCTGGCCCTTGCTCCTTTATAGTCTGATCAATATGCTTAGGTTTTTCTGTAAGCGCCTTATCAACCTGGCTCTTGGCCGCCATCATCACTTCAATTCTAAAGCCAATTTTTTTAGATAATTTGCTAAGCTGATGATCATTTAGATGCATCAATCTTCGAGGGTCACTTACTGCAATTTGTAAAATTTTATTCTTATGATCGACATAGAAAGGTACAAATCCAAACTTTCTCGCCAAACCTTCATCGATAATTTCTCTTGCCTCAGGAGCTATTTCATGAACATGCACAAATGCAATAGAGCGAAATCTTGCATATGCTTCACTAAGTTTTACGTCAGATTTACCCTGTAGCAGAAGAGTATCAAAAACATCTTCAGGACTAGGCTGGTTCTCTAGTAAAACCATATCCTCTTTTTGAATGATTTCCATCATTTCAAGTTGATTCAAAAATATATTTGTTTGTTCAAAATTTTTCATTATTCAAATGGATTAGCCTTTCCCATGGATCCAGAATCGACATTTTTAGGAAGATCACCATAATTATTTAATTGTGAAATTGCTTGTTTAAGTTGCTCCAGACTATTCTCATCTACTATGTCAAAACTTGGTCTTTCAATCTGGCCCGGTCGACCAAAATACCAACCAGCTAGCAAGATAATAATTAGGGTAGAAATAAATCCTAAAATAAAAGGTAAAAATTTTTCTTTCATTCTACTACCACCTGACTTGATACCGGAGATTTAGTTACTTGATAAAGATACGGCAGCTCTAAGTTAAAGTTAGCATTTATCACATCATCGCCGTCTTTGGTCATAGTGAGATCAACTAACTTCACCGGTCTTAGATTATTCTTAAGTTTTGAAACAAACGAGATTGTATTATCGTAACTGCCTCTGGTTGAAACGGTAATGCTTAAAATTCCTTCGCTCGCCTTAATAACTTCCGCTGAGGTAACTTGCAAACCTGACGAAGAAGCTGAAGTAGAAACTTGCAGAATTGCTTCCTCTGCTCGCGGACTCTCCGGAATTGCTACTCCAAGTAGATCACTTTCTTTTTTTGCTTGAGTTATCGTATCAACCGCCTTCTGAGCAAGCGACACCCGCAAAAGCCCCACTTCATACTCCGCCTGTTTGTTTGCTATTTCCGTAGCAAGAGTTTTAATTTGGTTGATCCTAGGGATTAAAAATAGAATTAGTACAAATAAAGCAATAAGTAGCATTGCTGACGAAAAGATAATTACTATTTTTCCTTTATCTTCTACTTTCATTTGGCCCCAGTTACAACTTTATATGTATTAAAATCAACCGTTAAATCAATCGTAAAACTAACAGAATTATTATCAGGATTAACGCTAACCTTAGATAATTTAGCGTCTTTAACTCCCTTCGCTTCCTTAAATGATGTAACTGCCTTAGCCGCATCATCAAAGCTACTCGCCTCCATCTTGATACTAACTGCCTTAGAGCTGAGGTTAAATGCGCTCCAGCGAGCGTTTTTGTATTGCTTACTGCTTAGCTCCGAGAGCAATGAGGCAAAATCAATCCTCTTGGAAAGCGCGATCTGAAGAGCCGAGATTTGAGAGTCAAGATATTTGGATTGTCCCTGACTAGATGAAATTTTATTTAGCTGATTAGTGACATCTTCTCTGGTTTTCTGTTTATAAGCTTCAAGCTGATTTTCCTTGGTCTTAATATTTGCCATGAGAAGAACAAGTCCGACAAAAACCGCGATACTGAGGCCAATTATAAAATAATAAGCAGAATACTCCGACTTATTGCCGGCTTCTTCAACGCTTTTTTTTACACTAGCCAAAACTCGATCTCTATCGTCTACGTACAATCCCCTCCTTCACCTATCTATTTTATCATTTAAAAGAGATCTTTGACAATAAATCAAGTTACTTAAAAATTACTAATTTAGATCTTAGCGGAGTCTGAGTCTGTGATAGTGCCCACGGATTTTTCGTGATGCCCTATTATCATGATGAAGTAGATAATAAGCAAGCACAATTAGCGTAATTATCTCGAGAGCAAGAATAACATAGAAGGTTAGCGGATCCATGTCTCCGCGCGAGGAATAACCAAGAACATACGCGATTCCTCCTGTTGCTGCGGCCAGCCCTCCTGCTAAGGCGAATTCCGGCAGAAAAACCACCGAGAACAGAACTGCTGCTGGAGCAATTACGAGATACCATGGGTTAAGCCCAGATTCTTGTTCGCCAGTTGACTCTCCTTTTACCTCTCCCGAGGGTGTAGAGGATGCAGCCACAGAAGCACTCGGCGAAGCTGCTGGAGTCGCACTGGAGATAGGATTTGTAGAGAAAATACCGAATACTCTAGCGGCAGGCTCCGCTTCTTCTGTGCCATATACTATGTCAAATGTTACATTCTTGCCGGCTAAACTAGATCCGGAAGAACTAGGAAAGTTAGCTTCGAGGGCAATCGTTTTAGTTTCCCCGGGATTCAAGTTCGTTACAAATTTACTCTGAGTTGAAAGATTCTGTAGCTCTAAAAGTGTATTTGTCCAGATGATGTTTCCATTTTCTATGGCAGATAGTGTAATCACAGAACCAAGATCGCCGCTAACATTGTTTGTAGACATGGCAAAATTATGGGCAATTCTTCCGTTATTAGTAACTGATAAAGTTCTTTTAACTATGTTTCCTGGCGATAGATTTGATTCTGAGAATATAGCACCATCACCATCATATGTAATCGTAAGTGGTCCTGGCGTAATTGTCGCAGCTTGAGCTCTGGCTGAAATTAAGCACGACGAGACAATCAAGGCTGATATTATGGCAATTTTTTTAAACATTTGGACCTCCTGGTGTTTGATCGTGGCCATCGGTAAACGCTCCCGTTCCGTTTGGCACTCTAGCCCAAGTCTTACCTTCAATAGTATTAAGATATGAATTGGTCTCAATCAAGGATCCAATGCCGATCGGGCCATTATACAATCTAACAGTATCGTTAGAATTATTTAGAGAAAAATCGATGTCTCCATTCCTACCTACTACTGCGTAACCACCGGGACTAACAATCGTTGAGCCTCCAGCAACATTTGATGATGATATCGGAAGAGCGTGAGCGTCAAATGAATCATAAAGAACCCATCCATCAATATTGATGCTACTTCCGCCAGTATTTAATAGCTCAACCCATTCATAATAGCTTTCGTCAGATTCGGCTGGGTTGGCCATAAATTCATTAATAACAATATTTGCCGGGGAGACCGACCAAGTAGCTGCAGTAATAGTGTTACTAGAAGTAGAAACATTGTCAGAGAAGTGAGCCCCAGTAAACGAGACGGCAATGAAAAGAAATGCTATTGGGAAAAATAACCCCTTAAGACTTTGAATTTTTAACATTTTTACCTTTCTTTTTTCTTCCATTTTTTTTAAAGATCTTTACTTCTTTCTTTATCTTATCTACTTCATCGTAAATAATTATCAATGCTGGAACAATAATAATAACTATAAGACCGGGTAACGTTTTAACAAACCATAAAATATAGCCGACAAGAGCAATGGTAATAATCTGCTTGCCTACAATCCTGTCGGTACTAACATTCTCAAAATCCGGAGATTCGTTGGCATCTCCCTTGGTGACGTATGACTTTAATCCGTCTTTTTCCTTAATTTCATTTATTCTGTGCGTGGTATAGTCATTCTCTTTCTGCGTTGATTTGAAAGTAATTATGTCACTTGTTTTATATTCACCTACTGGCTTAACAATAATTAAGCTCCCAATTGGAATTGAAGGTTCCATCGAACCAGACATAACCGAAAAGATGCGATAGTTATTTTTTATTGGTAGAAGAGAGATAATCAGCAAAGCTCCAACTAAAAGAAAAATGACTAAGATCGTATTTAAGAAAATTGTCCAAAACTTTTTCATAATTCAATGCCTCTTCTCCAGCCCCCAATGAGGGCTGGATCGTGAAACTGAATTATTGGCCAGTAGTTTCAGCAATCTCGAAGGTCATATCCAAGTTTGCCGAATCACCTTGCGCCTTGTTGTCATCAGCAGTGCTCCACCAGTTGAATTGACCAGTGATACACTTTTCCTGTCCAGCGTTAAGGGCTACGTTAGAGTCATAGTCAGTTGCAATAGTGCCGAGCTTACCATCGAAGATCGTAGTTTCACCAGCTCCAACCCAACCATTACAATCTGTATCCCAGAATAACTTGGAAAGACTCAAGACATTTTGTAACTCTCCCTGTCCCGCTCCAGGATTATCACAGGTCACATCACCAGCGTCGGTCTCAGCGTTATTGCATCCATTTTCTTGGCTAGAAACCAAGATATTATGAAGATCAATATATCCATTTATTGATCCTACATTAGCAAGTCGCCATGTTCCAACTCTTTGGTCACCTGGGCTCATATTTGAGACATTAAACTTCACCACATTAGTATCACCACCGTCGACATTAAGATCTAATGTTCCAGCGGTAAAACTATTGCCAGTTGAAGTTTCAGTATCACTAAAGTAAGCACCAGTAGCACTAGTTGCAACAGCTGCAACAGCCACAATAACCATTAAACTCTTTAATATTTTTAACATTTTTTCTCCACTTCTTTATTTATTTGCCTAAAGTCGACCCCCATTAGACAAAACAAGCGCAACCCAAAAGGGTGCGTTTACTTATTTTTTAACCAATATGATTGGTTTTTTTCCATTGAGCTGAATGTATACCAGTTGCACTCCTACTGTCAAGTGTTTTAAACATCGGGATAGAAAAGATAGTCGATCCAGTATTCTAAATTCGACTTCGTCTTAGTAGTTACAATGGGTTCACTTTCAGTAAGTTTTAACTTAGTTTCCTCAGGGATATCTACTTTTACAACCTTTTCACCGGGTAGTTTAAGGCCGAGTTTTTTGCGTGCTTCAAGTTCTTGAAAAGCAAAAGTTTTATAATAAGCTATCAGAACTTCTAGATTTTGTTTTCGGATTTTATTATCACGAAGCGCATCCTCTAAGGCAGAAATTTTTTTGTTAGTTTGGTAATTAACATAGACCGACTGATAAAGTAAAAATCCAATATAAGTCAAAGCTAGAAGTATTAAAAGCGGAGCAACAAAAAAACGCTTCGGCTTTAAATTTGATTGTTCGCCTTCCATAACTTGAATTATACCAAAGCTGAGCAAATGTTTACCATCTAAGATCAGTTTTTTCTTCTTCGATCGATTCAGAATTGGAGTTAGTCTGAATATCTTCATGCTCAGCGTCAGGGATCTCGTCTGACGCCGCAATCTCAGTTTCCAGTTCAGTCGCTTTGCCGTTGTTGCCAATCAATGAATAGCCATAATATCCTGCTGATGAGATAGCTACCGAGACTATTACAAGACCGATCAATATCAACCAGCTATTATAATTCGCGCCTGTCATCGTGCGCTCATCCGAAGAAGAGATAATCTTACCTTGTTTGGCCACTTTTTGGTCTTCAGGAGGCTCAAGTGAAACAGAAACAACCGAGACTTTATCATATTCATAATCTCCTATAACACCTGCCCTAGCAATCACTGCACTTTGAGAGTCAGTAACGGGTTTAGCCTTTATGGTCAGTACACCTAAATTTAATAGAGAAATATTACCATATTGGTCGTATGCACAAAGATAATAATCATAACTCCCCTGCTTCAAGTCATTTATTTTAAAATTAAATTTACCCAAATCATCAGATATTGTGCTATAAACTTTGCTTCCAATCGTTAGTTCTACTTCCGAAAATGGTTCGCTTTCTCCGGACAAAGAATACTCATCCCCCTCAGCTACTTCGCCCTGGTTAGAAATAATCGATAAGGCTGGACCAATAATATCAACCCTGAAGCTCCTCTGCGCAACAGTAAGATTGCCCGCCTTATCAAGAGCAACGATCCTCAGTATATAATCTCCGGTCGTTAAATTACTAAGCATTGGGCTAGCTATCAGTTTGTCATTTAGATAAAAACTAATTGTTTCATAGCCACTTGCAAGATAAATGAACTCGAATTGTGATTTGCTTATTACTTCGTTTTCATATGGATAAGTTATATTCACAACTGGAGAGTTGGCATCAATTGAAAAATTAATCGGGATTGATTCCTGGGCGATGCTTTGTAAATTACCTGCTAGATCGATAATTGATATGTTTTCTAAAATCAATTCGTCAGTAATATCCGCTCCGCCTTCAGAAATAACATAGCTCGCAATAAACTTATTTCCCGATTTGTTAAAAGTCAATTCACGATCGTTAACGTATCCAGTAATTACATCAACATCAGCATTAACATTCGGGTCAAAAACAATATCAATCTTCTCGCCTACCTTATAGATATACCCATTCATTGCCTCTATAGAGAAAATTCCTACTGGAGCAGTAAAATCAGAAGTGATTATATCTGAATAGATAGTTTGATATAGCCCACCAGTAAAACCTTTTACTTCGACAATGTTCTCGCCCTCTTGTTTGCCAGAACAATTAAGAAGCAACGCTTTAAGCTCGCTCAAAGAAGCAGTGTTAGTCGAAAGATAATATTCCGAACCGTTATCGAACGATTCTGAGTCTACTGGATTAACGCAGGAGCCGATAAATAAATGCAAACTATCTGGTTTATACGAATCAGAAAGACCCAGGTTAACTCGAAAGCCCGTACTGGTAGAATTTATAAACCCTAGCGTAGCAGAACTGGAGCTTGGCAGTATCTCGACTTTGGACCAATCGACATATGATTCCGCCTTAACCGAAATTGGCAATGAAAATAAAAGATATATTAGTACAAAAACCGGTGATAAGAGTTTAATTTTCATAGTTTTTAATAAAATTGGCCCCTTGTCGTATAGGGGCCATAGCCGTTGCCATAGCTTGGATTAATGTAACACTTTAATTATTACTGTCAATAAAAGAATCCGGGTCAATCAGGATCCCGGATTCTTTTGTAACTTTTCTTATATATTAAACTTCTCATAATTCCCTCCTAGGAACCATTTATTTTGTGGCAAAAATCTGAACATAAACCTTAGTTTCTTGTCCATTAAGTATTCCCTCCTTTTCAGCTATAGCGTAATCAGTATATTCACTAGAAACGATATTTTTATAGTGAGACTGACTATTCTTCCAAGCGTTAAAAGCATCTGAAATATTGGTAAAATCAACAGCTAGGTTTTCACCAGCAACCTTATAATCGTAACCTTCGCTTAAAATAAAATTCCAAGCCTTAGTGCCGTCGGGGGCAGTATGATCAAAATAGTTCTTAGCGAAAATATCATTTATCTTATCCTCGGCAGCTTTTTCAAGCTGATCATTCCAAGAAAGAGTTTTTAAATTATGAGCAGTTCTTTCGTTATTAACTAGGGAAAGCGAATATTCATTTGAGTAATCCTGTTCCTTAGCAAAAAGATGAGTGTTTTTATAAACAATTAGAGAAGAAATTAAAGCAATGGTTAGAGCTGAAGCTGAAATTAGTGCAATTTTTGTCTTATCGTTCATTTTCCCCTCCCTCACGTTCGTAATGTTACTATAACTATTATATAACATTATTTTCCATTTGTCAAGTCACGAGCGTATATCTACTAAATGAACCATTAATCCTAAATGTAGATATTGGACAAGATCCTGGATGGGATCGCAATTCAGTAAATTTCTACTGAAAAATCGATTACAGATGGGATCGCCTTCCGGTCGAATTCTGCTGAATTCGCCTCCAGGCCTGGGCTCGCTCCGTCGAGCTCCGCCCTTCGATCCCGCCAAGGCGATCCAAATATAAATAAAATAGCCCATTCAAGGCTACATACGTGGCTTGCCAAGCGAAGCTTCGGAGAAGCGAAGTTTGGTCGGCCTGGATGGGATCGAACCATCTACATACGCCTTATAAGAGCGTCGCTCTACCAATGAGCTACAGGCCGAAAACAAAATGATTATAACCCGATAAGGCTTGTTTTTCAATACAAAAATAATTATCATATATAAGGGATGGAAAAAGAACAAGAAAATAAGTTATTGAACGAGCCATCACCACATAGAAGGAAGTGGCTCTTTTTGATTATCGCAAGCCCGATAATTTTTTTGGTAATTGGGTATGCGCTAATAACCTACGCCGCTCAAGACTACTCACTCCCCTTCGTCAGATACCAAGGACAAGATGTTGGGCTTAAAACGTTCCCAGAAATAACTAAACTAGTCCTGCAGTCAGAAAAAGAACTAAAAAAGCAATCAGTTGCATTGAACTTTGAGGGCAAAAGACAGACTAAAACCCTCGATGAACTAGGAATATCAATCCAATCAAGCAAGACGACTGATTCTATTTTTAATTACGGCAAGAAATCACTATTCTTCTCCCTACCTACTCTTTCATATTTTAAAGATATAATAACCGGTAAGGCGAACGCACCAATTGATATCAAAAAAAGCTCCGAAACCGAGAAGAAAATTGGAGAATTATTTGAAAACTCTAAAAAAGATTCAGTAAATGCTTCTATTGCCATCGAAAACAACGCTTTAGCAATAAAGAAAGAGGAAGCTGGTTATAAAATTGATGTTTATGACTTTGAACGACAAATAGAAAGAACTCTTAATTCTAAAATTGACTCAGTGATCACTCTAAACAAAATTGATACTAAAGCTAATTATACTTCGCAGGACATAGAGCAATTCAGATCTGACATAGAACAACTAATTGACAAAACCGTATATCTGCAGTCTGATTATAAAAAATTGCTCTTGAAGAAAGAAGATATAATTAATTTTGTTGATCTCGAGATGACTGTTCTCAATCAAAAACTTACTCTCTCGGATAAGCCAATCGAAGATTATCTTAATTCAGTGTCTAAATACTTCAATGTAAAAGGAAGAACTAAGAAAGTTTCAAGTATAGATAATGCTGTGATAGATGAAGGCGCAGAAGGAAGAATGCTAGATGTCAAAGCTAGTACAAGAAATATCAGAGAAGCCCTAGAGAAAGATCAAAGGATAGCTGCATTAGAAGTTACTTCTTCTCCAATAGAAGAAGAAGTTATATCACCTGGTTACAACCCGGGTAAATTTCCTGGTAAGTTCATAGAAGTAAATCTTTCCCAGCAGATGCTATACACATTCGAGGGTAGTCAGCTACTTGGCTCATATCGCGTATCTACTGGTAAATGGTCTATGCCTACTCCCGAAGGTGAATATTCAATAAACAATAAAGATCCAAGGGCTTATTCAAGTAAATACGATCTCTACATGCCATATTGGATGGCTTTTATCGGAAGTGAATATGGAATTCATGAATTGCCAGAATGGGCCAATGGGACCAAGGAAGGAGAAGCTCATCTAGGCACTCCCGTTTCACATGGCTGCGTCAGACTTGGTCGAGGTAGCGCCCAGGAAGTTTACAGTTGGGCAGAAATAGGAACTATTGTCTTTATACACCGATAATATATATAACAAGTTATATAGAAAAAGCTCCAGTAATGGAGCTTTTTCATTCAGTACTTTCGCAAAAATTACTTTGCTTCTGCCTTTTTCTTAATTGTTAGTTTCTTGGACTGCTTCTCAGTAACCTTAGGAATTTTGATCTCTAAGACACCATCCTTGAATTCTGCTTCAGCCTTGGAAGAGTCAACATAGCTTGGAAGCGATACCATTCTTGAGAATGATCCATATGAACTCTCTAGATGATAATAATCTTCCTTCTTAGTTTCTTCACGGTGCCTTCTCTCACCCTTGATAACAACTTTATCGTTTTCAATTTCTACATCGAGATCATCTTCCTTAACTCCAGGAATATCTGCTTCAATTACCAACTCTTTTTCTGATTCTCTGATACCCACCGCAGGATGAAACAAAGCTGTCGATCTACTGCTTGGTTCGTCAAAGAACCTGTCCATTGTCTCTCTCATCGACATAATCTCTCGAAGAGGAGACCAAGGCATTAAATCTCTATTCATAATACCTCCGTTGCCTTCCGGCGTTTTAGTTTCTTTATTTTCATTTTCTTCAATCTCGCTTGATTCTCTAAAGATAAACTCAACAGGCATTTCAAATAGTCTTGATACCTTAATAGCTAAGGCAACTGAGGGCACACAACGCCCACTCTCAAGAGAGATAACTGATTGGCGTGAAATACCAAGCATATCAGCCAGATCACCTTGTGTGATTTCTGACCTCTCTCTGAACTTTCTTAGATAACTTGCAATTTCTCGTCTACTCATGCCCTAATTGTAAAGTAGACTTTACAAGTTGTCAATCCCTTTTTGCACTAGAGTTTCGTAAGGTTGATATCTAGCTTACCAATATCTTGAACATTAGATATTTTTATGAGTTGAGTTCTTACGCTTTTATAGCCAGGCCTTGAAATATCAAGCCTGTATTCGCCTGGATCAAGATTAGCCTGAAACTTACCATCATCTCCTGTAACAATGGTAGTTTTAAGACGATTATATTTATCAAGAACCCTAATAACGACTAGTGAAATTGGGTTCCCCCTTTGATCTTTGACTACTCCGAATGCTTTCTTTTTCAGCATGTTCTTTATCTCCCAACCCCACATCAATGCGTAAACAACCGCCAGAACATAGTCGAAGGTTCGCCCCTGAGTAAACACCAAATACCCAGTCGATAAAGTACCAAGAATCATCAGCGGAATTCTGATAGCTTGGAAGAATCTTGATACTGCAGTCAAAGTCTTAAGTTCAACCAGATCGAATGTAGTAACTTTAACTCGATCGAGAGGAACATTGAAATTAATTTGAGCTTTTTCAGTACCGTCACCATCAACCTGGAAGGCACCACCACGATATAAGTTAGCGTAAGGGCCATCGGTTGAAGCAGTGATCAATCTAGTTGGAAAATCAAATCCACTTGCTGAACCCGTCAAAGAGTAGTTACCTGGTGGCAATATAAAACCAAATTGTCCGTTTTTATTGGTTCTAATTGTAGCGCGAAGACGATCAGAGGGAGCTGAGAAGACTCTGATAACGGCTTTTTCAATTGGAGTTTTTGTGGAAGTGTCATATACAATTCCCCAAGCATGTTTTCCTGAAGGACCACCCATTCCCCAGACAGGAGCAGACATGAGATTAAATAGACCACTTAGGACTCTTGAGAACGCCGGGAATGCTGCTAAAAGACTAAGAAGAGCGCCAAGTAAGGTAGCAATCAAAGAACCTAGGACGAGGATCTTATCTACCTTCTGCGGAAGACATCCTACCCCACTGCAGCTACCATCGCCACTCGAAACTTTTAAATTGACTGAGCAGCTTGAAGCAAGCTTGCCTGAGACATATTGTTCTAATTTCAAATTAAAACTTCTTACGTTTCCTGGATCATAATTAGCTACATAACTTCCAACATCTGGCTGCGTCATTGCAATTGGCTCAGTACTACTACTTTTTTCAGCTAAAATATTAACTGTTTTTTGATCATTGGGATTTGACGCAAACCCACTCGCCCAGGCGATTCTATTAGTTGAACCCTTTACCCAGTTTTTTGGACTTGTAATAGTTGATTTACACAAACCGCTAGTAGTGGGCGTAATACTCATTCCAGTACACTGCTTGGCTTGAACGCCGTTAGAGTAGTCCATTACATCACCATCGGCCGACTTCCAATAATTGTTACCCTCAGAGGAAAATAAGAAACTATCCCCTAAGTCATCTCCGCCAATAGGGATATAAGCCGTTCCTTCTGGTAAGCCTGAATAATTAATTGGATGACGATTTGCTGCTACATAAACTAATAATTTAGCCTTCGATGGGTCCGAAATTGTGCCTTGTGGAATTTTTACATAGTGAGTTACCTTCAGATAATTAACACTCTCAGCATAAGGATACGTTCGCCCTTTGCTCGGAGATGGCACTTTTTCCATAACCGCTCCTGGCATCGGGTCAAAATCATGTTCTATACGATTGTAAACGCTCCCCCCGTCTGTCGATAAATAAATATCATGGACCGGTGAATCTAGTTCTCCGGAGCTATCCTTCTTTGCTGCCAAATCTTGATACTCTTCAAGAGTTTTCAGCCCCCAGCCCCCACTTACCTGTTGGCCATAATGATAATAATAGGTAATTTTTACCATGTCTTGTGGGCAAAAATCGTTCTGATCTTCTGGAACTAGAATACTGGTGCTATAAGCCTGGGGATCACCACAAAACCATCCTCCATTTATAAACGTCCATCCAAACATACAGCTCCAAGTAGGAGCAGGAGATGGAGAAGGATTTGGTGTCACTGTCGCAGTTCCAGAGACTATGCTAGAGGGAGTAGCGGTAGAACTAGGAGCAGCCGTCGACGCAGCAGGCGTTGGAGTCGCACCACTACCATATACGAAAGATGACTCAGCGGAATAATCACTCCAAACAAGATGCTGGTCCTGATAGCGTACTTTCCAGAAATAAGTCGTACCATTTACAAATGTTGCAGCAGGTACCGTAATAGTAGTTACAGCGCCAGCTACCTGGTCATAGACGGTGACACTTGCATCCCTTACCACCCACTGACTGGCATTCATGGTATCTTCAGCATCGGTATCAGAAAAAGCTGAACCAGTGAGAGTAACATCTCCTGCAGCTCCACGAGCAAAATCGCTAATCCTAAAAACCGATATTACGAGAACTAAAAGGAGTACAATAAAAAACCTAAAGCCAAGCTTGTTCCTCCTTGGGGACAACCAAAAATTCCTCATTGATATAATAATAGCAAATTTTGCACTTGAAAAATATAATTTGGTAATTATTATATAGATATCTTTTAACTAAGGAGGAAAACTTCTCATGAATTATGAAGCAATCGAGAGTCTAATCGAGAAAAGCGGTAAAAAACTAGGCCTAGAGAAAGGTTTAATTGATGCCCTTAAACAACCACAAAAAATTATTGAGGTAAAACTTCCAGTTAAACTTGATAATGGAGAAACCAAGGTTTTTGATGGAATAAGAGTGCAACACAATAATGCCCGAGGGGCCTATAAGGGTGGGATTAGATATCACCAAGGAGTTAATAATGATGAGGTTAAGATTCTCGCTGCACTTATGAGTTTGAAAACTGCAGTCATCGATATCCCCTTTGGTGGCGGCAAGGGTGGAATTACTGTCGACCCAAGAACACTCAGCAAGAAAGAATTGAAAAAAATAACCGAGGCATTTGCTCGAGCAATTGCAGATGATATTGGGGAAACAAAGGATGTTCCTGCCCCAGATATGAATACAAATCCGCTTATCATGAGATGGTTTAGAAAAGAATATGAAAGAGTTACTGATTCCTCTGCTCCTGGAGTTATCACCGGCAAGGCAGTCTCAGACGGCGGAATAAAAGTCAGAGATGAAGCAACTGGTCTTGGCGGAGCAGCCGTTACTGCTGAGGTAGCCAAATTACTTAACAAGAAGCCTCAAGACATAACCGTTGCCGTACAAGGATTCGGCAATGTTGGCTCCCACTTGGTCCACCATCTAACTCATATGGGATTTAAAATAGTTGCAATTGCTGATGTCGATGGCGGAGTAGTGCATGAAGATGGATTAGACTATCACAACACAATGAAGCACGTTAAGAGTGGTAAGAAAGTTTGCGAAACTTGTGTTTGCAGCGTGCATGGAGATTCTAACGATTGTAAATTTACAAGCGCAGAATCAGTACTTGAAACGCCTTGTGATATTCTGATCCCAGCAGCAGTTGGCGAGCAAATCACAACTAAAAATGCCAATAAGATTAAAGCAAAAATAATCGTTGAACTAGCCAATCACCCGATCATGGAAGACGCCGAAGGGATACTTGTCAAAAAAGGTGTTGCAATTGTCCCAGATATTCTGGCAAATGCCGGTGGCGTCCTGGCGAGTTATTATGAATGGCAAGAAAACGTCGAAGGCGTTAAAATGGAATACGAAGAAGCTCAAAAAGCATTAATTGCTAAAATGAGAAAAGCACTAAGACAAATACAGCTTGAAGCGCAAAAACGAAAAGTCAGCCTGCGTGAGGCTGCTTATCTGCTAGCGATCTCGAGAATTGCTAAGGCCTCTAAATAATAGAGTAAATCGTTGCTCCAGCGGCAATTAGCATTATTGCTATTGTGATCCAACCGATTATTCTAATGACAATAGAGTTAGAATACTCCCCCATAATTTTCTTGTTGGAACTGAGAAGCACTATTAGAATTAAAACGACCGGAGCGACGCAACCATTAAGAACGGCCGAATAAATTAAGGCCTTGATAGAATCAAGACCAACAAAGTTTAATCCAAGCCCAATAAGCATTGAGATAATCATTACTCCATAAAATGAATAGGCGTGGCTTAATTTCTTGTGTAGTCCTTCTTTCCAGCTCAGGCTTTCAGAAATCGCATAAGCCGCTGAACCTGAAAGTACCGGGACAGCTAGTAAGCCTGTTCCAATGATGCCAACTGCAAAAAGAAGGTATGACATATCGCCTGCAAGTGGCCGTAGGGCTCTAGCGGCATCTTCAGCAGTCTGAACATTAGTCAAACCTGATTTATTTAAGGTGATCGCGCAAGCAACAATTATGAAAAACATCACTAAGTTTGATAAAAACATGCCAGACCAAACATCAACTCTCATATCCTTTAGAAGGCCTCTTGTAATGGGCGCAGAAGCATTTCTGACAGAAACCTTCTTTTCGGTTAATTCTTCAACTTCCTGCGAAGTTTGCCAGAAGAATAAATAAGGTGAAATCGTAGTTCCGAGGATTGCGCAGATCAGTATGAATTGGTCCTTGGAGAAATCAATCGTTGGACGGATGGCATGACTGAATATTTCACCCCAGTCCACGCCCTTCATGATCAAAACTGAGAAAATATAAGAAAGTAGAACCAAGGCCATCCATTTTAAATATTTTGCGTATTTTTCGTATGGCGCAAAAATTTGAAGAAACAAGGTAAGTAGAGTAAATCCAATAATTAAATAAACAAAATTTATTCCGGGATATAGAAGCTGCACAGCCCTGGCCATCATTCCAAGGTCCGCTCCTAAGTTGAAAGTATTTGCTCCAAATAACAATAAAGCAGCTATATAAATTACATATTTTGGAAAATACTTTCTTACGTTTGCAGCAAGTCCCCGACCTGTCACAAGACCAATCCTGGCACACATTTCCTGAACAATAGCCATTAAGGGAAATGTAAAAATAGACAACCAAAGAAGAGAAAAACCATATCTTGCGCCAGTTTGAGAATAAGTCGCGATTCCAGAGGGATCATCGTCAGATGCCCCCGTGATCAGCCCAGGGCCGAGTAAATCCCAATACTTCTTGGCACTCTTAATTGGCCTTTGCTCCATCACTTTGTCTTTAAAATCAGACGAAGAAGTAATTGATCTATCTAAAACTTTAGCAGGTGCCTCAACAATATCTTCAAAAAAATCTTTCCCCATTTTCTCTATTTTACCAAAATTTGCTACTTATTCATGAACTCAAAGCTTGAGGCAATGGTCGCAATTTCTTTCTCGGTGATAGGACTATCGCTTGGCGGCTGCTCCCAAGCACGATAAGAAACTACATACTCAGTATTTTCTGCTAATTTCATTTCTAGTGAATTAGTGGGGTTATACGATGCTTTCTTGTAGAACGTAATCACCAATGCCGATATATAACCATTGTAAACCGTATCACTTGTAGGTAATTGAAACTCGATCATCCCTTCGGAATTGCCTGATGGAATTGTTTCCTTAACGAGAGCACTGCTCCAATTCTGAGGAAAAGAAATTTTAAATTTTAACTTTTCGTTTGAATAAATATTATTTTTTATTTTTTCCTTATCGCCAAAACTACCAACAGTCGTTTTGGTAGCTTCAATAGTCGCAGCGTCCTTGAGATCGATCTTGCAAGTAGTCGCCTCCCCGGTCTCGCATTGCTCGGTCTTTTTGGGCTCAACTCGATATTTTTTGACCAAAACTAGAGTAACTACAGCTAAAATTGCGAAAACTATAATAACTACCAAACCAATCTTGAATTTTTTCACTTGGCCTCCTCATATGATTTTACCAGATCTTGCTAAGTTAAAAAAACAGGCCCGGGTGGGCCTGTTTCATTAGAAGCCTTTTAATTGCCAGTGAACAACATCGCCATCTTTCGTCGCCTGCTTGTCCGCTCCAAGATTAGACTGCTGACCGTTGATATCGTATAGCCAAAACTCCTTGTCAGTTTGGCTTACGCCATCAATTGATTTGACCAAAACTCCCATAGAAGACTCATCAGCCTCGACTTGATGTGAATCCTTAAGCAATTCGTAAACCGTTTTACCCTCTACGCCAGAATAAGTTACTTCTGTGCTAGGCGCAACACTCGTTTGCAGCGTAGGATTAGCTGTATTCTGACAGCCTGCTAGAAATACTGGAAAGACCAAGATAGATAACGCGATAAGTATAATTCTAATTTTCTTCATTTTACTCCTTATATTTTTAAGAGACTAAAAAAAGCTCTTTTGAGCTAGTTAAAAAACACCTAAGTATGCTGCATAATTCCTCCTCGGGATGAATGTATGAGTGGTTTTCCGACTTTACGGTAGCGGGACTGTGACGGTATTTAACCGCGCTTACCCATCTCACACTTATTTAATGTAAATCCATAGAACCATCAAGCGTGCGACTTGTCAAATATGTTATATAGATTATCAAAATGTTATATAACTTACTCTATATCGAAGTTAAGTTATGTAAGTTTGTTCGGGTTGGTCACGCTTGCCTGTGGAAAACTAGTCACTCTTTGTGGATAAGTAAGATTTATTGCTTGCCCCGTATCATTCTGCTTCTGTCAATCAGAAGTGAATTCTGATGACAGAAAGGAACTGATACTGGGGTGGATAACTTTGAGAAGTTGTGGATAAGCCTTGCGCTGTTTAACTCAACCTGCAAAGCACAATAAAATAGATGGTATTTTTGGTATAATAAGAAAGTAAAATAATACTCATAAGATGAGTTAAGGCATTATTGTCTAAGGAGGAACCTAATGGCTGAAGAAATTAAGACCGAGCAACCAAAAGCAGAACCTGCTAAACCAGCTGCGTCATCTAGCACTAGTTCATCGCAAAGTTCAGGTGGTGGAAATAAGGGCTGCACCACTGCAATTATTATAATAGTTATAATTTTAGCGGTACTAGGAATTGGTAGTTATATCGCAACAAAATACTTCGCTGGCAAGATTGCTGAAAAGGGTGCAGAAAGTCTTATCGGAGCCGCAACAGGCGGAAAAGTTGATATAAATTCGAGTGACAACTCTGTCAAAGTGACCGGAGAGGACGGAAGTGTGGAGCTTGGATCATCAAAATGGCCAGATAGCACACCGAGTGTAGTACCAAAATTTACCTATGGTAATGTCACGGGATCACTTGCAACCACAGAGCCTGCGGGCTGGACAATCACATTTGAACAGGTTGATTCTGATGCTTATGAAAAATATCAGAAGGATCTTCAAAGAGCCGGCTTTGTGACCAAGGAGCAGCTAAACACTGACAACGTCAGAACTACAGAAATGGCACATGTTGATTGGGAAGTATTGTTCTCAACCGACTCAACAGCAAAGACAGCATCGATCACTATTAGTGAAGTAGCCAAATAGAAACTAGATAAGATTAAAGAGAGAAGGCGCCCCGCCGCAGTGACGGGGCGCCTTTTTGAGGAGCAAGGCTCCCCGGTGGGCCTATGGCCCATCTACGGTGGCAGAGGTGGGACCAAATTGTCCAGGATCGCAGCCGTCCACTCATGGTGCACGAGAGTCCGGCTAACGACTGGCTTGTAATACATGCCTGAGCCTCCTTTGCCCGCGTAGTAGATGTATTGTTAAACTATTTTAAGATTTTTGCAACAGGAAAGGCGCCCTGCGCATGATGCAACGCATCTTGCTTCGGGCGCCTGTGCGATCTTCTCTTAGCTTCTACGGCTCAGCCCGCCATGGCTTCTCGTCCGTCGGACGATCTTCTTCGTCAACAGCTCTAACCTGCGTGTCCTTACCATAGAGCCTTTCGACTTGCTCAAGGAGCGGACGAGACAGCAGAAGATGTGGATTCATCTGGTCATAACGGGTCGTATTAACGACCCAAATCCAATGTCCCCATGGGCACTTCATCTTCGGGAACTTCTGGAGCGCCTTGTCGTGAACTGCTCTCATGCAGCCAGGGTAAGCTCTGTTGAACTTGGCCTGGGTTGTGAGAGACAGCCTACCAAGACGCTCAATGCACCCTGCTTCTTCAAGCGTCTGCACGATCAGAGGATTCTTGAGCATTACATCGGTCGAGAGCATAAACACCACATCATTGACCACCAACTGGTGCTCAAAGATGTAGCTAAGCATCAGCTGAAGCGCCTTGCGAAAGTTCGGTTGCTTCCTCTTGGGCATAGTTACCTCAGTCCCTTCCCTGGATTTCAAAGATCACAAAAGAATAGCAGAAATCTGCCTAAATATAAATAGTTTAAGTTAAAAAAAACAAACGGCTCACTCATGAGCCGTTTGTTTTTCAGCCTTTAGAACTTTCTAGCCAACATTCTTCTGATAACACTCCTCGCAATAGACCTTTTCGCTTCTTTCCGGTGCATAAGTTGTTTCAAACTCATTGCCGCATCCCTCGTTCATACATTTTCTATGATAAAAGTGCTTGGGGTTTCTGACATTAAACCTCTCATAGAACCGGACATCATAATGCTTGCGAGGAATTGGAATTCCGCTTTTCAGATAGAATGCCAGTTCTTGAGGCATAATCTTAAACGGCTTACCGCTTTTTTCACACTTCAGGATTCCCTGCAAAAGTTCATTGGCTTTATTCTCATCTGATTGATAAACCTTTATGTCATCATCTGGTTCATAAAACGGACCACTATATTGAAGCGAATGATCATCCTCTTGCCATTTACACCCCATCGCCAATACTTCCTCTTTGGTTTTCGGGAAATGATCATAAGCCAAGGTTTCGTTATAGCCAAAGGGCGAAAGTGAAAATGGAAAATACTCTCCCCACTCACCTGTTTCTTGCATTTTGGCAATTATCTCAGCAACCTTTTTTTCATATTCCTCTTTGGAATACTCTTTGTTAAATATATGATATTGCTTATTCCTTAGCCCCACACAACCAAAGCAGTCCCGACAGCTATAACAGCTCTCACAGTAATACATGAAGTTACAGTAAAATACGCTCGAGTTGACTACGAAAGTCTGTCCAAACCCAGTATGGTTAACTTCAATAGCCCACTCATAAGTGCCCCCCTCCGAATCCCAGATATTCTTGCCGTCTTCCTGATCAAGGCAGTAACGCGAGTTTTCAACTCTAAGCGAAGAAAAGCTTTTCTTAACATTCTTGCACTCTCTCAGGTTGTCGCCTTGGCAGTTCTCGCATTTTACTGTGTTTACAAATTTTACAATGCTGTTTGAGCGCATCGCTTCGTACTTTGCGAGGCATTCATCAACAAATTTCTTAGAACCGAAGTTCATTTTGCTTAATCTCTTCTGATATTCTTCTTGAGTTAACTGCTCGTTCTCAATGCAGTATTGCTTGTTTCGCAAATTGTCACATAAGATACAGTCGCTACAGCCAATTAGGTCTTGGGAGAAGTAGCAATTTCGACAGTTCTCTAGACGATTGGAATATCGGCAGTTAAAACATTTATTTCCATCGACAAGCTCATAACCCAGTTCTGATTCATTACAGAAGCTTATGTCCACATTGTCTTTTGACTGATAGGCGAAATATGAATAATGTGTATTCTCTGTTTTATAGAAAGTGACTGTCGTCATATAACAGTTCTTGCATTCGGCAATGTAATTTGAGAATTCACAAGCCTCAGTCTTCGTGTTATAGAGTGCTTGGCGAGGAACGGTCTTTAGAAGCTGCTCAAATTGCTCGAAAAAGGGTTTGCTTGGATCCCAGTCGATTCCATATTGCGTGCCATCCCAGTCATCCGCCCACCACTCATCGATAGCAAATACTTTGTAATCAGCTCTTTCTGGTGGGTAAATTGATACGATATCTCGGCCTGATTTATCGGATTTTCTTTTATATAAATGTCTTTCGTTCCTCCAGACTTGGCGTCTTGCCGCTCGACAATCGGGACAATGAGTCGGCGCTGGCCATTCAAAGGTCTCGCCCGCGAAAGTCGGTGACATTTTTTTGTAGAACTCTAGGTCCTCATCTTCAACTGTAAATTGTTTAGCACATACTTTACAATGTTTCTGCTCTGACATTTTTCAACTCCCTTATTTAACAATACTTTGATAACACTTCTCGCAGTACACCTTATCCGGTCTATCAGGTCCATAAGTTGTTCCAAATTTTTCCTGACATCTGCCCTCATGACCATGCCCCGGCTCCTCGCACATACACTGCCTATCATGAATTTTTCGAACAAACTCTAATTTTAGACGATCGCCATATCTCGTTTCAAAATGCTTTCTCGGAACAGGAATTTTATTGTCTAGATAAAAAGCTAGTTCTTGCGGCATTATCCTGTATGGCTTGCCTGAATCTGAACATTTTAACACGGCAGTAAGAAGTTCTTTTTGTTTTGATTCATCAGCATAATCGGCTATATTATCCGCTGGAGTATAAAATTCCCCACTGAATTCAATATCAAATTCTTTTTCTTGCCACTTAAAACCACGCTTAATGGCTTCTTCGCGAGTTAGCGGTAAAAGTCTGTTTCCGATTGTTTCGTTGTAGCCGAAGGGGCTGGTACCATTTGGGAAAAACTGTCCCCACTCGCCATCTGCTTGCATTTTTTCAATAATTTCAGCAACCTTTTTTTCGTATTCCTCTTTAGTATATTGCTTGTTAAAAATGCAGTATTCTTTCTTTCTAAGTCCCACACAGCCAAAGCAATCATGGCAACCATGGCAGGTCTCGCAATAGGTCATGTTGTAGCCGCCGATTACTCCGCTTGCGAACATAATATGATTTGCCCCTAGTCCAGTATGGTTGCATTCATAGCACCATTCATACCCTCCTCCTCGGCTATCCATCACATTCTTTGCCTTCTCGCCCATAATATATTTGCAGTTCTCAGACTCGAAAGTATTAAAGCCATACTTCACATTTTTACAGTCATGCATATCGTCACCGATACAGTCTTCACAGTTTGTCAGGTTTGCAAACTTAACCGGCGAATCAATTCTCAATTGTTCAAATTCATTTTTTAATTTTTCAACAGTTTCAAATGATCCTAGATCGTATTCGGCCATTTGTCGATCATACTCTTCTCTTGTCAGTTGATTATTCCTAATGCAGTATTGTTTCCTGCTTAGATTGGAACACATGAAGCAGTCATTGCATCCTGTTAGATCAACTGAAAAAGCACAATCCCGGCAATTATTTAATCTAATTCCGTATCGGCAATTATACGACTTTGTAGTAAACACACACTCATAACACTTCTGCAGTTCTTCGGCAAAATTGATGTCTAAATTATCTTTTGAGCGGTAGGTTCTGTAGCAAAAATGTGAATTTTCTGTGCCATAGTATGTCACCATTGTCATATAGCAATTCTTAACACCCTCAACAAAATTCGCATATTCGCAATTTTCGGTATTTGTATTGAATAAAGAAAGTCTAGGGACATCTTTCATCAACTGATCGAATTGTTCAAAAAATGGTTTATTAAAGTCAAAGTCGCGACCGTACTCCATGGCGTCCCAGTCATCCTTATACCACTCGGCAATTTCAAAAACTTTATAATCGGTTTTATCAGGAGAATAGATAGATACTATTTGCTTTCCTGTCTTGTCACATTTGCGGTTATAAAGCGATCTCTCGTTTCTAAATGACAACCTTCGACTATCTCGGCAATCAGGACAAAAATCGGGAGCCGGTAAATCATAGACTTTTCCATTAAATGTCGGGGACATTTTTTTGTAGAATTCAAGATCCTCATCCACTACCACGAAATCAGCGCTGCATTGCTTACACGTTTTGTTTTCCACCTCAACTCCTAGCTATATTATAAAATGCTCGCTTGGTAACACTGCTCACAGTATACCTGTTCCTCCCTATCTGGAGAATAGGTCGTTTCGAATTTGTTCGGACAGCGGCTTTCATGACCATGTCCATTACGATCGCAATCGCATTGTCGCTCGAAAAGTTTTCGTGGGTTTCTCAGTCTGAATAATTCCTTGAATCTTTCACTATAATGAACCGTTGGAATTGGAATGTTGTTCTTGATATAAAATAAAAATTCTTGTGGCAAAATTTTAAATGGTTTGCCAGACTTCTCACATTTAATTACCCCAGCAAGTAGCTTCTTGGTCTCTTCCTCATTGTTTGTGTATTCATGTATATCGTCCTTGGGCTCGTAAGTTTCCCCAGTAAATTCACTCTCGTAGAAGTTGTCTTGCCAATAACCGCCTATAGCTTCTACCTCCTCTTTGGTTTTTGGAGCATAATCTTGAGCGACTGATTCGTTGTAAGCTACTTGGGATATTGAGATAGGAAAAAATTCGCCCCACTCACCCGTTTCTTGCATTTTTTCAATTATTTTAGCGAATAATTGCTCGTATTCTTCTTTGGTATATTGCTTATTAAAAATGCAGTACTCTTTTCGCCTCAAACCGACACATCCGAAACAATTTTTGCAGTATTCGCAGAAGTTGCAGTAATAATTATTTTCTCCATATGCCATAAACACACCGAAGATATTTTTGTAACCAGCGATTGAAGCTCCTTCATAGCATAGTTCCATCTCGGCAGTGTAATTCATATCTCTTGAGTCTCTACCAGCATCATCGATATTTCCTATTCTCACACAGTTTTCGCTCTTAAAGATATTAAAACACTGCCTGCAATTTTTTGATTCGATTATGTAGTCACCGGTACAATTTTCACTCTTCAAATTATGATTTGCCCGGTGAATCGCATTTTTCTTTAACTCTTCATATTCTTTTTTAAGTTCGGCTTGACCAGAGTGGGTGTACATTTTTAATTCTTTCAGCTTCTCAAAGTAATCTTCCTTGGAAAAACTTTCGTTTCGAATGTAATATTGCTTATTTTTTAGACCATTCGACAGAATTATGTTTTGACAACCAGCCGAGTCATAAGAAAAATGACTCTCTGAGCAATCTTTGCAGTTTTCAAGAAATGAACACGAATTGCAATTATCACAATCGTATAGTGAGTAAGAAAATTCACAATGCCTGATATCAAAGGTATCGACACAATCTTTCACATAGAAAGATTCATTTGAGTAAAAACATCTTTCTCCATATCCTAGATTGAAGGACATGTACGAATCTTTTGAGTGCCATGCCTGATTACAATAATCACAATTCTCATTAAAAATTGAGCTATTGGCTTGGCGTGGAACAGCTTCCAGAAGCTCTCTAAATTGCTCAAAAAATGGCCTATTAAAATCAAATTCGCGACCATATTCGAGTGGATCCCATCCATCTGACTGAAAAGCTTTGTTTGAATAAACCTTGAATGGCTTATCCGGTGAGAAGATCGAAATAATAGGCTCGCCGGTAAGATCACAAGTTCTTTTATAAAGGTGTCTTTCATTTCTCCATGAATAGCGGCGAATTTGCCTACACTCATGACAAAGTTTTGGCGTAGAAATCAGATACTTTTTTCCATCAAGCACGGGGGAAATTTTATCCAAAAACGCGATATCATCGTCGGTAGCTTCAAATCTAGCCTGACATTGTTTGCAAGTTATATCTTGTGCCATTTATACTCCATATATTATTACAAAATCGGTGCAGAGAAATTTTCTTCCTTGAGCTTTTCGAGAACTTCCATTTCTTTTGATTTCTCTTGCTTCAATTCTTTCTCCGCTACTTCCTTATTTCGACAATAGTTTTCACGCGAGAATTGTACTATTTGTTCCCTGAAATTGAAAGTAGGCTCTGGAACTGCCAAGGTTTTTGCCGAGAATGATTCTTTTACTTCATCGTCGATGGAAAGTTTCAAATAAATTTCACGGACACCAAGGTTTACAATATCTTGAGCAGTAAAGTTCGGCTCAAATTCTTTCTCCATCAAAAGTGCATCTTCCGGACCAATTCTAAACGACAAAATCGATCCGACATTACCAAAAACCGTTTTCTTAACTACATCGTTTAGCTGCGAGACATATTGATGCGCCATAGTAAGCGATAATTTATATTTTCGGGCTTCAGAGAGGATGTTGGCAAAAGAATCAGTTGCGAAATTTTGGAACTCGTCCACATATAGGTAGAAAGGTACACGCTGATTCTCAGGCACATCAGCTCTGGCCAAGGCCGCCTGATAAATCTTAGTAATAATCATAGATCCAAGCAGTGAAGTGTTCTCTTCGCCCAGAATACCTTTTGGCAGCTTAACAAGTAAAATTTTGCGATTATCCATAATGTCAGGCATTACAATCTTATTATCTTCCTGACCGACAATGTTACGAATAATAGTGTTTGAAACAAATTGACCGATTTTGTTTAGGATAGGCATGATTGCTTCCGAGTCGAACTTCTCGCTCCAACCAGCAAATTCATTTGTCCAGAAGTTCTTAACCACTTGGTCCTCAATACTTTTAATAACTTCCTGCCTATATTCTCTATCGGTTAGAAGAAGAAGAACGCTCATAATCGAAGCCTTTGGGGCATCGAGAAGGGCAAGCAGGGTCATACGAAGAACGTGCTCAAGCCTTGGTGTCCAGTTCGCTCCGAAGACTTTCTTAAAAATTTCTATAAGCCCAGTGGCAACCTGCTGACGAAGAAGTGGGTTTACTTTTTCAATCGGGTTGAAAGAAATTGGAAAAGCTTCGTCAACTGGATTAAAGAAAATTACGTCTTTAATTCTGTTTTCCGGAATAAATGGAATAATGTTTTCGATCAGGTCTCCGTGAGGGTCAATTACGCAAATACCATGACCTTTTTCGATATCATTTTTGATAATTAATTCTTGAAGTTTAGACTTACCAACTCCAGACTTACCAATGATATACATATGTCTTTGTCGATCCCGGCGCTTGATACCAAAACTTTCCTTGATGTTACGATAGTTGGTTTGAGCAAAGGGACAAAGCTCATCAGCCGATGTGTTATCCACAGTCGGAAGTCCAAGCGGTGGCTCAGCTTTAGGGGAAAGAATTTTATAAAGGTTTGGAACCGAGTCAGAGTCTGGTGGAAAATGATAAATCGTAGATACTTCGTCTGAGCTCATATGAAAAGCAGTTGCTGGAATTTCCAGTGAGGTAATTCGATCAAAATCGGCAACTGAAACAGTCCTAATTTTGTATTTAAATTCGTTGTACTCACTCTCTAGTTTCTGGAAAACTTGAGCAATAGGCTCCAACTTTGCTGCAGCTAGTTCATAACTTTCTGAAAACAATAAGATATCAATCTCGGTCAAATAAAGTGGCTGGCGATTTTTCTCCTGTGCAGCCGACATTCCCCTCGCCCGAATCTCTGGAGAAGCCTTTTTGGAAAATATTCCTTCGACGACATTTAGCCTCTGCCTGAAGTTTTTAACATTTAAGTCAACTGAACGTTTCAGCGTAAAAATTGCCTTGTCTTGATCTAGAGGCTTGATCTTAAGCTGCATAAAGAATTTTTCCTGAGCAGTAAGCCTGTTAAACTGGTTGTAGATGTCAGATAGAAACGACCCCTCCAAGCTCTCAAACGTCTGAAAAGGATAATGGTCGCCATATCGCAGTCGTAGATCAGCCTGAGCCGCAACTTCAGCGTTCTGAGGATCAAAAGTTCTTGATATCTCTTCGAGTTCGATCTTGGGAAAAACCGCGTAAAGCTGGTTCTCCATAACCGATTGATATCTGGCTGGAACCTTAACTGTAAAAAATATCCTTTTATTAATCATGTTAAGCGATACTGCAAAAGGAATATTTTTGAAAATTTTAGAAAGAGTTTTGAGAAATTCTGCAAAAACTCTAATCTCAAAATTAGTATGCTGGGGCAACTTAATAACGAACTCTTTGCTCTCGAGGTTATCTACCATTTATTCAATCTATTTATTACTTATAAAATACCATTTTCCAGCCATATAAACAATCAACTGACTGGTTAGAATAGTAATTATTTTCATGGCTCCTCGGGCCACCCTTCGCTATTAAGCTACGGAGTGGCAAGCAGGACTTCGCATCTGGTTCGAGTCCTTTTCCCAAAAATCAAAAGAAAAAAGACCACTTACGTGATCTGTTTTCTTTTGGCTCCTCGGGCAGGAAACCTATGCGACAATAGTTTTTTATATGAACGTCGCATTGCGCACTCAGGTATCGAGTCCTTTTCCCAAGTTATGAAAAAACTCAAGCAATTTGCTTGAGTATTTTCATGGCTCCTCGGGCAGGACTCGAACCTGCAACCTAGTGCTTACACTTAATCCACTATTTCTAGTGGCGTGGACTATATCTTTGCCATATCTTTCGATTTAGGCATCTTGGTATCTAGTCTCTACGGCGCTCTCCAAATTGGAGTTCCCACGGTATTAGCATATCTTTCGACTTAGCCTTCACCGTTATCCCAAGAAGTTTCAATCCGCCTTTTGACGGAAAGCTGCGTTTAAGGTTCACAGGCACCCGCTCTGCCATTGAGCTACCGAGGAATACTAATTTGTCAACTCTGAATCCTGTTATTAAGAAAATTTCTCCCGAACCCAGTTTTAAAATACTTTTCTCTTTTAATCGCTTGATCTTTATTCAGACAAGCTTCAAAATATATCAATTCAAGAGGCAATCTATTCTTTGTTGCAGGGACGTTGCCTGTGTTGTGTAACCGTATGCGAACTTTCAAATTTTCTGTAAAACCGAAGTAAAGTTTGTTGTCGGCCCTGCTTCTCAAAACATAAGTGAACCAAAATTTACTCACAATTTCATCATAAATCATTGAGCCCCGCCTGCCAACGGCTGAGCCGTAGGCTCTGGCGGGCAGGTACCGAGGAATATATTTAAATGAGCTGTAAAGATTCTATCTTAAATACTCATTATTTTCAAGGTCTCAGTTCCAAGTGTGAGATAGTTTATTATTCACATAAAATAGGTTATAATTGCCAGGATGAAATACGACATAGTAATTATTGGGGCAGGACCGGCTGGAATCATGGCCGCAATTACTGCGAAACAAAACGGCGCTAGTGTGATTTTAATTGAAAAAAATCCGGCCATAGGCAGAAAAATTCTTGCTACTGGAAATGGTCGCTGCAATATAACTAATCGCTTAGCTAAAGTTGAAAATTATCATGGTTCAAATCCAGAATTTATCGGTTCAGTATTGAAATCTTTTGATCAGCACGAAACAATTAAGTTTTTCGAAAATCTTGGGCTTATATTAAAAGAAGAAGACCGCGGCAGAATGTTCCCACGAACAAACCAAGCTACGAGTGTAGTTGATATTCTTTCTCACGAACTTAGCCGGTTAGAAGTTGAGATCAAACTCAATAGTGAAGTTAAAAAAATTGAAACAAACGATGGCTGGAAAATTAGACTCACTGATGGATCTGAAATAATCTGCAAAAAATTGATTTTAACGACTGGTGGCAAAGCCGCCCATCAATTTGGCTCATCTGGCGATGGACTATTTTGGAGTAAAAATTTAGGCGTACAAATTGAGCCAACTTTTGCAGCGCTTGTCCCAATGGAAACCAAAGAGTCTTGGGTCAAAAATGTGCAAGGGCTAAAGGCTGAAGCTCAAGCGAGTTTTTTCGTCGATAACAAAATAATTTCTCAAAGATCTGGAGATTTAATTTTTACTCATTATGGGGTTTCTGGTCCGGCGATTATGTCGCAGGCTAGATTTATCGCACCATTTATTGATAAAGCAAATATCAAGGTTGAGCTTGATTTTGTAAAGGATAACTCGGCTAAAGAACTAGATGAAATAATTTCAAAAATATTTAACTCTGCCGGGCATAAAAGTGTAAAAAGCGCCCTTGTCGGCATGGTGCCAGCCAATTTAATTTCTATAATTCTCGCGGAATCTAATATTAATGAATCGAAAAAAGTCGCCGAAATATCTAAATCAGAGCGTCAATTAATAGTTAAAAATCTTAAAGCGTTAACACTTCATATTCTTAAGCTCAGGCCATTCAAAGAAGCCCAGGTGACACGTGGTGGAATTACTACCGATGAGATAAATCCCGAGACTCTGGAATCAAAGAAAATTAAGAGTCTATATTTTGCCGGTGAAATCATGGATGTTGACGGCGATTCCGGCGGATTCAACTTGCAATGGGCCTGGTCAAGCGGATATTTAGCTGGTAAGTCAGCCGCATGAGATTATCTCTTGGTAATAAATTTTGTAATATTTACACATAACTTTAATTAAGTTATATTTTTGGCGTTGGAATAAGTTCTCGTGTTCTACCCTTTGGAACAACTAAACGAGCCCAACCGGCAAAACTCAAGGGTACCCCAAACTATCTCTGGGTCGAAAAGATAGTAAATTATGAACTAATTTTTTTGGAGAAAAAATGGATCGAAACGAAGAAAAAAAGCTCACTGAAAATGTTGAGCGAGCAGTATATGAAAGCATGAGTGATCCAAGATATTGGGCTAGGAAAAGGGCTAAATGGGATGAATGGGGTTCGCCGGTTGGGTTATCGCTTGGATGGGCGATATTTGTAGTGTCTTGTGCTGGCGCACTTTACCTACTTCGCCTGGCTGGTCTAATCTAGATCAGATTAAAAGCCGCCTGAACTCAGGCGGCTTTTTCGTTTCATATTTTTTGATGTAATTACTTGCCCAAAACCTTATTTACTGGCGGTGTTTTATTAGCTCTTCTCATCGTAAAATAGCCGGCGAGTAATAAAATAAATAGTGCGATCAGATACCAGATCCAACCACAATTCTTATTGCTTACGTTAATATCTAAATTGATTTACTTCTCTTCTCCGTTTACTTTTATATCATTTTCGTATACTTCGTCTCCTGAGAAGATTTTGAGCTTGTGTAGACCTGATTCAACGTTTGCAAACTCAACTACACCATGTACATCAGTCGTGCCCTCTCTAACTATAGAATATAGCTCCACCTTTGCACCAGCTAGAGGGCGACCGTCTTCTAAGATTTTAAGTTTCAGATTATAAAGATCCTCGACTGGCCCATAAGTTGCGGTAGCAGTAGAAGATAAATTCACTCTTGAGGTTGGCGTAGATAAAGGTGATGTAGATCTAACAGCTGTTTGCGAGATAGAGTCGCTCGCTAAAGACGAGGATTCTAGCGTAGAGCTGACTGACGATGACGGAGAAGCTCCAACAACTGCAGTTGGCGAGATAGAAGCAGGAGAGTTAGTCGCAGTTGCGGTAGTTATTGCAGTCGCAGTAGCCGAGAGAGTGTCAGTTGCAGTGACAGTCGGCGTCTGATCGAAATATATAGTAACTGATGAGTTGTCGGATGTTGCCGTTACTTCAGCTCCTTGATTACCAGAAGTATCTTCAAAATTTATAGTAAATGAGATCAAGCCAGCTAAATCAGAAGCGGAAATGGTAGATACGGCAGTCCAAATATTTCCAGAGGTGTTTGTAACAACTGCTGAGTTGATAAGAGGATTCGTAGAACTAAAATTAACCGATGGCGTTATTATCTCTTCATTTACCTCGAACAAAAGGGTTACAATTTCCCCAGAGGTTGCAAGAGAGCTATTTGAATTATTTGATGATATTGCCACAGAGCTGATCTCTGGGGGTGTAATGTCACCAACTGTAAAGTTCCAGACCGTACTTGTGTTGATACCTGCGTATAAATTTCCAGCAACATCTGAAAATGATCCAGAATCAATTAAAATATAATAGGATGTTTTGTCCACGAAATCATTCGAGGGATCAATCGTTACAATAGTTCCATTTCCACTGATCACAACCTGCGGTCCAGTTAGAGAGATTGTTTCAATGGTGCTATCGTCCGAAGATTTTTTTATAACTATATTCTTACCGACAACAGCACTAACATTCTCCGCAAAAGTTAAAACTAAATTAGCAGTGGTTGCTATCTTATCAGAATCATCTGCGGGAGAGTATGTGCTTATGATAGGATTATTGTTATCCACGGTCATTACAGAATTATCAGTAGTATCCAAATAGGTTTGATTTAAATTTGGAGATGATATTTCAAACGACACCTCTCCGGACTGTCCAAGAGGACTAACAAGGTAGCTCGCTGTCCAGTGGATGTTGTCGGGAGAAGTTAAACTAATATCGTTAATCGGAATATTTCCATTAGAATAAAAATTAACCGTGGGTGTCGGAATAGATGCTGACGTAGTGAAAGTCAGCGTGACCGTATCGCCAGCTTTCGCGTAGGAGGTATTTGAATTATTTGAAGTTATAGAAATAGTGCTAATTGTCCTGATCGGATCAGTATTGTCGATAGTGAAAGTTCCGGGCAAATTAAAATCAGTACAAAGCGGCGGATCAGGCGGAACATTGGCTGGCGCTCCCTGATCACATACCGTTCCCTTGAGGCTATAATTACCGTTTGGGATCTCTTGACCCTCAATTGTGGTTTGAAGATTATAAGTTGTTAATGCGCTATCTGTAAGAAGAGCATTTCCAACTTGAACATTATTTTCATCCATTAGATAGAGATCGTAATTCAAAGTATCGTTGTTTGGATCGGATGCAGGATCCCAGGCAACTGCAATATCCCCTGAATATGTTCCTCCGGATGAAGGAGATGAGAATGAGGTCGAATTAGGTGGCAAATTCGGAAGATCATTGTAATAGAGATTAGTAGTTTTATTGCCTGTTTCACCATCATATGTGGCCGAAGTCACTAATTTCACACCATCCCGAACCCCTCCTGTGGATGATCTTCTGGCTAAGTGAATATGAGCATCAGGACAACCTGAGCGTGCTGTGGTTGTCCAACCCGCCTGACTGCCCGAGTACCATCGTCCATTGTTATTGCACAAACCAGAACCCTGATATCTAAGATCAAAACCTCGGTCATCGTTGGGAGACTGAGAATATATAATTACCCAAAAATCTCCTGAAATATCAAGATTTTTTGTCCCGAATGTACCATCATTATTAGCCGACAAAGCGACTAAGTGATGGGAGGAATTAACAGAATGAGAATGATTGAACGCAGCATTTCTATTGATAGTTCCAGCCAGCTCTACATCAGCCGAATTACGCCAATCAGACTGAAAGAAATCAATATTATGGCCTTTCTCAACTAGATAGACTTCAAGATCAGAAGAATTTACAGCTGAACGCCTATACGCATTGACCTCTATCCAAAAAGACATATTGCCTGTCGAGGAAAAATTATTAGCGTAGTGCAATAATTGATAATTATTTCTTCTAACAACCATATTATCAGGATTGTTATTCCAAGTTACTGAAGAGGGGGCAAAGAAAATTTCAGGATAGATACTATCCGGATAAATATTTCCACTTCGCCACTTTGAGCTTCCAGCATCATAAGTCATTGTTTTGGTAACTGTGTCTGACACAGGAGTTCCATTGGCATAATAGTTCCAGTAGTTGCCCCCGTCACCATTGATTCCAGAGACATCAACGCTGGCCGACTGGTCCGTGGGCAAATTTGCGATATCTGCAGTAACTTGATAAGTAGAAAATCTTGAAACATCCAGGGTGGGATCGAATGATACATTTGAAAAAACCGGTGGGTCTGAAGCCAAAATCTTTATCGCAAAGGCAGAAAAACACAAAACAATAACACAACAAATCACCAGCAGTGGTCTCTTTGCCTTCAGCTCCAACCTGTTTATTGACGAAATAACTCCCCTTCTTCTCATCTAATATATTCTATCAATAAACCTACTATAATACGATCAGTTACAATGCCCTACTTACTCCCGCCACTCAAGTTCGTTTAAAGACATCAGCATGATATAATTATATCAATGGATCAAACCTACTTACTTGAATTTGGGGCAGTTTTAATTGTTGCAGCAGTACTCGGGGTCTTCGCTAGGTTATTCAAACAACCCCTTATCCTCGCCTATTTGGTCGCGGGAATTCTAATTGGTCCTTTTGCTCTCGGAGTCATCAATGAGCCAAAAATAATCGAAACATTTGCTTCGATCGGTATTATCTTCTTACTATTTTTGATTGGCTTAGAACTAAACCCAAGAAAACTGCTTGAGATCGGAAACACCGCTTTAATTGCTGGATTTTTCCAAATAGTTTTCTCGGGAATATTCTACTTTATAGCCGTCAAATTAATTGGCTATTCTTCGACCGCCTCTGCTTATATGGCTGTCGCACTAGCTTTTTCTTCGACCGCAATCATCATCACACTTTTATCTAATAAAAATGATCTCGACACTCTACATGGCAAATTACTTGTCGGAATTTTACTAGTTCAGGATTTTGTCGCCATTTTTTTGCTCACAATTATGTCCGGAATCAACTCATCCGGAGATAATCCAGCAATACTTCAACTTTCTACTCAAATCATCTTTAGAGCAATTATTCTCTTCGTTTCAATATTTTTAATTTCAAAATATGTCTTTCCTCCAATCTTCCGCCGAATCGCAAGATCGCAAGAGCTTCTATTTATAACCTCGCTGGCTTGGTGCTTCTTTTTATCAATCGTCGCTTTGTCACTTGGTTTCTCGGCTGAGATTGGCGCCTTCCTCGCCGGTGTCTCCTTAGCTACGCTTCCTTACTCGCATCATGTCGCCTCAAAAACAAGACCACTTCGAGATTTCTTTATTATGATCTTTTTTATCTATCTCGGAACAAATTTGGTTTTTGACAACATCGGAGCGACAATCACTCCAGCTATAGTAATTTCTCTTTTGATTCTGATTATTAACCCAATTGTCGTAACGCTAGTGTTATCATTCATGGGCTATAGACGAAGAACAGCATTTCTAACAGGAATTTCATTAACTCAAGTCAGCGAATTCGCTTTTATCGTAGTTGCTCTAGGAACAAAAGCAAACATCCTACCCAAAGAAGCACTTACGCTCGTTTCAATGGTTGCAGTGATAACGGTCTTTGTCTCTACATACCTATATTTCGCAAGTAATAAGATTTATTCGTGGATCAGACCATTATTGAATAGAATCAAAGGAATTCACAGAACTGAAGATCTTTATAACCTCAAAGATGAACTCAAAGACCACATAGTTTTGATTGGCTACCATCGTATGGGTACAATCCTGTTTGAAGCTTTGAAAACTAAGGGCGAAACAGTTGCGGTAATCGATTATGACCCAAAGAGAATTCAGGAGCTGATTGATCGAAATGAAATTTGCACATATGCAGATGCAGTCGATCACGATATTATTGAGGAATTAAATCTCAAAAAAGCAAAAATGGTTATCTCTACGATCGAGAAAATCGAAGAGAATCAGCTTTTGATGGAAACATATCGCTTAGTTAATAAAAATCTCAAAGTCATCTTGACTGCACAGAATGTTGAGGAAGCGGAAGAGCTCTATCAACTAGGCGCAGATCTTGTCATAGTCCCATCGCTTATCTCCGGAGATTATCTCGCCTATCTGCTGGGCAGAATCACTAAAAAAGAAATAACTTTAGAACAATTAAAAGCTAAAGAACTCGAATCAATAGCAAGCGGAGAATCGGATCAATTAGTTAGGCAGTTTGCCGCCAAGACTACAGCTAAATAACTCTTCGGAACCTTACCCTAAATAATCTTTTAGCCTTTGAGATCTTTCGTGCTTTTTGAGTTTTTGCAGGGCCTTTGCTTCAATTTGTCTAATTCTCTCACGAGTAACACCAAATTCTTTACCAACCTCTTCAAGTGTGTGAGTGCGCCCATCCTCCAAGCCAAATCTCATTTTTAAGATTTTCTGCTCTCTAGCGGTAAGGAATTGCAAGAATTCATCAAGATCAAGCTTCATCATCGAGCGAATTGTAACTTCTTCAGGTGAAAGAGATTCTTTATCTTCGATGAAATCTCCAAGTTTTGAATCTTCTTCCTCTCCTACAGGAGACTCTAGCGAAACGGTTTCCTGAGAAATTTTCATAATGTGTTCAACTTTGTTTCTTGGTACACCCATCTCTTTGGCAACTTCATCCACAGAAGGCTCACGGCCAAGTTCCTGAACTAATTGGCGCTGAACACGAATCATTTTGTTAATAGTCTCAACCATATGTACTGGAATTCTGATAGTTCTAGCGTGATCGGCAATAGCCCTGGTGATCGCCTGGCGAATCCACCAAGTTGCATAAGTTGAAAATTTATAACCTTTTCTAAAATCAAATTTTTCTACAGCTCGAAGTAGCCCAGTATTCCCCTCCTGGATTAGATCAAGTAGTGACAAACCTCGGCCAATATATTTTTTAGCAATCGAAACAACCAGTCTAAGGTTTGCTTCAGCTAATTTCTTTTTGGCAACCTTATCACCAGAAACAATTCTCTTGGCAAGTCTCATCTCCTCATCTGCAGACAAAAGTGGCACTTTTCCGATTTCTCTTAGATACATCCTGACTGAGTCATCGGATATTTCTGGCAAATCTGGTTGCTTCTCAGTTTCCTTGCTGTCGCTAAGAAGTGCTTCAGTATCAAGAAGCCTCTTTTTTTCTAAAATCTGGATTCCCTTTTCAAATAAGACACTATAAATCTGATCCAGAATCTGGATATCTTCTTCTGGAGCAGTAACGATCTGTAAAATCTCTTGCTCTGTTACAAATCCGTGGAGTTCACCTTTTGAAATAAGCGCTTCGATCTCCGGTACCATCTTGATCCGGGTGTCGACCGGCATCTTTATTGCCCTTTTAGCCATATATCACCTTCCACCCCTGCACTTCTCGCAAGGATTTATTTTTTTAATTCTTCCTGAAGCTTCTCCATAATCGCTCTGACCTTACCGATATCTCCGCTTCTTTCAGCTTCAGCGATGTCCTTTGCAAACCCATCCTTTATCTTTTCTTTTGCTTGGCCGTCAAGCCGGGATTTGAGTGAAAAAAATTCTTCAATTGCGATCGTCTCATCTTTATTAATTTTTTCATCCCAAACCACGCTAACAGCATCAAGCCGCTCACCTTGTTCGCGGCTTAATTCTTTCTTGATCTCTTCTGTCTTTACCTCTTTGGAATTATAGCAAACTCTAAGCTTATTGTAAATTGTAGCATTGTCTAGATTTTTAAACTCTAAGTCATATAGCGCTATGCCCTTGAGCTTTTCTGGATAATTCAGCAGGAAGCTCAAAAATAACTCCTCGATGCTATCTTTTTTCTGATCACTTGACTCATCTTTGGCGCGCTTAATCATCCTTTGGTTGTTAAGAACTTTTTCAATTGATATTTCGGGAATTCCCAGTTGTTTTGAAACAAATGAAACATAGTGAGCCTTTTCTATCTCATCCTTCATTCTAGAGACAAAATTTAGAGCCCTTTTACCAAAATCTTTCTTCTCTTGCACATTAAATTCTTTATTTTTGTCTCTTTTGGCAAATATCCACTCAACTGGAGGCAAGGCCTTGTCAAAAATATCTTTAAGCTTAGCTCGGTCATCTTTAACTAGCTCACCGACATCTTTGTATCCTTCAATAATAGTAAGCTTTGGATCTAAGCCCATTTCAAGCGCGAGCTCGACAGCGGAATTGGCCGCTTTCTGGCCAGCCTCGTCTTCATCAAAGCAAAAAATAATATTATGCGTTAATCTCGATAAAATTTTAATATGCTCCTGGGTCAAGGCTGTTCCAGAGCTAGCAACCACTTCCTTAATGCCCGCATCATGAGCCAACGCTACATCCATCTGACCCTCTACTATGATAACTCTGCCATTTTTCCTGATCGCGTCCTTGGCAAAATTTATTCCATAAATCGCTTGTGATTTATGAAAAACTTCAGTTTCAGGAGTATTGAGATATTTAGGATGGGGCGAAAGTCCAGACGGCAGACCCTGTTCGATAATTCTTCCTGAAAAACCAGTAATCAAGGAAAAATTGTCAAAAATTGGGAACATCAGACGATGTCTAAATCTTTCGGGATGACCAGCAAGCGAAAGATCGCTAAATGAAAATTTCTTTTCGAGCAATTTTTGCAATTCAGAGTCCGCTGGAGCGAAACCAAGCTTGAGTTCGTCAATTGTCTGTTGGCTTAAGTCCCTACTGAGCAAATAATCGAGAGCGATCTTACCTTGTGGCTTAGAGAGCATTAATTTAAAATATTTAGCGCAAAGTAAATTTATATCATAAATTTTTTCTTTAGTTGCTTTTTGCTTGGCATAATCCTGATTCTTCTCAAATTTTACCTGAACCCCCACTCTCTCGCCCAGAATCTTAAGCGCTTCTGGAAAACTCAGCCCCTCAATCTTTTGAAAAAAAGTAATTACATCCCCACCTTCGCCACAACCAAAGCATTTGAACGTCTGCCTTTCGGGCGAGATCATAAATGATGGAGTTTTTTCATTGTGGAAAGGACAGCAGGCAGAATAATTTACACCAGCTTTTTTGAGTGTTAGATATTGAGTGAGAAATTCAACAATATCTATCCTTGATTTGATATCAGAGACTTCATCCATGAATCAAAGATAATTGAAGCGAACTTAAAAAGCAATTGCCCCAACGGGGCAATTGCTAATCAAGGTACGAAGAACTCTCTTATTTGTCTGTGGCTGAAACGTACACGCCGATAAGACCGATGACGATCTTAACGATAGCATGCCACTGTGGCTCACTAGCCAAGGTCCACGATGGGATCAAAGCTGCAACTCCCATCAAGATCGCTACAATTCCTACGATCATTAGGACTGTCTTTGACATAGTTCCTCCCCAATTAATTTTAATTTAATTAAAGCACACCCGGACCAAGCGTCAATAGGTTCCCATACCTGGAGTTTCTGGATCGGGGTTTTTCGGTTCCTCTTCGAAATCAAATTTAGCCTTACCCTCAGCATCAAATTCAGCCTCAGGCAGAGGCTCTTGCTTCTTCTGATCTTGAGAAATTGGCTCGCTTGGGTCGTCCTTTAGACTCCCGTCCCGATCACCATAAACTTCAGCTAACGTTCGCCCCTCTGATTCAGCTCGTGCTTCCAATCGCTCTCTAGATGTTTCCTCTTTCACCAACGATGGTAACATTTCAATTCTAACTAAATCCACCGTATCACCTTCAAGTTTAATTGCAGGCAAAAACTTTCCCGAAACTACCTTCTTTTTTCCGACTTGATAAATAGGACCAAGCTCCCGTTTATAAAAACGTTTGTCTCCATTGGCAAGAGTTCCCTTGTATGAATAACTCATCCCTCGAGAAGAAAGCATAAGTCCAGTTCCAGGATTCAGCTCGCGATCACGATAGCCGAGATAACTTCCGCTACCTATATCGAATTGATGCAAGCGATCCCTCTTTCCATCCGCAGAAATTTCTTTTATACAAATTCCTAATCTTCTGTTGTTATTATCTGGATCCACAATAAACTCAAGGGGTGGATTTAATTTAATATTATTAAGATCTATATTGTCTCCTTTTTATCTCGCCTAAATATAACAAAAATAGCCTTTAGTGGCTATTGGCGGAGAGGGCGGGATTCGGTCACCGGTCAAAATCTGCTGATTTTGCCGTCGACCCCGGCTCGGCGCCGTCGCGCCTCCGCCTTTCGAATCCTTCACGTCCTTCTTGCCAAACCCCAAATATAATCCTACGGATTATCTGGGCTTTGGCGGAGAGGGCGGGATTCGAACCCGCGGTGCCTTGCGACACACACGCTTTCCAAGCGTGCGCACTAGACCAACTATGCGACCTCTCCATTTGCGATTACGAACAAAAGTTTATCAGATCAGGAGTAATTTCTCAAGAAGCCAGTAGAAACTTTCTCGATTGATTTAGTAGCCGAATTGTGGTATAGATTTTCATAACGTAGTATCCTCACAAATATGTCTTGAGGTGATGCACGTGCAAAGCGAGAATCTAGAAAACGGGTTTACAACTCCGATCCACTTCGCCTGGTATGTCATCCATGACTTAGCAATGAATGGGGCGCCAGTGGAAGCATTCCGAGAAGCGTTCGTTCGGGCTAAGACCGGTGACCAGGGGCTCGGCCACCACAAGCCGACTATCTCGGCGACAAGACGACTTGGCTTTTTCTGGCCCATGGCTCGCGCCAGTGCGCGCTTGCGTGGCCTGACCGAGCGGCTAATTCTGGCTTCTCCTGTCATGGAGCTTTTCGCCGATCTCATCGGCGACCTGAATGACGTACATTTCGCTTTCAACGGCCCGGCTGAATTCACTGTAGAAGAAGCGCAGCATCTCTGTGACCGCCCCCATCTTTCATTTGGATACTATAACCTTGACCACCCATACCCAGGAGGAGTTGACATCGAAGAACCCGAATGGTTAGGTGGCGACTGCTGGCACTGGCTGTGGATCTTATGTCAGAGCCAGATTAGGCGGGGACAAGGCGAACGTGCCTACCAAGCACTCGCTTCCTGCCCCGATTGTCGCAAGCAAGTCATCGCAGATGGCTTACTGACAACTCTCGCCCAGAACTACTGCGAGAGCCAGTTTCACCCAGACGAACGCTTTGACAATGAGGCCGAGTACGTTCATTGTTCCGAAAATGCGATCGGATTCTACCATGTCTGGCGGATCAGTCAGATGGGACGTTTTTGCGCACTGTACGTCGCGCTTCGACAGCTAATATGCAGCTGGTCGCACGAGGAAACTTGCCAGTACCTCGGGTATCCCGACCCACAGGGCAAGATCCCCACCAACAACGCCATCGATCAAACGATGGCTCGGATGCGCGATTGGCTCGAGTAGCAATCGGCACGAACTAAATGACACCCCAAGCCGCCTCTTTGAGGCGGCTTTCTTTTACTTTAATTTTAATAAATGATCTTTAGAAAAGGCCGGTGCGGAGCGTGAGCTCCCCACCGGCCAGATTCTCATGTAGAGGCGGTTCTACCGCCTCGGACTTGCAGCCCGGACAGCGTGCGCCGTCCGGAATACTCCCTCGCCTCCCCGAGTACGGGGTGGCAGCTTGCGACTCTTCACTGCCGATCTCTTCGCGTGGCGTGCGATCCTGCTCTCCTGCTTCTTGACGTGGCGGATCGCGAGGCGATATGCCCTCGATACCTCGTCAGGATCAAGCTTCAACTCCAGCTCAGGACCGACTCCATCGATCGCGAAAGCATCTGACATCAAATCACCCTCCAATGGTGGACAAGCTGTTCGTACACTGCCTAGCTTCAGCTAACTGAGCCCTCCCAGCTCTTTAGCTTGAAACCATGATCACACATATAAATGTGCTTAAGTGCATTCTAGCGTAGCACAAAGTACTTGCCAAGTCAATCGTATGGCTTAGAGCAAACTCGATAGTTCTTGAGACTTTTTGAAATTTTCTGTTTCTTCGACGATCTTTCGCATTGTCGAAATAGTCTGGATAGGATATTTTCCTACCGCAGTCTCGTTTGAAAGCATAACTGCATCGGCACCGTCGAGAACTGCATTTGCGATATCCAGCACTTCAGCCCTGGTTGGTCTCGGTGAAGAAACCATCGAAGCCATCATGTCGGTAGCAACAATCACAAACTTGTTTGCAGTTCGGCACCTTCTAATAATTCTTTTTTGTAAAAATGGTAATTTCTCAATCGGTATCTCAACGCCAAGGTCACCACGAGCAACCATGATCGCATCAGATACATCTAAAATTTCAGCGAAATTATGAACTGCCTGAGGCCTTTCAATTTTTGATACAATTTTTGTCTTTGCTGAGATTTTTTCTCTTAAGGAAATAATATCTTGGGCATTTTCCACAAATGAAAGACCAACCATATCAACTCCAATTTGTTGACCAAAAGCCAAGTCTTCTTCGTCTTTTTGAGTGAAAGCCTCTTGAGTTGGAGTGTCAGGAAAATTCAATCCTTTGCCTGAGTGAAGCGCCCCACCAACAATTACTTTACAGACAACTCTCTTGCCTTCAATTTTTTTAACTTTTAATTCGATTAGTCCAGAATCGATCAAAATCGTATGATCCTTTTTGAGTGCAACTTCTAAGTCTGTCTGAACTGGAATGTCATTTCGGTGAAATTCATCACCAAAGTTGAGCTTAACTTCCTGGCCGGAATCAATGTGGCGTCCCTCATGATTGAGCTTACCTACTCTAATTCTTGGGCCCTGGAGATCTTGCAAAATCAAAACTTCTTTTTTAAGCCTTTTGGCTAGCTTTCTAATTAATTTGGCCCATGCCGCAAATTCTTCCTTAGTACCATGCGAAAAATTAAATCTGGCAATATCCATGCCCTCTAACATCAATTTTTTCAAAACGGACTCGCTTGAAGTAGCCGGTCCAATTGTAGCGATAATTTTGGTCTGTCGCTGGGCAGATTTGGAAAAAGAAAATATATTCATCATACGAGAAATATACCATATTTAAGGAGTAATCTCAACCTGAAGGTAAAGGGGGCGCCAGCAAGCTGGCGCCCCGAATCCTATCCCATCTAGATCGATTGAACCCAAAAGGATAGAATTGATTGCCCTTCGACTCCTCAGGTGTCGACGCTTGTCGGGATTCAGGCTAGATAGCCGTCGCCTTGCTAGCCCTTCAACCTAGCGCCACACTCGTCCGCCTGTTTGAACTTTCGGAGCCATGAGGCTCTCGAGTGGTCGGGAAGGTGCCAAGCATCTTGGTCAGAGCTATATGCCCAAAAGATCCAAGAACTCTGCTAAGCTCCCTCCTGCAGGAGAAGATATTATCCAGAAGCCGTAGGCTTAGATCGGATTATACACAAAAAGTTATTTTTAGTCAAGGCTGATTATCTAGTAATGAAATTAAATTAAATATTTTGAGAAATTTTATAAAAGGCTTTTTTTGCCGCATCAAATGAGTAACCACGCCTGATCAAATAGCCGAGCGTTCTATTGTATTGTTTTTCCTTCGGAATACTTCTAATTTTACTTAGATATCTCTTTGTAAGTTCATCTAGGTTTTCACTTTCAATCCGTTCATCAATTCCCGCCAAAATCTCAACAATAATATCATCAGAGATCTTTTTTTCTTTGAGTTTGAATTTTATCCTCTGGGCACCATATTTCTTATAAGTCGAATATTCTCTTGCTAAATTTTCAGCGTATTTTCTATCATCGATAAATCCTAAGTACTCTAACCGCTTCATCGCTTGTGCGATTTCCTTTTCCTCAAAATCCTTTAGGCGAAGCTTATCGGCTAAAATAGATTTTGAATAACTTCTCTTTGATAGTAACTCAAGCGCTTTCTGGAGCGCTTTCTTGTTTTGCTCGCTCACTTATGGCTTTGATAAGTTTTTCTAATAATTTAGGATTGTTTTCGATATACGCCCTAGCTGCTTCCCTACCTTGGCCGAGCTTGTCGTTGTCCTCACCGAGAGCTTTAGCGTCGGTCAATGTAAGCCAAGCTCCAGCTTTATTGATTATATTGTATTTGACCCCAAGATCGATCGCCTCTCCAGCCTTAGAAATTCCCGTACCAAACATCATTTCAAATTCAGCAATTCTAAACGGCGGAGCAACTTTGTTTTTAACGATCTTCACTCTCACTCTGTTACCTACAATTTCTTCACCTTTTTTAATCTGTTCGATTCTTCGCACATCAAGCCTGACTGAAGAATAAAACTTCAAGGCCATTCCGCCAGTGGTTGTTTCTGGATTACCAAACATTACCCCGATCTTCATCCTGAGCTGGTTAATAAAGATTACAACCGTTTTTGACTTTGAGACTGCGCCAGTAATTTTTCGAAGCGCTTGGCTCATCAATCTAGCGTGAACTCCCATAACCGAGTCTCCCATTTCACCTTCGATTTCAGCGCGAGGAACGAGCGCGGCAACCGAGTCAATTACGATTACATCAAGCGCGTTTGATCTGATCAAAGTCTCGGTAATTTCCAGCGCTTGCTCTCCAGTGTCTGGCTGAGAGATTAGAAGCGCATCGACATCAACGCCAATTTTCTTTGCATATTCGGGATCAAAAGCGTGCTCAGCGTCGACAAAAGCAGCTAGCCCTCCGCCCTTCTGAGCCTCTGCAACAATCGCAAGTGAAAGTGAAGTTTTACCTGAAGATTCCGGACCAAAAATTTCCACAATCCTTCCACGAGGTACACCACCAATTCCCATCGCTAGGTCTAGATTTATTGAACCAGTAGGGATTGTTTCTACATTTAATCCTTTACTCTCCCCCATTCGCATGATAGCGCCGGTACCAAATTGCTTCTCAATACTTGAAATTGCTGCCTCGAGAGCTTGTTGCTTACCAGTAAGCTGCGCTCCTTCACTTGGAATTTCACTTTTTATTTTTTTAGCCACCTGGCCTCCTTATTTTGTCTTCAAAATTTTTATTTCTTTGGTCGCTTCTTTTCCAACTCGACTTTTTGCTTTGATCTCGAATATATTCATACCCTCATTTAAAGTCGTTTTTTGCTTGAAATAACCTTTATCGTCTACATTTACTAGCTGTCCATTGATATCAACTATGGCGGTATTTGAAGTCTTACCTTCAATCGTCAATTCTTGCTTCTGAGTTAACTCCTCATTTGGCGCAATAATTTCGATCTCCGGAGCCTTAGATACCTTTTCCGCTGAAATAAAAATATACCCGATTAGACTTATAAAAAGAATAACCGCAAGAATTATAATTATCAGCTTGGGAGTTATTACAAATCGATCTGATAATTTTCCGTTCTTTTTGCCTAGAAAATTAACCCTATTTACCCCAAATTCGCTTTTAAATTCTTCAACCGTCTTATCGCTATCGAGATCTAAAAATTCGGCGTATCTTCGTACGAAGCCATAAACATAAATCTTGCTGGGCAAATCATTCCAAGAGCCAGTTTCAATAGCTTTGATGTATTTAGCCCTGACTTTTGTAGCTTCTTCTACATCTTCAATATCGAGCTCTCGTTTGCGACGCTCACTTTGCAGCTTCGCTCCAACCGTCTGGGCTGACTGAATTTTCTTCCGCTTAAAAGCCAATGCCCACCTCCAGTGGGAATTTTAAATTACTAATTACTAATTTAAAATAAAAATCTTAATTTTTAATTTCAAAACAATCTTAATGTAGTCCGGTTATGTTAAAAATGCAACCAATAAAAACGTCCGTGTAAGCGGACACCATAATTTTAAATTTTGGCTTTTAAATTTTAAATTAAAAGTCACGCTCATCGAAACCATTATCCTTTGACGAAGGAGGCTCTTCAGAGATCTCGTCCAATGAGCTTATAAGTATATCTCTTGGTTTTGCGCCCTGTGGCGGCCCAATTACACCTTGTTCTTCCATCAAATCTAGAAGTCTTGCCGCTCTGGCATAACCGACGCTAAGTCGCCTTTGCAGGAACGAAGCTGAAGCTGTGCCACTTTCCACAACTAGCTGGATAGCTTCTTTTAGAATTGCATCAGATCCTTCCATACCACCACCTGAGCCACCGCGCTTAGAACTTTTGATTCCAGCAACCTCACGATAATCAGTAATTGAAGTGTCATAAATAGCCGAGCCTTCGCTTCTCAAGAAGTCACAAACACTTTTAACATCTTTTTCAGATATAAATGCACCCTGAAGACGCTTTGGCTTACTAAACTCCCCACCGAGAAACAACATGTCTCCATTTCCCATAAGCTTTTCTGCACCAGACTGGTCGATAATAGTACGTGAGTCGATTTGTGATGCAACCGCAAAAGCGACCCTAGAGGTAATGTTAGCTTTAATCAATCCGGTGATAACATCAACACTCGGGCGCTGCGTAGCAACAATTAAATGCATGCCGGTTGCCCTAGCCAGCTGAGCCAATCTGACAATTGCCGCTTCAACTTCATTAGAGGCCTGAGCCATCAGATCGGCTAACTCATCAATCACAAGCACAATATAAGGGATTTTTTCATGATTATTACCATTTTCTGATTTATGACCCTTCCCCACCTTTTCATTATAAGATTCGATATCTCTAGAACCTACTTCCTGAAATAATTTAAATCGGCGCTCCATCTCCGTCACCGCCCAGCGAAGTAAATTGACGGTCTTATCTACATCAACGACAACTGGGGTAAGCAAATGCGGAATTCCATTGTAAGCAGTAAATTCAACTCGTTTTGGATCAACTAAGAGGAGTCTTAGGTCGCGCGGCGAGTTCTGATACAAAAGAGAAAGGATCATCGAGTTTAGTCCGACTGACTTACCAGAACCGGTCGCTCCGGCAACTAACATATGAGGCATCTTCTTGAGGTCGGCTAGTATTATATCTCCAGCAACATCGAGTCCTAGCGGAAGCGAAGTATTTGATTTTCGTTTTTTGAAGGTATCGCTTTCCAAAACTGAACGAAGACTCACTCTCGCCGCCTCCTTATTTGGAACTTCTACGCCAACCGCAGCCTTACCCGGAATTGGAGCTTCAACTCTGACTGGATGAACTGCAAGTGCCAAAGCCAAATCATCAGCCCTGGCCTTGATAGTATTAAGCTTCACACCCTCTGAAGGTTTGAGTTCATACTGAGTAACGGTCGGACCAACATTAATTTTGCCTGCTGTCACTTCAACACCAAAATCATTTAATGTTTTAAGTAGTATCTCAACATTTTTGGTAACATTTCCAGGTTGAGCAGTTGATTTTTGATCCTCCAAAAGATCAGTTTCAGGAAAAACCCAGTTGCCGTCCATCGGAGCAATCGGCTTTTGAGCCTCAACTACGGCAGGTTTACCGCCCATTCCAATTCTCCTTCTGACAGCCTTGAAGACCGAAACTCTTTGAGCGCCAAGATCGACGTTAACATTTGGATAAGCGTTTCTCGTTGACGCGCCAATTTTTTTCAAAATTTCCGAAAGTGATGCATTTGAGATCAAAAGAAGCATTCCGATTGCCCCAACTAACATAATGATAAATGTCCCAGCATCACCAATTGCAGGCTGTAGCGAATAAAAAAGAGTAGAACCAAACACTCCGCCACTTTGGCCAAATGGAGCGATCAAACTACTGAAGAAAATTAAAAAGAAAAATGTTCCCCATAAAATAACCCGGCCGCGCTTCACAATATTGGGTTCAAAAAACATTACTGAGGCGAAAGCGAGCCAGAAGGCAAAAACATAAGCAACTACACCAAAGAAAGTTTTGATGCTTTCAAAAATTGATTTGCCAAAACTCCCGGCAGCCCCAAACTCAGCAAGGATTATAATTACCGCCAATGCCCCGAAAAGAAGCCCCAGGACTTCCTTAATAACCTTGGGATCTACCGACTCCAAAACATTAGGATTTTTTGGTTTCCTTCCACGCTTTGCCATTAAGTAAATTTTAGCAGAATAAGGAAGATTCTTCAAAAAAAGAATGGGCACCTCGCTATTTCTAGCTGGTGCCCATTTTAAGCTGCGAGAAGTTGATGGACATTGCTGAAACCACAATGGTCAACACTATCCAAACAACTATATGAAGCCACTTTGACGGGGATCGTCTCGGCCTCATGTAGCGAATAGAAAAAAGAATGACCGCAAAGCTCGAGATGTTACATATTGCGTTCACAACCGTGTGATTGTCAGGAGTGATCTTCCAGTAGAGGAAGAGAGCAAACGTTATCGGAATTCCAGCAGCGATGCCATAGATGGCCAAGGTCAGCTCTTCTTGATGACGTCGACCTCTCAATACCCAGAGAAGACCAAATGCGACTAGAATGAGAGACCCTGCGGCTACCGCTGCGATTGCTGTCTGATAGTTACCCACTTGGCAGTCCTTTCGGCTGCTTCCAGAGCAGCAAGCTGACCATGACAACGTTGTGACTTGCATAGTAAATCGGGGCGATAAGTAGGTTGTGTGCGAATATCGCCAAGAGCAGATTGGAACCAGAGCAAAACAGCCAGACAAACCAACAACTAAGCGGCTCGCGACTTTGTCTGCTCCAGATCTTGTTCCACAGCGGTGCAGTACCGATGAGATGGGCGGTCACGTTGACACATAGCCCAGCCTTACCGCTGAGGCAAATAGCGATGACGAGCGCGACTCCAGCAAGCGTCAGACAAATCCTGTGGATAGGATACCACTCGAACTTGCCTTCCTTGATGGTAGCACGCAAAACGATCAATGCTCCGATCGCATAGGCCAAAAACATCCATGAACTGGCAAAGCCCTTTTCTTTGAGCTGGGAGTAAAACATCACCCAGGCCACGAAGGACCACACCAGCCAAGTCACTCCGCTCGGGAGAGTCTGGTGCCGGATCTTGCGGATGTATGCCCACTGATTGAGGAGCACGACAACCACAAGAAGTGTGGGGATTACTGTGTTCAGAATCAAGGTTCTCAGCTCCTCGCTAGAGTGTATCGCTGTAAGCGGACAATATACCAAAAAAGCTCCTTTTAATCAAGGAGCTTTCTCGGTTTTAGAACTATATACTATCTACACTTCGATTATAACCGGAATGACCCCAGCAGTATAATTTCCAGCGAAACGGATTACTTCCTGTTATCGCGTGGAGCATTAACTGCGGGGCAGGCCATCTTAGGTTAGTTAGACCTCTATGATTACCGGTATCACCATAGGTCGGCGCTTCGTCTCTTCATACAAGAATTCGCCGATTTCTTCCCTCAAGACCGTTTTGATGAATTGAAGGTCAACTGGTTTGTGCGAGACATGATGCTTGAAGATAGATCTAACCTCGGCGCGAGCTCGGTGGATAAGGTTTTCCGCCGCTCTCATATAGACAAAACCTCGCGAGATGATGTCTGGGCTAGTGATTATTTCACCTGTTCGATGATCGACGGTCAGAATTATCACGAAAATTCCACCTTCAGCCATCGCCTGTCGATCGCGAATAACAATGTTTCCAACATCGCCAACACCAAGTCCATCGACAAGTACGAGAGAAGTTTGAATTCTCGGTTTTAGTACTGATGCCCTTTCGTTGTTTAATTCAACAACCTCTCCGTCATCTACCAAAATCAATTTGTCTTCTTCATAGCCTAGTGACCTAGCAAGATCAGCGTTAGCTTCTCTCATGTAGCGATTACCATGAACCGGCATAAAGTATTTAGGATTAACCAACCTGATCATGGTCTTAAGTTCTTCCTGATGAGCGTGTCCAGAAGTGTGAATGTCCATTTGTTTATAATCGATTACTTTTGCCCCTGCGCGAAGCAGATTGTCATATACTTCGATAACAGATCCTTCGTTGCCAGGGATAATCGAGCTTGATAGAACTACGGTATCGCCACGTCTTATCTTGAAGAATTTATGCTCCCCTCGACTCATTCGGGTTAATGCTGAAGCGTCTTCCCCTTGAGTTCCGGTAGAAAGCACGACTATCTTGTCATCTGGATATTTAGCAGCTTTTTGGGGAGAAATAATTAAATTCTCCGGAACCTTCAAATATCCAAGCTTTGAAGCTACTTCAATCGTCGAAATCATCGATCGCCCGGTAATAGTCAAATTGCGATTAACAGAAGCCGTTACATCAATAATTTGTTGAATTCGAGAAATCAGAGTTGAAAATGAAGCAATGAAAATTCTGCCTTGAGCTTTTTGGAAAAGCTCAGTTAGGTTTGTTTTAATTTCACTCTCTGAGATAGCATAACCGGAGTTTCGGGCTCCGGTAGAGTCCATCAGAAGTGCAAGTACACCGCTCTTACCAATCTCGGCAATCTTGCCAAGGTCGATAACCGGCTCGTTAATCGGAGTCAAATCAAACTTAAAGTCAGCTGTGTGCACAACTTTTCCGTCTGGTGTATCAATAACAAGTCCAACCGTATCCGGAATATTGTGATTTACTCTGTAAAAGCTAACCGTGAAGATGCCAAGTCTGAGCACATCTTCCTCCGGATTGATCACGACTGTTTTGACTCGATTTGATAAGCCAAACTCTTCCAACTTTTCCTTGAGAATTCCAATTGTAAGATTGGTTCCGTAGATTGTTGGCGAGCCGAGTTTTTCAATAACATAAGGAATTGCCCCGATATGGTCCATGTGACCATGGGTAAGTAAAATTCCTTTGATTCTAGATCTATTTTCTACTAAATATCCGACGTCAGGGACGACATAATCAACTCCTGGCATATCAGCATCGGGAAAGCTGAAACCTAGATCGAGAACGAGAATATCATTACCATACTCTAAAAATGAGCAGTTCTTGCCGACTGTCTCGAGTCCGCCAAGGTGACAAAGTTTTAGGTTTTTAGAAGCCTTGAAGCTAACCACTTGGTCAGCTCTATGTTTCATTTGCTGCTGCCTCGGTCTGTCATTTCTAGGAGCCGGGCGATTATCAGAGCCTTCTTTCTTAGCGAAAAATGACCCCCGACGCTGTGGTCTTTGATTCTGATTTTGCTGCGGCCTATTTGGCGCATTAAATCCATCAAGCGAGGCGTGATACGCAGTCATCCTTTGCGGAGCCTGCGGTTTTTTAGTTTCTTCCTGTTTGTTCATTTCTTAATTAGTACCTTTCTTTTTGAGTACAATTATTTTTATATTTTGCTAATAGCAATTTTTATTTTTTTAAAATCGTTAAATAACGTTTCGCGCATTCCGCCGTTATAAAGTCCGACTGCCGGATGATATAAAGCCATATAAGCCTGGTCACCTTTTTTAAAACATCGGCCATGCACTTGGGAAATTGGTCCTACATTTGGTAAAAATCTTCCTAAACTATGGCGGCCAAGACAAACGATTAATTTTGGATTGATAATTTTGATCTGCTCTTCCAGATATGGCCAGCAAGCCTCTACTTCTTCCGGTTTGGGATCACGATTACCTGGCGGTCGGTGCTTAACTACGTTGGCAATATAAATTTCTTCTCTTTTTAAACCAATCGATTCTAACATTTCGTCGAGCAATTTCCCTGCTCTCCCGACAAAAGGCAGTCCTAGTTCATCTTCTTTCTCTCCAGGTCCTTCCCCGATAAACATCACTTCGGTATTAACCGATCCTGCGCCAGGAACTGGATTTTTGGCAAATTTATATAAGGGGCACTTACGGCACTCCTTAACTTGTCCACAAAGCAATGAAATTTGCGCTTCTTTATCCAATTTAAAATCCTAGAGAACTAAAACTCTTAGGGTTAGTATAGCACAAATTTATAAACTCGTCAACCTTAGTTGCCTGCCCCGTACTATCTGCTTCTGGCGTGATTGAATGTAAATCAATAAGCCAGAAAAGATTTGTACTGGGGTCAATAATAATCCTCTCTTCGCCTTGACCTCAGGCCAAAATAGAGGTATCATTACTCCTCATGCAATCTTGTTGAGATACCAAAAGATGGAGAAAGTTGACATATGGATGCTAGAGAACAACAATCGCGAGCCGAGCAGGAGTATTCTGAGCTTTGCCGCGAGGCCTGCGAAAGTGGAGCGTTCCAACTGGAGCGCATCATCGAAGTAGGCATCGCGGCTGGCTTTCCCCCGGAGATCAAACTGCCCAATTCCAAACAGAAGGCTTGGTCGATTCGAACGCTTTTTGCCGACGCTCTCTACAATAACCGCATGGGTTTTCCGGCAACGGAGCCTAGTGCGATTTTGCTTGAAAGCACATTGCTCGAGGTTGGACGATGGCGCGACGCACTTGTCGCCATCTGCATCAGGCGGGGCATTTCAGTCCCGACCGAAATCTTCCCCGCCCCTACAGGGCAGAAAGGTACTGAAATACCTCCGCAATCACGTGACGAACTCGAGCGCATGCTCGAGTTAGCTGGCCGCACCTGCGATCTAGATGAGATCAAGAAGTGGGCAGATCTACAGAATTTCCCCATCAACGAGGCACTGCGCCTCTGTGAGAGCGGGACCTTCAAGCTGCACTTCGTGCACGGCGACTGCCAAGGCTATACGACCATCAGCGCCGAGAAGGCCATCGAGCTTGTCCTCGGCTTCGCTTTCCCTTGCGAGATCTCGACAGGGCACATTTCCCTGGAGACGCCACTCGGGCACTGGGAGATCCGTGAGGACAATCTCAGTATGGCGCGCTACTACATCGTTCTGCTCGTCGCCCGTCTTTGGGCGATTAAGCACGCACCAGGCGACTTGCCGGTAGCGCCTACGATGCAGACGCTTCTCGACTACCTCAATGAGGTGCCGGACCAGGAGGATCCGGACTACTACGAGATCCGTAGTCTAGCTCGCATAGCTGGTCTGTCTGATCACGTCGAGGCCCAGCTGAACGACAAGACGGTTGTGCTGAATACCCTCCAGATCATGGAGGAAATCGCTCCTTCTGTCGTGAAGTGCGATCTTCAAGCTGACGGCAGCATGAAGATCTGGTACCACGACACGCCCGGCGAGGTCTATATCCTCGCAGGCTCGCCCTGGATTCAGGTGTTCGAAGCCCTGAACCAGTGGCTCGCCAAGCACCCCGACTAGCTGGCCAAGTCCACTTGCGCGACTGATTTCAAGCCACCCTCCGTGCCCCAAGCACTCTGGGTGGCTTTCTTTTTTTTTACAAAAATGATATTATTTCCCCTTATGCAATCTTGCATTAGAAACCACCCAAAATGGGAGGACATTGACATGGAACAATTCCGACAGACGCTTCTTGATCTAGCGCTCGGCAGACGAGAGATCACCGCTACCGAGCTCGCTGAAGCAGGCGTTGAAGCTGGCTTGTCCAGCTGTATCCTGGTCAGGACCTCGCTAAACCCTGTCGAAGAGGTCTTGCAGGTGCTGCTGAATACCACCACCACTATCATACCTGAACCGTTCGGCGGAGCATTCTACTACCGAGTCAGGCACGAAGGCATAGATGACTTCATCTACGCCGACAAGTGGTGGGAAGCAGTCGTCGCCATCCGTTTCTCGAAGATGGCCGTGATCGCCCCCACGCTCAAGCTTCTCTACGAAGCGGTACAGGAGTTGGATGAAGAGGAACGCAACTTGCTTCTTGGCGCTCCGACAACTGACCGCTTCCCGCTCACGACTCTTCTCAAGTGCTCCTCGAGCACTGGGACGACTAGCTTCAGTGGTTTCACATCAACCGATGGTGATAGAAGCGTTCTTTCTCTTAGACTCCCTGAGCTGTACTACCTTGTTCTCTCTCCTGCTTTCAGGCGAGAATGGAATCGGGCGGAGGGAATTCTATATCTTCGTAGTCAAGGCATTATGCACGAGATTCACTATCTCCATGTCTTACCTCCGATCATGCTCGCAGCTCAGGCATGGCGCGACCTGCACATGCCCGAGTAGCTGGCTTCAACAAGAACGCCGATAGAAAGCAGGTACATGAAATGACCGATCAGCCCAAAGACGGCGACCAGACCTACTACGAGCAGCAGCTCGAGATCCTGCTGTCGAATGCTCCCGAAATGGAGCGGTTTCCTGCCGAGCAGCTCATCTTGTTCGGAAGACAGCTCAATAGACGGACCGTGGTTGTGCTCGTGGATTCGATTCACAGGAGTTCTATGGTGATCGAACAAGCGATCAAGCTCGCTACTTCGCAGTACGGCTGGCATTGCCAAGGCCCGTTTTCGGACCCGAGCTACGAGTGGAACGATGTTATCTGGGCCGCCCAGCAGTGGTATTTGAACCACATGACCCAGGAACAGGCTACGGAGCTTAATAAACTCCTGCTTGAGATTCCGTACCTGGAGCAGATCCCCATTCGCAAGCTCTACCAGCTCTGTATCGATGAGAGCTGGCCCAAGTACGAGAGCATCCAGTGTGGGACTGGACCCAGCCCCGTATACGTGGATGCGATCGGTCTCCTGCAGGACGCCTACAAGAGCCTGCAGGATCTCGAGTTCAGGGAGGATGGTTCTATCTATATCATCGTCCAAGACTCCCTGATCAAGAAGCCCAGGTGGACTCTTGCTTTCCTCGCAGTAGCGGCATGGTCCGAACTGCATCAGCCTTGCTTTGACACACCTGCACCCCTCCCTGAGGATCCCGCCGAGCGACTCGATCTGCTCTGCAACGAGATACGCGAGCTCGGTAATTGTGCTACTTACGACGCTAGGACCTTGTTCGCGACACTGCGCGAGCTTGATGTTCCAGACACAATCTACGGAATCTATACGTCGGTCGAAAGTCGGACGAGCGTCAGTCGCTCTCTGACGGATATGATCGAGTTAGCTGCACATACTGACTGCAGCCATTACGGTCAGAATCTGGCGTTCTACTGCGAACGCACTGTAACAACCTTTAATGTTCCAGAGGCTCTATCAAAGGTTTTCAGTGCATTTGCGCATCGCAGGAGTCGCCTGGCTCTTAAGATCAGTTGGGGCTAGTCCGCTCCTCACCACCAAGAGCCGCTACGTCATTCGACATAGCGGCTCTTTCTCTTTTCTAGTGTTTTTTATTCAGGTTTTTGTGCTTGTTTGATCGAAAGCGAGACTCTTCCGCGCTCTGGATCAACAGCGAGAACTTTGACTTTGACCTTGTCGCCGACTTTTACAAAATCGGAAACTTTTTCAATTCTTTCATTTTTGATTTCTGAAATATGAACCATACCATCCTTGCCTGGCATAAACTCAACAATCGCGCCGATTTCCTTGCCTGAATTTCGATCGGTTTGGATATTGGAAACTGTTCCGTCATAAATCTTGCCAACTTCAGCTTCGACAGTCTGACCTTCGACTAAATTCTTAGCTACTTCGGCAGCATTAGCATCAGCTGAAGAAATCATAACCGTTCCATCGTCTTCAATGTCAACAGCGACAACTTCTTTGCCTCCGGCCTGCAGGATGATATTTTGGATATTCTTTCCTCCCGGTCCGATAAGTTCGCCAATCTTACTTGGGTTAATCTTAACGGTGATGATTCGTGGAGCGAGCTCTGAAAGCTCAGTCTTTGGGCTAGCTATTACATCGAGCATCTTACCCATGATAAACATTCGGCCAACTTTTGCTTTTTCGAAGGTCGACTTAATCATCTCCATCGAAAGTCCGTCAATCTTAACGTCAAGCTGAATAGCGGTAATTCCGTTTTTAGTACCAGCAACCTTGAAGTCCATATCTCCTCCGAAGTCCTCTACTCCCTGAAGATCAGTCAGGATAGCATATTCATACTTATCATCCTGCTCAAATCCCAGATTTTTTACCCCGTTAGAGATTAAACTAACATCAGTTGGCGTATTGTCATCAAGACTCGCATCGTTACCCTCGTTATCTCTAACGGGGCGAGCTTTTTCACCTGATTTTGGTCTCGAGACCATACCCATGGCAATTCCAGCAACTGGGTCTTTGATTGGTACGCCCGCATCCATAAGAGCGAGGGTTGAACCACAAGTTGCTGCCATTGAAGAAGATCCGTTTGAAGCGAGAATTTCCGAAACAAGTCTTATTGTATAAGGAAATGATTCTCGGTCTGGTAGTACTGGCACTAAGGCTTTTTCAGCCAAGGCGCCATGGCCGATTTCTCGGCGACTAGTTGAACCCATTCTCTTAACTTCGCCGGTTGAGTATGGCGGGAAGTTGTAGAAATGCATATATCTCTTGGTCGTTTCTTTTTCCATCGTGTCGATGAATTGTTCCATGCCAGGGCTAGCCAAGGTAGCAGTTGTAAGTGATTGAGTCTGACCGCGAGTGAATAGTCCCGATCCGTGAGTCTGTGGCAAGAAGCCAACCTTGACATCAATTGGTCTAACTTCGTCTAATTTTCTTCCATCTGGCCTAACTCCATCGGCAAGAATAGTTTCTTTGACTTCCTTTTCTAGAAACTTTCCAAAAACTTCTTCTAGATCAGCTTGTTTGTACTTACCTTCATAGGTTGTGAGAACTTCTTCTTTGAGCGCTTCAACTAATGTTTCTTTTTCGGAATTTTCTCGATCAAGCATTGTTTGATGAAGTCTGGATCCAATCAGCTCTTTAACTTGAGCTTGAATTTCTATTGTGTGGTCTTCGGCAGTTAGTTTGTCAGGATTGAGAAATGGCGCTTGAGCATCAATCATTTCAGCGATGAACGGCTTGCCAAACTCAATTGCTTCGATAACTTTCTCTTCGGAAACTTCCTTAGCAGCTGCCTCGATCATCAAAATTCGCTCTTTGGTACCAATAATAACTAAATCAAGATCGCTCTCCAGCATCTCTGTTCGAGTTGGGTTGATCTTGAATTCACCACCTACTATTCCAATTCTAACTCCTCCAACAGGTCCAGCAAAAGGAGCCATCGACTGGCTAATTGCGCTAGATGCAGCGAGAAGTGCTAGAATATCTGGATCATTTTCTTTATCAAAAGATAAAACGGTGATAACGACTTGAGTCTCGTGCCTAAAGTGCTTTGGAAAAAGCGGTCTTATCGGTCGGTCGATCATTCGGCCATTTAGCACTGCTTGTTCAGAAGGTCTGCCCTCTCTCTTGATAAACCTCGAGCCAGAAATTTTTCCGGCAGCATAAAACCTTTCCTCGTAATCGATCGTTAGGGGCATATATCCAATATCGGTCGGCTCTTTGCCAACCACACAGGTAGCAAGCACCATTGTTCCGCCAGCTTGAGCGACGACCGCTCCGTCAGCTTGAAATGCTAGCAATCCTGAAGAAAGCGAGATTTCTTGTCCCGCCAAAGTGAACTTATGCTGGATCTGTTTCATGACATTTTAGTTCTTACGATCAGAGGTTGAGGCACGTTAGTTCGTGCACCAATTCTCTGCTCGCAAAGAACTACTCCAAATTATTTTTTCAATCTTTTCTTTTTTTAAACTAAGTTGTAAATGTTTTGAAGACCATTGCCGAGCATTTTCGAGAGTGGAGCTCGAAAACTCCCCTCTGTTCCCGTAAGCGTGTCTGAAAAACATTTACAACAAACAACCTACGCTTTTAGCTTCAAAGCTTTGACAGCGTCTTCATACTTAGCAGGTTCTGACTTCTTCAAATAATTAAGAAGTCTTCGTCTCTTTCCAACCATGATCAAAAGACCACGTCTTGAATCAAAATCATGAGGATGAGTCTTAAGATGTTTGGCAAGGGATTTTATTTTGTCAGAAAAATTATTGATTTGAAATTCAACTGAACCGGTATCTTCTTTAGATTCAGCCTTAGGCTTGGCTGTTTTTTTAACTTCTTTAGTTGCAACTTTTGCTTCTTTGGCTACTTTTTCTTTTTTAGGAGCAACTTTTTCAACTACTTTTTTAGCAGTTGGTTTTTTTTCTACTTTAACAGGAGCCTTCTTAGCTTCCTTGGCTGCTTTTGTGGCAGCGGGTTTCTTAGCTGTTTTTTTGATTTCTTTTTCTTTTGCCATTTTTGCCTTAAGATTTACTTTTCTTAGATATTTATACCAGAAAGGTCTAAAAAATTCAACCGCTAAGTGTTTTTACCACTTGGTTAATGAATCGTCGTCATCCTCGGCCTTCGGAGGTTCAGGAGCAACTAATGGCTCTGCTGATGGCCTTGGAACATCTGATTTTGGAATTGGAGCGGAAAAACTAAAAACCTCCGATGGCTCCTCAAATGGCTTTTTCTGAGGAATTCGGCCATTCTCTTGGTTTTCTTTTGGCTTTTCTTCAGTTTTTACTTCTTCTTTAACATTTTGCTCTGGTAAAGATACCTCTACCTCAGGCTCCGCCATCTTGGCAGCTTCCTGAGCAGCGTCACGCGCTTCTTCAAACTTTTGAACTAGATCTACTTCTTCTTTTTCTTCTTTATCAAGCGGTACTTCAGCGGAGTTGGACTTGACCTCTTCTTTTACCGGTTCGATTTTGGCAGATTCTTTTACCTCAGCAGGCTTTACTGCCTCTTGCTTAGGGGTATTATCGGTCGGGCTTCCATTCTGAAAATTTTCGATTTTAGTAAGAATCATATTTTGTTTATCAGCAAGCGATCCTTCAATTCTAAAAGCTGCAGCAACTTCGTGGCCTCCGCCACCAAAAAGTTCGGCAATAGCTGAAACATTTACTCCTCTGGCGATCGAGCGAAGCGAGCCATGCACCTGATCTTCTCGCTCTGACAAAAGCAATGCAAAATCTACATCAGTAGCAGACTTCAAGAGCTCGTCCAATATTCCACCGATCGCGCTTTCGTCTGAACCAGTTTGATTGATCTCACCTTTTGTTACTGCTGACCAAATAAAACGGCCTGTTTTATCTTCCTGAACTTTTTGCAGTATAATCCCCCACAACTTAAGGGTTTCAAGTGACTTCGTTTTGTAAAGATTTCTGACGATTTCTTGCTGAGCACCGCCAGCGGCAACAAGCTGAGCAGCTACGGTTAGCGACTTAGGAGTTGTATTAATATTCTGGAAGCTGGAGGTGTCATAGATCAAACCGGTCAACAGCGCGGTTGCAATCTTTTCATTGAGAAGTGGCTTATCTTTAGACAGGGCCTCAATTAATGAAACCAGTATTTCAGCCGTAGATGTAGCGACTAATTCCACCCAGTTAACTTTACCAAAGCGTTCATTGGCCGGATGATGATCGATATTGACTACCGGCACTTCATAAAATAAATCGGCTGGTTCGGCCAAAGCTCCAAGTCTCTCTAGATTAGGGGTATCAAGTGAAATAACTAGATCATATTTAGCTCCTTTGACATAAGAAGAAACGTCCGATTCAGTGAATCTTCCACCCTCTGGAGTGATGAAAATATCAACTTTATTTTCCTTTTCGTTCTTCTTATAGCCAAGTTTGCCAAGTTTAGCATTTCTAGTATCGACAGATATTACCAAGTCTTTAGAGACATCTATTTTAGTTAAAATATTGTCTATTTCAGGTAGAAAAGAAAAAATTTGGCCTGGTTTGTCGCTACAGGCCATCGTGGCTTTCTTGCCAAGCATCTCCAAGGAGAGTTTTAGAGCAATCATGGAACCAAGCGAATCGCCGTCAGGGTTGCGATGAGACACTATTAATATATCCCCCGCCCTCTGGATCAAATCTACTGCTTGTTGTTTGGGTGTAAGTGTTGCTTCCATAATTCTTAAGGAATAAATCTACCAAAAGCCTCGGATAATGTCAACACTTGAATATTTAAGAGAAATAGTGTATTTTGTTAGTAATTGTCCCGCAAAAAGCGGGACTCCATAATTAAAATTAAAAATTGTTAATTAGAAATTTACAACCGGAGGTTGTACCAGATGCCTATCACAAAATCAGCAATCAAAGCGCTTAAACAATCTGAAGTAAGACGAGAACGCAATGCAATTAAGAAGAAAACCTTAAAATCAGTCATCAAAAAGACTGATAAAGTTGAAGATCTTCCAAAAGCACAAAGCGCGATCGATAAAATTGCTAAGACTGGATACATTCACAAAAACAAAGCCGCTAGACTCAAATCAAGATTAGCCAAGAAGCTTTCCGCGAAGTAAGAACTATTTTCCGTAGTACGGGTTAACGATCGGACCCCAGTCTTTAAGAGTGAAACTTGGCAAGCAGACCCCAAGACATTCTTTGTTAGAAACAATTTGTCCTAACACGAATCTAACAGGACCGATCATATCGGACTTGCTAGCCGCGTACCATTTACGAGAATCATTTGAGTTCTCTCTGTTATCACCCATTAGAAAATAGTCATCTGGACCTAATTTTGTCTTTAGATCAGGCTTGGTAATTGCCTTGCCCTGCAAATGAAGCGCTTTTGCTTCTCGCTCCCAGGCTGGATCCTCATAGTAATATGGCAAGTATTCGGCTCCGACCGCCTTGATATAAGGTTCGGCTATTTCTTTGCCATTGATATAGACCCTATTATCCTTGATCTCAACTTCTTCGCCCGGCAAACCGATCAATCTTTTAATATATTTTTTATGCTGTGGATCACCTGGAAACTTTAGGACCATTGGATCGCCTCTTTTATATGCACCTGTAAATAGCCCAATTCTTGAAACAGCTACAATCTGGCCATCATGAAAATCTGATTCCATCGAGGGACCAGAAATTACAAAAAGTGTTGCAACAAAGAAGTGAAGCAGCGTGCCAACCAGGATGATCACAAAAGCCCACTTTCCAAGCTCGTAGGCAATATTTGCAAAATAAATTATATTTTTGTTCATCTTACTAGTGGGTCGCTCGAGGCGGTTAGTTCTTGAGAAATAATCTGAATCACAGGCAGAAAACTTTTAGCAAAATTTTCGACTCCTTCAACTTCGCCCGCATAGTCGTACCATTTTGGCATGGCAAAACTGGCTTTCGCAAATCTAGCCGCCCACTCTGCCTCTACGCCCATGGCAATTGCATATGGCAGATACTTTTCAAAATAATCATCATATCCTTCGATAAATTCCTCCCTGGTGAGAAAATTCTTAAATTTAACCCACTCCTCTCTCTCCGATTCACCTTTGGGCGAAAAACCAGTCAAAGATGGGGCGAGATTTACAATCAACATTCCGAAAATAATAAGTGCAATCCATAAGAAAAGAACGAATTTAGGATCAGGATAAAAGACGGCGAAAATTACATATCCAAGTAGCCCAATGAAGAAAGTAGCAATACCAATCATGCGGTACTTAAGATGGATATAAAACGGATTGTTTTTGAAGTAACCTAAATGACCACCATTGTTATAAATATCCAAAAATACAAGAGCGATCTTTCTTGAAAAAATATGTCTTGCGATCCTCTCCTCGACATCGACATTGTCGACCTTCTGCTGCTTAGGCAAAAATATCTTATCAAGCAGATAAAATTCTGATTTATCGAGAGACTTTGCCAAATCTTTAGAAATTTTATGACGATATATATAGAAATCGTCTCCCTTATTGTAAATTTCGATAAATCCTCGCTTAGCAAGGTCAACCAGCATCGCCATAATCGCTCGTGGCGTTACATGTCCAAAATATAAAATACTCACAAGTGATGGAGGAAGATCCTTGGGAGGAGTATTTCTTTCACCTGAAACCTGCTTTTCCCTAAGCTGAAATCTTGAGCCAAAAAGCATAGAAAAGATTAAAACAAGGGCAATCGGCGGAAAAATAATACCACCAAAAACCCATATCAAACCTGGGATTGCATCGATTTTTCTCTTGAATTCCTGCTTGGCCGGAAGCGTAAAAAATCCTTTTGGAAATTTAGCGACGATTGTAACGGTCGAACTTTCAACGATATCTTTAGCCTCGTAAGTTATCGTATCGCCCTGCAGTCTCGCTCCAAGCGGAGTAGCACCATGAACAGCAATCATTTCCGGATCTTCTGGTAACTGAGCTAAATTTTTTGGCAGTCTTACAAAAATGGTTATTTTTTGATAAGCCAATTTTGGTTTATCAAAAATTAAAAGCCTCATCTCATCTAGATCTTTACTGACCGGGACAACAAGTTGAGATTTCTCATCGCCTATTTGCGCTGAGCCGTCAGGCAAAACATTGATTGTGAGAATAAAATTATCGAGTTTTTTTGATTCATTTGGAAGCTGCTCGTTGATTGACGCATCAGCTTTTTGCAAAAAATTAAAATTAAAACCAATCTGACTCAGCCTATATCCGCCAAACGCGACTAAAGCCAAGAAAGCAAAGAAAAACAATTTACGATAATAAATACCGACTGACATAAAAGCGCTTTCTTATATTGCGATAAGAAGGTCTTTAAGCCCCTCTTCTGCTAATATTTTACCAGTTTTGGCCCCTTCATCCAATTGGACCAATTTACTATAGATATCTTTGATTTCTTGCCAACTAAGAGATTTGCTAATCGGAAGAACTTTCTGGACTTGAAATGGCCTGACCTTGAGCTTCGAAGAAATATCATAAGCCGCAGATCCCCGCTCGAGCTCATCTTTGACTTGCGCTATCATCCTAAATTGATAGTTAATCGCTCCTAGAATTTTAAACGGATCTTCGCCGATTGATATAAGTGTTTCTAGTTCCTTTAGAGCCTTGGCCTTATCCTTAGAAGCCATGGCATCAGTGAGAACAAAAGCATTTGCACTAAGATTAGCAGTGACCATAAGATCAATATCTTCTTTGGATATTTCCTGATTAAAGCGATAAGTTGCTAGTTTCTGAGTCTCGCTCGATAATTGCCATAAGTCGTTTCCAACTTTTTCAACCAAATAACTTTCAGCTCCAGGAGCGAATTTGGCATCAAACTCAAGGGCAATTTTTTTCACAAATGGAATCAGCGCGCGATCTTCTATTTTTTCGAAATACTGACTAATCTTGGGTTTATTAAGCGCTTTAAATAAACCAAGTCTTTTATCGGGCTCACCGACATGGACAAAAACAACTACGGAACTAGAACTAATTTGCGGTAAATATTCTTTGATTTTATCCTGCGTTTCTTTCGGTGAGTCAAAGATTTGATCAATAATAATAAGACGAGTTGAGGCAAAAAGAGCAACCGCTTGTGTTTGAGATGCAAATTTTTCAAAACTCAACTCACCCCCCTCCAAGTGCAATAGATCAAAAGAACCCTTGGAAGCAATTTTATATTTGTCTTTTAGCTCTCTAAGCTTTTGCTTCAAAAGATAGTCATTTGGTCCATAGAAAAATAAAATCATATTAAAATAAACTCTCTTGCTGGCCGGCTTTGCGGTGAGATTCGGGCAGTCTTTTGATGAGAGATTTGAATCTAAATTTTTCTAAAAATTCAATGACTTTAGCTGAATCAAAATCGTGAAGCTTGGCATCATTTAATTTAAAATCGAGAGGAACATCAGTCTTGATCGTTGCCAGCTCCTTGCTCATCAAAGCGCGATCTTTTTGCTCGATCAAGAGCCCGGCGATACGCGGCTTGATTTTATCGGTCGGCTGACCACTTTCCAAAAATTTATAAATCCCCTCAAGTGTATTGAACTCTTGCAAGAGCCCAGCAGCAGTTTTTGGTCCAATCCCCTGTACTCCCGGAATATTATCGCTCGGGTCTCCACTTAAGGCTTTGTAGTCAATTATTTGCTTGGGGCTGAGACCGAATTTACCATGAACAGCGGAAGCGTCATAAAGTGTCTCTTTGATCTTGCCCATTGACGGCATAGAGACAAAAGTTCGATTGTCCACTAGCTGCAAGGTATCTTGATCGCCAGTAACAATAATAATTTCTCCCTCTCCTAGATCTCCATTTATCCTTCTGGAAATTGTGCCGATAATATCATCGGCTTCAAAACCCTCTTTGGTCAAAAGTGGAATATCCATCGTTCTTACAAAATTCCAAACTTCGGGAATTTGATCGTAAAATTCTTGCGGAGGATGAACTCGCTTGGCTTTATATTCTTCGAAAATATCATCCCTAAATGTTCTACCCTTAACATCAAAAGCAACTACCAAATATTTCGGAGAAAATTTTTCAATATTATTGAATAAAATCGAGATAAATCCATAGATAGCATTTACAAGCTTGCCATCTACTTCGAATCTCGGCATCGCATGATACGAGCGATGAAGTATCGCGTTTCCGTCTATTAAAATAATTTTTGGTTTTTCAGCCACGGACTAAATATACATAGAAGTTAAGTGGCTCGCAACAACGCCCAGATAAAGGCAAACGGCCCGACACACAAGGTGCCGGGCCGTTGGATTGGGGCGGCGCACGAGCGAATTGCGCCACACATGCGGAGCTTACTGCCAGAGTTTGGAAGTTCTGGCCAAAGAGCCCCTTTGTCGCCTGTGCGGTGGCTATCGGTCGTTTTTGCGACCCAATACTATGATTGCTTGCACAGGCGACTATTACCGGGTTATGGTACACAAAATTGCTCAAAAAGTCAATCTTTCACGGGCTCGATCCCACCTGCAATAAGAAAGCATTGATTTTACTGATTTCTCGGTATATACTAACCCCTTACCTTATTAACAATAAGGGTTTGTCCCTGTTGGTAGGCGTTCATTAAAAGGGAGGCGTAGAATCGATGCGAAAGCAGAGTCGTGGATTGAACGTTGTCGTAGACACAGAGCTCAGGTTCCTTGAGCAGGCTTTTGCTCAAGGAGGGCTTGAAGCTGTCGAGCGATGCTGGAGACAGAGGATTCTGGGCGATGGCGCCCTGCGCGACGCACTCGTGAGGCATTATCATATGCCTCGCCTGATCGCCGAAACTCGCGCGATCATCGCTCCGGCGGAAGACGTGAAGCACACCGAAAGCTCCGGCTACTACTGGATCGAGGAGCTCTCGGCCCGCATCTACGCTGGGCTGAACGATAGCCTGCACGATAACGGCGACGACGGCCTTGCTGAAGACGAGCCGCACGAGCAGACCCTGGCGAACATCGTCAGGGCTACCATCGATGCCATCCAAAACTGAGGAGGCAGCAAGCTATGGCAGTTGAAGTTGGAGTATGTCCGGCTGGAGGGGCACACAAGCTCTCTGGACCGGTGATCGTTGATCCGAGCGGGACATTTCCCGGTGCGGGCGTGTCGAGACCGGTCAAGCAACAACGGTGCGAAGAATGCGCTGCTTGGTGCGATCCCGACTGGAAACCCAAGAAGCCCGCGAACGGCAACCCGCAGAGCTAGAACCACAACCCGAAAGAGGAGCGAGCGATGTTGATCCCCACTGGGAACGCTGACGTTCCCTACACCGATAGGCTATGCAAGGAAGGGCCGTTCGGGTTCCACCCCGAAGGCTACTTCGACGAGCACTCTGTCTATGACATCAAGGTAGCTATGACCGAGGTGGCTAACACCCAGTCGCGCCAAGAGCTGATCAAGTTCTGGAGACTGAGGGGTAACTGCCCGATCTGCCAGGCGGCGATCATGATCGAAGCCACGATTTTCGCCGACATGGTCGCGACACTCTACGACCTGCTCTCGCGCAAGGACGGAGTCTTCTCGATTGACTGCCACAACGATTTGCTCGGCTGGGCTGAGTCTGCCCACGAAAGTGGTGTCGAGGACTTTCCTGTCATCGAGGGCAGCGACCTCAGTATCGAGGTTTGTACGCTCGCCAATCAGATGCGAGTCTCTCCAAGCACCAGGCTTCAGCGCGACATCGTCGAATCGGTAGAGCACTGGCAAAGAGCTGAGCGCGTTCTTGAAGAATGGAGCAATCTACTAGGCAACGACCTGACCAGCAAGATGCTCCAAGAAGCAACTGCCTCCTCCAGCCTCTTTGTGTCTTTCTTTGACAAGATCGCTGACAAGCTCGGGCTAGACGCTCAACATCTCGGCGTGATCTATGATGACACCCCGGTGAGACTCTACGAGCAGTATAATAGCGACCAAGCAGTAGTCGCCATGGCTGCTCGCCTGCTAATCAGGTCACGTTTCCCCGAGCGATACCGGGAGCTGTGCGAAGGCACTCACGACAACCACCCCGTTCACGGGTAAATGCTGAAATTCCACTCACATGATGTCGGAGGATCGAGATCAGGATGGTGCACCCAAGTACTGTTTGTACCGCAGTAAGACAATACTGCGACATCCGAATTGAGGGAGGAAGCTTGGCTGATGCTGAGCGCGACGCTGGATTGACTGCTTACGCAGCAGGCATGAATGCAACTGAATGGCACAGCTTAGTTCTGTCAATCGAAGAACTGGTTGCAGACCAGGCGCGCAAGGTCAACAACCTGTCCATCGCCGTTCATTCGGCGCTCCATCGACCCTGAGCTTCTCCAACCACAACACGGCCCCCTGCCATCCGACAGGGGGCCGTTCTCTTTCCCCTCTTTTTATTTCAAAAAATTGCCATGCGTTACTCTTCGAGAGACTTCGCAGACCGAGCGGGCCGGTTCTCGAGCTTGCGAGAGAGAGCGAGGTCGAGATATAGCAAAATTTTCCGCTGGGAAAATTTATGCGGGCTATCGAATAGTTAACGCTGGCGCTCCTATCCCCTTAGCTCTGCTTCAAACTTTTCCCTTAGTTCACTAATAATTTTTGAAATAATTTCATCCGCTTCTTCATCCGCCAACGTTTTATCCTCATCTTCAAGCCACACATGAAAAGCAACTGATTTTTTATTGATACCTAATTTTTCAGATTCAAATTCATCAAATAGCTCAACCAGAACTGCTTTCGCAGTAATTTCTAATATCAAATTCCTAATCTCTGATGATGGAATATCTGATTTCACCAAAAAGGCCAGATCTCTTTTGACCGGTGGGTATTTGGAAATTGGCCGATAAGTCACTTTGCTAGTCTTTATCAAAAGACTTAAATCATCAAAGTTCCCCACTTTGACCAAGTCTTCAATTTTAGCTTCAGCGATCATCACAAAAGGTTTTTTAATTTTGAACCTTTTCAATTCATCTTGTTCAATATTATAAATTCTAAAATCATCTTTGTTAAAACCGAATCTTCCGCAAAGCGATTCAACAATTTTTTCAATTGGTTTGGCTGATTTGCCACTTGTGACAATTCCAAGCGAAAACCACTCTTCGTGCTTAGAAAAGACACTTCCAAGTTCAAATAATTCTACATCGTCAAAGCTCGGATTCTTAGCGACAGCTTTTAAAAGTCCTGGGATAAGAGAATTTCTTAAATATCTATTTTCTTCCTGAACGGGGTTTGCAACTTCTAGAAGATCCTCCGCCCCGTTAGAGATCGACGCCGAATTACTATTTGGTTCATTTTCACTACAGTCATCTTGACGTCGGCTATCTCTAACGGGGTAAAGGTCAAGCTTGGCCGCTGTCACATCCGCCTCTGACAGAAAAGTATAGCTAATTGCTTCATCCAGGCCCTGCTCAATTAAATAATCTTTTATTTTTTCTTTTTTATAATAAAGGCTAGGCCCCGCCCCGTTAGAGATCGACGCCGACTCGCTAGAAACTTTATCATCTTTGCCAACTTCTTGGCGTCGGCTATCTCTAACGGGG
>CAZAOT010000001.1:69396-142562 GCA_964487045.1 uncultured Candidatus Saccharibacteria bacterium | reverse complement strand
TCATCTTTGCCAACTTCTTGGCGTCGGCTATCTCTAACGGGGCAAGTCTCAATTTCAAAGCCAAGATCTTTGAGAATTTGATCAATTTGCTCATCTGTAAGCGAAAGGCCAGCGTAAGAATTTATTTTTTCATAATCAATTTTTACTTTCTGCTCTTTCTCAAGCTCTCCCGCGATACCGCCACCAATAATTTCCCCACCTGCAATCTCAGCAATCATTTTAGCGGCTTTATCAATCGCATACTCAGTGCCCGCATCATCAACGCCCCGCTCAAATCTAGCACTTGCCTCAGTTTTCAAATTTAAAAGCTTGGCAGTTTTTCTAATCGACTTACGATTAAAAACAGCGGCCTCCAATACAATGTCGGTGGTATTTTCATCAACTTCACTATTTTTTAGCCCCATCACTCCAGCAATTGCGACAGGCTTTTCAGTGTCCCAGATGCCTAACATCCCCGGCAAAACTGCTCTAGCTATTCCGTCCAAGGTAACCACTTCCATCTCAGTATCAATTTCTTTAACTTCTATCTTAATCTTAGATCCCTCGGCTACGCTCGGGATGACACTATGCGTCAATTTTGCCTTATCAAAGGCGTGTAGAGGATGACCCAAGTCAAGCATTATATAATTTGTCACATCAACAATATTATTAACTGGCTTGCTACCAACGGCTATCAATCGCTCTTTAAGCCAATCAGGTGATTCGGCGACTTTTACGCCACTAATCACTCTTGCCATATAAAGCGAGCAATTATCTGATTTAATCTCAACATTTACCCCGTTAGAGATCAACGCCGACTCTTGCAAACCGCTTTCTTTATCACCTTCATCTTGGCGTCGGCTATCTCTAACGGGGCGAGTTTTCGACTTCTCCAGTGTTACACCCAGTTTGGCCGACAGATCCCTCGCTAGTCCGAAATGAGATAGTAGATCTCCTCGATTTGGGGTGATCTCTAATTCAAAAATCTGGTCTTTACCTAAAATATCTTTAACTTTTGTACCGAGCCCAGTAGCTTCAGGCAATATCTTTATACCCATATGCTCGTCGGATAATCCAAGCTCACGCTCGCTGCAGAGCATTCCGGTAGATTTAACTCCGCGGATTTCTGCTTCACTAATTTCTAATTCGCCAATTCTTGATCCAATTTGAGCAAGCGGTACAATTTGTCCAACTTCGATATTCGGCGCTCCACAAACAATAGTAATTTCCCTTTTACCATCCGTAACTGTCGGCAATCTTAATTTATCCGCGTTTGGATGCGGCTCAATATTGGTAATTTTGACAGCAATTATCTTCTCATCAATATTTGGAAAACTTGCAACTTCCTCCACATCAGAACCTAGCGCCACCATCATCTCGCCCAGCTCGTCGGCAGATTTATCGGTTTTTAAATAATCTTTAAGCCAATTGAGTGAGTATTTCATTAAAATTGCCTCAAAAATCTTAAGTCTGACTGCCAGAGCTGGCGAATATCTTTGATCTTATATCTCTGCATCATCATTCTGTCTGGCCCTAGCCCGAAAGCAAATCCAGAATATACTTCGGGATCTAGTCCCATATTCTCAAGTACTTTCGGATGGACCATTCCACTTCCTAAAACTTCCATCCATTTATCACCACGTCTGATATCAACGTCAAATCCCGGCTCGACAAAAGGATAATGATGCGGCCTCATGCGATATTCAACATCATTGCCATAAAGCTTTTTCAAAATCATCTCTAAGGCCCAAAATAAATTCCCCACTTTAACATCTTTATCAATATATAAAGCATCTAATTGAAAAAATGTTGTTTCGTGAGTTTCGTCGGTTGCTTCATTGCGATAGCATTTGCCCGGAACAACAATTTTGATAGGTGGATCAATTTCTTTGCCGGCACGAGATTGACTATTTGACGTATGCGTTCTAAGAACCCGGCGATCAGTTAAATAAAAAGTGTCCTGTTCATCACGAGCTGGATGATCAGCCGGAACGTTGAGTGCATCGAAATTATGCCACTCGTCATCGACTTCGGGTGATTCATAGACAGAAAAACCAAGCTCTTCAAAATAACTAATTATTTCTCTTAGCGTTAGTGTCGATGGATGTAGGTGGCCTTGCTTCATGATTTGTCTTTATTGTATCCCAATTTACCTAATTCTTCAGCAACCACTTTTCTCTCACTCCAAGGCTCTTTCTTGTCACCAACTACACGAAATTCCTGCGCTCCCATACCAGTTATTACAACCAGGTCGCCTTTTTTGGCAAGAGAAAGAGCTTTATTGATACCCTCTCGCCTATTTTCTACAACGAAGAAATCTTCACCTTCAACTTTTTTAGCTTTTTCGCCGCGCATTACTCCTTCGGCAACTTGCTTGATAATATCGCTTGGATTTTCAGTGTATGGCTCCTCGTCAGTCACCACTACTATATCGGCATAATGACCGGCAAGTGCTCCCATAATTGGGCGCTTTGTTTTGTCACGATCCCCACATGAACCAAGTACCGCGATCATCTTTCCTTTTACGCCAGGCTTCAATGACGTATAAAGCTTTTCTAGTGCATCTGGAGTATGAGCATAATCGATAATCACAGTAAAATCTTGGCCTTTTTCAATTTTTTCGAGTCTTCCTGGAACATTGTCGACGGCTTCCAAACCTTGCTTGATAATATTGATTGGGACGTTTAGTCCATAACAAACCGATGCGGCACAAAGCGCATTTGAGACATTAAATAATGCAGGCAATTTGAGAGCGATAGTAGTTTGAACAGTCGGAGTAACTAAAGTAAAAATAGTACCATCGGTCGAAGGTAAAATCTTTCTCGCAGTCACGTCCGCTCGTCTAGAAGATGAATAAGTCAGACGTCTTTGAGCAGTAAATTTAAGAAATTTGCTTGCATTTTCATCGTCAGCATTTACGACTGCAATCTTGGGCTTGGATTTAAATAACTTCAACTTTGTTTCGAGATAATTATCAAAGGTCTTATGATAATCAAGATGATCGTGAGTAACATTTGTCATCGCCACCGCTAAATATTTTATGCCCCAGTTGCGATATTGAGCTATTGCGTGGGAAGTTGTCTCGATGACAGCATATTCGCAACCAGCCTTGACCATCTCAGAGAGCATTTTCTGGAGCGCCATTGAGCTAATAGTAGTCATATTGGTTTTATTGACCGTCTCCTTGGCTCCGACTTTAAAAGTAGTGGTAGTCGCCATCCCTACTCTGGAGCCAGATTCTTCGAGAATTTTAGCAATCAAATGGCAAGTAGTAGTCTTGCCATTTGTACCGGTCACACCAATAACCTTTAACTTTTTTGAAGGCATACCAAAATAATAAAATGCCAAAGCCCCACGAACCTTGTGAGTCCAAAGCACAAATCCAGGTAAGTTCTCTCTTATATAATTTTTTATATTCATTTTCGCCTCATTTTCTCTACTATCTTAAATAGATTGTAAAGAAATGGTTTATTAATATAGTCGTAACTTCCAAGTATTTCAACTGCTCGGCCACCAAATTGTTCCTTAAACTTAGTCACGCCTGACCATTTGTGATTTTCCTGATCGGGAGCTGATCGCCCAAGCATATCGTAAAAACTCATTCCCCGCTCCTTGGCGTCGCAGATGATCTGCCAGTGCATCAAATACGGCCCCATTACCTCTCGGTGCTGGCGAGAAGATCCGCCATAAAGATATAGCGAGGTTTTATCATAAAAACTAACTAAAGCTCCCGATACCGGTTCGCTCTTGTAGAAGGCTATATACAGATCAAAATAATCAGTTGCCTTAAAACTTCGCGCTAATTGCTCAAAATATTCATAGCCCCTGCCAGTAATTCCCTCGCGCTTCACCGTGTCTAAATAAAGAGTATAAAAATATTTAAGGGTCTTGCTATCAATTGTCGAGAGTGGGTATTTATTTATTTTCACGCCTTTTCTCTCGGCCAATTTTATATTGTATCGCCCTTTTTGCTTCATTTGAGCAAGAATTTCACCCCTGGTCGGCTGCAGGTCGATCACATGGCGCCACTTTGGCTGAAGCTCTTCAAATGCTTTTGCAAAACCCAAAGATTGGAGAAGCTTGTGAGCATTCTCAGAATATTCATCCACAATCTCAAGTCGAGCAAAAATTGAATCTTGCTGCTTCGTAATTCTCTTTAGTTCGCTTATTGATCCAGCCGAAAAATCCTTTGCCGCTACTTCTGGAAGATAGAGAAAATTTTGGCCATAAGGCAAAGATCGCTTATGAATGAAGTGATTATCAAATTCGATAATTTCAAAATTAAATTTTGACTTGAAATCAGCCCACTCTTTGGTTTGTAAAATACTTTTCATCTGGCTTGATCTTAGCATTTTCAACCTTATAAAGAAAGAGGGATCGGTCTGCCGTAGCAGACCGATCCCCTTAAAGAACCAGACCGACAGGGCGCCCTAAAGCGTCTTGCGAATCAACATCCGCGGGACGGATCTTTCGGCGCTGGTATGACTTTCTTGTTGCCGAAGTCAGTCAACGACCAACAGAGCAGTTCCTCCATCCGGTGGACATGTCCACGGATGCGCGCCAACTTTGTCTGTTCATGCCAACGAACACCACGTGTCCCAAATGATGCTTGGGCTTCTAGCAAAACATTGAGCAGGCGGGCGCGCTCGATGACATAAACATCTGCCCCTTCAGAAATCAGCTCACGACATGACCTGTGCTTTGCCATATTTGTCTCCCTGAGTCAATGTCCGTCGGCCACGAGTAGCGCCGAACAAAGCTCGTAGATCTCGAGAGGGCCAAGACCCAGAATAACCCTCTCCTCGAGCGTATTGCCATCGAACAGGAAAAAGCGATCAGGCACTCCCATCTTCAGGCAAATCGCGTCCTTCATGCTTATACGTCGCCCGAGGACGATGAATCGGCCATCACACCCAGGCAGGTACCTGTAAGAGCTACCAGCGCCGAGCATAGATGCGATCTTTGCCTTGATCGCATCCTCAACCTGAGGAATTGCAGGGATACTCTGAAGATCGAGCTCGAACCCATCCGACATGTCAAACCCCTCCCTTTTTTTGCCGTCCCTACCGCCCAAGCGATAAGAAAACATATTATCACCAGATCGCTAGAAAATCAACCCAGAATATGCTAGACTTTCTTGATACCCCAAAATAAATCTTTTCTGGCTTACAGAATTCCATTCTGTCACGCAAGAAGCAGATTATACGGGGCAGGTGAAAAAATGAGTATAAAAACAATCCTCGCCATTGAGACTAGCTGTGATGAGACAGCAGCCAGTTTGGTTAAGGTCGAAGAAAATTCGGAAGATTTTGAGATTGAAATATTATCTAATATAGTTGCCTCGCAAATCGACATTCATAAAAAATGGGGTGGGGTTTTTCCAGAGCTTGCTAGCCGCGCTCATCTCGAAACTATGATTCCGGTTCTAGAAGAAAGCTTGGATAATGATATACAAAATATCAAAAATATAGATTATTTAGCGGTCACCGAAGGTCCAGGACTGATCGGATCACTCCTTATGGGCACCGAAGCAGCAAATTTACTAGCAAGTTTGTATAAACAACCAATTATTCCTATCAACCACCTAGAAGGGCATGTATACAGCGCATTCTGCGCTTCAAAATCCCAAGTTCCAAGTTCCAATAATCAAACAAATTTTAAAATCCAAATACCTAAAACAGGAATATTCCCAATTCTCGCCATTGTCGTTTCGGGCGGGCATACTTCACTCATTCTCATGAAAGATCATCTGCAATATGAGGTTGTCGGCCAGACAATAGATGACGCCGCGGGTGAAGCTTTTGACAAAGTGGCCAAACTAATGCAGCTTGGATACCCTGGTGGACCGATCATAGAGAAATTAGCCCAATCTGGAGACGAAAACGCATTTGAGCTCCCAATCGGCATAAAAGACCAAGCAGATTTTTCCTTTTCCGGACTTAAAACAGCTGTCCTATATCTAACCAAAGACGTTCGCACCGGCAAGGCCTTGGAATATAACCAAGCTGACCTCGCCGCTTCTTTTCAAAAAACCGTAGTCGATACTTTGATTTTAAAAACAAAAAAGGCAACCCAAAAATACCAACCAAAAACTTTAATCTTGTCAGGCGGGGTTTCAGCTAATAGTTATCTAAGAAAAAGATTTTCACGCGAACTTTCTAAGATTGTTCCAGAAGAGTCAATTCTCATTCCACCTAAAAATCTATCCACCGATAATGCGGTTGGTATTGCGATTGCCTCAGCACTAAAAACGAACTCGTCTGATTACGTAGAAGCCGATCCTAATTTAAAACTGATTTAATCAAAAAAGCGCCCTTCGCCGGCTGGCGGAGTGCGCTTTTTTTGGGTTTATTACGAGCAAACCTGTCTTCCGCTTGAGTCAATATAACATGTACCCGTTTGTCCAGCAACTGGAGTAAGAGTGACAATATCATCAGCTGTAGAGCCCGGAGAAACGACAAGCGATGGCCTTGGTGTTGGAGTCGGACCGGTCGTGGTTGGGGTTGATGAAGGAGCAATAGTCGCAGAAGCTACTGGAGACTGGCTATTAAAGCCATCAGTCGAAAAGTCTAAATTTAATCTTGTTATGTTTCTCCCAGAGCCTATTTCTGCATAAACATAGTGCGCACCATTTGTTTTAGGATAATAAGCCACTAAGGAGTCACTAGCATCAAGCGAGAAAAAACCTTCTTGACTTGTGGCAGACCAACGAATATTTTTTGAAACAATTTTGTTGGAGCCTGACTGCCTAACTCGAACTGCAAAACCCGAACCAAGAGTTATTTTGTCATATATTCGATACTGGTTGGTCCCTACTTGTTTTGGGGTAATTTTGGCTTTAGAGACAATCTCAAATTTATAGCTTCCCGTTGTTGTAGTACCAGACACATCAGCACTTGCTGAATTTCTAATCAGCAAATATGCTCCTCCGGCAATCAGGATAACCACTGCTACAATTAGTACCCACACTTTTGATGAAGATCTTATCTCCGCCATCCACCCCTCCCCTTATGAATTAGATTAAAAACTACTTATTTAATTGTAAATACTTTGTCGATATTGTCAACGAAATCTTGACTCAAAACTCATCGACGAGCTTATACGATAACGTGGAATTTCAAATAATTTATCCGAGGAAATCTCACCCGTTGATGACTGGGTCGTAACTGCCATTTTGTAACCAGCATCTGAGACTGCCTTGACCGTATCATCATTATACTTTCCAGCCGGATAACAAAAAGAGACAACTTTTCCCGAAATTAACTTCTCCAGTTCCTCCTTGGAGGATTTCACTTCTTTCTCAAGTAGAGCTCCCTTGAGCTTTTCTAAGCTTGGATGAGTCAGTGAATGAGAACCAATTTCATTTTTACCCTTATAAAGCTCTATCGCTTGGTCTCGACTCATATATTCGCTCGAGCCCAACTTATTCGCAATAAGAAAAAATGTTCCATTAACACCATATTTTTTCATCACCGGCCAGCCCTCGGAGAAGTTGTCCTCATACCCATCATCGAATGTTAGTGTAACTACCTTTTCAGGAACTTTCTTGTCGGTAATAGCTTCATTTAATTCAGCCAGAGTTAGAAACTTGTACTTCTGCTCTACAAGATATTTAATCTGAGATTCAAATTCCTCAGTCGACACCGTCAGACCTTTTCTAATATTATCAGCGTTAGCCGGTAATGGTCCGACGTGGTGATACATTAGTACCGCTGCTTCAATTTGAGTTTGTGGCTCTTGATATTTACTTTGCGGAGACTGGACAGCTTCGGTCTTTGTGGTTTCAAAATTGACACTTGCTTCAGGCGCCGTCGCCTTGTCAGTAAAGAAAATACTATAAACAATTATCGCGCTAACGACAGCTAAAATTATCAGTGTGATATTGGCTTTATGCTTTTTAGACATTTTTGTAACTTATGGAGTAGGAGAGCTCTCCACCTGAGGCCCTCTCAAATATTTTGCCGCCCAAGGCACATAAGAAGAAACAAATTTTTCTTCACTCAAAATTTTACCATTTTTCTTAACTACATATCGAAAAGATGCTTTTGCCCCAGGATGGGCCTTGTCGGTTTGCTTAATTTCTCCTGGCTCCAAGCTAGGATCATCTACATAAATTGGCTCAGGCGGATCCGTTATGTCATAGACGATAGGATCTGTAATCGATACTTCGCGACCATCTTTCGTCCCGTAAATATCAAAGGTTATTTTAGTCCCTTCGATATGACCATAAATCAAGATATATGAATCAGTATCGTTTCTAAATTTAAAGTCCGGTCTTGGTGAATAAATAGTCGCATCCATGCCAACTGGTGGCTCATAATAGCTAACTCGATAAGAGTGATTCTGTCTTTCCGTTATCTTAAGACCCGATTGCATAGCCGCTCTAAATAGAGTTGAAGAAACTTGGCACAAACCACCGCCAAACTCAGGAACCGTCTCGTTTTCCTTGATGACCAGCTCAGGTAAATAACCCCCAGATTGATCAATGCTGCCAAGCCTTTTAACTGTCGAAAATTCTTCGCCAGGTTTTACAATCGCTCCAGAAATATATTTTAGTCCTGTTTCGATATTGTGAATTCTATTAGCCGGAGATTTTTTGAAATCTGTTGTAGCAGTACCAATCAATTCCTTAATACCGATTTTTTTAATATCTTCACTAGTTTGGGCCGAGATAGAAGGCTCTTGAATCTTGGTTGGCAAATTAATTTTTTGCTCTCCCTGCTCAAGCCCACCAACAATTCTACTTACCGACTCATCCATTTTTATCTCTTTACCTGCTTGCGATGGCGAAGTCAGAGTTATTTGGCCGGATGAGATTGTGAACTTTGCATCAACCGCTTGGTTATTTAATTCATTTAAGTTTTCTTGTAAAAATGACTTTATTTTTTCGGCATCAAAAGATACATATGCATCACCAAGCTCGCTTTTGAAAAATCCTTTTTTCTCTCTTTTCTTAAGCTCAATTATTGACCCAAGCCTATCCTTACTTAGCGTGATTGATTCATTGGGCCCAACTATTTGGACATCATTTTGGACAAGATCTTTAGCCTTCTGTACTAACGCTTCAGCCTCGCTTCTGCTAATCACACTCTGGTCTTCTATTAATTCAGCCTTGATATCACCCTTCGCCTTCAGAGAGAGACGTTCTAAAATCGCCGATTTTATAAACTCGTCATTTATTTTTTTCCCGGTATTCGAATCGGTAATTTTTGCTTCACCCTTCTTTATAACAATATTTGTTTCTTGCTTGGGTTGACCGATCTCACTATTTATTCCATTAACCCAGTCCAGCACAACCATTTCATTAAACTTATATTCGAGATTAAAATCTTTCTTTTTGACGACAGAACGGAGCAGATCGAAATATTTATTTTGGAATTTTTCCGAGTGTCCATACGAAAAGATTGAATCTAGCGTCTTTTCTCTCTCGAGAGACCAGGCCATATCTTCATAACTAATCTCCCATTTCTTGTCCTCAAATGTGACAACTATCTTTTTGTCAGTATAGTCATTGTTGATTTGATCAATTTCAGACTTAAGTTCATCCCTAGTTTGAGATGAGACATTGCTACCTTGCAGATATGAATTAAGCAAAACTTTATCCGAGTAAGCATAGCCATATGCAAAGATTGCGAGTGCCAAAAGCAGAATTACTGCTATAGAACCAAAAATAATAGCATACGGATTAAACCCAAGCTTCTTATCTTTAGTTTTCTTTTCTTTAGTCATCCTTGGATAGGATTTGCTCAAGTAGCTCTTGAGCTATTTCTTTCTTAGTTGAGCCAAACGATTCTTCGTCTATCAAATTCAAGTATAGCTCGTCCCCTGTCTTCGCACTAGCGGGTAGATACTTTCGATTTATCTCGAATGACTGATTGTCGCTCAGAATCAGCTTTACAATCGAAGGAGAAAGCTTACCTACCCTAATCTTAAGTGGCTTCTCAGCCACAATAAGAGATTTGTTAATCATTTTTGATTATATAATGAACGATACGATCAAAAGAGCAATAATGTTCAAGATTTTGATCATAGGGTTGATGGCTGGTCCAGCAGTGTCTTTGTAAGGATCACCAACGGTGTCTCCGGTCACAGCTGCCTTGTGAGCGTCTGAGCCCTTTCCACCATAATTACCAAGCTCGATATACTTCTTAGCATTATCCCAAGCTGCTCCGCCTGAGGTCATTGAGATAGCGACAAAGATCCCGGTGACAATCGAACCAACCAGAACACCTCCAAGTGCAACTGGTCCGAGCAAGAATCCGACTAAAATCGGAACGATAACTGGAATAAGCGCAGGATAAATCATTTGCTTGATAGCTGCCTTGGTTACAATATCAACGCTTCTTGTATAGTCAGGCTTAGCGGTTCCTTCCATAATTCCCTTGATAGTCCTGAATTGTCGTCTTACCTCTTCGACAACTGCTCCGGCAGTTTTTCCAACTGCTTCCATTGAGAGCGCACCAAACCAATAAGGTAGAAGACCACCGATAAACAATCCGATCAAAACCTTAGGATCAGAAAGTGAAAAATCTAGATTTACGCCAAGATTTCTTATCTCTTCAGTGTAAGAAGAAAATAATACGATTGCGGCTAGTCCTGCTGAAGCAATAGCATAACCCTTTGTCACAGCCTTGGTCGTGTTTCCAACCGCATCGAGCGGATCAGTAACATCTCTAACCTTTTGTGGAAGACCAGCCATCTCAGCGATTCCGCCAGCGTTGTCTGTAATTGGTCCATAAGCATCAATTGCAACGACAATACCTGTCATCGAAAGCATTGCGAAAGCTGCGATAGCGACTCCATAAATGTCAGATAGCGCATAAGCTCCAAGCGTACCAGCAGCAATTAACAAGACCGGTAGGATGGTTGCCTTCATCGAAACAGCAAGTCCAGTGATAATGTTAGTCCCGTGTCCGGTGGTCGAAGCTTTAGCGATCGACTTAACAGGATTGTAGATCGTTGAGGTAAAGTATTCGGTAATAATGAACATACCTGCGGTTACACCAAGACCGATAAGCGAACAATAGAACAAATTAAGTGGTTGATAGTCAGCCATCATGTACTGGGAGGCAAAATAAAATGCTACGGCAGAAATAACTCCGGAAGCAATTAACCCCTTATACAGAGCGCCCATAATCTTAGTTCCAGATAGTCTTACGAAGAAGCTACCGACAACCGATGAGAGAATTGAAATTCCTCCAAGAACTAGCGGGAAAATTACACCAACATTACTGTCTCGGAAAATCAAAGTTCCAAGCAACATTGTTGCAACTGCAGTTACTGCATAAGTTTCAAACAAGTCTGCAGCCATTCCAGCGCAGTCTCCTACATTATCTCCGACGTTATCGGCAATAACAGCTGGGTTTCTTGGATCATCTTCAGGAATGTCTTTTTCAACTTTTCCGACTAAGTCAGCCCCTACGTCCGCAGCCTTAGTAAAAATTCCTCCGCCAAGTCTAGCAAAAACTGAAATTAGCGAACCTCCAAAACCTAGTCCGATAAGAGCCTTAGGATCTCTAGTAAGAGCGTAAAATCCAGCTACACCTAGAAGTCCAAGTCCGACTACCAAAAGACCGGTAACCGAGCCACCCTTAAATGCGACGTCCATGGCCTCTTTAATACCAGTTCGCGCAGCTTCGGCAACTCTGATATTTGCTCTCACCGAAACAAACATTCCGATATATCCGGCCAAAGCCGACAAAATTGCTCCTATTAAGAATCCAATAGCTGAATAAATGCCAAGAGCAAAATATAAAACGACCGCTAAAATTACTGCTACAACAGCAACGGTCTTATACTGTCGATTCATATACGCAGAAGCACCCTGTTGAATTGCTTGAGCAATTTCAACCATCTTTTTATTCCCCACCTCTTTTTTCAAAATCCATCGACTGACAAGCAGTCCATAAACAATTGCGACAAGCGCGCTCGCAAGTGCAAAATAAATTGCCATATTTTCCATACTCATGTCCTCCAAATATATTTACTAAATTAGCTATTTATACAATAAATCAGAGTAAACTTCAAGAGTTTTCTGGGCTGTTTGCTTCCAAGTGAACCTTTTCGCGTTTTCGAGACCCTCATCGATCAGCTTATTTCTAAGCTTTTCGTCCTGAAGAACATCGATCATCTTCTTGGTTAAATCAGATACACTTGTCGCATTAAAGTAAACCGCGCCATCCCCTAAAACCTCCGGAAGCGAAGTCTTATCGCTGGAAACAACTGGCGTTGCGCAAGCCTGAGCTTCTAGGGCCGGTAAGCCAAATCCTTCGGAAAGCGAGGGAAAGACAAAAGCGAGAGCATTATTATAAATTATCGGCAAATCTGCATCCTCTACAAAGCCAGTAAATTTAACATCGTTTTTTAGCCCTAATTTTTCTACTTCACTGGTAAGCTCTGGATATTTCTTATCGATTTTACCAGCAAAAACCAGCTCTACTTTTCCCTGAAGTCCCTTTTGCATCAGCTGCGCAAAAGCGCGGACCAAAACAAGTAGGTTCTTATGGCTTCTCCACTGACCGACATATAAATAGTACGGCTTATCTAGCCCATATTTTTCACCCTGGAGAAGAGTTCGTGGGTTGGTAATTTTTTTGAACTTATCATCAATACCATTATAGGTAACCACCACCTTGCTAGCATTGATGGCAAATTTTTTGACCATTTGGCGCTTCGCAAATTCGCTGACAGTAAGAATTTTTTGTGAATTTTGAGCGGCTTTTTTAATCACATAGCTATAAGCAAACTTCTTAAAGGCGCTTGCACGCTCGGCATAATCAAACAGAGTTAAGTCATGAATAGTAACCACAAACTTACCTTTATAAAAAACCGGATGATTTAGATTGGTGAAATGAACCAAATCAGGTTTGATTTCATCAAGTAATTTTTTTAGCGCTGTTTGTTCTCTATATGAATAGTGCTTAGCGTCAAATTCGATAACCTCAACCAATGATTCTTTTTTGGAAATTGCTTCCTTCAGGTCATCGGAAAATTTAGTCTTTGGCATGACTAAAATAATAAACTTTAGGTCATCGCCAGAAAGAGAAAGCATATTTTTTAAAACCTCGGAAGAATACCGGCCGAGGCCAGCATTAGAAAGAGCCAGAAATCTTCCGTCAAAAAGAATTGTTTTTTGGTTTTCCATTACTTAAAAAATACATTTTTACTCCTAAAAAGACAATAGGCCGCTGCGTCAGATGGCGCAGCGGCCTAGAGATAAAGCAAAAGACGCTCATTCTAGAGAGATAGCTTCGTGACACGTGATTCCCTTGAACCACTTCATCAAATTCGCGCGAAGTGGACTCGAAAGTATACCAGCTGAACCTGCCCCTCTGAGCTGAGGCGTCTCTCCAGTTGACCTGACCAGAGCATCGATCGAATCCAGGTTGCCCTGAAGCCAGGATGATCTGAACAGCTTACCTGCCTCGTGTAGCAGATCAGTAGGCAGAGTGTAGGCGCCGGTCAAATACTCCGGAAAGCCTTGGATACGACGTCTCATCATGAAGCTGCAGGCCTTGTCGGCACTTTGAAGCGTTGTTATCACCAGTGAGAACCGCTCCACCTTCAGAATAGACAGGTCGAGAGTTGGCAGTACCTGGGCGAGAAAATCTCGCGATACAACACTCGCCGTTCCCTCGATGCAGTTAGTGCACAATCCCTTGAAGGCACCTGCCATATAGGCAGCCAAGTCAATCTTTCCGCCGACAAGGGTGTTATTCATGCGCGAACTTGCGAGACACTGCTGATCGAAGAACCCCATCTCGCCTTCTGGAGATATGAGGTAACGGCAGAAGATGTTGCGACTGACCACAACTAGTCCTCTCCCGAGTGATCCAAGACTAATGACCCCAGCACGTTCTACGTGGTAGGTAGTCATTAAGCCCGCTGACGCCGATACGACTGTCTGAAGCATTTCCTGCCTCCTCAAGGATCGTCTGAATATTCAGATCAGGACAATATAGCACCAGCAAGAGTAGAGATCAAGTTTAGCTTAGAACTTATAGAGCATCAGCTCTTTGTTTTCTTTATCTTTTCCAAGACCAAACTTTTCAAAATTCCCCACAATAGTAGTTTCATCAAAATTATAAGTCATATCATAAAACCAAACATTTTTTTTATTATCGAGAGCTTTAATATTTTTAATATATTTGAAAGAGTCTCTTGATTTTATTTTATCTAAATTCCCCACTTGGTAATCGCCGTACAAATCAAATATTTCAACTCCACTCTCATCTCCCAAGTAATATTTGAGCACAAATCTTTCCCCGCCGCCGAAGCCACCTCTTACGACGACCTTATCTCCAGGGTCAGCGTTTCTTAACAAATAAGTTGCGATTGCATTAACCCCCGGCTTAGTTCTCTCAAAATAAAATCCTGAAACAAATGCACCAAGATATATCACCATAAATGCAGAGAACACAATATTCTTAGCAAGCGTCTTTTTAGAAAAATACAGCTCTACTATTATATAAAGACAAACCGGCACCAAAAAGAGTAAATATCTGACTGCGCGAGGACCAATTTCACTAGAGAGCAAGGCTGCTAAAATGCTTGGGGTAAAAATTATTAGCAACAGATATAGATTGTCTTTATTTCTCTTCTTAAGATCAATAATACCCCACACCAAAAGTCCTAATGGAATGACAATTGAAAGAATAAAAACAATAAACAAGACTGGGTTATCTTTGGCAAAACTCAAATTTCTAGAGATTGAAGGATCGAGGTCCAAAAATAATCTCCCAGCAAAGAAGCGATAGATTCCATTAAAAACGCCTATTAAATTATCCTTGATGTTGAGCGCCTGTGACTGCTCAAGGGAACGTCCTTGAACCTGCGAGATAAATACCTTTCCCCACAAAGCACCAAACATAGCAATAGCCAGAAGTCCGCTTACTACTTTTTGCCAAGTGATCATTTTTCGTTTTAATAAAATCAAATAGGCTAGCTCTCCGAATAAAAACACAAATGAAATATATTGGGTTAAAACTAACAGTGTGGATAACGCGAAAAACCCAAACAAGTGTCGCTTCTTTTTACTTTCAATTAACTGCAAAAATACAAATAATTGAGCAAAAATCAGCATTACCAACACTCCGTACGGCCTGGCCTCGGCAAAATGATAAGTTAGAACTGGATTAAAAATTGACAATAGCGCTACCCAGAAAGCAACTTTTTGATTGCTGATTTTCTCGAAAACTTTATAAATAAAATATATTGCTACAAAACCTGCAATGGCACTTACCACTCGCGCCGAATACTCAGAAAGTGGCCAAAGCTTGAGAGTTATAAATTGCAAGAAATGAAAAAGGGGCGGATGAACATCGTGGCTAACCGCATTAAATAATGATTTTAAATCGGCGCTACTGGCGATTTTAAGAACAATCCCCTCGTCTCCCTCAAGCGGCCTAATCCCTAAAAATAAAAATCTCGTAATAAGTCCAGCTAATATCAGAATCAACCATTTAAGATTTGATTTTTTCATCTTCCTTGAAAGTCCAAATTCGATTGATGAAAAAATTCCAGAGAGTTACAAGCGCAGTAGCGATAATCAGGCCAAAAATATCTCGCCAATTTAGTTTGGCAGTTACCGCGTAGAAGATTACTGAGTTGAATAATAATCCAATCGACGCGACGAGAAAGAACTTTGTAGCCTGAGAAGCAACAGCCTTATCCTTCGATTTAAAAGTCCAAATACGATTGAAGTAATAATTCACACTAGCGGAAAAAATAAAAGAAACTGCCTTAGCGATCTGTCTTGCCATCTGTAGCTCTACAGATGAGAAATAATTGCTATATATTAATTTTACTAGATAAAAAACAGCCCAATCGACCAGAGCGCAAGATGCCCCCACAATGGCGAATTTCACAAATTGTCGATATGACTTTTTGGACACCGCGAGTTGCATAACAGTCTTAGCAGATTTCTTTAATTCTCCCTGGATTTTGCTCTCTCCGGCAGTTCGATCTACGAAAGTAATAGGTGTTTCGAGTAATTTATAACCAAGCTCCTGGGCCCGAAGAAGCATCTCTACCTGAAAAGCATAGCCTGCCGCCTGGATCGTTTCTAAATTTACCTCACGCAAAAATTCTGCTGGATAGCACTTAAAGCCAGCGGTAGAGTCTTTGGCTTTTATCCTAAGGAGAGCCCTTGTGACATAGTTTGCTCCCCAGGAATTTGCATATCGATTCCACTTCCAGCCAACAATTTTCCCGCCTTTTATATATCGCGAGCCAATTGCCACAGATTTCTTCGAACATAGGTTAATAAGTGAATTTAGCGAGCTAACCGGATGCGAAAAATCAGCATCCATGGAAATTAGTTTTTTATAGCCATGTTCTAATCCCCATGAAAAACCAGCTACATAGGCCTTACCTAAGCCAGCTTTTTCCTTGCGGTGCAAAACAAACAAACCCTTATCGCTCTTTCTGAGATCTTCAACGATTTTGCCAGTTCCATCAGGAGAATTATCATCCACAACCAAAATATCCGCGTCTACTTTAGCTTTGCGAATTTCTAAAATAAGATTGGAGATATTCTCTTTTTCGTTAAAGGTTGGAACGACAATTAAAACATCTTTCATTGCTCTCAATGTACAATTTTTCTTCTTAAAAGTAAACAATTTGCGACTAAGGTAAAAAGAAGATATCTTATAAATAGTGCAAAAATACACCAATGCTTTTTTAATATTGGCCCTAGCAATAGTAGTCGGCTTAATCACCGGAAATATTTTGAAAATTAAGGCTTCAACGAACCGAACTAAAGTTGCTCAAACACCAACCCCGTCTCCCTCTCCAGTCGCCAATTTGAATAAATCATTTGTCTGGGGTGCACAGGGAGGGGCCTACACCCTCAACAATCTTAATGAGGGATTTTTTCAAGAGCATGCAGATCTACAAATAGCTAAAGCCAAGGAGCTTGGCCTGAATTTAATTAGAGCTAATCTAGAAATAGGAAAAATAGATTCGCCATTTAAAATTAATTATTTAGAAAGTGATAATGACCAATTTATTAATAGTATATCTAGCTCTGGTTTGGATCTTTTGCTTGTATTAGACCCCAACATTCCTGCTACGGTTGGCAAGGCTGATTATTATGAAGAGGGCTACAGGATGGGGTCCTATGCATCAAAACGTTATAAGGGGAAGGTCAAATACTACCAGATTGCAAACGAGATAAGTGGCACAATCGTCAAAAAAGCAGACACCAGCGGCGAAATTATCAAGGGAGAAAATGGAATTGATTATTCTCAAGATATGTACAATACAACTCTCGAGTGGATCAAGGGAATGTCGAAAGGAATCAGACAAAACGATCCTAACGCTAAGATTGTCCTGAGTGGACATTGGATTCTATATGATATTTTTCCTCGCTTTATTGCTGATGGGGCTGACTTCGATATCTTGGGCTGGAGCTGGTATTCGAGCGACGGGACAGACCCAACTAGTCGTGAATATAATTACGGTAGCTATATGAACCTAGCCGAAAAGCTAAAATCAATAAAAAAGGATGTCTGGCTAGTTGAAACAAATGCGAGCGGTGGAAGCAAGGGTGAAAATATGAGTGAGAGCCAAGGGGAACAGTACCAAGCAGAATTTTTTAGCCGCTTCCTAACGAATGTATATTCTTCTGGCTACTTTAAAGGAGTAATTGTTTATACCCTCTTTGACAACCCGGTTAATAAAATTATCGGTAACGAGAACGACAGTCACTTCGGGTTAGTTGGTGCCGAAATTGACAAAGCCGGAAAAGTTAATGCAACTAAAAACAAACCTGCTTTTGAAGTTTATAAAAAATTTATTGCCGAGCACCAATAAACTAGTTCTTTTTTATCTCAATCGATTCTAAATAAATTCCACTATTAGGCTCTGCTTTAACCCTAAACTCAACTCCTCCGGTTCCCGCCTGTAATACAAACGGCAGTTCTATTTTTTTATATTTATCACTAGACAGCTCGCTAATATTCTTCTCCACTTTGCCAAGATCAATCCGCCCATAATCACCTGAAACATCAAGCAGTACTGCTCCTTTACTTTGGCTACTCTTTCTTAGGCTGAAAACCGCAATATACTTGCCTTCAGCCAAATCCATATATGGACCAGAAGCCATATATCCTGCTCTCTCGTCGGAAACACGAACTTTCTTTGATAAGACCCCATCCTTTACTATCTTCCCGGCCTCAGCAACTATATTTTTTGCATCGATTGTGTTTGTCTTAGATAAACTGAATTCGTATGTATAAAGCCTAAGACGAATTTGTCCGTCCTTTTCGTAAGAAACAACATAATAAGACCTATCGATATCAGAAATTATACTTTTGAGCTCCTCCAGGCTTGTGTATTCAGCTCGATATTTAGCCTGCGGATAGATAACCTCTTCTTTGGCAAACTGCCCATCCAAAGAAGATACTCTGGTCTGACCCGGGTTTGTTCCAATCGCTAAATTTATGCTTGGTTTATCTGATGGCAAGTAGAACCGACCATCTTTATCCGTAAAGGTCCAGTTTTCTGGTTCTTTTCTGAAATTTCTTATTAGACATAGTCCAAAGTCTAAACGAGTTATATTTTCTTTAACTGTGCCACACAAATTCTTATTATAATTATTAATAATCGCTCCAGATACGGCCTCCTGATTAGAAACTAGTCTGCCAAAAACAATTGGTGATTTTTTGGCCTCCGACTCAATATTATTCAAAACATCATCATCAAAATTATTACTAACCTGATATAGTGCCCGTCTAAATGAATAGCTCTCTACCTTCCTGAGATAGATATTAAAGTTTTTAAATAAGTTTTCTAGCTCAGTGCCATGACTAGAGCCGTTGCCAGTCCCAACAGACCTGAGGTCGTAATAAGAACCATCATATCTTCTGTATGGCGAAATCAAAGCGTCAGACAGAACGAAAACAGGTTTGCCATCAGCTAGGGCCTGCTTGGTCTTATCCTGTACAAAACCTGCACCGTATCCCACATCTCCGAAATTTACATATTCACCTTTATACGCAGAATTAGCCATCGTCTTTGTAACATTTGATGAAATGAATATCCCATCAGGCTCAACGGTGGAAATGAATGATTTTATATTTTCAATTGGAGATGGATAATTATGGTATCTTGCCACTACGGGAACGCTTAATATTATGAGTTGCGCCAAGACCAAACCAATCCAAATACTTTTGAATTTTTTTATATTAAGTAAAAAATAAGCGCTACAAACTGCAATTGCTGCTAGACCTATTATCAGCGTCCTAGCATATAAATTTTCATAAATATATGTCGAGCCAATAACAAAAGGAATAAACCATAAAAACACAAACAACAATTTTCGCTTCTCTTGTAAAAACATCTTGATAGCACCAAAAAGACCTGTTAGAACGACAACACTTGAAGCAAGGCTAACCAGATAGTATATAGTTTTTTTAATTTCAATCGGATCACGATCTCCAATATTGCCAAACAATAGATACTTAAGAGCGGCTTTGTAGCTAGTGCTAGGTTCGTGCCAACCGATTGAGTGAGAATAAAGCAGTAACTCTAAATATAAGTATATAAAGAACGAACCACCCAAGAAGAATAATAAAAATTTGTAAAGTAGATCAAGGAGCGATTTACGTTTAAATTCTGTAGTTAGTATTGGCATAGCTAAAATACTTACTATCCAGATAGCAACCTGAGTATGGGCAAATGCGGCCAAGCCAAATGACAAACCAGCGCAAAGAGCGTAAATCTTTCCATTTAAATTCTGACTTTGCAATGCTATTAACCATAAAAACAAACTTAAGAAATAAAAAGTGTGTTCAGAAGCATCCACTAAAATTGTTGTTTGACTTACCCAGACAAATGGCAGCAAACTAAAAATAGTTGCAGACAACCATGCAACACGAGAATTGAATAATTTTTTTACAAATAAGAATAGGAAGACGATCGATAGACTTCCCATCAAAGCCGATGTTATCTCCAGCGAAGTAATTTCACTTGGCTTAAATGGAAGACTGTGAAGCAACCAGCTGAAGAAAACATACAGGGGATGAAAAGGTGCATGCCCAGTTGCTAGCGCGCCTAGAAAAGAAGCGTCATTCGTCCTCCAGGCATATTCACTAGAGTCAAAAAAATCCATAGAATTGGATCGCAGTAATATTCTCGATAAAAATAGTATTATGGCGCCACCAAAGTACACGAATCGACTCTTCTGCCTCACTAGATCTTTATCCTGCCTATAAAAACGCCAAAGTTCGACGAATGCCTTCTTGATCACAGATAGCTTTGCACCGGTGGGGCTACCTGCAACTCGCGGATAGTGGCCCACGCCGACTTCTTTAATTCTAAAGCCCTTTTTCTTGATGTTGTAAATTAGTTCAGCTGAGAATGTCGCACCAGTCGACTTAACCGATACTTTCTCTACAACATCACGCCTAAATAACTTAAAAGCGCAATCTATGTCACGTACTTTTAAATTTAAAACTAAGCGCAACAAGAGTTTCCAACCCCAGGCATTCAGTTTTCTTAGAAAAGGATCTTTTCGCTTGCGTCTATAACCGATCACCACATCGTACTCCCCCACATGCTCTAAGATACTTGCGATTTCTCTTAGATCAAATTGACGATCAGCATCAGAGAAGAAAATTAGTTTTTTCTTGGCTGCCTTCAAACCCTTCCAAACAGTCGCGCCATATCCCAAATTTCTGCCATTTTTTAAAAGTTTTACTTTCTTTTTTGTATTAGAAATTTCTTCGACAATTGTTGCTGTATTATCTACAGATCCGTCATCAACTACAATAATTTCGAAATCTTTAAATGCTTTTTCAGCAAATTTATAAGCTTCGTTTACCGTTTTTTTGATATTCTTTTCTTCGTTGTAAGCAGGAAAGATTATCGAAATAGTTTTTGCGCTTTTATTCATTAAAATATTAATATTAATAAACCTGTAATAATATATTTTGATTGAAGCTTAAGCTGCAAAAAAATGCAAGTTTAGAAAAACTCGCTTTAAGAAAAAAATCGTCTAGAGATCGAATTTATTAGATTTCGCTAGCGAGCAGATAACTTATTTAATTTTCTTTGCAACCGTCACTATAGGAGCACCTGCTGCTTTTTCTTGGTGAACTATCGTATATTCTGGGCTTACCTCATATCCGCTTCCCCACGCCCAGAGGGTATTGTAAACAATGTAATCTGGATTCTCAGTTGATTTAACCATTACTAAATCAGCCCGTAGATTATCAAGGGTATGTTCTGGTTTCATATTATTGAATATAGTTGACCCAATTGGAGCATTATTGTTCAGATAATCTGCCGATCTCTTGCCCCCCTCTCCCCACCAGCCTAGCTGTAAAGCCTTTTTCTCATAGTTGCCTTTTGCACCACCCATAAATTCATTATAGTAATCAATATAGTATGGATAGTAGCTCACCATTACAAAAGACATATAAACGATTAACGAGAGTATTAAGATGATTTGCAGCCATAAATATTTAACTTTCTTAATTAAAAAGCTCAGGCCTAATCCAGAAAAAATTGCCAGAGGCACGAACACAAAAAGTAGATAGCGCACCCCGCCCTGCTTAATCCCCACCACGCTATTTATAAAAGGAACAAGCAGTAGAGCAAGAATATATAATTTTTTGTTATTCCAAGGTTTAATTATCAGCCCCAGCGCAGAGAGTATCAATACTACTGCTGGAGTCACATAAAAGAAATACGATAGAAAATAAGAATTTGGCAATGTAGCATTCGATACCCCAAAGTACCATTCTTTTACCTGCCCCCAATGACCGATGCTTTTGTCAATTCCCCCGATAGGATCCTGCCACAAAAACGGCCAAACTAAATAAAAAATCAGTACTGCCGCAATTGGAAATATAAAAAAGCTAAGCCACTTCTTTAGTTCAAAACGCCAGGAAGAAAAAAGAAGAACCGCAACGGGCAAAAATAAGCCTGAAAGGACTATATTGTATCTCGTAGCGATGCCAAGTGAAAAAACTAGCGCAGGAATGATATAGTCTTTCGGCATCGCCTTAGAATTAGCAAATTTATAAAAACTTATTCCAATTAGCGTGATTGCAAGGGCGGTTGGCGAGTCCATACCAAGCACTCGGCCAAATCCAATAAAAGGTGGGGTTAATAAGAGCACAATAGCAGCGAGCAACCCAGCTAAAGCCCCGAACAATTCCAATGTAAGTAAAAAGGTCAGTGAAATTGTAAGACTAATCATTGCCGCACTAGCCAATCTTCCTCCGGTGTAATTCTCACCTTCTTTTTGCATTTCAAACGCAGATGCTACCATGTAGACATATTTAGCTACCGGAGGATGTTCTTTATTGGCCGCCCAATCTTCACCCTTAGTGCGGAAATGTTTTATATTGGAGGCATATTGCTTGGCCGCATTGTAATAAGGTATTTCATCCCAGGTCTCACCCGTCTGATTAATGCCAATCGAGGTGACAATAAATGAAACTAAGAAAATCAAGCAGAAAAATAGTTTTTTTCTATTCTTTACAAAGCTTTCCACCCGCTCAGTCATCTCTTCTTATATTAGTAATTGCGATCAATATCCAGAATAATGCCGCTAAATCATTTCTAAAAAACGGAGTATCCACAAGCCCATAGGCAAGAAGTGCAAATATCGCTAGTCCTATCGCACCATTTTTCCTAATAAATTTTGACTTTATAAGAAGATAGATGAATGCTATCAAGCCGACAAGTCCAGTTGTCGCAAGAAATTGAAGATAGATGTTATGGGCAGTCAAAGCTTGTGGCGAAATAAATTCTGGGTAATTAACACGATCTGATGTCATCGTAGAAAAATAATTCTGGTAATTAGATATTCCAACTCCAAGGACAGGACTCTTGCCAATTACTTCAAGCGATGTTGTCCAGATATAATACCTTATATTTGAACTGGTAGACTTTCTAGCATGGTCAGACCAATCCGGTTTAAAAACTAAATATCCGCCGACAATAAAAACGACAATCATTCCAAGCAAAGCCCAGTTCTTATAAGAAACTTTTCTCTTAGAGAGATAGAAATATATTGCTCCAATTAGCGCCCCCGCTAAGCCAACAAGCGCCCCTCGCGACTGTGTTAGCACAAGCGCAAAAGCAATCACGAAAGAGCCAATGATGTTCGCCAAAGTTCTCTTGCGATAAACCTCATACATTCCAATTGCTAGAAGCGGAGTCAAAAACATAGCTAGATAATTTGGACTTAGCCGATCCAGATCAAGTATCCTTCCATCTGTCGTGCCACCACTAACATAGAAAATAAGTAAGCACAGAAGAGAAACTAACACTCCGCTATAAAATAATATTGGAGCATAATCCTCCTCTTCTCTTGAACTCACGATCATCAGAAAAATCAAGAAGCCATCAAAGAAAAAAGCTTTCCACAACCCAAGCCCATCAGCTAAATTTGGATCAACAAATGCACCAAGTAAGCCTGCGCCAACAAAAATCAAAGCTGGAGTAATAATTTTTGAATTTTTCGGCCAAGAAATTTTTTTGCCAAAAAGAAGTATCAGGAAAACAACATATACTAAAACTTCAAATAAAGTTGTAGGAATCGGCCCAATCGAAAAACGGATAAAATAAAATGGAAGGGCAAGAATTATTAGCTTAATTAATATTTTGTCGATTTTCATTTTTAGATAAGATTATGGCGCTCACGCTACTTACAAGCGCGATCAAGAACCAAATGTGGAAAATATAAATGGTCGAAAACGACGCATATTGAATCAAAACCGCCAAAAGAGCCAAAGTCAATGAGATCATGACGGATTTCAAAAATTGATCGGTTGTTTTGCGAATTGCTGCCAAGGCTCGCAGGAAAACAAGCACGAGAAGGCCTACAAACATCCCAAGACCAACAATGCCATTTTCAGCCAGCAATTCTACATATTCATTGTTGACGATGAACCATCCTCCCTCCGGAGTATCCTTGGTATCTCCCTGGACTAGCGGACCGTAATTACCAAGACCAACACCGAAAATTGGATGCTCTTGCCACATCATAAATGCTTCTTTGGTCGCACTTACTCTCGAGACAACCGATTCACCGTCATCACGGTCATTGACCATCACGTGTCCGATAAATTCATCAATCGCTCGCGGTTCACTTTTAACTAGCGCAAGATATGCCCCAACGATCACAATCAGGCCAATCATAACGGTCGTAATAATAGTTTTAGCTCTTAAGATCAGCTTCGCTTGGCTAATGATCAAAACAAGACCTGCCCCAGCGAGCCCGAGATATGCACCGCGCGAAACCGTGAGAACAAAATTTAGAAGTAGCCCCACCGCCAATGCATAAGCGAGGTTTTTATTAATTAATTTCTCAGCTTGACCACGTACTAAAAGAACCAACATTAAAAATAATGGAATAAAGATATAATTTGCGAAATAAAGTGGCTCAATCGCTGTTCCTTGAACCCTGGCAAATCCGAAAGTTGATTTGTCATAACCTTCTTTAAGAAGCGTAATTTGTGTTGGCAAGCCAACTGCGTCTCCAGCAAACTGGAAAAGCCCGAGAACTGCTGAGAAAATTGCTCCATAAACTAAGCCATAGAGAACATAACTGAGTGCCTTTTTGTCCTGAACCATAAATGTAACCGTTAGATAAACTACAAACATCAAAATCATGAACAACAAGACCATAATTGATCGCTCGAAATTTAGGGCCTGGGAAAATGAAAAAGTTAAACTGGCAATAAAGAGCGCCACGATATATCTGCTAGGATCTTTCGGGATCTTCAACTCCCCCGAGGCAAGTTTCGTCAAGAAATATACAAAGAACACCACTGCAATCAAAATATAATTTATTTTGACTGATGCGCCGGCAACCTCAAACGAAGGGATTCTTTCAAATGGCAGGAAAAATGCTATTAGACCAAGCCCGAGCTGTGGATTTTGAAATAAAAGCGGTATCAAAAATATTATTGCGCCAATACCGATTGCCAGCGGCACACCGACTTTGACAACACTTGACATCAAAAAACCGACCACAAGTGCGACCAGTAAACTTACCGAAAAAATAACAATATTATTCTTCACTTTATTATTTCAAGTAATAATTTTTCCGCTTTGGCAATCTCGCTTCTTATATCATATCTCATCACAAAATTTCTGGCTCGCTTCTGCACCTCCAGCATCCGCTTTCGATCTGAAAAATAATCTAAGACTGCTACGCTAATCGCTTCCGCACTTTTTTCTTTGACAAGAAATGCTCCCTCACCGTCCTTTATGTATTCAGGAATTGCGCCACTTTTAGTCGTCACGACTGGCGTCTCACAGGCCATTGCCTGAAAATTAACCGTGCCAACCTGTTCTTCCCAACGCTTCATTGTAATCGAAGGATAGATACAAAGCTCCGCTTTTGAGAAATATTTTGGCAATTCGGTATTTTTGACTAAGCCTAAGAATTTCACATTTGACTCTAAATTTCTTTCTTTGATAAAACTGCGCATCTGCTCTTCATAGTCCCCTCGTCCAGCCAGCCTAAGCTTTAAATCTGATATTTTTTCACAAGATTTTGCAAAACCCTCGAGCATATACTTTAGCCCCTTGTCCTCTACCAAGCGCCCCACATAGATCAAACTATTCTTCTCTTTTTCTGCAATTTTTTTGAAAAGATCTGTATCAACTCCCCACACCCCCCAAACAATTCCTTCAATTATTTTGGCATTTTTGGCGTAAGCTTTGACATTGACTTTCGCGCCTTTGTTCAAGACAACCACCGCACTAGCAAATTTGAAATAGCCAGGACAGAAAGCTCTAAGCACTGCTCGTTGAACCAAATTAAATCTCTCGCTAAGTGGCCGATTTTCTAGAATTGGCACAACCAGTTTTGCTCCTGTCTTTTGGCAAGCTTTAAGGCAAATATTCGCAAGCTTTAGACTTAGCCTTGAGCCAAATGGTTCAGCGCCTTGGATAATGTCTGGTTTCTCAGCGATCAATTCTTGCAATAAATTTTCGATTTTCACTTGTCTTGCACCTTCAAGGTCATCTTGCGACATATCGCCATAAGGAGCATTTAGATAGAGATGGACAACTTCAAGCTCTTTAAAAAATCTCATTGGAGCATGGGAGTCTCGCCTGATAGATTCGGAAATGAATATAATTTTAGGCTTTTTGCTCATTGAACACCTTTGTATATATTTCGATTGTTTTTTCTGCGGTTTTATCCCACGAAAATTTTTTAACTTGGTCAAGATTTTTCCTTATCATCTCGGATCGCAGTTTTTCACTTGAATCAACGTCGCAAATTGCCTTCACCCAAGCCGATTTATCATATGGCGAGATCAAAATTCCAGCGTCACCAATTACCTCGGGCATCGATGATGTATTAGAAGAAATTACCGGAATTCCGGCGGCCATCGCCTCAAGTGGTGGCAAACCAAAGCCCTCATAAATCGACGGGAAAGTAAATATTCGAGCACCCTGATAGATGGCCGCCTTATCTTCCTCGTCAATATATCCGGTAAAGATAACCCTCTTCTCTAAAGACAAATTTTTAACCTTTTCAAACAAGCCCTCATAATACCAGCCCTTCTTGCCAGTGATCACAAGATGAAGATCATTTTTATCATCCTTTTGAATTACTTCAGCAAAAACATCAATTAAGAAATCGAGGTTTTTTCGCGGCTCTAGAGTACCAATGTGGAGAAGATAATTTTGAGGTAGGTGATATTTCTTCTTCACTTCCTCGATCTTATTTTTGCTCTGACGCTCCTCCATTTTTTTATCAAAGCCAAGCGGAATAACCGTAATTTTACTCTCGGGAATTCCTAAAACTCTTACAATGTCTCGCTTCGTAGACTGAGAGATTGTGATAATTTTAGAAGCTTTCCGGTAGGAAAAAGGCATCCATTTGGAATAAAACATTCTAGAGGCAAACGGAATGGTCTCGGGAAAAAGTAGGCTGATGATGTCGTGGATGGTTACAACCACCGGTTTATTGAAAGAAAGCGGCGCCGAGAAGCAAGGTTGGTGCAAAATATCGACTTTCTTGGCTCTAGCGATTTTTGGATAAGTAAATTGGTCCCAGTAAAATCTCTGTGGTGTAGAGAAATCGCGGTCATAGTTTGGACTGATAAGCTCCAGCTCCAAATCCTTATCAGTCCTCTTCTTTAAAGCTTCCACTAGATTGGATACGTAGAAACCAAAGCCAGTTGGCTTGCCTAGAGTCGTTTGAATATCAATTGCTACTTTCATGATTTTTTAAATTTAAATACTTTATTTAATAACTCCTGTGGGACTATGCCAAGAGCAAGCGCCAACACTCCATAGACGACAAGCGCGGCAACAATACTTAAGAATAATCCTCCGGTCAACTGATAAGTGTAGTGGGTCGCAATTCCCATCGCAATGGCGCTAAGAGCAATTTTAACAAAATTATTAAATTGAAGCGGCAGAAAAATATTTTTCTTGGCAATAAAGTAGGTCGTCAGGAGAACCATGCCCTCAGTCAGAAGTGTCGCTGCCGATGCTCCAATATAGCTGTATCTTGGAATTAAGAACCAGTTCAAAGCTACATTAAAAAGCGCAAAACCGATTGTCGGCCAGACCATTTGTTTTTGCTTACCGAGTGATACGATCATAAAATTATAAAGCGAACTGAAGAAATTGACACCAACTGAGAAAATTAAGATCTTAAGACATATTACCGAAGTCATAGGCAGTCCGAGGATGGTAACTGTCGAAGCGTCTACAAATTGGCCATCCGAGCCCGTTATAAATTTAATTATCGGCAGAGCCAGCACGAAAGTTCCAATCACAACTGGCCAGGCAATTGTCGAAAGAAAATCAAATTGTTTCTGAAAAGCTGAGTTTACACGCTCATCTTTATCGGTCACGTATTTGGTTATAAGCGAGAATGAAGCTCCCAAAAATAGCGCGGGAAACATTTGCAATACTTCAAGTAATTTGTAAGGGGCGCCATAAATTCCTACATCGGTCATTCCTTTAAGAAGAGAGAGCATCAGGGAGTCAACTTTGTAATAAACATAGCCAAAGACCAAAGTAATCCCAATCGGAATAGCCTGACGCAGGGCATAGCGCCAATAGGTTTTGTCGAAAGCCAGCCCGGTGGGAATGAATCTACCAGCTAAGAGCCAAACGATCACAAAATTTACAAAACATCCCACTAAATAAGCGAACATGACCGAAATTAGGTTGCCCCCTGAAGTTGAGGCGAGATAGACAAAGAGCAATATGAACGCCTTGCCTACCACTTCTCCCATAACGGCAATATCCATTCGATAAGTATTGAGGTAGATCTGAACAACGCTCGAAGTTAGTGACTGGAAAAACCAAGCGATCGCCAAAACTCCAACTGCCATTTTTACGTCTGTCGGATAATTAAAAGCCCAGACCAAAGCTGAAGCAATTGCATAGACCGCAATACCTAAGATGATTCTTAAGGTAAAGATATTCTTAAAAACCTTACTCTTTTCTTCTTTCGTCTGCTTGATTGAGAGTTCTCGAAGCAGAGTCCAGCCAAGCCCTATATCGGCAAATAAAGCGAAAAATGAGGTAAAGGCAAATGTAGTAGTGTACTTTCCCGATCCCTCGACTCCTAAAAATCTAAATAAAATTCCAATTGTAACCAGAGAGATCGCTATCCCAGCGAATTTACCGACAAACTGGGATGCTGTGCTAAAAGCAACTTTTTTTGTGTAACTCATCTGCTAAAGATTACTATATATAGGAAGAGAATTAAAGAGTTTGACCTATTTTAGTCCAATTTCGACAAGATTGTAAACCGAGGCCTATAGTCAGTTATTTTGAATAAAATGCGGTTTTTCTTGTCCTATTTGTATGGTAAAATTAGTAAGTAACTTAGGGAGGGGTTTTGCAGCTATCTAATAAAGCAAAAATTGCTCTAGGATTGGCAGTGATTTTGATAATCGCTGTTGTGTTTGTATACCTTAACTCTCGCAAAAGCGACAATGTTACCCTCCCGTCTGAAAGCCCAATAACTGACTCTTCTCCAATAGACGGTTTCTTCACCGAGCAGCCGGGCGCTGACAATAGCGCCGGCGCAGGGCTTCCAATTGGAGATCTAGTAAGCCCCACCTCTTCAGACTCGGCTGATACACTAGAGTCAAAAACGCCAGGTGCGACTCAATCTGGCACATCAACCCTAACGACGCCATCGACTGCCCGCACACCTGTCTCGACAGTCGACCAAAATGGCGTTAGGTGGTACAAGGTCACAATTACTCCCGCACCAAATGCCGGGCCTCTCGACTGGACAGTTACAAACAACGAATTGACTATCGTTGACACTCGCAATAGTCCATACAATAACAAAACCGTTTGCGAAATGGCCGGACTCTCCAGCAGCTGGTCAAATTCGATTGAGAAAATGACTTGCGATGCTACTAACTTCATTACAACTAAGATTATGGAGCCTCTGGCACAACTCGCCTGCTCCTTTCACGCCTCAGCATTGCAGACCAACTACAACAATGACCTGAAATACGAATACAAAGGTGGAGCATGCTTAATTATCGATCGAAAATGAAAAAGATATATTCACTACTATTTATTATTATTGCTCTAGCGGCCTGGAATTTTATTTCAATTGATATAAAAGCAAACTCCAGTGAATCAATTGCTATTAGCAGCGGGCCATCCATAACCTATGCTGCTGATCCGCAATTCCTGACCAAAATGCTAAATGGCACTAATATCAATGTATCAACTGGTAAACTTTCAAACGAATGGTTTTTTAGACTCTACTCCTTCTCACGAGGGCTGCTTAATATCTGCCTTTTTCTATTTTTAATATATGTAGCCTTCAGAAATATCCTCAATTTGAATATCGAAACTTATGCGATTAAAAAAATTATTCCCAAATTAATCTTTGCCGCGTTCCTGGGAAACTTACTTCTCCCGATCGCTACAATCATGTCATCAATTCTCGATGCGCTCCAAAGTGCCGTACCAATCTTCCACCCACCAGGTTCGTGGGATTGGATTAGTATGGTGGGCGGAGGCTTAGCTGTAACATCAGGGGGAAGCACAATCCTGGGATTCCTAACAATGTTTCTCAACTTTGCCATCGGTAGTTTGCTAGCACTTGTGCCTGTTATTATGAATATATTCTTAGTAGGCGCACTTTTAATGCTTGGTTTATTTCATTCTCTAAGACCTTGGATCGTACTACTTGCCGTTGCCTTTGGACCAGTTGCAGTCGGCCTATCAGCTCTTCCTGAAACCGAAGGGGTGTTTAAAAAATGGTGGAAAATACTTGTTTTTTGGATTTATTATCCACTACTACTCGCCGTCATTTATTATCTAGCTAAACTAATTCCTTCTATGGCAGGAGCAGTCGGGGATGGCTTCCTGTCGAGCTTAATTGGAAATCTAATACCGATGGTTTTAAAAATCGCTCTATTTGCCTTCGCAGTCAGAGCACCATTTACGTGGGAAAAAGATGTTAGCGGAGCAATAGCTGCCCTTCCTGGTCAAGTAACATCGGGATACAAAAAAGGCCTTGCGGTTGCAGATTATTCTAAGAAAATTCCAAGAGCATTATACGAAAGAAGACGCGGCTTGGAAGCAGGTATTAGTACAACCATGATGAAAGAACGAAGTGCAGGAAAATTCGATAATGCGGCAAGAGATAAACTGCAGAGTAATGAAGGCCAGGCAGCGCTCCGTCAATATCAAATTTCAGGATTTAGGCAAAGACTTGCCGAGGATGATAATGCCAGAACGAACATGTTCGGTGCGAATATTCCGATAGGCAATATCTCGGATGAGCAAATAGAAGAATATTACGACAGATACCAAAACAATGCTCTGGAACCAAATCAACATGATGATATAGAAGCCAATCGATTTTTTTCCGAGAATGAAGATGAGGTAAGGAATACATCCGAAGCGGGATTACTGCGAACTTATTATACTCAAGCAGAAGAATCTAGGGAGAAACAGCTAAGCGATAATTTGCAAGGAAGCTTACCTTACAAAACCTTGTTTGCACTTGAGCAGTATGGCCCCGCAAGTTTAATCTCTGGATGGGCGGGTGCAATAAAAGAATCTGCAGAATCAGATGCTAAAGAAGAGGATAAGGCGCGCAGAAGAACGAACTGGGCGTTTAAGAGATTTGCTAGTCCTTATGCAAGAACTAAATCAGAGGTAGAACGATTAGGTTCCGATCTGTCCCATACTGAAAAATCATCCGACCTAGAGGAGTATAAATATGCTTTGGTCAACCTGCTTAGAAATATAGAACGAGAAATAGCCCCAGCAAATGATCCAGATAGACAAGCAAAAGCATTTGATTTTATGACTAAGCTTTTACAAAAAGAACGAGTTAATGATGACAATATGCCAGGCTATCAAAGAGTTTTTGCAGCAATGAGAAAAAATTGGAACAAGAACGAAAGGGGTGAAAGATGGAAAGCTGGAGGACAAGCAAGAACTTTTGAAGACAACCTAAACTTAGCGAAACCTCTTTTTGATCAGCTTCAGAAATTATTAGCCAGGGAAGCTAGAAGTCACGTTCCTATTGAGACACAGCAGGCTCTCGTAAATAGAAAGGTTGTTGAATATATATTAGGAGATAACGGATCTCCGACCCCACCAACCACACCTAGAAGACCTAGGCCGCAAGGAGGAGGAACGCCCCCAGGAGGAGCTAGCGGACCCACTTCAGGTGGACCAAGCGGAGCGCCCAATGGCGGTCGAGGCCCAAGCCTTCAGGATTTTTATTCCGGCGACGGCCCAGGGGCTGATATCCCAGAAGACTACGGAGCAGAGGTTGCCGAAGGTTTGTCGGGTGTGTCTCAACATTTAAGAGAAATCAACGATTCTTTAGGTGGATTAAAAACACAACTTAGAGTTACTACAGGTAACCCCCTGGAAAGAATAAGGAGTTTACTAGGCGCTCAACAATCAAATAACCTATCGCCCGAAGACATCGACAGCTTAAATAATGAAACTGAAATCGGATTAGCAGAAATAGGAAACATTTTAACCAGAAAAGACCCATCCAAAAAGGCTGAGATATCAAAACTCGTACAAGATCTCGAAGCATCGCGAGGAACAAATGCTCCTGAAATACTTACAAAAGTAAAGCAAGAGTTTTACCCTGATGGAAATATTGACAAGGAACTTGAAGACCGAATCCTGGGTGTTTCAGCAGCTTCAATTAAAGTCATGGGATCATCACATGCAAAAGATGATAATCAAGCTGTGCTTAGAATTGCCGGCAAACTATCCATCAATCAAGGAGCCTCTGTACCACAAATTATTAAGTCTGTCGAAACTTTCGATAGACATTCTACGGATCCAAGTAGTGTCCCCCCCGAAGAATTAAAGCAAGCTAAAGACTTCATCGCTGCCCAAATAGCTGGATTACCAAATGGATCTGAAATTGATAGGCCAGTTATTGAAGAACTAAAACGGGCAATCTCTGCTGCAACAATAAGAAACCCAAATGAAAGAAATATATGAAAATAATAACTGATAAAAACCTTTTGCAGCATAGGATAGCCCTTGAAGAGATTGCAGCGCGGCAGACTGCAAGATTATGTGATTATGCTGAATATTTACGAGCTGGATGGACAGATTTTGGTTCTATAAAAATACTTGAGCAACGAAGCTTAAAATCAAAGATTCGATCGTTGGCCTTAACATACTTCGAGCTGGCTTATGGGAATTATTTTATTAACCAAGATGTTATGTTTAGAGAATCTGTTATAGACAAGACAGTCAATAATTGTTTGAAAGCAATTACCAACCAGAATAATAAGGACATATTCGCTTATCTACAAATAAATATTTTTATCTACCTTGAGCAAGCCCTCAAAGAAGAAATAAATAAAGCTAACAATGGTAGTTGACGAACAGCGACAACGAGAACTTGAAGAAGCACAAGCAAGAAGCCCTAGGCATAATGATGATGGCGGTTTTATTAGCGATGCATATGACAGCGTCGATGATCTAAAAAATGTTGATAGTACCTTCAACCGAGGTCGCGGAGAAAAATTTGTTCGCGATAAGCTTGGGTTAAATAAATCAGACGAGCCAAATTCAGAGAATGGCTCGAAGAAAGTCAATCAGAGGGAAGATGGAACGCTCAAAAATCCAAATGAAGACGAATACGGACGGCTAAGACCAGGAATAAGGGATGAGGTGATGAGAAATGCCGACGGGACCAGGGCTAATGCTGGCGATTACTATAAAAACTACGACGAAAACCTAGCGGCTTTTAGAGAAAAGCATCCTGAGTGGAATACGCAAGGCGAAAATCCTGAAACTCCTGACGCTGAAACACCCGAGGGAGCGCCCGAGCCAGGGACACCCGCAGGAGAAACTCCTCCGGCTGGCGAAGCCGTGTCGGGTGGCGCAGAAGGAATTCAAGAAGGTGCAAACGGAGCCGAGCAAGCTGCCAACGCGGGCGGAAAAGTAGTCGGAGCTGGAGAGAAAGCAGCTGACGCAGGCAGTAAAGCCGTAGGAGCTGGAGAAAAAGTAGCTGAGCTCGGAGGTCAGGCTGCCAACGCGGGCGCAAAAGCAGTTGAAGGCGCAGAAGCCATTGGCGAAGGGGCTGTAGCAGCGGCTGAAGGAGCAGAAATTGCCGCCGCCCCTGAAACTCTTGGTGTGTCTCTAGCCGCAGTGGCGGCAACCGAGGTAGCCAAAAACGCTCCCAAAGTTGCCAAGACAGCAATCAAAATTGGAAAAGAAGGCGTAAAGATAAAAGAAGGCGTAGAGAGTGCTGATCGACTCGCCAAAAAAGGCGTCAAATGGCTCGCCTGCTGCGCCATAATAGCGATTATCCCGATCGCCTACACGATGTATGTCGTTGAGAAATTATACCAGTTAAACCCAGCCGTCTGGGCAGTTAAAGCAATCAAAAGTCTTTTAAAGAATAGTACGTCATCTGGAGCTCTTGTTTTTGATGATCCGGCCAGTCAGAAAGCGATCGATGAAAATCAAATTTCAGAAGGATCGCTTCGTATTATGACTGATATTTCAAAACAATATAAAGTCACCATTCACTACAAAGGCTCTCCCTCCCCAGCAACAGGCAAAGAAAATGAGCCGTATGAATTTGATATTACTTCAGCCGGTGAAATAAAATGCACCGATGTAACAAGCAATAAAAAGATCGAACCTCCAACAAAAATTTCTCTTGAATACGATTTCAACTGGCCTTCAGTAGTCGCTCCAGGAACTGAAAATTATCTTTGCGCGGTAGGTTACTATCCTAAGTTGGAAAGCCCAATCACATCACTCGGTTCATCGCTGTACGGACCAGGAGAATTCGCACTTCGAGATATTGCTACCTATGGCCCGCAGGCAGCTCAGCAGCAAATATACGAAGTTGGAGAATTGATCTTAAGAAAAAGCGCTGAAAATTCCGAAAAAGAGAGTGATTTTCCTGTCTCGAAAATTTTAGTGCCACCGCTTTACTTTGACTCAAATCTGAAAACTGGAATGTCTGGAATCGGCGAAACATTGACGAGACGCGCCAAGGAGATCTTCCCAGACCTTTCGCCAAATGAGATAATAAAGAAAGATACCAATACAAAAGGGGTACATATTGGGTTTGATTAAAATAAAATACTTAAGTTTTCTAGTGTTAGCTTTAGCATTATCTTTTTCTTTCTCCAGCAAAGCTAAAGCAGAGTTCAATGTGGGCAATGCTGGAGCGAACAACGCAGGCTTCAAAGACTGGTCAACCACTTCCCTAGCCGGATCTACATCAGCGCCTACTTCTACAAGCTCTAAAGATTTTACAGGAATCTGCAATGACATGTTCAGATTTCAAAAAGAAAATATTTTGCAAGGTCCATTTTGCGCTATTATCTCCGTCTCCGCCTCCGCAACCGCCGAATTTGCTACCAACTCTACCTGTACTATCCAGGCCGTTGGAATGTCGAACTATGACAACTCAATAACTTTTTCCTCTCCGCTTAGCGCCACACCTGGATCAACAACAGGACTTTGCACCGGAACAAATAATTCTGGCGGCCCGCTTAAAGTCAGTGGAAACAACATTTTTGGTGTAGGCAAACTTCTATCGACCGGAACAAATAGTGGAATTTATGATAATAAAAATTATTCTCAGTTAACTGCCGACCTAGAGCCAAATAATAGCGGCCCAGGTGGCTGGGTAAATTCTGGCTTTAGGATAGTTCGCGGGATCGCCGTTTCACTAGGCTTGATTCTATTATTTTTAATTGCTTTTGCCAATATTCTGCATATCGATATCAATACCTATACGGTCAAGCGGATGCTTCCCAATCTTATCATTGCCCTAATCGGCGGATATCTTGCAATCTACATGATCTTTATCCTTTCGCGTGGTGTCGATTTTCTCTATCAATTTCAAGTGTTCTCTCCTTATAACGCTGTTCATCCTTTCTATAACATCATGGGCGGTGGAGCTAGTCTCGGATTGCATGGTGTTTACAATTCAGTAAATGCGGGCCAGGAGGCGCTCAATGTAATTTTCAATATTGGTGGCACCGTTATGGGTTCGGCCGCAAGTGACAACAAATATTCTCTTGTATCTGGCGTACTCGGTACGATTTTCATTTTCATTCCTTCGGTCGTCGTTTTTGCCTTCGAATATGTGTTGGCGCTTCGACCAATTGTGGTCGGTATCCTTACCGTCATCTCACCAATCGCTTTTGCTTGCTATGTGATGCCGCAAACCCAAGGATTATTTAGAAAATGGTGGACGATTATGCTAATCGCGCTTTTCTATACCCCCGCAGTAAACTTTATTTTTTATCTTATGAATACTGTCTCGGCTCCAACTGGGGCTGGCGGACTTATGCTCGCAGTAAGCATCTTAGTAAAAAGCGCCGTAATAATATTTTTAATTCGTCTGCCATTTACGATCGAAAATGATATTAAGAAGCTAAGCTTATCCCTCTCCAAATCATCCTTAGCTGCCAACCTTGGCTTGTCCAAAGGTGCTAACGCCGAACTAAAAGTGAAACAGCAAAATGCTGCCGGCGTAGTTACAGATAAGATCCTGGAGTCTAAGGCAGCCCAGTCGATTATTGCTCCGACCAATCGCAACCTCAACCGAAACGTTACAAATACGACAAACAAGGAAGAAACAAGATCGTTTGCCCGAACCTTCTCGTCAATCGTCAACCGAAGCACTGGCGGAATAAATGCTCGCGAAGTCGAAAGTATCAGCGCTAAAGCTCACAAAGCAAACCTAGATCGTCCTTCTGGATTGCTGGTTAATACCATTTCTGATATCAAGCCCCAAACATTCAGAAAAATTTTAAACACCAGCAACCAATCTTTGTTTCGCGAAACAAACATAGTAAATGAGCTGAGAAATAAAAACGGGCAGGTTCTTGATAATCAAGGCGCGCTAATGCGCGCCGATGCCGCCCGCAAAGTGACTAGCTTGGCCAAAGTTGTAGATCAAAATCGCATCGTTCATCCAGAGGCAGTTAAGTCTCTTGCGCAAAAAGGCATGCTCGATGTGCTACCAATAGAAGTTCTCAAACTTTCCCTGCAGCAAGGAATTATCAATCCCGTAGACCTAAAAACTAATTTTAAGAATCCCGAAGCAGCCTACAATAAAATCATCAATTTCAAGCGAGGTTTACCTTCTGAAAAATCTCCACTAGATGAGAATGCGCTTAAAGTTGAGATGGAGAAAGACAATAAAGATGCCACTTCTGGCTATCTCGACTTAAAATCAGCAATCAGAGCTAATCTCGAAAGCCAAGCTCCCCTATCAACTTCAACCCAGAATACTAGCAAGGTTATTGAGTCTCTTCATTCTCAAAATCAAACTTATTTCGACAAAAATGCGACTTACTATATCGAAAGGCTTAAAGAAACAAACAATAAGTCCAAAGAGACGATCGCTAAAACTCTGCAAGTCGCCGGTACTCCAGCCAAGACTGCGGTAGCGATCGCTCAGAACCCCAGTTTGCCGTTTGAGCAAATAAAACGCTATCTGCCTACCACCGCCACGCCAGAAATCGTTAACACCATCAAACAAAGCGTTGATTCAAGGGATATTACGCAAGATGCAATTGGACAAATTTCAAAGGCTCTTAAAGAGGATAAGTCAGTTATTGGAAAAGCTGTCGTACAAAAAGTTTCTGAGAGTTTCAAGTCAGGCAGCAGCCGAAACTTCGATGATCTAAAAGGCCAACTTACCCAAGCAGTCAAAACATTGTCATCTAACCCATCTCCCCAAGATGCAAAAAAAGCCGTTTCGCAGGTCAGTAGTTTCGCACCAGGAACGGCACTATCTGGCGCTGCTACTCCTTCGGTAGAAGACATCGAAAGAACCAAGGATAAAGGAGAAGAGGTTGTTAACACCATTGACGAGATGAAGATGGCAGGGATAAAAGAGCAAACCGTCGTAAGTAATCCAACTCAAGCTGTAGAGCAACTCGACACGCATATCAGCGAGCAGATTGGTGGGATTTTGGCCGGACAGACCAAGGAAGGAAAAACGATCGAGGGACAAATCGCTGAAGTTGCCGTAACAAAACCGGCAAGCGCCCTAAAGCCAGATGATCAGAAAGAAGTTCCTGAAACAGACGAGGATGAATCGATGAAATCCATTGATCAGATAGATTCCGATCAAAAACAGGCCCAATCAATCCTATCCGCTGAGACCAAAGATGGAAAATCATTTGACCAGCAAATCGGAGATATATCTTCAGCTGGCAATAAAAAGGCCTAAATGGATAACGCTGAGAAGGAACCAACATTAGATAGCTCAAAAGATGATTTTTCGATGGAGTCTCCTGGCGTTAATGACACAGACCAAGTGCCTCAGCCAATCGAAACAATCCCAACCAGCCAAGAATCAGATTTTTCTCTCAGAATGCTCAGAGCCGAGGAAAGAATTAATCCTGATCCCGAAATTGATCAAGAAGAGCAGTTTGAAAGAGTTCTCCAAAGAGAAGTCGCAAATCAAAGACGTACGGCCGAAGCTGCTCTCCTTGAGCCAAGGAATCTAGCCAAGGCGCTCACCCGCACCGGCTGCAGTCAAGAAGTTCTCGTTAACTACCTCGAAAGTAAGCAGGATGTTTTTGCAGTGGAGAATCCCGAGGCACTAGCTAAGCAACTTATGCAAGTTGAATCAAACTTGATCGCTCCCCTTCATCAGAAGCTTATAGATAACAAGATTAATGCTGAGCAGACCGCTGAGACAATTGAAAGTGCCAGGGAAGCTTTTTATGGCATGATTTTAAATCAGCGGATATCAAGCGAAAAAATGCTTGGAATACTAAATGGCGAGATCATTGTCAAAGACGTTCCAGGTGATGAAGTAGACGCAAAATATAAAAACGTTGATATTTATTCATATGTTGCCTATGACGAGAAAACTAATAAATTTAATATTTTTATTTATAATAATTTCTTCAAGGAAAAAGGCGCGGATAAGGCTTTCCTACTTAGACACGAATTTGCCCACGCGGCCGCTTTCTCAATCTGGGGACCGAAATATACTAGCTTTCTTGAAGCGGCTAAAAATCCCCACTCTGGACTCGAATCTTTTTCGGACACTCCAGAACTTAAAGAAATTCTGAGTCTTCTTGCTAATCCAACAATAGCCAAGCCATTTTTTAGGAACTATATTAGCGATTTAATTGTAGCTTCTCAGAGCGAAACCGACCCAAAAAAAGTAATGGAACTTAGAATGCACGCAGCTCAAGAAATTGTGGCCGATATGACCGCCCACTTCCTCGAAGGTGCACAAAACACATCTAGCCTGATCGATTTTAGAGCACGATATTTTTCATATAATAGTGAACAGCTTTTTGAAACAATTCTTCAAACTGAAGGAGTTAGCACAAAAGAAGAGTTAATGAAGCGTTACAACATTGATCCAAAAACATCTACCCCGGCGCAAATTGTCGAGGCACTTTCTAAAAGCGATAAACTGGCCGGGCTATTTCGCCTGAGTGATACTTGGCAAAAGGCTCTTAATAATAAATTTAGAAACTCTGGCGCGGCTCTCACCCTTGCGACAAGAAGCTTTGCTTCTCCTGAGTACAGCACGCTTTTGCAACAATATTCCGCTCCACCTGAAACATCTGATGATACTTCCGCGGAAGAATGGTCAGAAGCTAGGACAACACATCCAGAAGAGCAATCATCGGGCACTTCAAACCCCTCAGTTGGAAGTACCGTTTTAGATATTTGGAATATGTTTGCCAAAACAGCCTAATAAGATCTAATAATGAGGTTGGCCCCGGCAGATACTGCCGGGGCCAAGAAGAAGTCAGTACGCCCTACGCAAGGCGCTGCGCCTTCCGGCGAAGCTCGTCCGCCTTGCGAGAGCGCTTTCGCCGCCTGATCGCGGCTTTGGGCCCAAAGCGCTTCTCGAACAGATAGTCTGGGAGACGAGGATCGCCTCGCTTCGCGACAAAGTCGTCGATCTGGCCTCGGGTGGCCTTAACCTTGACAGCGTAACCGCGAAGCCTGATCTTGTGGCTATCGCCCATGTACTCGCTCAAAAGCCAGAGATAGAATGGCGGCCTGATGCCCTTGGGTTCACAGACCCTTTTGGCCTGTCGAATCGCATTCGGCGAGACCACGATCTTGTCACCATCTACGGTCTCGCCAATCGTCCTCGGAACTCCACTTGCAGGTGGAGTAAACCTGACCAGCACCTCTCCTCCCGTTTGCGCAAACGGCTTCTTTCTTCTGCCAGACATGACACACCTCGGTAGAAATAGTGTCTAGTCAAACGCTGCGGCTACCTGAGGATACATCGCCTCCCTTAAAGGAACGTACTTCTTAAGCGCTATATTAGATCTAAATGATAGATTTTGCAATAACAGATTAGAAAAATTATTTTTAAACTATCATTAATTACTCAAAATCAGCTATAATGTTCTTGTAGCATAAGGATTGAAGGAGCGGGATTTGAACAAATATTTTCCTGTATATGCGGCAATTTTGGGTGTGCTAGCACTTCTTTTGTTTCTGTCACCCCAAATTTCCCGCCTGATCTCAGCTGATATATCTTCTCCTGAAGTTCAAATTCTTAAAAATGTTAATTTTAAGGAAGAGTCATTAAACAGCAACGTATGGATCAAAAAAGCAAATAGTGAGCTAAATTCCATTAAGGTTGTTAGCTCAACTTTGCGCATTGAGAATAACGCTCAAGATGATAAAGCCAATGCTTATACTCTTTTGAGCCAGAAAGTTGCTTTAAGCAAGGACAAAACTTATCATCTAAAAATCAGCTATTCTACTGCGATTTTTCAGCCATCTTCTATCCTGAACTTTGGGATACAAAAAAACGGGGTTTCTTCTCCAAATGCACTGATTTATCCCCTCTCTGAAGCTAAAGACGAAACGACAGTCGAAAAATATTTTAATATCGACGATAATTTTAGAGACAATTATTTTTATATTTTCCTCTCGGGCGAAAGCACAATAAATATATCGAGTATTAGCCTAATTGAGTTAGAAAAGGATCCTAAGGTTGAGCAAGATGCTTCCTCAGGCAATATGCTCCCATTTTCGGTAGAAAAAGCCTTTCAGGAGACTCCCACTCCCACTAGTTCTATTGCCAGATCCCCCGAAACATCGCCTATAGCTAGTCCTCCTACTTCTGTTTCGTCTACGCCTTCACCATCACAGACAGCTAGTGCAGTCCCCTCGGTCACCTCTTTATCAAATATTAGCAAATATACTTTCTATCCGGGCTGGAGTGTAATTGGTTTTGAAAAAAACTCTAAAAATGATCTATTCGAATCAAACAACCTCGATGCTTACCAGCTACTTGGAGGAAAATGGATAAAAAGTTCTGACTCGCAATCAATATTTGCTCAAAATGCTGGCGCGCTCGTATACAGCTCCAATAAAGACAAAAAAATGCTTGACCCAAGCCCAACTGACTCACAAAGCTCGCTTACTCCTTCAATCGGCTGGAATTTACTCTACAATTCTTCAGACAAGGAAATTACCGATGACTCCGAGTATAATTTTTCAAACGGGAAGACACTTGCCAAGAAGTATAAAATTAGGCAATTAGTTATCGAGAAGAAGGCATCTAGCGAAGTTTATATCGTTTCGGGAAATTCATCTGGAGTAGCCTTAAAGAAAATTAGCTTCCCAGAGGAAGCTATACCGGCAAAATCAGTTTTTTGGTTCTATCTTTACAGACTTTAGTCTTTTGACGAAGTTGCAGCCAAGACGAAAAAGACAAAAGAAATAAGCACTAACAGAATACCGCCATAGAGAACTATTTGAAATCGCGCGGCCGCCATCGGATCAAGTGCAATTACATCAGCCTGAGCTGATGGGTCGCTTTTTAGAGCAAAAAAGAATAACGCCAGTCCTGTCAGAAGTGAGCTACTACCTAAAATCAACCTATTTTTCATTAATTTAATTATATCAAATTAGTTAGCTAAAGCTAACAGACAATTTGAAAACCCAGGGATTTGTTGCGAGCAAATTCCCTAGGTTTTCAAAACTTTCCTCACCCTAACACGCCCAAAAGACGATTTTGCTTTCTGAGACACTCCGAAAATCGCTTCGCTAGAATCGGCCTCTCGAAGCGCAAAATCGACTTTTGTTAGCGGGGTCGCTAAAGCGACAATATATTTTAGTTATAGGGGTTGACAATTTTGAGCATTTTTGCTAATATATGCCTACTAATTCTTGAGCTGAGACTAGCTTAGTCAAAGCCGAGGATGTTCGTTCCCATTAACTCCGGTTCGTCCGGAGCACAAGAGGAGATGGTAGCATGAAGTATGGACCTCCGATCGGCTCGTCGTTCCGACGGAACCCCACCTTTGACCGCGTTAAGCAGACGCGCGACACCGGCGCCGGCGGCCCGCGCAGATGCTTCAAGCATGAGATGCACGAGCGGCGCCATTGGGGACCCACACACGGCCAGGTTCCGACTCTTTTACCCACGGGTAAAAGAGTCGGAACCTGGCCGCTTTGATTTTATAAACAAAAAAAACACCCCTAGGGTGAATTCTTTAGCGATTTAGGTTTGCGCTCCACTCGCAAACCGCACGGAGAGCAAGCTGACTGAATTAAAAAATAGCTGGTGACCCCTGAGGGAATCGAACCCTCGTTGCCAGGATGAGAACCTGACGTCCTAACCACTAGACGAAGGGGCCTTCAGCTATTTTTTAATTTTTTTAAAATAATTTTCGAGTACCACCTCGAAAATCCCGCAGTGTCCAGGATGCGTCTGGCGGGTGGAACGCCAGACTTATCAATATTGTCAAAAATCATCACATGGTATCCTAACCACTAGATGATGAGGCCAAAACTTATCTTTTGACTTGAGATATCATATCAAAAATTTTATAAATATCCAGAATGTAAACGGGTGGCCGACCTTGCGGCCCGCCACCCTTGGAGACTCTAGTTGTTCACACCTACGTTGCGCGAAGCGCTTCGCAGTGTCCACATGCCTTACACGCAGGGTGCCTGGGGTCGAAGGGAGTCTCAATATCGCCCTTCTTCGGCTTGCCGTCAGCGCACATGCTCTGGCGTGCGACTTCCTTCAGGCAACCCTTCAAGTCGGGGCAGCACTGGCAAGCCAGCGATGACTCGATCAAGGGCCAGCCGAAGAACTCGGGTCCGCCAGCCGGCGCATGTCGCTCATGCCACTCCTCAATCGTAGGTCGGCGCTTGGGCTTCGGCTTTTCCTCTTCAGGAGCAACGCAGTGACTGCGCCGCGCCTCAGACCGAGCAGAACACTCGGCGAAGTACCGGCACGACTGGCAGACCTCGGATCCAGCGAAGAAGAGCATCGTCTCCTTATCGAACTCCATTGCTTCAGCGCAGATCGCACGCAAAGCATCGAGGCGAGCGCTGCAGTCCCCAACCGCCTCGCAGCGGTTACAGTCGCAGTGCTCGAGGCTCACCGGATACCCGTACTTCTGCGGGTTCGGTAGCTCCTTGTGATTGCCGCGACAACGCTGGCGTCTCGCCAGCTCATCCGGCGGAATATTCAGGCCCGATCCGCCAAGCGACGGCAAGACACCCTCCGCAACCGGCGGTTCTTCGCGGAAATACAATCGACTACTCGACATCTTGCTTCCTCCAGAGAATGGTGTGAACAACGAAGTGGTTAGATTTTACTCCTTATCGGACAATTAGTCAAGGCTAATAGTTACTTAGAAACGACAACTATTTTAGCCTTTCCACTGAGCACATCGCCACCATTCCACTCATGATTGGCGTCTAAAATCGTTTTTACGTCATAAACATAGTTTTCACCGCGCCTAGTACCAGGATCATTTGTAATAAATTTATTCTCACTGTAGCCCTTGATAACAAGCATGTGATAAAGCGGCCCGGGCTGCTTAAAAAATGGGTTTTTTAATTCTCGGCCACTAGCGGGTACAAGAACTAATTTTCCATCAAAAATCGCTTGCTTGATTTGCTCTACGCTTGGATTAGTCAAAACTTCTGATTTTAAATTTAAAAATTCTTTCACTATTCTAGAGGTTTGCTCGGCGTCAATTGAATCAGAAACACCTAAGTTAACATTTTCCCAATCGATAATCTGCTGCATTCCACTTTCCGCGTCTTCGGCTGAATCTATTTCTCTAGAACTAAAATAACGATTGGCCATCAGAAGCGATGCTTCCTCGCAATTCTCTTCATGTTGAGCATCCCAGTTAGCAGTAGGCGCCTGCGAGGTAAATGGCACGTCTAAATTAAGCTCCGGCGAAATGGTTCGGGTTGATTGCACAGAAATATTCAAAACGCTAGGCGCTTCACTTGGAGTGCTTGTAACAGAAGGCGCCAAGGCATTCTCAACCAAAGCCTGTTTTTGGGTGGATTTTAGATCCATCCTGCGGAAAACAATCACTGCGCCAAAAACTATAAGTATTAGTACTACAAACCAAATCAGATTATTTCTTTTCAGCCACTTCCTTTTTGATTGGCTTGGCATCTTCAAGATCATCAGCTTTTTTAGTCTCTTCTTCTTTAATTTCTTCCTCTGGTTCTTCTTTTTTTACCTTTTCCTGGACAGGTTCATTTATTTTTTTTACAACTTTTTTTGGTTTTTCTTCTATCGGCTCTTCTTTCTTTTCATCCGACTTTTCTTTTCGTTTTTTGAAATACTCGCCTACTCCCGTCACTAAGCCTATCGAGTCAGAAAGCTGATCACGCTTTTCCTTAATTCCTTCAATCGCGTCCTCGACTAATGAAATAATATTCGTTGCGGCCGAGCCAGCTCGATCCAAGGCCTCGCTTACCATCAGAACTTTTTCCTTGAATTCACTGGTCATAAACTCTACATCCTCGCTTGATTTGCGAAGCGACCGCACCAATCTCATTGTTTCGTTGGCAAGCCAAACTATAGTGACAGTGATTACGACGACACACGCTCCCAGGATAATATATAAAACTTCAATTGTTTCCATTATTTTACTCCTCCTGCCACACCAGGGCCCTGCTCTTGGTTTGACGGACCAACTCGGTAATTAATATAAAACGCCATATTAGCGGCTAATATATTCAATTCATTATTCCACCCATCAATTTCTCTGGTAACTTGACGAAGATCAAGCTCAAGTGCTTTTTGCTTTTCCGAATCTGTTTCTGCAAGAATTTGATCCGCAATCTGTCTTTGGCGATCAATTGCAAGATTTCGCTGCCTTCGATATTCCTGCATGTTAGCAATCACTCTCTCAACTCCTTGATTCTCTTCAGCTCTAGAAATCTTTCTTGGTTCACCAATCACCGGAGCAGCATCTGGCGGGGTTTCTTCTATGACTTCCTCAGTAGGAGCAGGAGGCAAAACAAAGGGTGCCGGAGCCGGTTCTTCCGTAGGAGGCGCAGCTACTGGGGCAGACTCTGGAGCTGCAGCTTCAATTGGAGCTTGAGGTAGTTCAGCAGGTGCTTCTGCTGACATAGCCGGAGGTAATTCTTCCGATGATGGTCCAGGATCTGCATCGGCTGAAACAAGCGCCTCTAAACTTTCCGGGCTCTTACCTTTTAGCGAATCGCTAACTGCATCCTGTGTGGCTTGATCTGTTTTAATCTCAACTGGCTCTCCAGCATTTTCTTCTCGTATTTCCAAACCCGAAGGAGCAGTTTGTGACTGCTTGGCCACTTTATCAATATTACCTAGAGCTGTTTGCATCGCTTCATCTTCGCCCTGCACGGGTACTTGAATAGATGCAGCCGGGGCTTCAGGCGGTTTGATATCACTAATAACTCTTTCAGGAACCGTTGATTGTTCTTTAGTAGGAAACTCTCCAGTTGTCACTGGGATTTTTACGCCATCACTTGATTCTATTGGTTGTGCTGGTCCGCCTAGTCCTGTCATTTTTCCTCCGTTTCGAGGCAGTATAACTGCCCCGAAAGTCCCGCGAAGCCCTCCTTGGGGCGGAGTGGGACAAACTTTACTTTCTGCTAAGAATTATACCAAAAACAATTTTGTTTCGCCTACCCGTGATGAATAAACAAAACGTCAGCTTCTTTGACCTGATATTCTTTGCCTTCGAGCCTTACTTTACCAGCCTCTTTAGCAGCCTTCCAGCCACCAAGAGATACGAAATCATCGTAGGCTACTACTTCAGCCTTGATAAACTTTTTTTCAAAATCTTGATGAATTTTTCCAGCTGCTCGAGGCGCTTTATCGCCTTCGTTGATAGTCCAAGCTCTAGCTTCCATCGGACCTGCAGTGAAGAATGAAACCAAACCTAAGGTTTTATATGCCGATACTATTAGTCGGTTAAGTCCTGGTTCTTCAAGTCCAAGGTCGCTAAGATATTCGATTCGATCTATATCGCTCAAAGAATTTAATTCTGACTCGATTTTGGCAGAAATAACGGTCGCGTTCACCCCGTTAGAGATCGACGCCGACTCTCGAACAGCACCCGACTCTTCTCCCCCATCAAGGCGTCGGCTATCTCTAACGGGGCAAGTCCTGACCAATCCCTCGAGCTCGTATGCCTCGATAAGATCGGCTGGGTATTCTCCAACCTTATCTTCCGAAACATTAAATATGTATAAAAATGGCTTTAATGTCAGAAAATTTGCCTCTTTAAGAAGAAATTTCTCTTCTTCATCAAGCCCCGCCTCAATTGCTGGGCGAGAATTTTCAAAAACTTTCGAAACCTTATGGTATGCCTCTAACTTTTTAGCCGCTGATTTCTCGTCTGCCCTTACTTCTTTCTCAACTGCAGGTATCCTTTTCTCAAGTGTTTCCATATCAGCTAGCACCAGCTCGGTCATGATCGTCTCAATATCACTTTTGGGATTGATATCGCCTGAGACATGCATCACGTCTTTATTTTCAAAAGTTCGAACAACCATAGCAATTGCGTCAACTTCTCTAATATTAGCTAGAAATTTATTACCAAGCCCCTCACCTTTATGTGCTCCGGCAATTATCCCGGCAATATCAATAAATTTGACCGTTGCAGGTACGATTCGATCAGAATTCTCGATTTCTGATAATTTTTCGAGGCGATTATCGGGCACATCGACAATTCCTACGTTAGGATCGATTGTCGTAAACGCAAAATTAGCTGCCTCAGCAAGCTCACTTTTGAGCATTGCATTAAACAGCGTCGACTTGCCAACATTTGGCAGCCCTACTATTCCGATAGATAACGACATACGAGTATATTAACAGGTTTGCAGATAAATTTAAAGGTGTAAGTGAGATAGATAAGATAATTGACTAATCCCTCCGATAGAGATTTAATTAGATAAGACATAAGGAGGAAAATGGCATCAAAGTCAAACAAAAATAGAATTATAACATTTTCGGCACTAGCAATAGTGGTCGTCGCGGGGCTCGGAAGCTCTTATTATTTTCTGAAAAATAGCATTTCAGCAGATACGCTTCCTCCCTCTCTTACGCAAAATAATAGCTCAATCGCACTACCACCAGTCCCAGCCGCACCAGTTAATGAAACAAGTGGTTCTACTTCCTCATCCGGCGCAAGCACCAATTCGAGTTTTGTGATTAGCCCAACCGCACCAACTAGCTCTTCAAACACAGAATCATCAGTAAATAGCTTCGGGGTTGATACTGCCACGACTGACCAAACTAGCTCAACTACCGACTCTGCCATTGGATCACTCACTTCTGCAACTGCAGTACCTCTAGGTTCTACAGACGAATCACTTATCGGGCAGCCAGCCGTTATAACAACCCCTGTAGCTACAACTGCTGCGACTGACACAACTTCAAGCGCAGGAAACAAGCTTTATGGAATTATTGCCGCCGTTGTTGCGGGAGTTGCCTTAATCGCCCTAATTACCCTCGCTGTTCGAGGTAATAAACCTCAAGAGACAAATGGCACCGATATACCACAAATATAAAAAACATTATGAAACAAACAATTGTCATTACTGGTGGGGGTGAGGGATTAGGTAAAGCGATTGCTAAAAACCTAAGCAAACAAAACAAAATTATTATTTTGGATATCGATGAGCCAAAAACCAAAGCAACAGCAAATGAGCTAGGTGCAGCATATGAAATATGTGACGTCACTGATCCAGAGAAGGTCGCTAATTCTGCTCAAGAGATTGCTAAACGACACGGAAAAATCGATATTTGGATTAATAATGCTGGTATTTGGATTGCTCACGCACCAGTTGAATCTATTGAGCCCAAGCGGCTTGTAAAAATGTTTGAGGTAAATGTTTTTGGATTAATCTATGGCACTCAGGCGGCTCTTAGAGAAATGAGGAGGCAGAATTCAGGAATAATTTTGAACATTATCTCAACAAGTGCGCTTTCCGGCCGGCCAAATTCGGCTGCTTATTGCGCTAGCAAGTTTGCAGCGAGTGGCTTCACAAAGTCACTTCAGGAAGAGCTCAAGGAATCAAATATCAAAGTGATCGCTGTTTATCCTGGTGGCATGAAAACCAAGCTATTCGATGAGGCAAAACCGGCTGACTATAAAGACTACATGGATCCCGATTATGTTTCAAAGATTATAGTTGAAAATCTGTTATCCGAATCCCCTGAGCAAGAGTTGATAATTAAAAGACCTACTTAAAAGTAACTCGACTGATCGATCAGCTAGAAACTGGCTTATCTCTAAGCAGAAAAATCATCATCAGCCCATTTATTAAAAATAAATAAACCGGATAAAGATATTCATTGAATCCTCCGTTTCGGATCGCTAGGCCCGTCAAAAGAATTGCCGTAAGATCAAAAGCATATGCCAGATAATGCTCTGTTGCTGGATTTTTATAGGTTTTCACAAGCGCTGGGATCATACCCGCGAAATCGGCAGTCACAGCAGCGTAAAGTCCTAAGGCTGGGTTATCAGTGATTTTCCATAGAATTATGCCTAATACTGCTAACATTAAACACAAAATATCGGTTTTAGACCATCCGCCCATACCATACTTAAGACTCATCAAAACATTACGATCGATTGAATCGAACAAATTCCAAGAAACCACACCACAACTCGATCACCCTGGGCATACATCGAAAGAAATCCCAAGATAACAATGACAGCGATAACCAACCGAGTTGTGCGATGTGGCTTGGCTTTGCCCTTAATCATCGCCCACTCATAGGCGATATAAGAAGAAAAGATGGCTATATTACTCGCCCAAATTAAAATATTTTGCATATTCTAAGGCTAACATTATTATTAAAATCCCGCTATGCCTTCGCCTGAGAAAATGATTCGATTGTTTTCTTAGCTCTTTGTCTTTTTTCTGTTCGCAGTTTTACCATCTTTAAGGTGATCTCCTCAATCTGGCTATGATCAAAAACGTAATCAGACAAAAATTGTCTGACATAAATTCTAATTATCTCACCTGAGCTCGAGTCAACCAAAGCATCATAAACATTGCCCAGATATTTCCCTTCTTTGCTTTCCACCCCAAGACCAATCAGCTTAAATTTTGATTTGATAATTTCAGACATGCGAACAACTTCACCCAGATCGATCAAGCTCTCTGCCGACCTTACTACAAGACCACTTTGGTCGATATCGATTACATCTTCAATAGAAATGACTTTGTTTTGAGCGAGAAAACCGCTTGGCTTAACTACAAACCCAAGTACTTTTTTCTCCTTATAGCTAATAACTGGTTTTACAATTTTTCCAACCAAGGCCCCTTCATCAAAAGAGCCTACAGATAAACCAGCGATCTTACTTAACTCTAAGAGCATAGTTTAATTATACACCTAGCTAGCAATAAAAATATTGATCAATCTAGGTTTATTGCTACAATTAGCACATGAACATATTGTCGATTGATCAGAGTATTTTGGTTTGGCTCAACGAGTCACTCGTCGGGAAAAGTACTGCCTTGGATAAGATTATTATTTTTTTAGGTGTTTATCTGGTTTATGCTTTACCGGTAGTCCTCTTAATATTATGGTTTGCAGTTAAAAAAGAGCAGAGAGCCTTAGCTTTTTCCTTTGCCGGCATGCTGATTAGCTGGTTCATTATCACCAAAAATGTCGTCCCAGCTATCTGGTTCAGACCTAGGCCAGACTTAGCATTTATCGGAGCAAAAGAACTGATTTTCCATAGACCTGACTACTCATTTCCCTCAGATCACGCCACAGCCCTCTTTACCCTAACCTTTGGATTATATTTCTTTGGATATAAAAAAGCGGCCAACTGGTTTCTATTATTTGCAGTTATAATCTGCGCTGCCAGAGTCACGCTCGGCATACACTTCCCGCTCGATATTCTAGGCGGAGCTGTTTCGGCACTTCTTGGTATAGGACTAATAAAGCTTTTCGAAAAGCCACTTGATAAAGCTGTCTGGAAACCAATGATAAAGTTTTTGAAGAAAATTAGGTTTGCATGAAACAAGTAGCAGAAAAAAGATATAGGCATTTTGTAGCTGAGATAATCTCATGGGCGTTTTTTCCACCGCTTGTCGCAACGGTTTTCTTTGTGTTTCTAATCTTTTGGTACGCTGCAGATTTTTCCGAAGGTTTGAAATGGATCACTTTTATAGCACCATTTTTGATATTTCTACCACTTTTGTTTTTCGCTGTTACTTATAAATTAGGTTGGGTAGATGACCTAGACCTAACTAACAGAGAGGACAGACCGCTGTATCTAGTTGTTTTTATCGGTTCAATTGTAGCTGCCTTAGCAATCCTGTATTTCCTTAAAGCTCCGCTTAAGTTTGTCGTATATACCCTCTCTGGATTATGTATGACAATAATTACTACTGTCATTACTTTTTATTGGAAAATTAGCTTCCATACAGCCGTCACAACTTCAGTAGTCACCGCAATTACGATTTTAGGAGGACTTCGTTTCGCCCCACTTTTTCTCCTCATTCCCATCATAGGTTGGGCAAGGGTTACTCTCAAAAAACACACTCTGTGGCAAGTCGTCGGTGGATTCTTGGTCGCATTTGCCGTTACCGAAGCCGTGTTCTATTTATTTGGATTTGAACTATTTATATAACTTAGGAGTATTCACTATGGTAGAAACAATTCTTTCAGCACTGAGCCATTTCGTTATCAACACAATCTCAGCAATGGATTATTGGGGAATAGTTCTTCTAATGGGCATTGAATCCGCCAACATCCCCCTGCCCTCAGAGGTTATCATGCCTTTTTCGGGATATTTAGTTTCTACTGGTAAATTTAATCTTTTTTGGGTCGCAATAGCCGGTGGAGTTGGGTGCCTCTGGGGATCTCTTTTGTCCTACTGGGTAGGCGCAAAAGGAGGACGACCATTGATCGAGAAATATGGAAAATACATCCTGATGAGCAAGCACGACCTAGATATTGCAGACCGGTGGTTCGGTAGATGGGGTATGGGAGCAGTTTTTGTAGGCAGACTTCTTCCGGTTATTAGAACTTTCATTTCCTTTCCAGCCGGAATCGCGCGAGTTAACTTGTTTTGGTTCTCGGTTTGGACATTTATCGGATCGGTGATCTGGTCTTATTTCCTAGGCTGGGTAGGTTTTAAACTGGGAGAAAATTGGAACTCACTTAAAGATTATTTTCACAAATTCGATTATGCCATAGGCATTTTAATTCTCATTGGACTTGTTTGGTATATCTGGAGACATATCAAACACTCAAAAAACGACTAACTTTGCTTCTAACCACCTAATGTCGTAAAATGAAAATGTAATCATTTTCATCCTGAGCAAGCAAAGCGAGCCGAAGGATCTAGCGAGGAAATATGGACAAATACATAAGAGAATTTTTAGAATATATCGAACTAGAGCGCGGTCACTCCCAGCTTACAATTCGAAACTACGACGCATATCTGAATAAGTTCGCCGATTTTGCCAAAGAGAAAGGGGTTAAATCGGTAGAAGAAATAGATTTGGAGATAATTAAAAAGTGGAGATTAGAGCTTCACCGCAAAAATTTCGCCAACAAGACCCTCAACTACTACATGATTTCGATCAGGAGCTTTCTCAAATATTTAGCCAAAAACGATATCAAATCTCTAGCAGCAGAAAAGATAGAACTCGCTGATACCCCGGAGCGAGAAATTGAATTTTTAGAAAAAGGAGAAGTTGAGAGGATCCTAAAGGTCTACGGCGGATCAGATTTGATGGACCTTAGGAATAGAGCAATCCTAGAAGTCCTATTTTCAACAGGCACCAGGGTTTCCGAACTCGTGAACATGGATATAGATCAATTAAATCTAGAGCGTGGGGAATTTTCGGTCTTGGGCAAAGGCGGCAAGAGAAGAATTGTATTTCTCTCTGAAGCAGCCTGTGAAACACTTAAAAAATATTTGAAAAAACGTGAAGATAAAGATGAAGCGGTTTTTATCAGAGTGTTAACAGTGCGCAAAGAAGATCAGGAGAAAGAAACGCAGCGCCTAACTACTCGGCAAGTCGAAAGAATCGTCCAAGGCGCCGCCAAAGAAGCCGGAATAGTCAAAAAAGTCACTCCCCACACTCTGCGCCACTCATTTGCGACAGACATTTTGCGCGGCGGCGCCGATATTCGTTCAGTCCAGCGCCTCCTTGGGCACGTCAATGTCACTACAACTCAGGTTTACACTCATGTTACAGACGAACACTTAAAGGAAGTCCATACAAGGTTTCATAATAAAAAAACCGAAACCCAAAACAAGAATGACGAAAAAATACCCAATGACAAATAAATAAATTTAGGATTTGTTATTTGATTTTTGTTCGGATTTAGGATTTATGGTTTCTGGTTTAAGCTCCCAGTTTTTGCTAGAATTATCATATGACAACAATCGTTAACTATTACAATTCACTTTTAGAACTAATTCCTGCTGTTTATCGCCTACCGCTAGCCATTTTAATAATCTTATTTCTCGTTTTCGCGCTAATAAATTTTTTCAAAAAAAACCTCATCTGGATAATTTTATTTATCCTCCTTTTGCCGGCTGCCTGGCCATCGGTCAAACAGATCGGACTATCAATTTTTGAGCTCTTCCAAAAAGTACCCAAATAGTTGACTTACAAGTTAATTAGCAATATAATAACCGAAGAATTACTCGAGCGGGCCTTTTTCCTGATCGACCTGCCTGCCGGCAGGCAGGGCTGCTCGCTCTCCTGGCGCGGATGAGGACGTTCCCTCCTCATCCGCGCCCTTTGCTTTAATTATCAAAAAAGCGCCCTGCGGCGCTTTTTTGATTCCTTACTTTGAAATTAGGAATTAGAACTTAGAAATTCCTCCGCAGGAGGTTAATATCCCATGTCCATTCCACCCATCCCGCCCATGCCAGGCATTTGAGGTGGTCCGGCTGGAGCAGCAGGCTCGGGTAGTTCAGCTACAGCGGCTTCGGTTGTAAGAATTAACGATGCAACAGAGGCAGCGTTCTGAAGAGCTGATCTTGTCACTTTAAGTGGATCAATGATTCCAGATTTGATCATATCGACATATTCATCTTTGGAAGCATCGTATCCGACGCCTTTTTCTTTTCTTCGAACTTCTTCGATTATAACCGAGCCATCTTTGCCAGCGTTTTCAGCGATTTGGCGAATTGGAGCTTCTAAAGCCTTACGAACTAGCTTCACCCCAACCTGTTCGTCAACATCATCAGTCTTAACTTCCTCTAAAGACTTTATAGCATCGACAAGAGCGACTCCGCCTCCAGAAACAATTCCTTCTTCAACAGCGGCTTTGGTGGCTGAAAGAGCATCTTCGATTCGATGTTTCTTTTCTTTAAGCTCAACTTCGGTAGCAGCCCCAACCTTGACAACCCCAACTCCTCCCGAAAGCTTAGCCATTCTCTCTTGCAGTTTCTCCCGGTCGAATTCGCTCTCAGTTTTTTCAATTTGAGTTTTTAACTGCTTAATTCTTTCCTTAATCTCGTTGGCATCGCCCTTACCTTCGACAATAATAGTTTTATCCTTGTCTGAAACTATTTTTCGAGCATGGCCGAGCATTTCCTCAATCCCTGGATCATCAAGCTTCATACCTGTTTCATCCGTGACTACAGTTCCGCCAGTTAAGATCGCTAGATCAGAAAGCATTTCTTTCTTTCGATCTCCATAACCAGGAGCTTTGATACAAAGAGTATTGAAGACACCTCTTAATTTGTTTAGAACTAAAGTTGTCAATGCTTCGCCATCAACATCATCAGCAATTATAACTAATTCCTTCTTGCCTGACGCGACAACTTTCTCTAGAATCGGCACAATTTCCTGGGCAGATGAAATTTTCTTATCGGTAAGTAGAATGGCCGGATCTGTTATCTCGGCTTCCATTCTTGTAGTGTCAGAAACCATATAAGCAGAGATAAATCCCTGGTCAAACTGCATTCCTTCGACAACTTCTTTTTCAATGCCAATTGATTGGCCTTCTTCAACGGTGATAACGCCATCACGTCCAACCATATCCATCACTTCTGCAATCAGCTCTCCCACTTCTCTGTTGTCAGCCGAAATTGAGGCAACCTGGGCGATCTCTTCTTTGCCAGAAACAGGCTTCGAGTTAGCCTTGAGGGTCTCGACAGCTTTTTGTGTCGCTTTATCAATCCCACGTCTTAATGCCATTGGATTAGCCCCTGCAGCGATGTTCTTGAGCCCTTCATTGACCATCGCCTGTGCCAGGACTGTTGCGGTTGTTGTCCCGTCTCCGGCGACGTCATTGGTTTTTTCGGCTACTTCCTTGATAAGCTGAGCACCTAGATTTTCAAATTTATCATTAAGCTCAATTTCTTTGGCAATAGTCACTCCATCATTCGTAATCGTTGGACTACCAAAACCTTTATCGAGCACAACGTTACGACCCTTTGGTCCAAGCGTCACTTTCACGGTATTTGCCAGCTTGTCGAGTCCTTTGCGAAGGCCGGCTCTCGCATCTTCAGAAAATTTTATTTCCTTTGCCATATTTCCTCCGTTATTTTTCTACAATTGCTAATATTTTGTCCTCTTCGATCAAGGTATATTCTTGTCCATCGAGCTTGATCTCATCACCGGAATATTTTGAATAAATAACCACGTCACCTACTTTAACCGACATCTCCTGTTTCTTGCCATCTACAAATAGTCCATCTCCTATCGCAATAACTTCAGCTTCTTGTTTTTTCTCCTGAGCTGATTCCGGCAAAATTATTCCTGAGGCTGTCTTTTGCTCGGCCTCTAAAGCTTTTAGCAAAACCCTATTAGATAAAGGCTTTATGTTCATATGTCCTCCGCTCCGTGAATTGCGCTCCAAGGCAGGAAGCAATTCCGGAAGTCCCGTAGTATCGATATCTATTTGCAGATTTCCTAGATTAGGAATATTGCAAGAGATTGAGATATATGGGACTTGCTTAGTTTATAGGCAGTGTCTGCCCGAAGGGGGAAATCGAGGCGAGACACTGCCAAGAATCAAAAATATCATAGCTGGCGTCTGACTGTCAAGTTCTCTTTACTTTTACCAGTTAAGATACTTGATTTTCGATCCATAATTTGATAATATTTAGCGTTTCCCTGTCTTGAGACAAGGACACGACGCACCTTAATATGGAGTGAGCGACTCCGGCGAAAACCGCTCTCCCGCAAGGGATAGGGAGAAGTATGAACAAAGTCTCGGAAGTAAGCATGAAGTTGCACGTTCGCAAGACGGACAGGAATCGCGGAGTCTGCGATCGGCATCGCGGGACAATCTGCTACCAGACGTCTAAGGGCTCGCTGATCTTCGAGCCGATCCCCGACTTTGGTTGGCATGACCGGACAAGAGTCGAAGTGCCACAAGAGATTCTTGATCTTGATCCGACACCAATCATTCATTTCAGAGAGGACCTAACATCGAACTCAGTTCAGATCTGCATGGGACTCTCTGGCAGGCCGATGAGACCATACTTCATCGGTCAGGGCTTTCTCGATGATGGCGCCTACTTTTCGGTGCCGAGCCGCGCGATTGTGCTCTCAGCCGAGCTACAAGACAACGAGACGACCGTGCTCACGAGCCTCAGACAGTTCAGCGTCGCAGCCGGCAACGGCATCGCGGCGATGAACGAAACGATCATCTTTCAGGATCTCTCATTTCTGCCTGAGCGCTTCGCGAAATTCGCCCTACCTTACAAGCTGGCGACCCGGTATCTGACGAGTAGCGACAGGTACGAACCCCTGTACTGGGACCAGACCGATTCATGGATCACTGGCTGCTTCGGCGAGGGCGACGTACCGATTTACTGCCTGGGCTGCACCAGGCAGCACGCCATCCCGATGGCAACTCTCCTCGCCGATCCAGAGGCGAGGCTGCTACTGCTTCGCAACTACGGCTACCACGGCAGCCTCCGCGACGGTTACAAGTCAGAGGTCCGCGAAGGCACTCTGCCGCAGCATCTCTGCCCGAACTACATCAAGTACGGCAAGAAAGGCTGACACGCAGCCTTCAGGGCGCTTCTAAGGCGAACGACCCTCCGGGGACGTTCGCCTTCTTTTTTATAAAAATTACTCGTACCTTAGAACATCAAGAGCATCGACTTTGGAGGCTCTTCGAGCTGGATAGATACCGGTTATTATGCCAAGTAAAATCGCAAAAGCCCAAATCGCGAGCATAAACCAAATTGGGAACATAAATACGTCTACTGATTCCCCTCCGGCACGAGTAGCAAAATAATTAAACAAGGAGTTAGCTCCGAGACCGATTAAATATCCAGTAAATACACCGACCACGCCGCCAAAGACGCCAATTGAAATTGCTTCGGTTAAGAATATTGAGGAAATGTCTTTTCGGCGCATTCCAAGAATTTTTAGAAGAGCCACTTCTTTGGTTCTTTCCAAAAGTGAAATAGTCAAAGTATTAAACATACCAAGTGCAGCGACAATCAGAGCGATCAGGCCGAAACTTCCCAAAATAATTTTGAAAATTTGAAAGATTTGTTCAATCTGCGCGACAGTATCCCCTACGTACTGAGTTTTGTAACCAAGGTTTTCAATTTGCTTTCTAATTGTGTCGATTTTAACCTTATCGTCAGTTTGAGATTCAACTTTTATCTGCGAAAAATTCTTAGCCCCGAGCTCCAAGACATCGCCGTACCTGGCATAGACAGTCGCAATCGCACCATCAGGTACAACACCAACAATTGTAAATTTTGCGTCGGTGGCTTTCTTGGCATCCTCTGAAGTCAGCTCCTTAGGAATCACTAAATCAAAGCTAACTTCTTGCCCCAAGATAGTCTGATTATTGTATGAAGGCATAAATTTTAAGAAAGCACTATTAACTAAAATCGGCTTACCGGTTTTAGTCTTTTCTAAGCCCGTTCCCCAACGTGTAGCAAGGCCACTCCATTCGAGATATTTATCGCTTGTACCTGAAAAAGTGACATCTGTTGTACGATCTTTATCCTTGGCTTTCGCCCCAATATTAAGGGTAGGCTCAATCGACTTGACTCCAGATATTTGTTTGAGCTGGTTGATAGTTTCTTCGTTAATTCTAAGCGCTTGCACGCTTCCAGTACCAACATCGATCAACTTATATGCATTTCCCTTAGTAACTTCACTTGTAACCAGCCTTTCGATTCCGAAGGCAAATGCGACTAAAAAGACTATCGCTGATATACCCACCGTCACACCAAGCACAGTCAAAACTGTTCTTGACTTATGCATCATCAGATTCTTAAATGCAAATTTAACTAAAAATTTTCTATCCATGCTTCACGTCTTTAGAAATTACACCGTCTTTCATTTCAATTCTTCTGGTCCCCAGCCCCCAGTAGTCTTTGTTGTGTGTAACCAGAATAATTGTCCTTTTATATTTCTCATTTAACATTTTAAATAACTTCATAATTTCTTCAGCCGACTTTGAGTCTAGGTTTCCAGTGGGCTCGTCTGCAAAAATAATCCAGGGGCTAGTAATAAGCGCCCTGGCAAAACCTATTTTCTGCTGCTGACCCCCAGAAAGCTGAGTTGGTCGTTGACCAGCTAATTCCTCTAGTCCAAGCTCTCGAAGAACTTTCTCGGCTCGCTCTATTGCCATCTTTTCCTTTTGGCCTTCAATAATTAGAGGAAGAGCTACGTTTTGTAGGACATTTAGCGATTTAGCCCAGTAAGCCATCTGGTGAATAATTCCGATTTTTTCAGATCTAAAAATCCCTCTCTTTTCCTCTTTCAGTGCAAATATGTCAGTTCCCCTAACTTTTACCGAACCTTTTGTAGGAGTATCTATGCCGGCAATAATATTCATCATTGTCGTCTTACCACAGCCCGAAGGCCCGAATATAATAATAAATTCTGTTGATTTAATCGTTAAATCAACCCCTCTAAGAGCTTTTATTTCGTTCGGACCAACTTTAAAAGTTTTTTCCAGCCCTTTTACTTCAATAACTGCTTCGTGTGTAGACAAAGCCCTCCTATTTCCCATTTATTATACCAGAATATCAAATTTACCTCTAACCTATATCAACTTTCCCATCCATCCAAAAACATCTTTAAAAGTATTAAGTAGCATCTGTAAGACAGATTTTGGAACTTCGCCAGGAACAACCGAAATATCCTCTGATTTAGTATTATTCCCTCCCTTATCCGTAGACGAAATCCTTATGTGATAAGCTTGGCTTGGCTCAAGATCTGAAATAATTACAAGGTGGGAATTGGTCATGGTTGCGTCTTCTTTAGTCTTCTGGCTGTAATCCGTTCCAGACATTCCTTCGCCATATTCAATCATGCTAGTCGTAGGCTCATCAGTTTTCCAAGCAACAACAATTTGCGCCTTGTCCTGCTTATTAAGACCCACATTCGAACTCTCAGTCGAGATATCAGTAATGGCAGGTGGTCTTGAGTCGTTTGGTGTATCAAATGTTTTGACTTCGGACTTTACCTCATTCCCAAGTTGATCTCTAGCAATTGCCTGAAAAGAATATTTACTCTGGTCAGACAAGCCATTGACTGTGAATTCGTGCACTTTCTTAAATTCAGCAGTTGCTACTTCTTTTTTCGCCGAATCAGTAGATGGACTATATTGAACTGAGAACGCTACCTCGACATTAGCGACGCAAGTGACTTTGACGGACGTATCGGACGCATCTTTGATCGGCTCAATATTCATTGCCTCAATTTTTGGCTTTGCCCTTGTGGTAAAAGCATGACCCGGAGAATCAACGATATTATTTTCTTCATCTGTAATTGTCACTTTTAGCTGATACGTTGTCCCATCCTGTAAATCCTCAAGGAGAACGGTGTGCTTAGTAGTTCCAGATCCTGACGAATCAACAATTTCTTTTCCATACTCTGTCGATGTCCCATATTGTATTTTCGCAGTTGAAGTTTTATTAGTATCAAAACTCATAATCGCCGAACTTGTAGTAATGTTCGAGAAAGATACGCTCGATAATGTAGGAGCAGCCGTTGTTTCAAACTCATGAACCTCAGAATATCCAACTGTCTGTGAGTAGTCTCTCAAATCACCCGGATCCAAGCTCTGGGCTTTGAAATAATACTTGTTGCCAGCCTTTAGCCCATCAATCTTAACCTTATGTTCCGTAACCTCTTCTCTTTGTCCGTAAGTCTGCCCAAGAGCCTCAGTTGTACCATATTCAACAAATGAGTCCGATGCACGATTAGTAACCCAGTTAATTTCAACGGTTGATGCTCCTGCTACTGAATGAATTGATGATTCTGCGATCGTTGGTGGAGTGGAATATTTTCCGGTCGGTTTCTTAGATACCGTACCGTTTGAGCCTTGATCTTCAGAAAGTGCACCTGCAGAATCTTTTGAAAAAACTTTATAATAATAAGTCTTATCTCCTTCCAAGTCCGAATCCAGAAACCCGGTTGAAGAAGTAGTACCAACCTCCGAAAAACTTTGATTATCAGTTGATCGCTTTACCACATAATTTTCTGGCTCCTCGCCAGTCTTTGGCTCACTCCAAACCACAGTCAATCTATAGTCAGAGCTGGATCTGTTAGAGCTGTCTGTAACCGATAAGTTTTCGGGAGGATTTGGTGCGGGCGTTTCGATATAAAAATCAAGGGTTGCATAGGCATCGTAATTAATATTGCTTCCACCCCAATCGCCTTCAGCAACAATATATAGCGTGTTCTTGCCCTGTTGGGTTGCGTAAGCACCCCAGCCTAGCGTCGTACCTGTAATAACCTGATTAACGGTATTCAAAGCGGTTGGCGGTGCGTTAACCGAATAGCGATACTGCTTTATACTGCCATTCATTGACGTTGGAGCTTCCCAGACAAACTTAAAGTTGTTAGTTTCAGATGGATTTTGAGCCGATGTAACCGGCAAGGCACTTAAATTTTGCGGTTGGGTCGGAGCGATATAAAACTTAACTGTCGCTTCACTTGATTCGTTACCTGCATTGTCAATTGCTATCAAGTGAAAAGTATTCTCCCCTGCTAAATTTTGATTATTTGAAATACTTACAGTTGACTCAGTGATTAATGACGACCATGCAGCTCCAGTCTTATATTTATAACCAGCTAAACCAGAGGGGTTAATCAGAGAGTCAGAATCGTTTGGATCAACATCGGCCGCTCCTCCTTCCGCGCCCTGCGCAGGCCATGTAAAGTTAAATTGGGTTTTTTGATCATTTTGTGTCGCATTAACAGATGCCGGCGCTGAAGGAGCAGTTGAATCAAATCTATAAATAAACAATGTTTTTATAGCTTCAGCCACATTGCCAGCTGCGTCCTTAGATTGCGTCAAGAGATAATATGTTTTACCTGTTTCAAGCGCAGAGCTATCCACGGATAATTCAAGATCAAGATCTGTCTGATAATGAAGATTTGCTTCACCAACTTGATTGGCGATACCCCGACTTTGAGAAGGAACAGCGTCTGAACTCGTTCCCATATATATATAATATCCTGCTACTCCGGAGCCGTTTGCGCCATCTGATGCACCATTTGCAGCCTCCGATTCTGGCATTGCGAAGTAAGCTGACGGGAAATTGTACCATTTATCCATTCCGCTTGTAATATCACTACCGGAAACTTTAGCAGATTTTGCCTGCGATAACGCTTGCGGGTTTGTTGGTTTCGTATTGTCTTGATAGTAATTTATATCTATTTGGCTGATTGACGGTGACAGTACCCCATCGCCAGAAACTAACTCAACTTTTATTTTTATATATCTGGCAAGCGGTGAATTAATTTGATATTGGTGAGCCAACTCGGATAAGCCATAGCTCTTCATATTAGTGGCCTGCGACCAATCACTCCAGCTTGCTCCGTTTGCCGAAGTTTGAGTATACACAGTGACGGTTGTGTTATTTTTTTCTTCGTAATTTAGCGTAAGATTAGCGAATTTGTATGCTCCAGAGAGTTCGATTGATGGAGAAATGAAATTTCCCTCTTCTTTAAACGAAGATGTTGCTGATTGTATTACATAGCTATAAAGACCATCTGCATACGAACCAGTTCCGTTTCCAGAGATTGCAAAGATCTTACTTAATTTATCGGAGGCACCAGCCGAACCTTGATATGCAACTCCTGGAAAATTTGCCACCTGAGCCCAGGAGTCAGTACCAATTGTATACTCGTAAAATCTATTAGTGTTATGGGCAGCTAGTATATAGAGCTTGCCATTTCCACCGTCCTCTAAAAATCCATCGTATCCGACCGGATAAGGAATCGATGTTAAATTGGACCATGAACCTGAAGGTAATTGACTCAGGTCAAACTTTCGAAATTCATTGGGATTTCCAACCGATCCTCTATTAGCATAAACAAACCCATCTTTGATGACTGTATCTGAACCGTAACCCAGAGTTGACATTCCGGTTGTAGGCAGTGCTGTTGACCATCTCGAGCCTGCATCGGCAGTAATATTATATCTGTACCAAACTGTTCCGCCTCTAAAATAGTATATATAAGTAGAGCCGTCATAAACAAAAGAAGATCCAGCTGCTGGCGCTTGCGGCAAAAGATCCGTAGCAATCTTCTCCCATGATTCAGTATCAATATCATATTTATAGAAGGTACTGTCTGCGGTTGAATAATAGTATATATCATTTCGATCATCGTCATAAACTTGCAGAGAATATTGGTTGGAAGCACTTGGAAGTGATGGCATTTGGTTACTGGCGCCTGTTCTTGAATTATACCTTATGAACCTAGTATCGAGATTACCTCTGTTTAAATAGAAATTATCGCCATCACCTTTTAAAACAAACGCGCCCGTAATAGAGGCGAAAGACGATCCACCCTGAAAATTCGTTCCAAATAAATTAAAGCTTGGCATTTCCCATGAATTTTTGGAAATTCTATAGCGATAGAACCCTGTGCTATTTCCCTTGATTACATACATGTAGTCGCCTGAAATTGTAGCCGATGTACCTGTCGTAAAAGTCATCGGGGCATCACTGAGCTTTGTCCAGGAAGAATTTGCTGGGTTATAACTATATAAATATTCACGTGAATAGCCCGGAATTAATAATATTTTTGAAGTTGTAGAATCCCATACCATAGAAGCACCACTTGACGGTCCAACAGGAATAAAGTTTAACGGCGTCCATGTATCACTTGAAATAGTATATTTGGCAAATCCGCCAGGATAATGACCTCCCTGAATTGCATATATAGTTCCGCTTCCGTCATGGACAAGCTGGCCTCCGTCAGCGACTGTGTTATTTGCTGTGTTTGTCCCAAAATTTACCGGCTCCATTGATTCCCAGGTCCCATTAGAGTCGCCCTGAGGATCAAACCTATAAAAAACATTTGAGTTGCCCTTAAACATATAAATATATCTAGAGCCATCATAAGTTGAATTGCAGCCAGCGCCTAGCGCAGCAGGCACATCATCCGCATCGGCATCACTCCAACCAGCTGCATCATCTGTCACGTCATATCTATAGAATGATGCGCTAGTGCTACCACGGTATGCGTAAATATAATTTCCAGGACCGTCGACCAGGCCTCCGTTGGTTGTCATAGCTCCTAGATTAGTACTCGTTAGTGTTGCCCAAGTATCTGTATCATAATCATAGGAATAAAAAGCATTTGTCGAGCCGCGAGTAGCATAGAGCTTATTACCCTTCTTAATAATCGATGCTCCTGCAGCGCTCGTGGCTGGAAAAACAGAAAGCTTTTGTTGTTGCCAAAAGCCAGCTTTTGACTCTAACGCAAAGCTATCCGATGAGACACTAAGGTTAGTTTTGTCTCCAGCGTTAAAATCCGCGTCAGAAGACAAAGTCGAGGTAGCAGGCGTAGCTCCTATATAATTATAGATAAACCCTTGGACAGCACTATCGGTAATATTTCCAGCCTGGTCCTTGGTTTTAACTAATAAATAGTTGTTCCCAACGGCAATCTTGTCATTTACTTTGTAATTTGTAGCTGTTTGATACACTCCATCTACTTGTGGATCCGCTGATTGATTAGAACCAAAATACACATAATATCCTTCTACATAAGAATCAGCATCAGCGCCTGCAGACCAGCTGAAATAAGGATGTTCGTGTCTGTACGCAGTCGTTGACGTTATCGCAGTGCCCCCCTCTGCTGAAAGTCCCGTGAATGAACCCTGCTGAGGATTAGTTGGATCAACATCATCGGGATTATAATTTAAGGTTAGAGAGCTGACTGTCGGAGCAAGTGTTCTATCACCATTTGCGTTCAAAGTAATCTTTATTTTTACATACCGATTAATGTCAGATCCAATAGTTGTGCCAGATACTGCAGTCCAATTTTCAGGCCAATTGGTGTTGTCGGCACTAGTTTTGGTCTCAACCACAACCGAAGTTCCACTCGGAGTTGTCTTGGCTACAGTTAGCGAGCCCCAAGCTGAAACATTTCCCAAGTCGATTGAAGCTGACTCGTAAGATCCGCTGGAAGCAAAAGTATTTGAATCAACATCATAAAAGAAAACCATATTTGATGCCCCGAAAGTGATCATCAGATCATTGTTTCCTACGTATTCGATAGAACTTCCTGACCACATTCCATTATTTAGATTCGTTCTGGTCTGAAGGTCGGCTAATTTTCTCCAACTATTTGCTGAAATATCATATTCGTATAGTCCGGACCGATAGTTTCCATCGATTGCATAAATTTTTCCGTTGTAATATGTCAGATCCGTTCCATAATATGCGCCAAATGGAAGCTGAGTCTTCTCTTCCCAAGTATTGCTTTGGGCTTCATACTTATAAAATTTACTACTTCCATTACCCATTGTCGCAAATATTTCAGTACCATTAGTCACAGTGCGGGCACCAATGCTTGGTGCGAGACCAGCTGGCAGATCGGCTGGGTCAAATGTTGACCAGTTATTATTTGAAATGCTGTAGGCATAGAAACTTACAGTACCCGCACCTCTCATCGCATAGATAAGATCCCCACCGAGATACGTAAATGATGTACCTGCTCCGAAAGCCCCCGGAGAAACCGCTTTAGCTACCCAACCAGCCGCATCATTGGTAGTGTCGTAAGCTGTGAAGGCAGTACTTGCTGCCGATGATGTATAAATCTTATCCCCCGCTTTTACAGTCTTTGCATCATTGCTGAGGGTTGGCAAGCCAGTGACTGATTTGAGTGTCCATGTGCCTGAGGCAATCGAATATGAATAAAAACCATTGGCTGCTGCTGCTCCCTTCAAGCCATAGACCGTGTCGCCTCCACCGTAAACAATATCTCCTCCAGTAGTAAAGTTTTGCGGAAAAATTTGAGGACCAGCAACTTTGCTCTCCCCGGGCCTATATTTCCAAAAATCGTAAGTACTATTACCACGAAAAATATAAATATAATCATCGGATGCATTGTAGACAGCGTTGCTATAACGAGTTGCGGCAGGAAGTGTTGTAGCCGTTGTCCACGCATTTCCGGTACAAGCCAAACCACTAAGTTCACACTTGTAATATGTTGCAGAGCTGGGTGCGGCAAAATAAATACTTCCATTTCTCAAAACAAAATCTGTTTGCTCTGCTAGAGAAATTGGCAGAACTGTCGTCATTGCCTCCCAAATATTTGAAGCGATGTTGTACCTATACCATAAAGTATTACCTCGACAGGCATAAATATAAGTCCCATCTGTCACAAATCCGTTTGCGGTTGTAAATGTAGCAGGCGTTGCCTTGAGGGTTGCCCAAGCGCCTGTTTCGATTGTATATGACCAAAAATCAGTCGTTGCGTTTGAGCGCAAGATATACAACTTGCCGTTAGTAAACACCATATTTGAACCAATATTAACCGTGTCGGGCAAGTCACCCAGAGCAGTCCAAGAATTTGTTGCGATTGTGTATTTATAAAACTGGCGAGTATTTCTACCAAAAAAAGCATAAAAATGACCGCTGTTATCATAAGTAAGCGCACTACTTTGGCCAACCTGCACTGGAGCGTCAGCCAATGTCGACCAAGTATTTTTTGCACTCGAATACTTATAAAAATTAATATCGTAATTACCCCGGAGCAAATAAATATCTGTCCCATCCGAAGCAGCTGCACCAGAGCCAACAGTATTTGGAGGGTCTTGCCAAGCCTGATGAGAAAGTGTTCCACCCGAAGCAAGTTTAAGATCCCCGGGAGCATCAGTAGTTATAAGATTAGAAAGAGTGCCTCCCTCCCAATCTTCTTTTGTAGTTATCGAATAAGATTTGCTATTTGCAGACGACGGATAAACATAAACTAAAACAGCCATTGAGATTAGGCATGCTAATATTAAAAATTTAGACAAAAATTTTTCAGGGCAACGCCTAATTTTGAATAAAACTTTTACTACCTGGATAGCATCAAAAAAAAGATTACCAAAGGCACGGCTAAACCTACGGCCAACAGTTTTCGTCCTGTAAACAACCTTATAAATACGCCCTCCCATTCTGTTTATATTATACTTATCAGTCGGTAATAAGCAAACTCCCTACCCCGCCTGTTCATTATTTTTTTTATATGGGAATATTTATTATTTATGCAATATATGATATATATTTCCTAATGCCCAAATTGAATAAAAGGATCTATAAGTCCAGTAGAAAAAAAATTCTTTTAGGAGCAAAAAGGATTTTTGCTCGGCATGGTTTCGACAGGTCAACCGTTGATATGATTGCAGCGAAGGCTAATGTAGTAAAAGGAACTGTTTATCATCACTTTTCTTCCAAAGAAGATATTTTCAAAAGCGTTATGGATTTGTTGGGTCTAGAATTCAAACAAATATATGAGTCTTCTATACAAGATACTTTTTCTGCTGAGGCTAAACTCGAGAGAGCTCTTAATCTTCTGGTAAATGGCAATATGGACAATCAGAGGCTAGGATTATTGGCAATTTTTGAATTTTCTATTTCACAAAACAATCTCATTGGCAAAATGGAGGATAATCACTTTCACAGAACTCTGAAGGAAATACTGGACGAAGGTCAAAGGAAAAAAGAATTTCACACTGATTTTAAAACGATGGAATTTGCTGGTTTGATACTCAGCGTAATTGTTTCTCAGGTCATGCTCCTAGAAATTAACTCGAAAAAATATGATTTAACAAGTTACAAAAAGAATATCGTAAGATTTATAATTAATGGATTAAAATAACTCAATAAGTTATTCTCATTCGAAAACAACTAGCTAAACATATTAAATCAAGTTCCCCAACCAACCAAACACATTCTCAAAAGTTGATAACAATACTTTCAAGAGTGATCGCGGTACTTCTCCAGGAACAACCGAAACATCCTCTGATTTAGTAACGTTTCCTGCTTTGTCAGTAGACACAACCCTCATATGATAGGCTCGATTTGGATCTAAGTCAGGAATAATAATCACACGACTCGTGGAGTAGTTCTTGTCCTCGGTTGTTTTGCTAGAGTAATCATCGCCACTAATGCCTTCAGAATATTCGATATAACTAGAGGCAGGCTCGTCAGTCTTCCACGATACAGCTATTTGGGCTTTATCAAGTTTGTTTAATCCTACGTTTGAGCTCTCAGTAGTGATTTCGGAAATCTGTGGCGGTCTAGTATCAATAGGAGTAGTAAATGTTCTTACTTCGGAATTGATGACATTGCCATACTTATCTGCTCCAGAAACATATATTTCATACTCGGTCTGATCTTGAAGGCCCGAAATTTCCAGGCTATGCTCTATCTTTTTCTCGCTAGATGAAACTTCTTTTTTGGATTCTCCCTTTAATCCGTAAAAAAGACTTTGGGTAGTTTCAGTATTGGTAATCCAATCAGCCTTAATCTTTACACTTGAACCTTTATTGTCTGACTCCATTCTAAGATTTGAAATTGTCGGAAGTGGTGGAGTCTCTATCACGTCTTGACCAAAAAATTCAGTTCCATCGTCGGAGATGGATTTGATTCTAATTTGATAATTCTTTCCTGGTTCGAGATTGTCAATTTTTTGTGAAAAATCAGTACCAGTTCCAGATTTTATAGCTTCTCTAGTACCGTCCACAAATTGTAATTCTGAAGTAGAAACATATGTAGTTTGCCACGAAACAAGTGCTGTCCGAGGATCGGTTACGTCTGCTCTGATCTCCTTCACTACTGGAGCGATAGCAGTATCCGCTGTATTCCACTCACTTTCACCTAAATTACCATTTTCGTCTGTCCAAACTAATTTATATCGATATTCTTTCTCTGGCTTTAGACCGACCGTTTGCACTGAGTGAGCAGTCGAATACGATGTATGACCTTGTTCCGATATATAAGTATTACCTTCATATACCTGCACATAAGAGGTTGATTTCTTGTCAGTTACCCACGATACTTCAAGCGAAGAAGGACCTGCTTCGGCTTGAGGACCACTAGTCACGTGAACAGTTCCAGTCGAGCAAAATACACCAGTTTGCCAAGAAGATGTATTACCTGCATTATCTTTGCTTCTGGCATAGAAAATGTTATCGCCCTCTTGGTAGGCAGTCACGGCTATCGAATGCTCATCTGTCTCAACCACCGAACCAGAACTACCCTTTTTATAGTCATAACCAGCAAGCCCCGATTGCCCGTCAGTAACCGCATCCCAGCTTAGAGTGAAGCTTGTTGTTGTTGAACAGTTTTTAGGATCAACTGAAATAAATTCGGGGATTTCGGGAGCCGTACCGTCATATTTATAATTAAACGGCGACCAAGTTGCACTCGCAGGGTTACCAGCATTATCCTTGGCTTTAATTTTTAAATAATAAGTTGAGCCTGAATTCATAGTCGTCGGCGAATAAGTATTGGCAACCTGAAATACTCCATCGTTCAGAGGATCCGCTCCTTCGGTTGTGCCAAAATAAACATAATAACCCTGGACTCCCTGCCCCCCTCCGGCACCCGACCATTCGAAATATGGATGAGCATGATTGTACCAAGTAGCAGTAGTCAAATTTGTAGAACTTCCTTGAGACGATAAAACCGTTAGATTTGTCGGGTTTTCAGGCGCTTCAGTCGAATATCGATAATTAAATGCCTCCCAAGTCGTTGCCGCAGCATTACCTGCCAGATCCTTTGCTTTTATTCTTAAATAGTAGTTTTGCCCAGAGCTTGAGGCTGTAGCAGTGTATGTTTTTCCGGCTTGATAAACTCCGTCGGTTGCCGGATCGGCAACAGCAGAAATTCCAAAATATACATAATACCCTGCTATGCCAGTGTCATCAGTGCCATCATTCCAACTGAAGTAAGGACTCGAGTAATTATACCAGTTTCCACTAGTTAGAGTAACTGATCCACCAGAGGTATTTTTACCTTCAACTGTTGTCGGATTAGTTGGTGGCCCAGCATCCGTAGCATAACAATAAGTTGCGGATTGCCAGTTTGATACACTTCCAGCATTATTTTTAGTTCTTACATAAAAGAAGTTACCATTATCTTGATAATGGCTGACAACAGCCTGTCTTTCTGTAATATATGCTACTTCTCCGTCAGGTCCATTTTTATACTCGTAGCCCATCACCCCAGAATTACCGCCGCTAGGCTCATCCCAACTCATTGTGTAGCTTGCCGCGGTTGAACATCCAAGCGGATTCACATCTACATGGTCTGGCGGACTTGGAGGATCAACATCATATTTGTAGGTAAATAATGTTGTTCCGACTGCCGAATGGTTGGAGTTATCTTTTGCTGAAACTCGCAAATAATAAGTCTGACCCGTTGTTAGGTTAGTAGTGTTTTGATAGGTCGCCGCCTCTTGAAATGTACCCTGTGTTATTGGGTTAGCAGATCCATTTGTTCCAAAATAAACATAATAACCAGAAATACCCGAGCCGACATCAGCCGCCCCCGACCACTCGAAATACGGTCCTGTGGTCGTGTAGGTGTACCACTGGTCATTCGTTAACTCTATTGACTTATTTGTAGCAGAATAACCATGAACAGTAGTTGGATTGGTCGGCATATCCGAATCTTCGTAAATATCCATAAGTCGTAGATTGTCAATTGATCCCCCGAGAGTTTCTGTGCCAGCTGTATTTGAGCCAACATAAAAATTGTCGCCATAACTCGGTAGATCCCAAGTTCCCGTTCCTACATATTCGGTATCGTCAACGACAAGTTTCAATTGACCCGCAGGCTGATTCCAGTAAGCATCAATTTTAGTCCAAGTATCACCAGAGGTGTTTAAAGCATCTGATTTGACATATATATCCTTGTTCGTATTATATACTGGATAAAAAACAATCCTTGAAGTTAAAGGATCCATCTCAAGCCTCATACCGTCCCCCTGAGACTGAAGCAAGACTTTGTTGCTAGCCGATAAGGTAGTTGAATATGAACTATATGTATCCCATTTTGTTTTAAGTACATTTCCTCTTGCTAATGGAACATACAAGTATCCCGTAGACGAATCATACTGGACGTCATTAGGTGTATCAAAAACATTTAAAGTTGCCCAGTCGGTGCCGTCAATTTTAGTCCTTACAATCCTGTTGTTGGTAATATCAGCAATATAGATATTATCTGAAGACGCATCGTAATATATGCGCCCGGGAGAGTTAAAGTTTCCTGTACCAGAACCGGTTGTGCCATATGTTGTCCAGCCGGTACCGTCAATCTTGGTTTTGACAATTCGGTTATTCCCAGTGTCAGCAATATAGAGGTATTCAGAGGCGGCATCGTAGTACACGCCTTGAGGATCATTAAAGTTGCCGATTCCAGTTCCAGCGGTGCCATAATTAACACGACCAGTCCCATCAATCTTACTCTTAACAATTCTGTCGTTACTGGTATCTGCTACATAGATATAATCTGAGACAGAATCATACCAAACACTTTTTGGGGAAGAAAGACTGCCAAGCGTTGTCCACCCAGTGCCATCTGCTTTTGTTTTAATAAGACTGGTGGACCCATCAAGGATATAAAAATAACCGCTGGCATTATCATAATACACATCTATTGGGTACGAAATTTGACCGACTTTTGTCTGCCCTGTGGTAGAAGTCATAAAATAATTTGTGCGCGATTCACTGCCAAACTTCATCTTAGAAATTGTGCCTGGGTAAGAATTGGTTAAAAATATATCATCCGCTGATTGATCATAGAAAAAGCCTCTGCCATAATAACGATTAAAATCTAGTGATCCCCTACCGATCGATTGCCAATTATCTCCGCCAATATTAACTCTGGCGACTCGATTATTACTTGAATCCATAACGTAGCAATTGCCAGTGCTACTATCATAAGCAATTCCGTTCGGTGCGCTAAATACATCAATCCCACTGCCAGCGTCTGATCCAAGAGCTGCAAAATAGCTTCCATCCATTTTAAATTTTGAAATACGATTGGCTGATGTCCCCGAAGCGGTTGCATAAACATAGCCGGTTGCCGCATCATAATCTACACCGGTAATTCCGGTTAAAAATCCTACACCTTTATTGTAGCTACTCGAGTTACCCGGGCCTCCGTAAAAGGTCAGCCCTGTTCCATCAATTTTTGTTTTAATTACACGGCTATTTCCATAGTCGGCAATATATAAATATTCGCTGGCAGGGTCGTATTTAACATCATACGGGGACGATAGTTTATCTATCGCCGCGCCACCACTTCCATAAGTCGTCCAACCGGTGCCGTCTATTTTTGTCTTGACGATACGGTTATTCCCAGAATCGGCAATATATAAATATTCAGAGGCAGAGTCATAATTAATACCGCGTGGATTAGAAAATTTTCCATTCCCAGTCCCATAACTGCCATATGTTGTCCAGCCGGTACCGTCTATTTTTGTCTTGACGATACGGTTATTCCCAGTGTCAGCAATGTAAATATATTCAGTGGCGGCGTCATACCAAATTCCATCCATAGTATTTAAAGCGAACTGACCTACCCCCGATCCTGAGCTGCCATAAGTCGTCCAACCGGTGCCGTCGATCTTGGTTTTTACAATGCGTTCATTGTCTTTATCTGCAATATATAAATAACCGGAAGGCTGGTCGTAATACACCGCCGACGGCGTGGAAAAATTACCCGCTCCCGACCCGCTTGAGCCATAGCTTGTCCAACCACCACCCATTGTAAATCCGATAATTTGGCTGTAACTTTGTGCTGTATTTGATCCTTGAGCAACCCAAACGGTGCCAGTTGAAGAGTCATATGAAATCCCTCCAGTCAAATTATTAAAGCTTCCACTAATATAACCTCCGGCATTACCATGATTAACCCCAAACTCCGACCACCCCGAACCATCAATCAGTGTGCGAACCACACGATAATTACCATAATCTACGACATAAATATTCCCCGTTGATGAATCGTAAGAAATCCCCGTAGGACTATTAAAATTACCTGCCCCCGATCCTGCGCTGCCATACGTCGTCCAGCCGGTGCCGTCTATTTGTGTCTTAACAATTCGGTAATTACTAGTGTCAGCGATATATAAATTTCCAGAAGCAGAATCAAAAACAACATCCCTTGGACTATTAAAATTACCTACCCCCGATCCCAAGCTACCATAAGTCGTCCAGCCGGTGCCGTCAATCTTGGTTTTGACAATTCGCCGGTTACTAGTGTCGGCAACATAAATGTAGTCTGAACCCGAGTCGTACCATATTCCATACGGATTATTAAAGTTTCCAGTACCCGACCCATTTGAGCCATAGCTCGTCCAACCAGCGCCATTAAATTTTGTTTTAACTATCCTTGAACCACCGGATTCAGCTATATATAAATATTCGCTAGCCGAATCGTAATAGACGTCCGAAGGATAATTGAATTGCCCTATCAAGTTACTACTAGAAGCGTAAGTACCAAAAGTTTCCCAGCCAGTACCGTCTATTTTTGTCTTAACAATTCGGTGGTTATATGCGTCAGCTATATAAAAGTAGCCAGTTGAGGAATCATAAGAAAAACCACGGGGATAATTCAGCCTGCCTTTTGAAAAACCGCTCGATGACGACTCGGCGAGTGCAGAGAAATCACCAACATTTAACACAGTCAATCTACTATTACCAGTATCGGCAATATATAGTTTGTTGTCGTTTGTATTATAGACCAGCCCACCGGCGGTGTTAGAAATGTATCCAGAGCCCGAGCCCTGAGAACTTAACTTGGTATAACCCGTTCCATCAATTTTGGTTTTGATCGCTCCTGCGTTTATTGTGGCATAAATATAACCAGAGGACTCGTCATAAGTAATGCCAGCGACATAAGCGGTGTCCTCGTTAGCGTTAGAAGAGCCGGTGTATCCCCCAAAAGCTTGCCAGTTCGTCCCTCCAAATTCTGTTTTAACAATGCGATGATTCCCATAGTCGGCTACATACAAATAGCCGTTTGAATAATCTATGTACTTCGGGCGATAAAAACGATTCGGTCCCGAACCTTGAGTGCCAAAAACAGCCCAGCCAGTGCCGTCTATTTTAGTTTTTACAATCCTACTATTGTCATAATCAGAGACATAAACATACCCATTTTCTCCAACTGCCACATCCAATAGATTGTTAAATCCTCCTATTGAAGACCAACCCGTTCCGTCCATTTTTGTTCTTACAACCCGACCATTACTAGTATCAGCGATATATAGATAACCGCTTGAAGCATCATAGTCTAATCCTGAGGGATTATTAAATTGATATGTTTGTGTTCCGTAACTACCCAAAACGCTCCAGCCGCTACCATCCATTTTGAGCTTAATTACACGATTTTTGCTATTTTCAACAATATAGTAATAGCCACTTGGCGCATCGTATGAAATATCAGTTACAGAAGTAACGCTTGAGCTGGTTGAATTTCTCCTGCCATAAGCCGTAAAACCAGTCCCATCAATTTGCGAGTTAATAATCCTGTGATTACTAGTATCGGTAATAAGAACCGAATCTGTGGTTGTATTATAAGCAATTCCATAAGGATAATTAAGGCTTCCCAAAGCAGACCAACCAGTACCGTCAATTTTAGTTTTTACGACACGATGATTATTACAGTCAGCAATATATAAATAGCCGCTGATCGTATCATAATACAATCCCTTGGGACGATTAAATTTTCCTGTTCCACTTCCATTTGACCCATATGTCGTCCAGCCCGTACCGTCAATTTGAGTTTTTACAATACGGTCGTTACTATTGTCGGACACATAAATATATGAAGTGGCATGATCATACGAGATCCCTTTTGGATATCTGAAGTTACCTGTTCCGCTACCACCCGTGCCATACGTTGTCCAGCCAGTACCATCCATTTTGGTTTTTGTGATTCGAGCATTGGTATAATCATCATTTGTAATATACAAATAATCATCTACCGCATCATAATAGATACCGCTCGGAGTAGAAAATTTTCCCGTTCCAGATGAGCCGCTTGATCCATATGTCGTCCAGCCGGTGCCGTCTATTTTTGTCTTAACAATTCGGTTATTGCTAGAATCAGCAATGTATAAATATCCACTGGAAGAATCATAATGGATACCAGTCGGTGAGGAAAATTGATTATCGCTGGACCCATAAGACCCAAAAGTCGTCCAGCCGGTGCCGTCTATTTTTGTCTTAACAATTCGGTTATTGCTAGAAT
>CAZAOT010000001.1:0-69296 GCA_964487045.1 uncultured Candidatus Saccharibacteria bacterium | reverse complement strand
CGGTGCCGTCTATTTTTGTCTTAACAATTCGGTTATTGCTAGAATCAGCAATGTAGTAATAACCGGTTGAATTATCATAAGCAATCCCGGTTGGAGAATAAAATGAACCGGTTGAAAAATCTCCGTTTAATACATTGGAAAATTTGGCCTGAAGATCAACCCTTCCTTTTTCGGCATTTAAATTATTACTGGTAGTGTACTTTAAAGTCTGGCCGGCACCAATTGAAGCAGCCTGACCAGTTAAACCATACCCATTAACTAGTGACGCCGGAGTTCCATCATTCGAAGCAGTAGCTGAGCCTACCGCCGAATCAGCATTAAGAGATCCAGAGTTAAATGTAGCTGAAAATGTATTAGCGGCGTTTGAAATCGCCGGCATTAATTGAAATACAATCACGAGCGCGACTATTATAAAAACTGCTTTTTGATAGGCAAGGTCCCAGATATTTTTAAGCACTTTTTGAGCTCGCTCTAGAAAGGAAGATGATATCTTAAATCGATTCAACTTGCAAATATGAGTCAAATATAAATACCCCCGAGACTTAGAATCTAGAGAGAACTTTTCTCTTATATTTAGGTCTAATCTGAATTTCTTCAGATGCACCCCCGCCTTTTTTGATACAAGTCAATTATATCACCCGTTAGAACCGATTCAACAACCTACTTTAGCTCGATTGATTGCAAGATTTTTTCTGCAATCGCTCTTGAATCAAGCGTTTCCATATCTACGCTCGCTTCTTCAACTTTTTTGTTTTTATAAGCAAAACTGGCAATAATTTGAAAATTTTTAACATTTTGAACTGTTTTTGGATAATAATATTCTTTTGCTTTCTCGCCAACTAGATATTTCTGCTTTTTAAGCTTTTCTTCCCCTATTTTTAAGTATCCAGAGTCTGTTGGCTTCTCTTTGTCGTAGCGCTGGAAAATTTTTAATTCCCCACTCCCTTGTTTATTCATCGCAAAATACAGACAATATTCATCTTTACACAACGACCTAGACAGCTCATCTTCTTTTTTAAATTGCCAATCTTTCGGGTAGCGAATCGTATATCCCAACTGATCTTCATATTTTTCCCAACCAGTATAAAAATCAGTTTCAACAACTTTAGCTACCTGCGTCTTTTCTTTTGACTTAGAATTTTTCGACATTATATTCTGAGCAGGTTGTCTTAAATAGACTCCAGCACAAAAAGCACCAATAAGAGCAATATAAAATACCGGGTTTGCATAAAGTCTTCGTTTACGAGTGATAAAATTTCTGGCAATTATAATTACCATTAAAAGATACTTTCCTATCAAACCCAAGCCAGCTTTTATACTTTCAAGTATTTTTTTTGCTAGATCTGCCATGCGAATAGTCTATACTAATTTTTCCAACCAACCAAACACTTTTTCAAAAGTTGAGAATATGACCTGCAGCATGGATCGTGGTACTTCTCCAGGAATGGAGTTTGTATCCTCTCCGATTGATTCGTTACCACCCTTGTCCTTGGAAATTACCCGTAAATGATATGGTTGGTTTGGTTCGAGATCTGAGAGTATAACAAAATGCTCATTAGTGAGAGTTTTATCTTCGCTGGTCTTATTTGTATAATCACCGCTTACACCTTTGCCGTATTCGACTTGAGTCGTAGCCGGCTCGTCAGTCTTCCACGACACAATGATTTGAGCCTTATCCTGTTTATCTAATCCGACATTTGAAGTTTCTACCTGGACATCGGTGATTCGGGCCGGCCTTGAGTCAAACGGGGTATTAAAGATATATTCATCTGAAGTAGCCTTATTTCCAAATTGATCCGTTCCAGAAACATAAAAACTATAAGACGTATTGTCGGAAAGCTTTGTAAGCTTAACCTTGTGAGTAGTGATCAGGTCTGATTGGCTTTCTTCGTAAGCGACATTGCCTCCGCTTTTTGGAAAATATTCAACCGAGGAAGTTGTCGCAACATTGGTCGTCCAACTAATTGATGTTTGGGGCTCAGCATCCGAATAGTCAGTGTCAAAAGAAACCGCGGAGATCTTCGGTAATGGTAGAGTATCAAAAACATAGTCATCTGAATTGATACTATTCTCATCAGCATCTAGGCCACTGATTTTAAAGTGATATGTGCTCGTATGATTTAAGTCCTGAAGTTTAAATGTGTGATTAGTCGTATATGAGGATGCGTCTTCCCACGACTTATCATAATTGATCGTTGTCCCATATCTGATCAAGGTTGTAGAAGCGGACGAAGTCTCCCAGGAAATATCAGCCGAATCTAAGCTAATATTGGTAATTTTTACGTTTTGAATTCCTGGGGAGGCAAGTGTCTTTAGCGTAAAAATCGAAGAATATGCTTCGGAATCAGAATAGTCCCTAGCACTATCAAGCGATTGAACCTTGAAATAATAGGTCGTATTTGGCTCTAAGCCGGGAAGAGTGATCTGATGCTCCGTCCTCTCCTCCGCATCAAGCTGACTTCGATCCATATCACTTTCCGATGTGCCAAATTTAACCGCACCAGTTGAAGCTCTATTTGTGACCCAAGTCACTGTCGCTGAAGTCGCTTTAACAACTGAAGTTGGCTCAGACACTATCGTTGGAGGCGTGGGATAGTTCCCGGTAGGAGTTTTCGAAACTGTCGTCGAAGCAACCGAACTGGATCCAGCATTATCAACAGACTTTATTCGATAGTAATACGCGGAAGTATTTGATAGATCAGCATCGATGTAGGCAGTTGATGTGGTAGTAGCAAGTTCGGTAAATGTAGCATTATCTGTCGAGCGCTCGACTGAATAATGATGGAATGTGGCGCTGTCTTGGCCAGTGCCAGTTGCCCACTGAGTTGTGATCATCCATCTGCTAATTGATCTATCCGAGGAGTCAACCGCTGATACGGCCACTGGAGTTGGCGGGGCGGAAGTCTGACAATCGAAATTCGCTGTAGCATAATTAGCCTGATCAAAAGCGTAGTTACCCGCAGCATCTTTGGCAACAAGATAAATAGTATTGACGCCCTGCTTGGTGGCAAATGGCCCGGCCGCAATTGAAGTTGAATTTGAGCCTGTCCAAGTAATATTTTGCATCGTTGGCGCGGCATTTATAGAATAGCCATACTCATCAATTTCTATGTCATGCACTGGAGCTGTCCAGCTAAAGGAAAAGTTGTTAGTTGCAGATATTTCAGGAGAAGCCGAGAAACTAGTCGGCTTGGTTGGAGCGTTCGAAGAATAATAGTAATTTGTTTGGGTCTCGCTTGAAACATTTTGAGCGTTATCAATAGCCCTGACCAAGAAAATATTTTCACCTGTCTGATAAGATTGAATTCCCGATACACTGGTTTGAGTAATTGTCGATGACCAACCGTCCCCTGAGCTACCACCTCGCTTATACTGATACCCTGCAAAAAGTGAACCGCCTGTATCGGAAGCGGCTGGCCAGGAGAACGAAAAGGAATTGGTTGAAGTATATCCGGCGGGATTCGCGGCTATATATGTTGGCTGTGAAGGCGATGAGGCATCAAACTTATACACAAACGCCTCAACAGCACTAGAAATATTGCCTGCAACATCTTTAGTTTTTAGACGCAGACAATAAGTTCCATCAGTCGATAATGTCGGAGCAGATATAGAAACTGCTGCCGAGTAATGAAGACCCGAGCCCGTGTCACTAAGTAGCCCTCTGGTCAGTGCTGGATCAGCACCTCCGCCGCCGCAACTGGTCCCAAAATACATATAATAACCGTCGACACCGGTAGTTGAGTCACTGGCTCCTCCCGCTGAACCAACTGTAGGCCAGGAGATTTCTGGCGTGGTGTAATTATAATATGCGGTTGGATCAAGTGTTATTGCTCCCCCAGAGATATTTTTTCCGACAAATGATGATGGATTGCTTGGAATATCGGAATCAAAGGCTACCTCACTCCCACTCAAAATTAAGGTTGGCTCGCTAGAGGCAGTTTTAAATTTGGTATAAATCTCAATTTCATAAATTGTAGGATTATACCAGTTTGTAGTTGTAAGGGTTTGATATCTTACCGAAGATGCAGAATCATTAATATTAGAGAAAGTCATATTTTGAGTTGGTGAGGTAACACTGGCAAATTCCCGAATATCTGAAGCAAAATTATCATTTGATCCCTGAATTTTGAATGTTGAAGCCCACTGTCCAGCGTAATGATAAACCTTAACAGACGATAAAATTTTATTAGATATCCCCGAAACCCATAAATTATGCAGCTGACCATCATTATTACCATGCCAAAAAGTTGAAGATGTATTGCCGTCGATAGTGTTAGCTGGCACGTAGGATGAAAAATAAGAAGTAGCATTTGCTGTTAAGCCAATGCTAATTTTAGTTTCAGTAGAGGAATTGACATTTGTCAAATTTGAAAGTGAAGCAGCGCCAGAATTTCCATAATATAGGTAAATATATCCGCTCCCGCTAGCCGGCAAATAAGGTATTTTAACCCAAATTTTAGCCGTACCAGAAACCTTAGAATAAGATTGCATATAATAATTAAGCTCTTCACTAGATGAATTATTTCCAAATCTTATATCCGAACCATCCGAATTTGCCTTGCTAAATACGTTAGATAAGTTCAACGACCCGCTATCAATTAGAACTTGATAATCTGTAAGCGCCGAAGCGGTATTGTTTGTGACCTGAATTTTTTGTCTATAAAGCCAGTTCGATGAAAGCCAATCACTTTCCGTTGTCTGATTATAATTGTTCTGATTTTTTTCCCAGTAAAAAGTAGCAAAACTTCCGGGATCATTCTGGTTATTGTATTCCGTCTGAATCCATGTTGAAGATCTGGCGGTTGATGAGATTGTAACCTGATCGAGATCTCCATTCCAGTATTCAGTTGCACCCACTTGCTGACCAAGATATGTCTGATTTCTGACTAAGCTCCAAGGTTTTGTGGTTGGCGCCACTAGCTGCGATCCATTGCCGTACAAAGCTCCTTGTGTCCCGTCATAAGTTACACACAGATATTTCCATTCACCTGCAGACCAAAAATTCGACGAAGTTAGATCGTTACCATACCCTCCTCCATAAGCTGTAGTACCATTCATCCCGATAAATAGTGCTTGGTTAGTTGCACCAGTTCCATATGCCGCCATCCAGCGATAGCCTACAGCTACACTATTAGACCTTCCCCATCCGCAAAGCGTTTTTGCTGAAGTACCATTTGGCAGAGCGCTAGAATTTCCATAATTGACCGAACCAGCTCCAGCCAAAGAATAATATCGAGCTAGCTTATTTGAAACATTTTGGGTCACCCCAGTGCCAATCGTTCCACTAATACCACTCGATGTGGAATCTAACGAATTGCCACTCGCTTCACCTAAATGCCAAACAGCCGAATAATTGTTGGACCATACGTCATTATTATTTTGTTGGTTCGTAGCGTCTGCATTGCCGTAGTACATATAAAGTGTCACATCATTACTCGATGATAATGTAGGAATTTTAACCCATGCCCAAAGTTCTTTTGATGTTTTAGAGAAAGTTTCAATCTCATGAGATAGTTTTGTGGCGCCGTCACTTGAGGTGAATAAAATATCAGTTCCGTCGTCTTTGGCTGAAGCAAAAACTGGATTGTACTGACTGGTAATTTTAAGCATTACCGGAAAATCAGATTGATCGGCAGCAACCTTTGTATGATCGATTACAATCTGTTGACGATATTGCCATGCAGCGTCAGGATACCAGGACGCTCTCGCAACAGATGGCTTGTGCCACGGCGAAATCACAACAACAGATAAGATCATTATGGAGATAAGGGCAAACAATAAATGATTTTTAATTTTTGCTATGTATCTCATATCTTTATCCATCCAAATATTCCTTCTAAGGCGTTTAGCAAAACTCTCAAGACCGATCTTGGTACTTCGCTAGAGACAATTACTTGATCGTCACTTTTTGAAGTATTTCCCGCCTTATCTTTTGAATTAACCTTTAGATGATATGGCGAGGTTGGCTCGAGGTCGGATAAGATCACAACATGATTTGTTGTTAGGTTGGCATCTTCACTGGTTTGCTTCTCATAATTGTCACCACTTAGCCCAACTCCATATTCGACGCGACTGGTGGCCGGTTCATCAGTCCTCCAGGAAACTACGACTTGAGCCTTATCCTGACGGTTTAGCCCAACGTTAGAAGTTTCAATCGAAATATCAGAAATCTGTGGAGGCCTTGAGTCCTGCGGAGTCAAAATCGAAGCCGATGAAGCTTCGGTCAAATTACCGATCGAGTCCATTCCTGATACCGATACTTTATAGCTAGTTTCGTCTGAAAGATTTTCAAGCAATACTTCATGCTCTGTGACTAATTTGGCCTTCACTTCTTCTTTTGGTGTTTCTTCTGATCCAGAATATTTAACAATGCTAGAAGTAGCAACATTCGTATTCCAATTAACCTTGATGGCTGGCCTAGATTTATCCTTCACGATTTCTAATTTCAAATTTTCAACTCGAGGCATTGGTAGTGTCTCAAAATAATAAAGGTCTGAAGTGAGTTCATTATTATCTGCATCTGTTCCGGAAATTCTAAAACCATAACGCGTTGAATGCCCTAGATCGGTAAGCTTAACCGAGTGTTTGGTAGTATTTGATCCCGAAATATCATCAAGCGTTTTATCAAGATTAGAATTATTACCATAATTAAGCGAGCTAACAGCAAGAGTCGTTGTTTCCCAAGTTACATCAGCAGAAGAAAGTGTGACATTTGATACATTTACATTTGATATTGCAGGCGCCGCCAAGGTCGTAAATGATTGCATCTCGCTATTAGCTTCGTCAGATTGATAATCTCTTTCGTTGTCCAGCGACTGAGCTTGATAATAATAAGTAGTAGATGGCTCAAGACCAAGCAGCTCTACTACGTGATTTAGAACCGAGTCAAGCTGTCCGCTAGAAGCACTTAGGCTCGACTGAGTCTTTCCGTACTTTACAATTGAATTTGAAACTCGGTCTGTGGCCCAAGAAATAGTGGCCGAAGAAGATTTAATATTTGAAGTTTGAGGGTTTGAAAGATAGTTGGGCGGGGTCTGATATTTGCCGGTCGGAGTTTTAAAGACCACAGTTGAAACCGCCGAAGTCGAGCCAGCATCATCAACTGCTTTGATACGATAGTAGTATGTTGTTGAATTGTTTAAACTTGAAGCATCGATGTACGCTGTAGAAGTAGTAGTAGCAAGTTCAGAATAATTTACCGCGTCAGTTGATCTCTCAATAGTATAATGATCAAAACTTGTTTGATTTTGGCCAGTTCCAGCCGACCATTTTGTAGTGAGAGAATAAATATTATATGCGCGGTTGGTAGTATCTGATATAGAAACTGATACCGGAATTGGCGGAGCAGCGGTCTGACAATTAAAAGTTGCCTGGGCGATGTATGCTTCCTCTAGCGAGAAGTTACCCGCTTCATTAACGGATAATACATAAACTATGTTGGCCCCTTGCTTAGTAGCATAGCTAGAAGCAGGGAGCTCGACGTGGCTTGCAGTCGAAGCAATATAAGTAATATTGTTTAGCGTCGGAGAAGCATTGATGGAATAGTAATAGCCAGCAACTGGAGGATTCCCCTCTGTAACAGTTGGCTTATCCCAAGATATTACGAAATTATTTTCATCAGCTGTATCGGGACTAACCGATAAATTTACAGGCTTATCAGGAGCAGTTCCTGACCAATAATATGTAACTTGAGAGTATGAAGAGGAGATATTATCAGCTCTATCGACCGTCCTCACATAAAAAGCGTTCGCTCCTTCCTGATAAGCTTGAAGTGAAGCAACCGAGGTCTGGCTGCTATTTAGCGTATGCGACCAGTTGGCTTCATTGCCACGACGATATTCGTAATATTTAATCCCTGAAGATCCATTTGCTCCATCTGGGTCAGAGGCGGCTGGCCAGGTAAAAGTGAACGAATTTGACGTTGTGTATCCAAGTGGTGAAACCGAGACAAATGATGGCTTGATCGGACTAGTTTTATCATAGCCAAATTGATACAAAGTCGACGCATTTGAAGTGTTACCAGCGCCATCCTTGGTTTTATAGATTAGATAGTAATATTTTCCATCGTCTGATGTAGTAATTGTTGAAGCATAGCTTTGAGTATCACCAACAGCTCCAACATGAGCTTGGTATGCTCCGCTTGCAGCTGGATCAGCCGAAGAGGACGTTCCAAAATATATATAATATCCTGCTACTCCAGATTGGTCGTCGGCGTCCGTTGCTCCAGAGAATTGCGCCAAAACCGCTCCATTTACGCTTGTCCAGTTAGAAGCAGTAATTGACGTTCCATTGACTGTAAGAGAGCTAACGGAAGGATTAGTTGGAGCATCCGTATCAGCAACATAATATATAGTATAGTCGCTCAAAATAGGCGTACTAGCTCCGTCAGTAGTGTTTAAAGTGGCCTTAATTTGTAAATATTTATTCAAGCCCAAAGTAATATTTGGCATCGAAGCATGAGCTACACTATATTCACCAGTCGTTGTGGCTGAGCCGATCGTCGCCCAATCAGTCCAGTCAGCATCATTTGACCCGGCTACCGAAGAAGAACGGACCTTGAATTCAATTGAGGTATTGGTCGGAATAGTAACATTTGCCGAAAAGCCGGTTGGAGTTCCCCAATCTCCTATCCAACCGAGATTAATAATTCCTGAATCAGCCGCTGTAGAAGTTGGTGATGAATAATACGAACCAGTTATATATTTAGGAGCCTCGGAAGCCTGAGCGGTCGAAGGTTCACTAGTTAATGTTTTGTAAGCTTTAAAACTATCGTAAGTTGCATCAGTCGTGGCCGAAAGGCCAATCATCGCATTATCCCAAGCTCCACCTGAAGCGGTCGAGGTAAAGGTCTGATAGCCGTCCATGTAGCTTGTGATAGTGTTTGACGTTTTTGACATGCCGATTGTTTTGTACGCACTAGTATTTCGAGTGATAGTAGTCGAACCAGTTGCACTATGAAGATCACCGGATAACGCATTTGACACATTAGTAAATAAATTTTCGGCATGATCTGACTGATTGTAGATAATATTATAAGTAGCCGCAGTAGTAACTGACGTGGCAGTAATTTTAATAAATCGGTTATACGTTTGACCCGAAAAGTTACAAGTACCCACGGTGGGTGGGTTGCTACCGCTTAGAGAATCATAAATATTCGAGAAATCGATATAACCGCTTTTAGTGAACCCAGCAGTTGTATCGGTTGGAGTAAAAGATGTCCAGGCCGTTCCATTCCAGTATTCATAGGTTAGCCCACTATAGCTCCCGGGAGTTACAATATCGATATACATCCTCTTGCCGTTAGTAATATAATCACGTTTTTGCAAGATGAAACTTTGATTAGTCGCGCTGATAAAAGTGCTCGCCGCACCCCTTGGCCACCATACACTATCGCCGGGATAGACATCTCTAGTCATCTGATCGCCGCAAAAGTTAGTGTTAAAGGCACCGCTGTCGTTGAAAATAAATTTCGGTCCAGTACCTTTGGCTTCGGCTTCCACTCTGACGCTGCTTGGAATGTTATTTTTATTCATAAGTAGATGCTGGTCATTTCCTAAGACCGTAGCATCCGAAACGGTGTTTATTTTTCCAATCTCTCTCCATGGCGTCGACTTCGTTCCGTTGCCGGCAAAATCGTCATACCAATAGTAAACGCCGCTAACCCAAGAATTATTGGCTCTTTCATCGTAGGTATCGCCCATTCGATAGTCTCCACTCATTGCTACATTTGTTGCCGTAGCTGTTGCGGTTCCCAAAGCATAACCCCCATTGGCTTCCGTTGCATCAAACGTGGATCCGTCAAAGTTGTGTATAAAAGTTGCAGCGGTATCTCTGCCGGCTGCATATGGAACGGCCGTTGTCCTTGAGTATTGGCTCGACACCCATGCTGCATCTTTAGCAGTGTTATAAATGTCAAACAAACCAATCTCTATGCCATCAAACCCTGCTCGGGGATCTTGAAGCCTTAGATAATCGGGCCATTTTGTGATTTTGGTTCCAGCATCATTGGAAAGTGTTAAAGCATTATTTTCGTAGATTCTAATTTGTGAATTGGTGTCCGTGTTATGCCATGTGAGTACTACATGGTTCCAATCGCCTCCTTCATTATTGCTACCTGACGGTTCAACAAGGCTACTACCAATGCCATATCTCACCCTATAACCCGATCTGCCATAGAAGATACTCCAGGAGTTATCGTCGTTGCCGGTAAATATTGGTCCTGCCCACGACTTAGAAACCGGATTCGACCATTTGTACCACAGTTCGAGAGTACCATCCCCGCCGGTTGGAAAATTATCAGCGCTATACTGCAAAGAGTTCGCCGTTGAGTCTCCATCGGATGGGTTGATATAGGCATTCTTAACCCGCATCTTCTTTTCATAAACATTCGCAATTGGATCAGTAGCGTCTGAATCACCATAATACAAGTAATATCCGTTATCCGTCGCTCCGCCTGCAACCTGGGCCTGAGCTTTAAACAAAACCTGCGTCGCCTCTGATGTAGCCAGGGTTTTTCCATTCGCTGGAACTAACTCCCTTTCAATTTCATTTGAACCATAATATACCCTCAAATCATTCCCGTCCGAACGCATCTTACCTGCGTCAACTAGAGACTTTGTATCAATACCACCCCAAACGTATGAATATGGTGAATAACCTGCGTCTCCAGTCGCAGTACCAGTGATATTATGACCAGAATCATCGGCTAAAGTTCCAGATGACTGATTAAATTTATAATAACCTTCCAAATTAGCCTGGGCAGATATCTCCTTGTTCATATCAGCCGTAACTTCAGTGGTCGTTCGAGCTTTTGTCCAAACTCTGAGATCGTCAATATTTCCTCGCATCATTGGGTTAACTGCAACATTACGATAGCCAATCCTAGCTTTATCCACAGAATGAGCCATAGCATTGTTCGTCGTCCCAGAGTAAGATCCGCCTGCATCTACACCATTTAGATAAATCGACATATCCGTCGCACCTCGAATCACTCCAGTTACATGAGTCCAAGTATCAAGAGATACTGTCCCGGTAGAAACTTTAGAGCGACGATTTGTAGATAGCTGACCTCCACCATCGCCATAACTTAAAAAAACATTTCTATTTACATCCACATACATCCAAAAACCATAATAGAAAGTTGGGCTTGAATCAGAATCAAAAATCATCCAGCCCGCACTACCAGGAGCAGAACCGGTAATCTTGACCCAGGCTTCAACCGTTACAGGCAATGCAGTTGAATTATAATTATCGCCCAGATCAAAATAATCACCGCTACCATCAAAAGTTCCGCTTCCAACTCCAGCAGCATTTAAGGTATGACCTTTTGTGACAGTATTAGATGCTTGAGCAGAAACTGTCAATTGTTTACGATAGGCGTAGTTATCACTAGCCCAACCATCCACAGAAGAGATCTTGACCTCATCCGAGCTAGTACTAACTCCGGAATTAGTTCCTTTAGCCCAATCAGAAGTGCTAGTTTTTGAAATCGAAGTCTGTCCCGAAGCCTTGGTCTGAACAGACGGATAATATGACTGAACGATGACAATTGCAACTAGCGTTAGAACTATCAACCAATTAGAAGGTTTTTTAGCATTTTCTTCAGCCGTTTTTTCTATCTTGCCAAATTTGATAACAAGATTCGGGCGAGTTTTAACCTCGCTAAACCTGAAGAATTTGGATTTGCTAAAAATCTTTGGTATTTGGACCAATTCCCTCCTTATAATCCACCTAAAATTATACCTTTTTTCTACATTGCAAACAAGCTGAATTTAGTACTTTTTTGGATGCAATTTGATCGCTTTTTCGCTTGCGTAAATTTCGTCACCTTTTCGCTTACCTCTGAGAATACGACTTTGTTGATATTGCATTAACCTTCTCTCTACAAAATTGCCGACCTTACCGAGCAACATTTTTTCAAGCAGTCTGGCACTTGGCTTCAATGGAAATCCTATGAAACAAGCTTCTTGTAAAAGTTTTGTATGGGTGTTTGATGATTTTTCAAACTTTTCAAACCAAGAGTTCTCAATTTGGAATTTTTGGGCTAGCCCTTCATCTACTAGTGCAATTGACGATTTATAGGCTTTCGCCACTTTATAAGCGGAGGTTTTATTCTCCGGAAATATATCTAAATACTGGTCGCTAAGATAACAATTGAGGCATATTCGGCCAGAAATTTTTTTGCCATGACGTCGCCAGCCAGTTAGATGAATTAATGCACTTGCAAACGCGCGGCAGGTATAAAGCCGGCCGGCACAGGCGATAATTAAAATATCAATATCGCTTTGTTTGTTTTCTTCCCCGCGGACAATTGAACCGTTAAGAGCTGCCATCCTTAAGAAAGGAACAAATCTCAGAACTTGTCCGGCCAAGCGGGCTCTTTTGATTAATTTACTCACAAACCGACTATATTATCGAAACCATACGCTTGCAATATAGCTGTCCTTGAGTTAGTATATCCAGATCGCGTTTTGACAATCTGGCAACAGAACAGAAAGGATGGGTGCGATGGTACCCGCATTGATTTCGGTTGGAGGGGGATTGCTCTTGGCCGCTGTCTTCATCGGCCTAAGTTGTCCCAGGATCCGCCATGCCGGCGACAAGATTCTCTGGACCCTTGTCATCGGGATCGCCGGATGGATCGGGTGGTGCGTCACAGCCGGAGCCATCTGGGGATGGAGCGGGGTCGCCTGGGCGTTCCTCGGAACGCCCATCGCGCTCGGATTCACCTTGCTTGCCTTCGTCCTCTGCCCGGCGTGGCCAAAGAAGAAGTAGCACCGGCCAGCCAACCTCATGCCCCGAGCCAACGGTCCGGGGGGCGTTTTACTTTTAAAAGGAAAAGGGACGTACCGCACAAGGCGGAGCGTCCCTTGTAAGATTCGGGATCAATGATGGCGCGGAAGAAACCACATCAAGCACCCTCTTCGGGGTTTGTCAGGCTTTGGCAGCAGACCCATTTGGACCTGCTCCGGTTTCATATCGTCCCGTCTCATCAGTACGTCATAGGCGCGAAAGACTTGGTCTGAAACGATCACCTTGACGATCGTTTCCCCTGGCAAGCTGAGCTGCCTTCTGGCCTCTACTTCAGAGATTGGCTTGCTGTCTCCTACGACCAGCATCCTTCCGCTGAAGTAACCTCGCTGCCAGCCCTTCTCAGTGCGGACAAATGCTAGTTTCATCTATCACCTACCCTTCGGTCCCCGAATCTATATTAAAATTAACACCCTTCAGACGATTTTCAAGCAAATAGTTGTGGTAACCCCTTAATTTTGTTAAATTGAAAATGTTTTAATAGAAAATTAAAAAGGCATTTTAATCCTGAGCTTGTCGAAGGATCTATAAAAATGAAAAAAATCTTTTCCGGCGTACAGCCGTCGGGCAACCTACATTTAGGAAATTATTTAGGGGCACTTAAGCAATGGGCCAAGGTTCAAGATGAAGCCGAGTGCATCTTTTGCATCGTCGATCTGCATGCAATTACCGTTCCCCAAGATCCAAAAGTTTTAAAAGAAAAGACACTAGAAGTCGCCGCACTCTATATTGCTTCTGGCATCGACCCCAATAAATCAACAATTTTTGTTCAGTCTGACCGTCCCGAGCACTCCGAACTAGCTTGGATTTTAAATTGCCATACCTATATGGGTGAGCTTAACCGCATGACCCAATTTAAGGAAAAATCGAGTGAAATAAGAGACAGAATTTCAGATAATGTCATAAAAAGATTAGTCGATAAAATAAATTCACCCGAACAGCTAAAAGAATTACAAGATAATAATGAAAAGAGAATAGACCTTGCAAAAAATATCCTAGAAGAATCCGAACGTAAATCCTACGATATAAGTTCAGTTGGCCTTTTTGACTACCCAGCGCTCATGGCCGCTGATATCTTGCTTTACCAAACCGATCAAGTTCCGGTCGGCGAAGATCAAAAACAACATATTGAGATAACCCGAGATATTGCCCAAAGAATTAATAATAAATATGGGCAAATCTTTACCGTTCCAGAACCTTTAATCCGCAAAGAAACCGCTAGAATTATGGGACTTGATGATCCTAAAAAGAAAATGTCAAAATCAGCCCCATCACCCGCAAATTACATTGCTATAACTGATGATGATAAGACGATTAGAACCAAGATTAAAAAAGCGGTCACAGATTCTGGAAATGAAATCAAAGCTGGAGAAGATAAACCTGCTATCACCAATCTACTTAATATTTTTTCCGGGGTTACCGGCCGGGAAATTAGCGAAATTGAAAAAGAATTTGAAGGCAAAACCTATGGCGAATTCAAAGAGGCCTTGGCAGAAGCAGTCATCGCCGAGTTAAAGCCAGTTAGAGAAAAATTTAACGAACTGATTGCCGATAAAGAAAACCTCAAAAAAATTCTCTCGGACGGCGCTTCAAAAGTCGCCCCCGATGCGCAGGAAACTCTAAAGGAAGCCAAAACAGCAATTGGGCTAGGTATTTAGTTCTTGTTTGAGTGAATCTTGATTGCCTGCTCATAGGCTTCAACCATATCTTTGGTCGCCGTCATCAGATCATAGCGGCTGGCCCATTTTCTAGCCTGAGAGCTTAATTTTTTTAACTCTTTTTCGTTTACTAAAATCTTTGTCACCGCATCTGCCAATCCCTGGGCGCCCTTTTTAGGGTCAATCAATAGTCCATTCTCGCGATTTTTCACCATATCATTACAACCAGCAACATTAAAAACAACAATCGGCGTACCGGTTGCCATCGCTTCGGCAAAAGTCATTGGCTGAACCTCCGACTGGCTAGCCGAGAGAAAAATATCAAAGGAGGCATAATAATCAGGGATTTGTTTATGATCAATTTTGCCAAGAAAAACAATTTTGTTTGAAATAGTTTTGGCTTTTTCCTCGAGCTCTTTTCTATCCGGACCATCACCAATCAAAATGAGCTTACTATCAGGCATTTTATTTAAAATAAGATTCATTGCATCAAGTAAGACAGAAACGTCTTTTTCCTTCGATAGCCGCCCGACAAACCCAATCAATTTCTCATTATTGTTAGTCAGCTCACGGCGTACCTTATCTCCTTTGGCCTTCCAGTACCTACTGAGATCGGTCGCGTTTGAAACCACCCTGATCGGCGTCTTCACTCCTTGCTCAATCAGCCTTTGCTTCGATCCCTCCCCTGGAGTCGTCACTAAATCAACATTATTTAAATATCGATTAAGATTTTTATGTAAAATTGGTACCAAAATTCCCTGGGGTAGCGGTATTAATTTGGCGTAGAGATCGTACTGAGTATGAACGGTTGTAATAATCGGGGTATTGGTTTTTTTGGCATAATTCATCCCCCACTTTCCTATCCAGAGCGGATGTTCGCTGTGCACGATATCAAAGGAATTTTTATCTAAAACTTCATTAATCTTCAAGGACGGAAGCGCCAATTCATAATCAGCAATTTCTTTAATATTGAAAGATGGATAGCGATAAACGTTAGCCTGTTCTTTCAACTTCTTCAAATCTTCGTCGTCTGGCGCAAAGATAAAAACCTCATGTCCAAGCTGAATGAGTCCTTCGCGCAAATTAGTCGCCGAAACAGCTACGCCATTTACAGTTGGCCAATAGGTATTAGTAAAAATTGCGATCTTCATCACCCTAATTGTAGAACCTTTTTTCAAAAAAAACAGGCCGGAGGCGAACCTCCGGCCACGGAACCATTACTTGTTAGACGGACGACTGACGAGTGCGGCAGAAGTAGCCGGCGTCTTGGTAGGCACTGAGCATCTGTGACAAAGCTTCGGCGGTTTCGTACTGCCGCGCCGACTCTCTGGCGTGGCCCTGTAGCGTCAGATGTCGGAATGGGTCGCTAAAGATCTGACTGACTCCTCGAGCCAGGGCGCTTACCGGTTGGGCTGGATCCACGAGCAGGCCGTTGTAGCCGTGATGGACCATCTCGCTGCCAGGCACATCCAAAGCAACGACCGGCAAACCGCTGGCAAACGCTTCGGCGATGGTCATCGGCTGAACCTCGAACCTACTCGGCGTGACGAAGATATCCATCGCGCTGTAGTAGGGCGCGATTTGCTCGTGGGCAATTCGGCCGGTGAAGATGACTCGGTTGCCGAGCGGTTTGGATTTCCACTCGAGCGATTCGCGCTCTTTACCGTCGCCGACCATGAGCAGCACGGCTCGCGGATGCCATTTGAACACTTTAGCCGCCGCATCGATCAGGGTGCCGAGATCTTTTTCGGGATCGAACCGGCCAACATAGCCGAAGACCTGGGCGCCTTCCGGAATTCTGAGCTGGCGTCTGATTTCGTTGGCGCCGCCATACCCGAAGAGCGACAGGTCGGTGCCGTTGGTGACGAGACGAACCGGCGTAGTCAGCTGCATGTCATCCAGGCGCGCCTTGGAACCAATGCCCGGCGTCGTCACCAGATCGACACTGCAGAGGTGACGCCTGAGCACCCAATGCAGCGCTTTGCGCTTCCATTTGCTCGGAATCCACGGGAAAAGCTCGGAGTAGAAATCATACTGAGTGTGCACCGTGGAAACTACCGGCACCTCCAGCTCGCGCGCCACCCTCACCGCATCACTGCCGAGCAGCCAAGGATGGTGAGTGTGCATAAGCTTAAGATTGTACCGACGCGCTATCTTGAGAGCACGCAGGAAGTTCGGTATTGGCACCGGATAGTCCGGAGCCTGGGGAAATCGCACCGTCACGAACGGATGGTAGAATTCGTCTGTATCCGCCACACCGCTTGGCCCGAAGATATGAACTTCATGGCCGGCTTCGCGAAGCGCGCGGCTCAGATTGGCGACGGAGACGGCCACGCCGTTAGACCTTCCATAAGTCAAAGTGAACATGCCGATTCGCATCGCCATCACCTCAATGTCCTTTGGGCCCCATAAGGGGCACTCAATCCTGAAAATATAGCTCAAGAGTAATAATTAGTCAATCACTAATTGCTTCCAGCTTTCACAGTTTCATCTTGTTTTCTCCTTGAATTGCGCTAATATTAAACCTATGGATAAGGCTTACAACCACAAAGTTTTTGAAGACGAAATATATAAAAAATGGGAAGATAGCGGATCCTTCACTCCAAAAATAGAAGAAGGTAAAAAACCTTTTGTTATTTCGATGCCTCCGCCAAACGTGACCGGCAAACTTCATATCGGCCATGGTATGTACGTAACGCTCGAGGACATTATGGCTCGCTACCATCGCATGAGGGGAGAACCAACTCTTTGGCTTCCCGGAACTGACCACGCTGGCATCGCCACTCAAAATGTTGTCGAAAAGCAACTTTCCAAAGAAGGTTTGAGGCGACACGACTTAGGACGTGAAAAGTTTGTGGAGCGAGTTTGGCAATGGAAAGAAGAATACGGCAATACTATCACCTCTCAAATTAGAAAACTTGGTGCTTCCTGTGACTGGACAAGAGAACGCTTTACCCTAGACGAGGGACTATCCGAAGCAGTCAAAGAAGCATTTGTAAATTTATACGATAAGGGACTTATTTATCAGGGGCTGCGCACAGTTAACTGGTGCCCCCGCTGCCACACCGCAATTGCCGATGATGAAGTTGAGCACAAACCAGAAGTTGGCAAATTCTACTGGATTAAATATGGTCCATTTACCTTAGCTACCGCTAGACCAGAGACAAAGCTTGGCGACACTGCAGTCGCCGTTCACCCAACCGATAAGAGATATAAGGATATGGTTGGCAAGAAATTTATGATTCCGGGAGTACTGGGAGATTTTGAAATTGTTGTCGTCGCTGATAACGCCGTCGACCCAAAATTCGGCACAGGTGCGATCAAGGTTACCCCTGCTCACTCCTTGGTTGATTTTGAAATTGCTCAGCGCAACGATATTCCACTTAAACAAGTGATAGACGAAAACGGCCGCATGATGGAGAACACCGGTAAATATACCGGCATGAAGACCAAGGAGGCTCGCGAAGCAATTGTCGAAGATATGCAGAAAATGGGTCTAATCGATCATATTGAAGAAAATTACGAACATAATATAGCCACTTGTTACCGCTGCGGTGGTCAAATTGAACCAATTCCATCAAAGCAATGGTTCGTAAAGATGAAACCACTCACCGAGAAAGCCAAAAAAACGGTGGAGTCAGGCGAGATCAAAATTATGCCAAAGCGTTTTGAAAAAGTTTACTTCCATTGGATGGATAATATACGCGACTGGTGTATCTCGCGCCAACTCTGGTGGGGCCACCAAATTCCGGTTTGGTATAAGGGAGAAGAAATTTATGTTGGCAAAAAAGCTCCCGAGGGTGACGGCTGGGTGCAAGAAGAAGATGTACTCGATACTTGGTTCTCAAGTGGACTTTGGCCATTCTCCACTCTTGGCTGGCCAGACAAAGATGCTGAAGATTACAAGAACTTCTACCCAACAACAGTCATGGAAACAGGTTATGACATCTTGTTTTTCTGGGTCGCCAGGATGATCATGATGGGATTAGAGCTGACAGGCAAAGCTCCTTTTGAGACTGTTTACCTGCATGGCCTCGTAAGGGACGAAAAGAATCGCAAGATGTCCAAATCTCTTGGCAACGTGATTGATCCAATAGATATTATCGAAAAATACGGCGCCGACGCCCTGAGATATTCCTTGATTGTCGGAACTACCGCAGGTCAGGATATAGCCCTTGGTGAAAGCAAAATCAGAGGGTATCGTAATTTTTCAAACAAGATTTGGAATATTGCCAGATTTGTAGTAACAAATCTGGAAAATATTGAAATTGATACTGAGGAATCTAATTTTTCAGATCAAGATAAAAAAGATATAGAGAATCTGGATAAGGTTACTTCAGAAGTTACAAAACTGATCGATGAGTTTAAATTTTCACAAGCAGGCGAACATTTGTACGCTTATATTTGGCATGAGTTTGCTGATAAGATTATAGAGCAGGAAAAGAAACGTCTTTATGGCGGCGATGAACGAGAAAAAAAGACGTCTCTCTTAAAGCTTACAAAAATATTGAAAACAAGCTTGAAATTGCTTCACCCATACATGCCGTTTGTAACTGAAGCATGTTGGCAAGAGCTACCCGAGGAGCAACGAGAGAGCAAAATGCTCATCGACGCTTCCTGGCCAGCTCTCTGATCGAATTTTTAATTTTTATTCTTAACAAGGTGGGGATGAATAATCTAAAGTCGTATCATCTTTCGGCTCAATTAAAAGCCGAATTACATCACAACCGAAAATCAGCTACCTCTTTTTCTTCATTTAAATACTCGCCAATTGACCTAATAACTTCGATAAATTTGAAAAAGGTGCCCTTTAAGGGCATCGGTTTGGTTCTTGGAGTCTTTGCCTTGATCGTGATGAGTTATATTGGTATTAAGTCAGTTTATGAATACTCGGCCAAATCAAACGAAGCGGCAATGGTAGCGCAAAAACAAACCTATGAAGAGCATATTACTAAAATTAAAGCAGAAGTTGCTTCGCAGGCTACTGATGCCCTAGGATTTGTCGCCCTTTCTGAGCAGTTTTTGAAAAATAAAGACGTAGAACGAGCCGAAGCAGCGGCAAGATTGGCAGTTGAAAAAGATGCTTCGTGGCGCGATGGATATATCAATCAAGGCCATGTTCTTCTGGTTGCTAACAAATTTGATGAGGCTAAAACGGCCTTCGAGCAAGCTCTTAAAATCGATCCTCTTTGCGGCCAAGCCCATTATCTTCTATCCCTCACCTATCAAGAGCTAAAAGACAATACAACCGCCAAGAAGGAGTTCGCCAAAGCCAAACAATTTGGTTTCGAGACTGAAATTGGAGGATAAAAAAACTAAAAACTAAGAGCTAAGAACGAGAGAACTCTATTTCGCCAAAGGGCGATTTTTTTGTTTTTAAAAAAGAAGGCGGTTTGTCCGGGTGACCGGACAAACCGCCAAAGATGCTCGCAGGCATCAGCCCTAGTACGGGATGATGCCCCAGGTGCGGCCGAGCCAGAGCGTGAAAAAGCCGCCTCCGGCCGTCATCGCAGTCGCGACGAGAATCAGGTTCTTCGTTGCTGGGTCGCTACTGCCGCCGCCGATCTTCTGGAACAGGACGTAGACGAGCGCCGAGAGCGCCAAGATGCCTACGACGGTCACTACCAGCAACAGGTTGCGGCCAAAAGCCAACAACCCTTCAAAGACTCGCTCCTTGGTGATCGGAGCGCGCGGCTTGCGCTCCTTCCTCACCTTAGGCGGCTTCGGCTCTCCCTTTTTGCCAAACAAAGACATGCTGTACTCCCCTCCCGGCCATTAGCCGAGCAGATAATGGACGGCGCAAATGCCGCCTTTGATCACGAGACAAAACAGCCCCAGGCCCAGCAGACATTCCATCGGGCAACCGATACCTGGCATCAAAGCCCCTTCAGGCAGGGCTTCGTCATCACCCTCCTTCTCGCCAACAGGCACAAGCACTGATCGAATTCCATCAGCATGACTACCGACCTGGATCATGACCGTAGCCATGCCTGCACTAGCCTCACAGACGCGCATGCGGGCCTCGTCATAAAGATAGTTGGCTGGCCCGAACTCGATCTCCTGTTCGGCCACCATAAGTGGCTCGGCGCGACACTCATCGTCCTTGGCACGCTCAAGCAAGACCTCCAGCAACTCCTCACTCGGTGTGCACAAGCAGTAGAGTTTCGGTGCCAGCGTACTAGCAAATATCAGTTTCTTACACATATGGCACTCTCTCCTCTGTAATGAACGCGAATTCTCGTCACGTCATAATACTAGAATATACCCATACAATCAAGAGCAAAAGATAGCGGAAATATAAAATAATTAGTAAATGGATTGAAATAATTGCTAAAATAAGATAGAATTCCGTAGAATAGAGGACGGAGGGAGAGGTCGCATAGTTGGTCTAGTGCGTCGGTCTTGAAAACCGATGTGGCGCAAGTCACCGTGGGTTCGAATCCCACCCTCTCCGCCAGGTAGGGAATATTACATATTTTAAATAATAGTTTAAAGGCTAGTTATGCTTAACGAAAGCCGCTCGCAGATAGACCCAGAAAATCTTTCCCCTAACGATCAACGTATGACGGAGATACCAAGCGCACCTGCTGCCCCCGAAGATCCTAACGATGAACAAAAAAGAGCAAAAATCCTGGACCAGTACCGCAACATTAAAGTTATGATATTTTCAGGAGAAGGCCCGACTGAAACTTTAGATAAACAATTTGTGATCGAGGGACCCATAGAGGATATTAAAGATGAGAATGGGCAAACAATTCGATCATATAATTCTGGAGAGATGCCTGTTTTTTCAAATAAAGATGGAAAAGTTGTTTACATTGATGAAAGTAACTGGAGCGCAGCTGTTATTCTACCAGCAGACAGTGGTGTTAGCGCTTATACTGATAGAGCCAAGGACTGTTGCCCACTAATGATGCGTCTAGAAAAAGATGGCCAGTTCTTTATTTTACTAAGTCATATCCTATACCGACTTCCAGCAAAGCAAATCGCTCATATTGGCGAGTCTGTAAAGCAAAGTCAATTCAAGGTTCTCGACACTATTTTTTCTCCCCGAGTTGATACAAAGGATTTACAACAAGCCGTCGCATCCGTAAGAGCAATTTCCCCAACTGCAGAAATCATTCCCAGAGGAAGGGGCGAGTCCGCATGCGCATTTGTAACCGCAGATGGCTGGGCACTAAGTTCGGGCCTCAAAAAAAATAGACAGGTAATCACAGAAGTGTGGCAAGAGAAATAACGGAAAATCAATCATTAAAGAAGAAGAGTCTCGCGCCGGTACAAGACCAGCTTGAGACTCTGGATACGACTGCGCTCGTGGTTCATCGGTACCTGTGGTAACCGTGGCTGAGCGCCTGAAGGGCCTCAAGCTGTCCCGGCTTCAGGCTTGCGCGCATCTGCTCGATGTACCGTTCGTGACGCCACTGGGCACCTTGCGGATCGGGGTGACCCGGTTGCTCTCGGTGACACCTCTTGGGTCTCGCCCGACCACCTTTACGCCAACTCATATGCCTGGCCATCTGCTCACCATCCTTCGAACATGGTCGTGATATGCATTTTTTACCAGATAAACCACGCTAAAGCAAGCATAATAATCAAAATTTTAAAAGGTATTTACTTATCAGAATTTTTGCTACAATTTAGTAAGAAAGGTGGGTGATAATATGGCCGAAGGAAGTAAAAATATTGGAATGGCTGTTTTGTGTTATCTAGGTATCTTGATCGTGGTTCCCTTGTTAACTGATGCGAAGAACGATGCGTTTGTAAAATTTCACATCAAGCAAGGTTTGGTTTTGATCATCGCTTCGATAGCGGTAAGCATTATTAATGTGATACCGGTGATCGGACAGATCATCTCCATCGTCGGAGGTTTAGTCGTCTTCATCCTCTGGATTATGGGTATAATCAATGCAGTTGGAGGACAAGAAAAGCCGTTACCTATCATTGGACAGTACGCAGACAAGTTTAATATCTAAGTTAACTTAAATACAACCTTAATTGTGTTTGGCCAAAAAATAATTATTATTTGTGTTGCCAGATATAATTAAGGTTGTTTGAAATATTAGAAAAATATATCAAAATCAGTAGAGCCGAAATGCTCTAAGAGGTCCTCTATCAAAATAATAGGACTAGAATTTACTAACCAGATAATTTTCGTCTTGTTTTATAACTATCAAACTATAATTAACCGTTTCGGCATCTTCGCCGTTTAATTTCCAGTAGCTAACCACATCAACTTCATAAGTATTTGGAGTCTTAACCGCTTGGGCACTTTTAACCTCAAATCGATCCATTGACGGACTAGACGTTCCAGCGAATTCTTCCTGAGCTGTCGACTTAAATAGATCTTCAGTCATATAAGGCTTGGCTTCTTCTAGAGATCGATTTTCTTTGGCTTGCATAAACCTATTTGCGACGTCCTTAACGCCATCAAGTATCTCCGTATTTGCGCTGCTTGGTGACCCCAAGTCGTAGGATACACTGATATTGTCCGTAGGAGCGATTGTAGCTGAGCTTGACACCAAGCCATCCTCTCGAGCTGCCACGTCTCTAGCAGACTTAATCTGTCTATAGATAAGCCCAACCAAGCCTAGGAGCACTATGATCAATATAATCAAAATTGCTAACAGAAACTTATGCTTTGTATCTTCGTTCATATAATTTGCCATTAATTATTTATTTAATTTTACCCCGCTCATCAAACAACATCAATAAAAAAAATATGACTCCACTTGTGCGGGGTCATATTCTGGTACACCCGATAGGATTCGGTCACTGATATTTGCCTGCTGGCAAATTCATCGACCCCGCCTCGCTCGCCTACGCTCGCTGCGGCCTTCGAATCCTATGGTTCCCAAATAATAAAATTAGCCCGCGAGGGGCAAATTTTATTCTGGTACTCTATCCTGAAAATTGTTCGAACGTATTTTGGCCGCGAAGCGGCCGAGAAAACACCCCCGAAAATTCCCGACTGAAATTCTGAACTTTGACAATTTCAAGTTTTTTAGTGAGCTTCGCTCACTAGAGAAATCTTAGCAGATTTCTCCTTTGGCGGCAAGAAAAAAGGCAGGCCACTGCTGGTCTGCCTGTTGCTTGTACTCCGGTCTACAGCTAGCCGTTGGCGAACTCGGCCACACCCGGAAAGCGATGTAGCTGTTGAATTAGCTGACAGAAGTGCTTGACAGAGGGCTCCTCAAACTCCAAGCGGAGAAATCCCATCGTCCGCTCCTCCTGAACTTGATTCTCGGGAACCCACCTGATGATGTCACCTTTGCCCGACTTGATGCAGAACGACTCGTAGTCCGTCTGCTCGTACCAGAGATTGTCGGGCAAACCGCGCGGGATCGGCTGGTCGGACCAGATTGTTCGCGTGATTTGGTCGACCACAGCTCTGATCTGTCCGTCTGGCCGAACGTCCTTCATCAAGCTTGCGAGCCGTGACATCCCGCCACTCGCAAGATAGCTTCTTCCGATGAATTCCCCTTTGCCGCGGTTTGTTCTCACCACCATCTCGGCCACATAGTTGAGAAAGTTGACCGAGCGGCTCCCGTACTCCCACGGAACACCCGCGAAGACTGCGAGCGTTGCACCGCCCGCCTTCTCAACGGCCTTCTCAAGGTCGTTGATGATAGCCCACACCCGAAAGTCGTAGGTGACTTCGGGAAGAGCAAGTCGGGTGGAACAGTCATTCGGCTTGAGACACGTGAGCTGGATACTGTTGACCTTAGACAATGTTCTCACTCCTTGCACGGCCTTGTGGCCTGTACAGAGATTTTCCTGCTTCGAAAGCAGGAAATTGAGAAACTCAATATTTCTGCTTTCGATTGTTGAATAAAAGCATATACCAAGAAGAATAAAAAATCAATCAGTGCTGATTGAATTAATAAAAATTTTCTTTTACAAACTAATGGATTCGAGCCGATATTTTTGAAACAGATTCTTTGGCAGTTTTGAAAGTTCAGAATTTCAGTCGGGAATTTTCGGGGGTGTTTTCTCGGCCGCTTCGCGGCCAAAATACGTTCGAACAATTTTCAGGATAGAGTACCAGTACGGAAATGTCAAATTTTGGGAGTTTGCGCCGCCTGCGGCGGCGACTAAATTGTAGGGAATTTTTGCTTCAAATTGCCACTTTTGATTCTGTGATTGTAAAAGAAAATTTTTATGAAATTAAAAGGAGGAAAATGCGCTACATAATTTACGCTCGCAAAAGTACTGAAGATGATGACAGACAAGTTCTTTCGATTGAAGCTCAACTAGTTGAGCTTCGGGAATTTGCCGCCAAAGAAAAACTTGAAATTGTCGCTTCGCTGTGCGAAGCCAAAACTGCCAAAGAACCTGGTCGAACGAAGTTCGCTGAAATGTTAGAATTGATCGAAAAAGGAAAGGCGGAAGGGATTTTGAGTTGGCACCCTGACAGGTTAGCAAGAAATAGTGTAGACGGTGGAAAGATAATCCACATGATAGACCGGCAGAAAATCAAATCCTTGTGTTTTCCTTCGTTCTGGTTTGAACCAACACCTCAAGGGATTTTCATGTTGAACATTGCTTTTGGTCAATCAAAATATTTTGTAGACAATTTGCGAGAGAATGTAAAACGAGGGTTAAGGCAAAAAATACGAAATGGAGTTTGGCCCGGCTGGGCGCCGGTTGGCTATATAAATAATCCGAGAACAAGAAATATTGATGTCGACGAAATAAAGGTTAGAAAAGTCAGAAAGCTTTTTGAGCTCTATTCAACCGGCAAATATACCTTTAATTCTCTCGCAAATTGGGCGGAAGATGACATGTTATTCGGGAATCTCAACAAGAGGATTTCTATCAGCAATATCAATTCAATTCTACAAAATATTTTCTACATTGGGCTAATGAAATATAACGGCGAAATATACGAAGGAAAACACAAACCGATAATCCCAAAGAAACTTTTTGATAAATGCCAAGAAGTATTGAAAGATCGTGGCAAGCCTCGCAAAAAGGAAAAACATCATTTTGCTTTTCTTGGGCTTATGAAATGTAAAAGTTGCGGCTGTGCGATTACTGCCGAAATACAAAAAGGCCACAACTATTACCGATGCACAAAAAAGAAAAGTGGTTGCCAAGAAAAGCATTATCTGCGAGAAGAAAAACTCGTTGAGCAAATAAATGGGTATTTACAAAAAGTTTCTTTGTCGAGCCAAGATACCAAAAAAGTTTTGTTTGAATTAGAGAAACAAGAAACTCAAGCAAGAACGTTGGCTAAAACTTCTGTTCAAAATCTCAAAGTAAAGCTCGAAGAAATTACGAAACAGCTTGAAAAATTACTCGATGTATATCTGAGCGAAGTCATTACAACCGAAGAATATACTTTGCGAAAACAAAAGCTACTTAGCGAAAAGCTGGAGATTAACGAAAAAATTACAGATTTTGAACAAAAAGGATTGTCTTGGCTCGAACCGGCCAAAGAGTTCATTTTATCGCTTGCCAAAGCAGATAAACTAAAAAATTCCGAAGATTATTCGGAAATTCTAACATTTCTCAAAAATATCGGCTCGAACCATTTCTTACAGAATCGAAAGTGGCATTTTGAAGCAAAAATTCCCTACAATTTAGTCGCCGCCGCAGGCGGCGCAAACTCCCAAAATTTGACATTTCCGTACTGGTACACCCGATAGGATTCGAACCTACGACCTTTGGCTCCGCAAGCCAACGCTCTATCCAGCTGAGCTACGGGTGCATATCAGGGTAATACTACTTCTTATGCGCAAAGTTTTCAAGACTAAGACATTTAATATATCATGATCTGATCAAATAATGATCGCCCACCCTTGATAAGGTGGGTTTTTTGATGTAAAATATCCTAATTCTGTAAAACACAAGAAACTTGACATAGGGAGAGGGATCATGCGACTAAGATTCCTAGAATCAGAAAGGCACAATCTGCCGGCCTACCTCGCCTTGGTAGGACTAGTGATCATCTTCTGTGCTGCCATTGCTCTCGCCTGGCAGCACCTTCCCCAGTTCGCATTCACGCGCTAGAAAGGGAAAGCACCAATGAAATACAAACCGGATATAAGCCTGATCCTTAGCGGTCTCGGACTAATCGCCATGGGACTTGTCCTGCTCGGTATTCTCTACATCAAGCAGGACGTGCCAGTCTCAGTGACTCTCCTCGCAAGCGGCAATTGCATCTTCTGTGGCGGCCTTGCCATCATCTCTTCGTTCAGAGGAAGAAGAGAAGAAACAGCCGAAGCGTCAAGCGAGGAGGTAGCGTGAAGCTAAACTTCTTCGACCTCAGGCGCCAACCTGTCGGCTCGCGTATCTGGGTCTGTCTGAAGAATAAGTCTGGCTCACACGAGCCACCTCTTTTTGTCGAGATAGCGGAAACGAGTTCCGCTGAAGTCAGACTGACAGGCGAAGCAGAACTCATCATTTGTCCAGACAAGCAAGGAATCATGTCGGACAACATGGTGACGATCGAGGGAAAGGCTCTCCTCGCTGAAACAGAACGCCGCTTTGCCGGCGGAGCAACTCTGGGATTAGAATAGGAGTATCACGATGAGTCTTCTGGGCTATTCGATTCTATCGCTGGTCACTGGCGGCCTTATTGAGGCCTATGGAGGTGAGCACATACGCGCAATCCCATTCTTCTGTGGGGTGTGCGCCATCATCTCACTCGCCTACCACATCAAGCGCGCGAAAAGCGCGTAGCATCCCGGCGGGAGCGAAGGGCAACCCCTTCGCTCCCGCCTCTTTTGTTTAAATATTTTTTAAAATCTTACCGCCCACTCATTAGTATGAAAAAAATCACTAACAAAACAATTGCCGAATTTTCCCCTCCTTCGAACAAAAAACTAATAATAGCGACTGGTTTCGCTTAGCTCTACTTTGTAAAAACCAAAGAAATGATTTCGACTTTAACAAAGCGAGCAAAAAGAGGTTGTTAGACTTGTGATAGTTCTATCGCGCTATGCAATAGGGTGCCAGGCGAGACTGAACGATTACCTATCAGATTTTAGGCGAAAAAAGTACGTCACCTCGACCCGTTAAATATGTAAATTTAATCGGGGTGCCCCCTCTTTTGAGATACTTCACGCAGAAGTAAATGTTTTGCAGAAAAATTAGTACAGATTAATTATAGCAGAATCGATATTTAAGGATGAAAGTAACCAAGCGCATATTCCAAAACAGCGTAAAAGTTTATCACTACACTTACAAAGATTAAGCTTAGTGATAGTATCGGCTGTGACTCAAGGGCTGGAATCATCGCGATAATAAGAAAAATCATTCCATCAAGCGCAAATCTGTAACCAAACTGACTAAATCCGACCGCGCCGTGCATTAAATCGGTGAAAATTATTAAAGCGAAGCTCAGCATCATTACTAAGGAGCGCTTGTCCTTAAGGCCAAAAACAAGAAGCAGAAGGGCCGGCGAAGTTAGCCACAAGGCCATGGCATAAGTCTTGGGAACAAACCAAGGGAAAACGGATATATATTCTGGCATTTGCAGGAACATCGCTTTGAGATTTCTAGGTATATAGCTAAGCGACATAATCCCCTGCTTGTACCAAGCTTCATCAAGCACTCCCGGAATCAGGGAGTAGCCAGTTTGAAATATCGAGCCGAAACGATAGTAATTATAGGCTAAGAAAATAAGAACAACTGCGCTAACTGGAATAAAAAACTTTATATAATCTTTTTTGGTAGGTTTGAGAAGATATAAGACTGCTGGAAAAGCAAAGAGCATCGGCAAACGGCTCATGCCAGCTAAGCCTAAGAAAATTCCAGCTAAGTATGGCTTTTTTTTGAGGGCAAAGAGTACTGAAATAACCATGAAAAATATTCCGGTGACATGGGCAAAATACCATGACCTTCCAATCAGCGAAATCATGAAGAAATTAGTGCCAAACATCAGAAATAAACTAAGCGCTATTGCTTCTGGTTCTTTTGTGAGACGTCTTAGAACCAGATAGAACAAGGCGCCGGCGAGCGAGGCATAGATGATTCCAGGGTATACTTGGCTTAATTTGCTGCCAAATAAAAGCGCAAACGGTAGTAGTGCGATCGCCGGCGCCGGCGGATAAACTACAAAGCATCTATTTTTGATGTTTACGAGTTCGTTTAGCGCTAGGTTGCAATTAACACTGAATTTTCCATGCAAGATCGAGTTAGCAAGCGGCAAAAAATAATCAAGATTTTCATACTCCTTCTTACAGAAGAAAGCCAAAACTGCTAGGAAAAAAATTAGCAGAGTAATAAATATCTTAGTATCTCGCTTCATAGTATTATTCTAGCAGAAGACAAACTCCTAAAAAAAAGTTTATAATTAAAATATAAATAAATTGGAGAAAATATGGACTTTGGCAAAATTATTTCGAAATCTTTCCAGAATATAAAACATTACCGATATTTATGGGGTCTTGGAGTACTTGCTTCCTTGGCAGGTGGATCAAGCAGTATGCCAAACAGCATGTCCTCTGGATATAACATGAATGAATCAGATCAGGTTGGTCCTATTGCTGATAATATTTCAAATTGGGTCTCAACGCACGAATCAGCGATAATTATCGCTACCCTTATCATGTTTGTCTTGGCAATTGTTTTTATTTATTTATCTCTTCGAGCAGAAGCAGGGCTTATAAACTCAGTAGATAAAATTGAAAATAAAACTCACTTCAAGAATTTTTCACAGGCGTGGGCATCTAGCAAGGGTTACGCTGGAAAATTATTTCTTCTCGGACTGTTAGTCTGCGCCTTGGTCATGGGTTGGATGTTAGTATTTATGGCCATGCCAATTCTACTTATGGTCTTTGTTCAGGCGCTACCGATTTACATTTTGGGTGGAATCCTAGTATTCGTCGGCATTCTTGGAATGATTTTAATCTGCTTTGGATTAGTTCCAACAGTCGAATATGCCAAGAGGGAAATTGTTCTGGAAAAGGCAGGTACTTACGAGGCTTTTGTAAGATCTCTTAGAAAAATTAAAGCTAATCTTGGCAATTCGATTTTAGCGATGCTTCTACAAATGGTTCTAAATATGGGTGCTGGACTTGGGATTTTGATAGTTATCGGAGTCATCGGTCTGATACTTTCCCTAATTGGTTTCGGGGTTTATACGACGCTCGGCCTAATCAGTACCGTCGTTTATTCGATAATTCTAGGAATTCCATTTTTGGCCGTGATGTTTTTTCTAGCTGGCATCGTACAGGCTTATTTCTCATCATACTGGACTTTGGTCTACCTAGAGCTTAAAAAATAGAGAGTCTCAAATAAGCTAGCAATTAATTGAGTTTTTCATTTTTTGTGCTAAAATTTCAGGAGTGGAGAGGTGCCAGAGTGGTCGAATGGGACACACTGCTAATGTGTTGGTCTCGCAAGGGGCCCGAGGGTTCGAATCCCTCCCTCTCCGCCAGAAATAAAATGCCGACCTCGTGTCGGTGTTTTATTTCTGCGAGGGAAAGGATCGAACCCTCGACGAGGGTGCGCAAGGAAGATGGGCTTTGCCCAGCCTTACGAGGATCCCTCCATAAGGAAAAAATAGCAAATTTTGACCGCTGACCGAATCCCTCATACATTAGATTTTTGCTTAGGAATTTTGCGATTCCACCTCGCAAAAGCTCTCAAAAATCGCTCCGCCAAAAATGAAATACCGGCAACAAACCGGCTTTTTATATTACCTAACCCCCATTGACAACTCATGGTAAGCTTATGTTAAGAGTTTAAGCTATCTTCGAACCAGTTTATAGCTAGACACCCGAAGGAACCATTGCAAGATGGTTCTTTTTGGTTGCATACTATTGACAAGATGCAACATATGTTTCATAATATACTTATATGCAACATGAAAAGGAATTTATCACTATCCCCGATTTCGCACTTGCAATCGGTATGAGCAGATCTCAGATCTTTAGAAGAGTAAAGGCTGGGCTTATTAAGTCTGAGCGTTTTGGTAAAAATTACCTGATACCAATCGGAGAGCTCAATAAAATTACGGGGGAAATTTCTGGCAACGATAAGTCTCTGATTACTAAGGGTGTAGAGAAAACACTTCGAGATTATGGGTCGGTCATTAAGGACTTGGGAGCAGAATGATCAAGCGTATTGGAGTTGATCACATCAAAGATATTGCTCACCAGCTCGCCATCGCTACTATGGCTTGGGATGAACCAATCCCTGCGTTTGAGACAAGATTTCCAAAAGTGCTGGAAAGCTGTCTTGCTGTACCCTTTCAGACCTATAATCGCAAGGATCTCTATCCTGAATTCGAAGAAAAGGCGGCGGTATTATTTTATCTACTCATCAAAAACCATCCCTTTCAAAATGGCAACAAGCGCATTGCCGTCACAACATTGCTTATCTTTTTGTTCTTAAATAAAAGATGGATGACAATTCAGCCGGCTAAGCTCTACAACCTGGCAATTTGGGTGGCGCAAAGTGATCCTGAAGTACGCGACGCGGTCATCGCTGGAGTAAAAGATCTGATTACTAAATATTCAAAAAAAGTCAGATGATAAAATTTCCAAAAGGATTTTTATTCGGCTCAGCCACAAGCGCTCACCAAATCGAAGGGCACCAGCACAATGACTGGTCTGAGTGGGAGAAACTTCCCGGAAAGATTCATAATCATGATACTGCTGAAATAGCGGCGGATAGTTACAATAAATGGCGTGATGATATTAAACTTCTGAAGGATTCTTCTCAAAATGCTTATCGTTTTTCGATAGAATGGTCACGAATCGAGCCCGAAGAAGGAAAATTCAATCAAGAGGCTGTTGAACATTACCGGGAAATAATTGCCGAGCTCAATAGAAACAAAATTGAGCCTATGGTGACGCTGTTTCACTTCACCCTACCCGTCTGGCTAGATGACAAGGGAGGCCTGACCAATCGCAAAGCCCCTTGGTATTTTGCTAGGTTTGCCTCTAGGATGGCGAAGGAGTTCGGCAATGAAGTGAAGCTATGGTCTGTCCTAAACGAACCAAATGTCTATGTAATGACCGGATTCATCGCTGGGAACTGGTATCCTGGAAGACGAGGCGCATACCTAGACGGCGTCAGAACTTTTTTTAATCTTATTTCAGCCCAAAAGCAGTCCTATTTAGCAATGAAAAAAGAAAGTAAGGATATTCAAATTGGAATTGCTTATAATATGAGCGCATTTTTCCCTTCTCGTCCCGTTTGGCAAGATAGACTACTAACTGGTCTTGCCAAATGGTTAGTTAACGAATTTTTCTTAAACAAGATAAAGGGACATTTTGATTTTGTAGGTATCAATCATTATTTGAGTCATTTCGTCTGTTTTAGCCCAAAATTCATCCGCGATCGAATTACCGAAAAAGAAAAATATCACTGGATCCAAAAGCCGTCTGGAATTTGTGAAGTTATCAAGGAGGCAAGCAAATATAATAAACCAATTTATATTACTGAAAACGGCATTCCTTGCGATGACACGATCGATGACGATAAGCGCCAAGCTTATCTAGAGAACGTTTTTCAGGAGCTTGGCGAGTCGATAAAGGACGGATATGATCTTCGTGGCTATTTCTATTGGTCGCTTCTTGATAACTTTGAGTGGGCCAGTGGTTACTCGATGATGTTTGGTCTGCATACAATTGACCGCAAACCAAGAAAGAGCGTCGCTACATACAAAAAAATTATTGGTGACCTATCTAACAGATAACATTGATTTGCCAAAACGGCTAAGTTGTTTTACATTGTCTTTATGAGAAAAATATTTATCGCTTTTTTTGTTTTTGGGCTCGCTCTAACATTAACCGCTTGCGCATCTAGCAAGCAGACATCGAAGGAAAATATCGTGAATAATGTGATTAATAAGAAGGCTACTATCAAAACAAATGCTGGAAGTTTTACAATCGACCTCGACGCTAAGTCGGCACCAAACACAGTCGATAATTTCATCAAGAAAGTTACTGCCGGTGAGTATGCTGGGAGAACTTTTCACCGCGTCGAGGATTGGGTCGTACAAGGAGGTGACCCAAAGGGAGACGGCACCGGCGGTGGCGATCAAGCAACTGAGTTATCTGACAGCAATTTTTCAGAGGGAGCGGTAGGTATTGCCAGGGCCGGCGATATTAAAGTTTCAAATGCCGACCAATTCTTCATCTGCACAGTCGACTGCTCATTCCTAAACAAGCAGTATACATATTTTGGCAAGGTCAGTTCAGGCATGGACATCGTTAAGAAAATCAAAATCGGTGATAAGATCGAATCAATTGAAATAAAATAGTCCACGTGACAGAAAACTTTTTTGTTCGGAAGATAGTATATAGAATAAAACCACTGAAAAAAGCTGCTCGCTGGAGCTATTTTTTCTTAAAAGATAATTGGCACCGTTTTCGAATCAATCCTAGAGTGACCAAGATACTTGGTTATGCTTACAGAAGCGACCCTAATAAAGTAGATTTAATCACCACCTATCATTGCAACCTCAAATGTTACGACTGCTCTCAGATGTGTCGCCAAGCTCCATCGCGCGAGAAAATGACGATTGAGCAAGTGAAAAAATTTATTTCCGAGTCGAAAAAAGCGGGTAAGAAATGGGGAAGGATAACGGTTTATGGCGGAGAATCAACGCTCGAACCAGAAACTATGGGGATGTTTCGCTTGCTTTTAAAATATAAACGCGATTTTTCACCAAAATCAGAAATTAAAATCATCACCAATGGGGTCGGTAAAAAAGTTCAAGATGAGATTAAAAAGTTGCCAGAAGGCATAATTATCCAAAACAATAAAAAGACCTCTCAAATACACGGCTACTTTATCTCTATCAACGCTGCACCTCGAGATCGCAAACGATATAAGGATGCAGATTTTAGAAATGGCTGCCTAGTTCTAAACCAGTGCGGCAAATCACTTACCAAGCACGGCTATTATGCTTGCCCGAATGCTGGATCAATTGATCGAATTATGGGCTTCAATTTAGGAAGAAAAACTCTGCCAGAGGATAAAGATTCGATGCGCGAACAATTGGAGAAACTTTGTCCGTACTGCGGATTATTTCTGTTTGAAGATTACCGCAAGAAGCCCGGTTACTGGTCAAAAAGTTGGAAAAAAGCATTCGCAAATTATCAAAAGAAAAAACCAAAGTTAGATTTGTACTAAAAAAGAAACGGGCTCCCGGAAAACTTCCGGGAGCCCGTGTAAGACCGAGCATAGCTCAGCTAGAAGCGTACTTTTCATACCAGGCATCGCGACGATCGCGAATGACCTGGATCTCCTCCTCGACCTTTGACACTTCAGTCAAGATTCGGCCAAGGGAGGTGAGAAACGGCGGGGCGCTCGCACCGAACCGCTTGTATAGATCAAGAGCGTTCTGCTGCCCCTGGATCACTCCAAGGTCAGCAACCGCCCTTATGGCATCCGGGACATAACGCCAGCAGCCAAGCGCATAGCCAAACCGCCAGTTGCGCGAGACCGGTGTGGCGAGAGGAAGACCCAGAGTCACCCGAGAATCTCCTCCCCTGTCGTTACGGTCGAGTATCATCCCGCTGCAGAGGTAGTTGTCAGCGGAAAGGACCCTGAGAATGCGCTCGCGATTGATGTTGCGCACGATCGAAACATCATCCGAGACTACTTCTGGATAGAGCAAGGAGTTAATCACCGGACTAAGCATCGCTGAGACAACCCGCCACTCGTACTGGATGCTAGCGGTGGCCGCCGCGATCTCGGTTGGAGTAAAGTCAGGCGACCTATGCGGCACCAGTGCATACTTTGATTGGCGCTGCAAGTAGTCCGCGAAGCCGCTGACAATACCCATCTCGATCGAGGTGATCGTTCGCGCTACGTTGGCAGCGCAGATCGCGTCTGGATCACTACATGCAGTTATCCAGAACTTAAGGGGCTTAAGCAGCTCCATCACTGTAATGCAGAGGGTAACGTCCTCGGCTGCGACGATCATCATCGCCTCAGAGCCGAGATAGATGTCACTTGCGAAGGCCGCGCCGGTAAACGAACCGGCGTTAAGTCCGGCGGCGCTAGCGAATTCCACGGGAGAGACACCATTCACAAGACCCTTCTGGACAAGAAGAACCGGCGTATCGCCAATATCACTCTGGGCGATCATCGGGACTAGCTCAGCGAGTCCAGAAGAATCAGTGGCGACAAAGACCAGGTCAAAGTCATCCAGGCTGGGAAGACCTGATCCGCCAGTAACTTGAAGCCCAAGGGGCGGCGATCCACCACTGAACCGCTGTGAGACTGCCCGCGGACCGCTGAGAATATGCGGACTACGGCCCCACAGAACCGTCTTTATCCCGCCTTGAGCCAATCGGCAAGCAAGAGCAAAGCCAAACTGGCCCGCTCCAAGCACGGCCACCCTACTGTTCATGTCACCCTCCTGGGTTTGTAGGCTTTTGCCATCTCTGCTTGCTCGATACGGAAAGCAAGCTCATGATCTTCAACTGGCTGCTCATTAAGACGCAGACCAGCTAGAGAGAAGCCTTCCTCCTCAGCCGCTTCCCAAACCTCCCTCAATTCCTCGAGAGTAGCTGGATAGCACCACTTCGTCCTGATTCCGCGGAAGAGGCGCAAGGCTAGTTCGCTGAAACAAGGGAAGTAAACGCCTTCAGGCAAGCCAGTCCCAGCCTTGCCCGTTCCTTCGATAGCAACCATGCCACCATCGTTCGGCAGAAGCCACACATACTCGGCAAGCATCTTTGAGATCTCGCGCGGGCGTTCCATGTCAACGACAATCAAGCCTGCTGGAAGCGCCTCGGGATTGATCTTGTGCGCGTTCTCTCTGGCCGTACCACTAGAGGCAAAGATGGCCAGATGACTTCGCGAGAGGGCGTCCATTAGTCCCAGTTCTTCAACCGGAACCCCAAAACGCCTCGAGAGCTCAGTTGCCTGACCAGCCTGTTTACCAAGAGTGCTTCCAACCAAATACAGGCGTCCGATACCGGCCTTGAGCAGAAGCTGACACACGCCATCTCCTACTGAGCCGCCACTGCCAACCACAGTTGCTACAGCGGTTCCTCGAGGGATTAGCATTGTGTCTAGCACTTTGAGAGCAGCCTTAACCGCATAGACGCAGGTTAGGCGATTGCCGTTCGTGATCGACTGGGCAAACTGCTGAAGCGTTGCTCCCTTGTCGCCGACACTGGCTGTGTTGGCGCCAAGGCAGATGTCGTCTGCACCAAGCGACTCGACGTATGAACAAAGATCAAGTAGCCTCGAGATCGTACGGCCCGGGTTCTCCATCATTCGTCTTGGGATGTCCGGGTAGCCCCAGGTCACAACTCTGACCTTGGCCCCAAGATCATTCTCGAGGATGACCTCGCCCATCTTCAGGTACTTCATCGGGATGATGGGGAGAATCACGTCGCAGACGAACTGGGCCGGAAAGAGGTTGACGAGCCAGGCGAACTTCTTCTTTTGCATCAGAAGCCGCTTGACCGTCTCAGGATTGTTCGTAGCCGCATCGGTGATGAATACACCGGTCGGCATATCGTCCGGGAAGCTTGCTTTCTCAAGCTTCTTCTGCAGCTGTTCCTGCCTGTAGCGCTTCAGGTTCTCGCGGTGAGCAAAAACGATGTGAAGCGCAGCAAAGGCGAAGAAGATCTGCATGGCCAGGTCGTGCGTGACCATGACTCCCAGAACACCAACCAGAAGACCTCCGCGAATCGAAGCGAGTGCGGTTGCCTCCTGCGTCTTGGTCTCGAGCGCTTTCTTGGCGGCAAACCAGAACACGTAGCATGGCACAGCGATGTACCAGCAAAGAGCAAGCACGATGCCCATCGTCGTCGCGACTCCCTTGCCACCCCTGAAGAAAAGAAACGCAGAGTAGCAGTGGCCGAGAATGAGCGAAGTAGCGAGGACAGCGAGCGAGATGGGGTCAAGACGAAGCAGAAGCATACCAATCAGAATTGGGACGAGTCCCTTGAGCTGGTCGCCTGCCTCGCCGATATAACCCCAGAGCTTGGCGCGCTTGGCGCCGATGATCGGCGCGAGAACCCGCTCGAGGTTGGTCCGGCCGATCGCCTTAGACCCTTCTTCGAGAAGATTCACGCCGAACTTCTTGCCAATCAGATAGCCGATCGGTATCGACCCGATCAGATAGCCGATTACAGCAACAAACAGCACCAGCTCTTGCATTCGTAACCATTCCCTTCTATGTCAATGTTCACTATTTCGTCGCAACTCAAGAGAAATCTTGAGATCCGCAGAGTATAGTACAAGCGAGGCGCCAAATCAAGAAGAAAAATTAACATAACCCTTGCCGAAACACTGGATTAAGGAGTAAAATCAAACTATGAAATCAGCAGTTAGAAAAGGATTTGGCTTTGGCCTGACAAGCGGTATTATTACGACGCTTGGAATGATGATTGGCCTGAACCAAGGAACTCATTCAGTTTCTGTAATTGTCGCTGGTATCGCCGTAATCGCCATCACCGACGCCTTGTCGGACTCATTTGCAATTTTTATGGCTGATGAAGCCGAGCGGGACAACGAAAAATCAAAATGGGAAGAAACAATTTCCACCTTTATCTCTAAATTTTCTGTTGGAATTTTGTTTGCCCTTCCCTTTTTCTTTTTGCAAATAAACCAAGCGATAATTTTATCAGTACTATTTGGACTTATTTTGATCTCAATTCTTACCTACTTCATAGCTAAAGCTGAAAAAAGGTCGGTCGGTAAAATAATGCTAGGGCATCTACTGGTTGCGGTTGTTGTAATTATCCTTAGCGGACTAGTTGGTGGATGGGCCGATAGTTTAAAAGAAAATCCTAAATTCTAAGGAGCAGTATGGCTAAAAAGTCATGGGTAGAAAAGCTAAAAACCAAAAACGACCTCCCTAAAATTGTAAAATTAGACAAAGAAGCAGCTGAAAAATGGGGTGGAGAAACAATGTACATCCCATGTCCCGAGGAAGTTTACGAAGTAATGAAGAAAGTTCCAAAAGGCAAACTCGCCTCGGTTGCTCTCATAAGACAATACTTCGCAAAAAAACATAAAACTGCGATCGCTTGCCCGCTTACAACTGGAATCTTTACTTGGATAGCCGCTAACGCCTCCGAGGAATTAAAAGATGGTGCCCCTTACTGGCGTACGCTAAAAGGCTCTGGAGAATTAAACGATAAATACCCAGGTGGAATAGAAAATCAAAAAAAGCTTCTTGAAAAAGAAGGGTATAAAATAGTTACAAAGGGCAAGAAGCTAATTGTTCAGGACCTCGAGAAAAATTTAGTGAAATTTTAACGATGGAAAATTGTATCTTTTGCCAAATTATAGAAGGAAAAATCCCGGCTGACAAAGTGTTTGAAAATGAATACGTCTTGGCTTTTCTAGATATAAATCCGGTAAATAATGGCCACACGCTTGTAATTCCCCAGAAGCATTTTGCTTCTCTAGAAGAAGTAGAAGAAAAATATCTTTGCGAGATGATGAAGCTAGCGCAAAAAATCGGCTCTAGTTTGAACGAGGCGGTGGGAGCTAGCGGATTTAATCTAGGGCTAAATAACGGCAAAGACGCTGGGCAAGTTGTCGGACATGTTCATCTTCACATTATGCCCCGTTTTTCCGGTGATGGCCTCAAACTCTGGCCCGGTAAAGAGACTACATCTGGAGAAAGAGCAAAAATCGCCGAGGCTATAAAAAAATCGATTGATTAATCGAAAAAATCTCGCTGTGCTATAATTAAGTTAATGGCCAAAGAAAAAGACAAAAAAATAGCCAAGAAACCGGCTCAAAAATCCAAAAAAGATTCCAAAAGGCCGGAAGAAAAAAAGACGACCCCAAGGCCGATCAAGCTTGGTAATATCAAAAAAATATTGCGCTGGAGAGCACCAGATTATTATACTTTTGAAAGATCTCCTTACTGGTCACTAGTAGTTGGGCTTGTTTCGATGGTTTTATCTCTGATTTTGATCTACACCGGTAACTTTTTCCCAGTAATAATAATCATTTTAGCAGTCATCGTTACCTTCCAACTTTCTCATGAGAAGCCTAAGACTCACGAATTTGCGATTGATGAGAGCGGAATGCTGCAAAGAGAAAATTATGTTCCGTTTTATGAGCTAAAGTCATTTTGGATTGCCCAGCATGGGCAAAAATCAATTCTATATATCGAGCCAGTTGGTTTTTTCAAATCCCCAATTGCAATTCCCCTTGGTACCCAAAGTTCGACTGAAGTTAGGAATTATTTACTTCGATACTTGCCGGAAAAACTGGAACGTGGCGAGTTAATCAGCGAAAAGCTAATTCGCGTTTTTCGTCTGTAATTTTTTTACAAAAAAGAGAAGGGGCGCCCTGTCGGATGACAGTGCGCCCCTTTGAGATAGAGAGATATCAGACATCATATACGATGTCGAGGGGTTCCGGAAGGCCAAGGCCTTCCTTAAGAGGATCTCCCGACATCCTAAAGGTCTGACCATCAGTCGGCTCGGCCCAGCCCAGCGCTTCGGCGCGCTTCTTCGCATCGCCACTGGCTTCGTAAGGCTTGCCGTTCTGCTTTATCTTGTCCGGGAGATTCATATACTCAGGAAGGTGAAACCCAGCAGGCAGCTTGCCTTCGCCAAACGCGACCTTGATCGGGTCAAGACTCTTGCCTTCACCATTCTTTGGCTTGTAGTTTGAAGGTCGCAAAGCGTAATCAGCCAGCCAGCAGACCACCTTGTGGTTGATGCCAAGTTCGAGCAGTCCGACCTGCTTACCGAGGTCCATGTCCTTAAAAAGGCCATTCTCGTCGAGAGGCCGATCCTTGAACTTGAGGTAACCGAATCGATTCTGTACGATTCTGACCGTCATCTCGGGTACTTTCTTCCCGGGGTGAAGTTCTGTCACCATCAGGCCACAGAAGACAAAGTCGCCTCCGAACCGAAGCTTCATCTGTCCATCTGGGAGTACCCAGCGATGCACGCCTTTCTTGATTGCTTCCCAGCGCTCACTGATCTCTACCAGCATCCTTTCGGCATCGTCACCAATCCTGTTGAGCAACTCGTTGCCCTGATCGCAGAGGCTCAGACTGCCGACGAGGAATTCGAGTAAGTGGAGCGCCTTCTCAACTCCCTCCTCTGTCTGAAATACCCAAGGAAGCCAGTGGTTCTGAGACTTCTCTCCATTCATAACCAATGTCTCATGAGGCCTGATCTCTGTCAGCTTGAAACCAGCGAGGTTGTATTCGGGTCGAGGATTCCGACCACACACCGGCAGAAGAATGACGCTGGCTGAGAGCAAGCTACCGATCATGTAGGTAATAGCCTGTAGAGAAGTGAATTCCTCTGATTGTTCGCTACAGATCGGCTCACGCGCCCGCAACCTGTCAAGGTCCTTGTCCGAAAAAGCCTCGCCGATAACACCCGGCCATTCGGGATTGCCTGATACGACTAGCTTTCCGAGACAAAACCTCGTGTCGTCAACGGACGACATCTTATCGAGGGCCCTGATCAAGTACCTTAGCCCCTTGGCCGGTAGACTTGAGACGAAGAACAGAAACTCTCTGCTCTTGAACGGCTTGAAAGACTCAATCATCTGCGCCCTCAAAGATGACGAAAGCAGACAGAAGATCGGTGAGAACATCTTGACCAGACTAGCGTCAGCAGAGCCAGCCACCAAGGTGACCAGTCGCCTGGCAAGCGCTAGATTACTCTCGAGCAGAGCCCCCAGCTCGACATTCTCATTGCGGGTTCGTTTCTTACTCAGAAGATGATGAAGCTGACCGGCCGTACTAACCCTAGTCAAATCTCGAAGTTTCAAGGTACAACCCTCCCTTGCTGTGATGCAGGCTGCAAAAAACCTGACACAAAAAAATAACATAATATCGGCTTCAAGTCAATCTAAACCATCGCCGATTATTCTATTGCGATCACTCCTGAAAAGAGCTAAGATGAACTCATAAATTTGAGGGAGCTTAATTATGAAAATTTTAGTTACTGGAGGCGCCGGATTTATTGGATCGAATCTCGTCGATGCACTTATCCAGAGTGATCACGAGGTCGCGGTTGTAGATAATCTATCAACCGGAAAAAGAGAAAACTTAAACGAGAAGGCTAAATTCTTTGAAATCGACATTACCGACAAGGATGCCCTCGCTAAGGTATTTGAAGGCTTCTCCCCCGAAGCAATTTGTCACCTTGCGGCTCAAGCTTCTGTTCGACTCTCGACGGAAGACCCCCAGACCGATGTGAGCATAAACGTCATCGGCACAATCAATCTACTTGAATTAGCTGTCAAAAATAACACAAAGAAATTTGTCTTTTCTTCAACAGGTGGTGCAATTTATGGCGATAAAGTTGAAAGACCAACCATTGAAGGATCGGCTGAGGAGCCAGTTTGTCCCTATGGCATCGACAAGCTATTCGCTGAAAAATACATCTCATACTTCGCAGCTTCTTCAGACCTTCAAGCTGTTTGCCTACGCTACGCCAATGTTTATGGACCAAGACAGAATCCAAAAGGCGAAGCAGGAGTTGTGGCAATATTCGGCCAGAAGATGATCAAGAACGAAGAGTGCACAATTTACGGATCAGGAGAACAAACAAGGGATTTTGTATACGTAGGAGATGTTGTAGCGGCTAATTTAGCAGCCCTTGAGAGCGACAAGACTGGTTCATACAATATCGGAACAAGTGTCGAGATTAGTATTAATTCTCTTGCGCAGGAAATGAAGAAGATCGCTCAGTCCGAAAGCGAGATTAATCACGCTGAAGGAAAACCGGGTGAGCAAATGTATAGTAGCCTTGCAGCAGACAAAGCTAAAAACGAATTGGGCTGGGAACCAAAAGTAGAAATAAACGAGGGGCTAAAACTAACTATCGAATATTTCAAAAATGCCTCAAGCTAAGACTCATCTTGCTATCATCATTCCAGTTTATAATGAAGGCAAGGTAATCAAGCAAGTAATAGAAAGTCTCCCCAAAAAAATCGAAGGGATTAATAAGATTTCGATTCTTGCTATTAATGATGGCTCAACTGACAACTCTGAGCTCGAAATCAAAAACACTCGAGCAATGTGTTTTAATTTACCGATAAACCTCGGGCCGGGGAGCGCCACCCTAACCGGACTTAAGCTTGCAAAAGACCTAAGCGTCACTGCCGCAGTTACGTTTGACGGTGACGGTCAGCACTCGCCTTCCGATATCGCGAAGCTGATCAAGCCGATTATAGATCAAAAAGCCGACTTAGTTATCGGCTCGAGAATGCTTAATCATAAAGGCATGCCTATTATTAAAAAAATTGGTAATTTTGGACTAAATTTTATAACCTATGCGTTATCCCGTAAATGGACGAGTGATTCACAGTCAGGATTTAAGGCCTTTTCACAAAAAGCCTTAAACACGATCGAGCTCAACACAATTGGATATGAATTTTGTAGTGAAATAATCATGGAAGCCTCAAAAAATAAACTTAAAATTAAAGAAGTACCGATCAAAGTAATCTACAGCCGATATTCCAAGAAAAAAGGTCAGTCAATTTTAAACGGAATCAACATAGTGGCAAAATTGTTATTCAGAAAGATAACAGGCTGAAATGCTAATAATAGCTAAAATATTCGCGACAGTCCTAGGCCTACTCGTCATCTCTAGGTCATTTATCGATTTCAAAAGAAAAAAAGAGTCATTCACAATGACCGTTTTCTGGATCTTGATTTGGGCTGGCATACTCGCTTTGGCTTACTACCCAAACCTAGTCGATGAATTGATCAAGCAAACCGGAGGACAACGAACTGGGATAGGAACGGTATTTGGCATGGCAATCGCCTTTGTCCTGTTCATCAATTATCGAATTTACGTCAAAGCAAACCGAGTTGAGAAGGCGGTAATTGCGCTAGCTAAAGAAATAATGCTCATTAATATTAACAATGCCAAAAAATAAGTTTCTTGCTCTAAATCTGATTATTATCGGGCTATATGCTTGCTCTTTCCTACTTAAAGAAAATGATTTTGGAAAAATTATTTTTGCCTTGCTAGGTGTTTATCTAATATTTTTTCCCGGAGCCCTTCTAGTCTCCAGACTACCAATCAATAAATATTTTGTTTTTCCTTTTAATTTAATTCTTTCAATCTCGATCTCGGTCTTTACCTCGCTGGTTATGGCAATGATTTGCTCTGCACTCTTTGGAATCTTCTCCCAAATCGGTGCGGTTGCAGTAGTTGTCACCACGTCCCTCGCCCTAACACTTATAAATTATTTTATAAAAGGCGAACCAGACCTAAAATTTGAGAAAAAAAGCCTAATCTGGCTTATTCCGATTATGATACCAATAGCTCTACTTATAGTTTGCTATGTCATCTATCCTTATTTTGTAGGAGATGATACATATGTACTGGTCTCGTCAATAAATGAGAGCATTCGTCTTCAGTCGATAGTCCAGCCATTCATCGAGAGAAGGCCTTTCTTCACGCACTTTATCTTGTTTATATTCAATTCAACCGGACTCTCAATCAATTCTATCCTAATCTTCTTCCTGCCCGTTTTGGCAATGCTTAGCTTCACCCTGCCAATAGCAATTTTTGCTAAAAGCAAAAATTATTTATTATCAATCCTAGGAGGGTTAATTTTTCTTGCCTCGCCATATCTTTATTTTCAGCTTCAATACTCAATTCCCCAAATTTTCATCCTAATTTTCTGCTTCCCAGTTTTACTTACTAGTGTGATCGGACTTTATAAAAACGACAAATTATTAGTTGCAATGAGCCTTCTGTTAGCGACGTCGGCTATCGCTTTTCATGAATTAGCAATTATATTGATACTTACTAGTCTCACGGCTGTAGTCACAATGACGATCAGTGGCCTTGCCTTAAAACCACGTCAAACAATCAAAAGAATAATATTCGCCCTAATTATCGCTGCCCCTTATCTGATTTTGCTTAAGATTCCCCAAAAAGCAAAATTGATCGCATTTATTCCAAATTTTTTTATAAATAACCTCCCGGATAAATTTACTTGGAACTGGTGGTATGTTTCGCATTACGTCAATCCTGACGGAATTGTTTTTGAATACCCTGGCCTAAGCGGTGTCGCATGGTATTTTTACCTTGGCTTACTTATCGCCATTATTTCTATATTCCTACTCGCCATAGTGGGCAAGAAGATTAATAGAAAAGAATTACTTTTTGGACTACCTTTGATCGTTTTTACTTCAATATTTCTCTTCGTTGCTGAGATATACCCTAGATTTGCCAAGATCGCCTTTTTGCCAGAAAGAGCCTGGATATTTCTCGATACCGGACTGACACTATTGATCGTATTAGCGCTATATCTGATAATAAAAAACAGGCTTATAAGCAAAACTGCAACAACGATAATTTCGGTTATTATTAGTCTCTCTATTTTATCGGGTGTAGCAGGCTCAATATTCCTCACCTATAATCGAGGAATTCTACTTTCAAAAAAAGAAGATAAGGCGATCAACTTCATCAGATCGTTGCCAAGCTCAAGCACAATTGCATCAACTCAAGCGTATAATTTCAATATGAGCTCTTTTGCCGGAAAGAATTTCCTTGGAGTAAGCCCAATGCCGAGCAATAGCTTGCAAGATATTTTTGCCAAAACTTTATCGCAGGCACAAGATTATAATGCCAGCCAGGTTGAACTTAAGAAGGTCGCCTATGTTGACACCTCGGGTCAAGAAACAATTTATGAGATAACTGAAATTCCTTTTGAGACAATTGACCTAGATAATATATATTTTGTTTATTCTAAATATAGATTTGAAAAAACTAAGTTTGTTGGAAATCCAAATTACTATAAGTCAAACGACATTAACAACAAAGGATTGTTTTTAGAAAACACCGCAAAACCAGCAAACGGCGAGAAGGTTTTTGAACAAGATGGAGTTGCAATTTATAAGATAAAAAAATGAAGAACGCTTTAGTATCGGTTATCATTCCGGTTTACAACGGAGAAAAAACACTCGAGAGGGCTGTTTCGAGTGTTCTTAATCAAACAATTTTCAGTCAGGTAGAAATAGTCTTGATTGATGACGGCTCTAAGGATAAAAGCCTCCAATTAGCAAAAAAAATCCAGAAGAAAAACCCCAACAATGTCACGTTAGTAATCAACGAAAAAAATCTCGGAATAGCCAAAACGCAAAACAAAGGTCTTAGGGTTGCAAAAGGACAATTCATAGCCAGGCTTGATCAGGACGACTTGTTTATTGATAAAAAGAAACTGGAGAAACAATCCAAAGCCCTACTCAATGATCCCGATCTTGGCTTAATTGGAACTTGGACCAAAGTCATAAACGAGGATGGACCAAATTTTGAGCTTATTCCGCCAACAACTGACGAAAAGATCAGAAAAAAACTTTTAATGGCCTCGATGTTCGTAGCCCCTTCTGTAATGTTTAGAAAAAGCTTAGTAAATAGAATCGGATACTATCTGGAAGATTTAAAATACGGCACTGAGGATTTCGAATACTGGCTTCGCATTGGCACTCATGCCAAACTCGCTAACCTGGGAGATTTCTGCCTAAAATACCACTTCCACCCTACTTCTTACTCAAACCAAAATAAGGTTCACGCGATGAGAGAGCATTTGCAGATCATATCGAGATATAAAAAAGATTATCCAGGATTTACAAAAGCGTATTTTAAAAATTACGTTCAGTATAACTTGCTAAAAATTAGCTTTCTTAGAAAATTCTACAACTATATCGTCCCAAGAATAGCTGGAAAGATTTATTCATGAAAGTTTCGATCATCATCCCGGTGTATAATGCACACAAATTTCTTAAAAAGACTCTTGAGAATATCGATGAAGAGATCTCGCACGAAATAATCATTGTTGATGACGGATCAAATGATACAAAAACTAAGGAGCTGCTTAAGAGTCTAGAAAAAGACAAGGGACTAAAAATATTTTATAAGGAAAACGGTGGCTCTGCCTCGGCTAGAAATTTTGGAGCAAGCAAGGCGCTGGGCGAGTATCTGCTTTTTTTAGACTCCGATGATCTTATTCAGAAAAATTTCGCATCAATAATGGCGAAAGAGTTAGACAACGATAAGAACATAAGTTTCTGTTTCCCAAATGAAGTTTTGTTTGGCAGTCGTCTGGGATTCTGGCAAGTCATGTCCTACGATGCCAAGCTGCTCAAGTATTATCAATATTTTATGGTGACATCTCTAGTCAGGAAATCCGTTTTCGATAAACTAAATGGATTTGATGAGAATTTTAAATATTTAGAAGATCGAGAATTCTGGGTCAGAGCCTCAATAAACGGCTATGTTGGCAAAAAGGTAGAGGTACTGCATTTCTATCGCCATCATCATTTATCAAAGACCTCAGCGGTCAATAAAACCAAAATAATGAACGAGTATGAAAGAAAAATTCATCAAAAGTTTGCGGAGCATTATCACCCGAGTGATTATCTTAATAAGAAAGTCCTCTTCTACTCAGCATATATAAAATTGTTCTATCTGATCCCAACTGCACTCAAAGACTACATGTTGATGCGGGGTATTAAGACGATTAAAAATCGCCCCGAGATTCTCAATCTCTTTCCTCGAGAAGTTAAAGAGAGCTACCAGGGACTACTTTTCTAAAAGCTTTTCTTAAGCCATCGACTATTGGCTTAATAATCGGTTTCTTTTTAAGTTTTAGCGCCTGCTTTTCAACCAAGTGCCACGACCCGTAAGAAAGAATCAAAGTTACAATGAAAGCCAAGCAAAAAAATTCGAACATGTTAATTTTATCTTTGAGAAAATGAATAATTGTTTGTTGAACCGGAAAAGCATAAACATACATGCCATAAGAGAAATCCCCGAATTTTCCCCACTTCCTTAGAAATCTTGCTTTCGGAATATAGGCGAATGCCAAAACTACGTATGGAAGAATGAAAGTTAGCGCTAAATCACTCAAAGTGGTGTGAAACGTCAGCACAAGAATTGCTAAGGCAAAGATTACTAGTTTTATATCTAAAATTACCAAACGTCGATATAGATAAAAAGCGCTTCCAAGTGCAAAGAAAAGGCCCAGGCGAAAAAACTGCACTGCTGAAATTCCGAGCACCACCATCCCCTTATATTCTGGCCTAACCAAAACATGCCAATTCATCGCCAGAATTACCAGAATTACAAAAGGAACAAAAAGCTTAGCTCGTTTGAGAATTCCAATAAGTCCAAGCACTGCCACAGCAATATACATCCAAAATTCAACTGGCAAACTCCATAGGGATCCATTAATTGCGGCTGAATAAGGGTTATTTTCAAAAACGCTAGGTATTCCAACCCTTGTCATAAAAAATATATTCTTAAGATATTCGAAGCTCGACGAGTTTTTAAAATACTCTTTGGTACTTAGTGAGGTAGCAAGTGGACCAATCACCAAGAAGCCAAAAAGGGTTGCCAGAATAAGACCAGGCATTATTCGAAGCAATCTCTTCTTGAAAAAATCAAAAAAGTTCGGCTTATCAAGCCAGCTCTTAGTAATAAGAAAGCCGCTTATGATAAAAAATATAAAAAGTCCAAGAGGTCCAAGCGACACGGTCTCAGTAATTTTGCTCAGTGGATCAAAATTGCTACCAAATAGAGGAAAGGTATGCCCGACAATAACCATGGTTGCAGCTAAGAACCGCAAGAAATCAAAATTATTGTCAAAAAAATCAACCTTATCAAGATAGGTCAGTTCTCTTTGCTTCTCTTCTACTTTAGCCATTTCTTCCTAACTGATTTTAGGTTTTTATTTTTATTTATTTTTAATCTTAAACTAAAAGAGTGAGTTAAGAGCGAAAATAAATCTTCGACCTTTCCTTGTTTGAGCGCACAGCTAGAGCAGATCAATAGATGATAGACGCTCGGTAAAAAATATCTTGCTGATACCGGGAAATATCTCAAATAAATCATTAAAGTGTTTCTCGAGCCGACATAGCTCGACGTCGAATCAAGCCTAATCCCTTTTTTTCTAGACACCCCACCTTTATGGTAAACGATGCTACTTGACTCAACATAGCTCTTATACCCCGCTAAACGAGCTCTCCAAGATAAATCAACGTCTTCTAGCGAAGTATGAAAAGCTGAATCAAAAAGACCAATTTTCTTAAATACTTCCGATCTAAACAGGGCAGCTCCGGCGCAAGCACCAAATATCTCTCGGCCTTCGATCGATTTTTCAAAATTCTTTCCGTGGGCAATGTCTTGAATTTTTCCTCCGATCATCTCCTGGCCCGTAGAGTCTATCGATTTTCCATCAATCGAGAGCATTAGCGACTGAACTGAACCAATTTTTGCACTGGACGAAATCTTTTTGACCAACTGACTTAAAAAGTTATGATGCACGAGAGTATCGTTATTGAGAAGCATTATGTAATCATTCAATTGATTTAGAGCGAAATTAATCCCAATATTATTTCCTCCAGCAAAACCATAGTTCTCATCATTTTTTATCAAAAAGAATCTAGAGTCCTTGCTCTTAGGCTTATAAGACAGGAATTCGCTTTCTTCAAGCACTCTACAATTTAATTTGTTCTTATCGAACCATTCTAATATCTTAGTTACCGACCTATCGGAAGAATTATTATCAACCAAGTAGATAGAAAAATTCCCCTTTGCCTTCAAGAGCGAGTCTAGGCAAGCCAAGGTATCGGGATAGTTATTCCAGTTTAGAATCACACATCCAATTTTTTTCGCTTGAAGGGCCACTTTAAGCTCTCATCCTTTTTACAAATACTCTTTGAATTAAGATGCTTACGATCAAATTAAGAGCAAAGCCTATTAGCACAAAACTAATTGATTTATGCGCACTTCTTAGAATTAGATAATAAGCCAGCACTGTTAATAAGTTAACCACGTTCGATATCAAGACATATATAAAATATTTTTTCTTATGTAAATCAAGGATGATAGTGTCGTATAAGCACTGGAAAAAGAATAGGGTCGACACCAAAGCGAATAGAGACAAATAGTCTAATCTGAGCGGATACTCCTTGCCAAACAGACTAAGAACTACAACCAAGGCAAGGCAAACAATTAGATACAAAGGTACAAAACCTTTAATCATTAGTTGATCAAGCTTGACCGTAAACGCTTTGTCTTTTTCCTTGGCACTAGCCGGTAAAAGAACATTGGTAAATAACTGAGAAAAAGTTCGAACTAGCGCAAATGAACCTGAGTAATATGCGCTATAAATCCCTAAGGTCTTAAGATCGATATATTTAGCGATCAATAACCTATCGGCTGAGATAAAAAAGGTTGCCAGAAGAGCGGAAAGCATGAAAAACTTTCCCTCAGAAAGTTGACGACCAAGCACTGGAAGAGAAAATCCTGAGAAGAATTTTCGCAAGAAAACGAGATAATAGACTGAGACGCAAAAGATCCCGGCGATAACCATCGCGATATAAGAGCGATAGTCCATTCCTTTAAGGAAGATGTAGATAAAAATAAAGCCTACCAACATCGCCCCCACCTCTACCATTTTCCCAATAGCTTGAAGTTTGAAATTCTCAAGCGCACGAACCAATAGATCCAAAACTGACTTGACCGACGTCATCGCAGTATACAAAACAGCAAATAAAATAATTATTTTTTCGATATGATAATGGCTGGCGATTTTCCCGCCAAATACGATTGATATAATCGCTAGAACCGCCAGCATTGTGAAGATAAAAACAAACGAACTAAAAAAAGCAGTTTTTTTATCTTTGTCGCTTTTCGATTTTACGATTGTTTTTACCGTTGAGATATCCAAACCAAAAAAGATGAATAAAATCGCGTAAGAGCTTAGTAGTACAACAAGATTAAATTTTCCAAATTCCTCAGGGCCCATCAATCTACCAGCCAAGGTCCCAATCAGCATCGTAACAAACATTACTCCTAATCCAGCGAAGAAAGACCATGATAAATTTACCAAGAATCCTCTCATCCGATCGGACATTGGGTGAGAAAATACAAGAAGATGAATTCTTTCCACTAAATTAATTAAATATTTTTTCATTTCTTTTTTAGTAAAAGCTGTCTTAGCTGAGATTTAGTTTTTATCTTATCCAACCCAGCGTAATAGCCTAACAGCTTTAGCTGCCGATTGGAAATTTTTTCACTATATTTTTCAAATGCTTTAGCCAATTCAGTCTCTCCATAATATGCTTCCCATACATCCTGACTAATCTCGCCCCCATTATCCTCATAATCTAAAGACTGCTTTTTTAAATAATGCGGTATTCCAAGAGACACACTATAAACTACGTGCGTGCCAATAGCATTAGAGCAAGTAACATCAGAGATTTCGATTATAGACCTAAATCGAGGCAAGAACAAAGGATCAAACATGTGGCCAGCAGACACAATTTCGAAACCATACTTTTCATATTTTTTATGTAAGTTCTTTTGAATATCTTCATAAAAGAGACAAATCCTAACTGTCTTAAAATCATTTGCCTTAGCAATTTTCTTTAAGTCCTTGCAATATCCATCAACATCATAGCTATAATCGACAGTCTTGGTTGAATGAACTGGGATAGCCGTCAAGGTCTTACCGGATTTTTTTCTTATCAAATCAGTTTCACCCTTTGATAAGAAAGATTTTGCATAAACAATGATTGGTCCAATTGGATAGGCCGAGCGATTATATTCTTCACGAAGTACCTCCTCTCGGTGCACCGAAGCAACTAATATTCTCTTGTAAGGCCCATGAAGCTCATCATGATAGCTAGATCTATCCAAAAAAACTCCATGCTCGACATGGTATGGAATTCTATAATTTTCTCTCAGCCCAGCAAATCTTTTCAATTGATGCGCATTACCATAAAAATCATTAAAAATATCGAGCGACGGGGTATAGCCTTCAAAATATTTTAGCGGAATATCCTTTGAGCTTTCTTCAAAGTCAAAAATCCCATATTTTGCACGCTTGGCAAACAAACGGGCCGCCGGGCTCCAGTACAGAGCTTTCTTTATTATACGATTTATAGAGGTAACAATCTTCATAAACTAATTATTTAGCCAGTAGAAGGCTAATTTAAAACAATTGCCTACAAACAGAATTAATCCCAGATATTATCTTTAACCCACTCACCTTTTTGCTTTTTCCAAACTCTCGGATCGCGGAAGCTATCTGCAATCTTATCAAATTGTTTTTCAGTCATCCCAACATACTCAAGCCACCTTTTAAGGTCACTTGGCTTGACAGAGTCATACTTCTTAACCAGCTTGATACCTTCTTCTCGAGTCATTTTTTTATCCCTGATATCCTTGCAAACATGGTCGGTGCATCGGCCATAACCAAATTTAATATATTTGAGATAATCATGGATGCCATTTTCGTGCATATCATCAAGGTTGGACATCGTCCTATAAGTTCGATCGAATGGTTTTTTAGGAACCTTGAAACCATATTTCTCGATGACCATCTTGGCGTGCTTATTAGGATACCAACCAACATAGTTAGATAAATAGATCCCTCTCACACCAACTCGCTTGATCTCTTCATCAGAGGGATATTTGGCCCAAAGTAGTTCATTCTCCTCAAGAGGATCCTTCTTGTCACCCATCATATCAGTCCATTCGTAACCCCTCAAAGCGTGCTCATGACGGAATCTGTTAGTAAATTCAATATAGTCGTTGTAAGAATGCATTCCGCCGATATCCATAAAACCATGCTCTCCATAGAAAACCAAAGGAATATTGAATTTAGTCGCAATGATAAATGGGTAAGTAAAAATACCGCAATGAGCGTGCCAATTCATATCCCCCATCTTCTTGAAGCAAATTCTGTTTAGCTTCTTTAGAACTTCGATACTAGGAGTAAAGAAAATATGATCACAAGAAAAAACCTCTCTCATCCGGTGAAGATTTTCGTAACCAGTTTCAGTCCAGTTGTTTCCATTGTAAGTAACGAGAAGGGGGTTCATGCCATATACATTCTTAATCATATGAACCTGAAAAAAACTATCCTTTCCACCACTTACTGGAATAATGCAGTCATAATTGGACTTATCCTTGCTTCGATATTGTTCGAGGAGTGACCTTAGCTGTTTATCCCTCCTCTTCCAGTCGATCTCTTCTTTTTGCTTGGATACGAGGCATCCCGAGCAAATCCCTTCATCGTTAAACTCAACCGGGATTGCGGAAGAGCTTGGCATGACACATTTTTTGCAGTATTTTACTTTTCCTAACTTCATCTTCCTCCGAATTTAATTAAGCTTCCCACTCTCTTCGTACATCAATTCCAGCTTCAGAAAGCGTTTTTTTGGCGTAATAATAACTATGTTCTTTAAAATGAAAAATATTGCCAGCGGCGCAAGCTGACGGATTCGCTTCCTTAAAGCACTCTTCAAAATCGAAATAATCACCGACTCCACCTAGCGCGACAACAGGTACAGATGTTTCAGAAACGACTTCTTTAATCATATCGATGTCATATCCATTGGCCATGCCATCTCGGTCAATAGAGTTTAATATTATTTCGCCAATTCCATTTTTGTCTAAATATTTGCACCAATCTATTACTTTTTTCCCCGAGTCAATCTTGCCAGAAGAGTGATAAACTTTATCACCACGATAATCGACACAAGCAACGATCGCCTGCGAACCGAAGATTTTTATAGACTCCGGTAGTATCGTTTCATCTTCGAATAAAACGGTATTTAAAACGACCTTGTCGGCACCGTTATTTAGAATCTGCCTTATCTCATCGATTGTTCTAATCCCACCACCAAAGCCAAGCGGAACAAAGCAGTGCTGGGCGACTTTCTTGACCAGATCAAACTTGTTTTTTATATCGTCTTTAACCTTATGATCGTCGCGACGCATGTCATATTCCTGCTCAGCCGAGATATCAATATAAACAATCTCATCAACCGCCCAGTCGCTGTAGCGACTTAGTTCGTCAAGAGGATTACCAATAATTTGATGTGTTTTGAATTGTTCACTTCTAATAATCAGTCCGTTTTTCAAAAAAATACATGGGATTAGTCGTTTTTTCATGATGAATATTTATTAGCGAACTCTTTTAGTATATTGAGTCCGGCAGTATGACTCTTCTCTGGATGAAATTGGCAGCCAAAGATATTTCCCTCACACACCGCTCCGCATACACCAGTTTTCTCAGTAGTAATTGCAATAATACCGTTGTCCAGTGGGTTAGCTGCGAAAGAGTGAATATAATAAAAGTCTTTCGTTTGTCCGACATTCAGGCCAAGCATTTCTTTTTTTACATAGCTCTCGCCCCAACCAATTCGCGGTATCGTATAATCCTTGTTTTTGGGAAGCTTCCTCACAGATCCCTTGAAGAATGAAAGCCCTTTTGCCCCTGGCGACTCCTCGCTATCTTCAAAAAACATCTGCATCCCAAGACAGATTCCGAGTATCGGTTTCTTGTTTTTTACAACCTCTTGCTTTAGCACTTCCAGAAGGCCACTTTTTTCAAGCGAACCCATACCCGCTTCAAAAGTTCCGACGCCCGGAAGAATCAAACCGCTCGCCCCTTTGATATCCTCCGCCTTATCTGAAACCTTATATTTGATAGCAAGGAAATCAAGCGCGTTTAGCACTGAACTCAAATTGGATATTTTTAGATTGATAACTACTAGCATTTTTTATTTTTCAAGAAGAAACCAAGTTATATCATCTTGAGGAAAGTTATTGTCCTTGTGATAACAAAAACCATAAGCAACTAGCTTAAGATCCTTATATTTCTTCATCATCTCACCGGCGAAATCGCGCTTGAATAATCTGTCAGAATTTCCCCTATATTCAACCTGGGTAGGAAAAGGGTTGTAATACTCACCAATACAGATATATTTCTTACTTGATTTGTAGAGAAGCTCATAAGTAAGATTCAGCTTTTCCGGGTTCAAATGAATAAGAACACCCTTTGTAAAGACAAAGTCTCTCTTTTTATCTACCTTAAAATCAAAAATTGACTGCTCATAGACCTTAATTGAGTTCTTGGACCATTTCTTCATTTCTTTGGCGGCTCTGGCATTTATCTCGATTGCCGATAATTCCGCTTTAGGCTTCAACACTTTGATGGCCTTAAGGTTTTCCCCGATATTAGCGCCAAATTCGAGGACTGATTTTACTGAGCTAGTATATTCAAAAATTTTAGAAAAATAGTTCACCTGATTGGCAATAAAATCCTCGCCGCAATTACGATTGATATATTCATCCCCAAAGTCGCTAGCCCGGAAATTCTCTTGATCTGTTTTAAATGCACACATAATACACTCCTCTTATATAGATTATGACTGAAGCTTATATTTTAACTCGGCGATTTTCAAGTCCTCTAAGACATCAATATCCTGAACCTCAGACTCCCTAAGAATTATCGCTTGCGATTTGTCCAAGAAAATCTTTTTTTGTTTTTTAAAACTAGAAGTTTTCAGATAGTAGAATTGACCGGCGTCATGATAAGCGGGCTCGAGAGCCTGTGAATTAACATGCATAAATGCTTCGTCAAACATCTTTAGCTTGGTATTTTTAACCTTAAATGCCCTTTGAATAGGGTAGCTAAAGGCAACAACGGGGATAACCGCCTGAGCCCCCTTTTTGATAAGAGCAAAACCTTCCTTAAGAGTTTTAACTTTTATCAAGGGAGCGGTTGGCAGTATTACGCAAATATATTCAAATTTTCTCCCCAATTGTTCGTATTGCTCAATAACCTCAAGAACCGCGTCAGCAAGAATAGAGCAATCTTTCGAATTATCATTACTTCTCATAAATGGCACCTTCGCTCCAAGGCGAGAGGCTACGCTAGCAATTTCCTTGTCGTCAGTTGAGACCATGATTTCTTCAAAACACTTGCTTTTTAAGGCAGCATCAATCGAATATTTAATCATGGGCGAACCAAGAAAAGAAATAATATTTTTCTTTGGAATTCTTTTTGAGCCACCACGAGCAGGTATTATGGCTAAGCAGCTCATGATTTAGAAATATATTTTAAATTCATAGGCTCTCCTGGCTTAAGATCTTTAGCCGACTTTTTACCAATAATTGCTTTAAGGTATTTAGGATGAACACCAAGGTTTGGCCTTATTGAACGAATGTTATTAGAAGTAAAAATTTCGCCTTTCTTGATTTCTTTGACAACAAATAACGACCTGGCAAAACCACGGCTTTTTTTCGTTTTTTCAGTCAGCTCATAGCTAACCTTCCCCAAAGTCTTTTCGGCCACTCTAATATCCTCAACCATTTTTTTAAATTCAACAGGCTCCATGGAAAATTCAGCGTCTGGGCCACCGATCTTCTTATCTAAAATAAAATGCTTTTCAATTATTTTTGCTCCGAGGGCAATCGAGGTAATTGGAGCGACCGAACCCTCAGAATGATCCGACAGGCCAACAATCACCTTGAAGCGCTTGCTCATATCGGCAAGAGTCTTTAAATTCATTTCTTCAGGAGCAGTTGGGTAGGCCGAGGTACATTTTAGTAAGGCTATCTGCTTGTTTCCCGCTTTCTTGCAAACTCTAATTGCATCTTCAATGTCCTTCTTCTTCGCAATGCCAGTAGAGATGATAACCGGTTTTCCTTGCTTAGCGACATACTCGATCAGGGCATGATCAGTGATTTCAAAGGAAGCAATTTTGTATGCTGGCACTTTCATTTTCTCGAGGAAATCCACTGCTGTCAGGTCAAAAGGCGAAGAAAAGAAAATCAAACCAAGATCCTCGGCTATTTTCTTGAGGCGTGGCTGCCACTCCCAAGGAGTATGAGCTTCTTTATATAGCTCATAAAAGGTCTTTTTATCCCAGATCGTACCCTGATTAATTTTGAAATGGGGCAAGTCAGAGTCTAGCGTCAGGGTGTCAGCTGTATAAGTTTGAATTTTAACCGCATCCGCTCCCGACTGCTTAATCGCTTCGATCGTCTTTGCGGCGACTTTAAAATCTTGATTATGATTAGCAGAAAGCTCGGCAATAATAAAAGCTGGAGCGCTTTGCGAAATTATCTTTTTGCCGATTTTTAATTGCATTAGAATTTATAAATATATTTTTTTGCAAGATTATCAGATACCATTTCATCCTTTTCGTAGACCCAGCCGTTCTTCTCAAAAAGGTGAATCGAGGCTTCGTTAGAAGGCTTAATATAAGCATTAATTACCGAAAAATGATTTTTTCTGCCAATATCAATCGCCTCTCGAAGAAGCATCGAAGCAACGCCGCGTCCCCTTGCCTTCTCGTCGGTCGAAATGCCGATAAGCGCCTCCTTGCCTTCAATTTCCAACCTCAGCTGACCAACAAAAGCCCCTCCGAGCTCAGCTTTGATCATAATACAATTGTTATCAGCGAGCTTCTTAGCAAACCACTTCTTATGATCTTCAAGCGCAATCTTATTTTGATTAAAGGAATTTTCGCGAACACTTTTTTGACTAGAGAGCTTGTAAACATCCAAAACATCACCAGGCCCAATTGGGCTTATTTCTACTTGATCACTTTCCATAAGGTTCTCTTCTTGCTTCATTTTTTAATATATAGTCTATTGTGCCAATTATTTCTCGTTTTATAAACTCCTCTTCCTCACTAGGATTATCGAGTATCAGCGGAATTGGTAGTATCTTCGCTTGCTTAAAGTTACCTTTATGAGCAGCCATCATTCTAAGCACCCTAACTAGATGAGGGGCATGTGAAAGTACACCAAACAGCTCATCGCCTTTAATCGATATATCGGCAGGATAACTAAAAAGCCTAACCTGGTCAAGCGTGCAATTTATTTCCCCAGGAATAATTTTCACCTGGTCGAGAGAAATATCATACCGTCCCGACCGAATCGCCTTAACTAAGTCACTATTCTGCTCGTTAGTACCATTGTAAAGAATAGAAATATTTTTATTTTGACGCGCTATCTTCAGGGCAAGTTTAATTCGATCCCTATCTGTATTTGCAAAAATTCTTCCTCGCTCATGATCCAGAATGCTTTTTGAGATCGAGCCCGAACCCGACAAAACCCAAATTAACTTGAGCTTACTCGTAAAAGCAGTATCGATATTTTGCGCCTTACCCTCAAACTCTTCTATTTGCGCGAAAAGTTCTCGACCAATCTCTTCAAAGAGACTCAGTCTTTGGGGTTGCTTTAATTCAAGCCTAATCTCTTTGAATATTTTTTCTTGCCTGTTCATTTGTCAAAAGTTAGAATTTGAACCCTTTTATTACCAGTATCGGCTACAAAAATTTTATTTTCATATATCTTGAGATCGTAAGCCTCTTTAAAAGCACCGGGCTCATTACCTTCCATCGACAAACCAGATTTAACAAATCCTGGCGTCAGACCCCCGTCTTTCATGCCGCCATACCAGCCCAGGAATTCGCCTGATTTTGAGAATCTTTGAATTCTGGCGTTCTTAAACTCAAGGACGAACAGGTCATCACCTGAAATTTCGATGGCAATTGGTACATTAAATCCCCCTGGAAGCTGACTGGCAGTCACTTGGCCTTCAAGCTCCCAGCCGTCGGTCAGCGTTCCATCCGCCCTGCTGCCGATAAAACCACGAAATTTACCATCCTCGTCAAAACGCTGGACGCGGTGATTCCACGAATCAACAACATAAATCATGCCATTTGAATCAACTTTTGCCCCATGCAAGCGATCGAATCCTCCTGGAGAAGTTGAATTAGTCGAATTCCCGGAGAGATTCCAACCATCGGTCAGACTTCCATCCTCCTTGGCTCCTATCCAGCCTAAATACTTTCCATTTTTATCAAATTTTAAAAGAGAGCTTGAGTCATAATCGCTTACGTATAGGTTGCCATCCCCTCCGAAATAAGCCGTAGCGGGACCCAGTAGTTTTTTATCAGACGCAAGATAAGATTTAAAATCAAAATCTCGTGAAAATCTTTGAACGCGCTTGTTCGCATAATCGCTGACAATAATCTCTGATTTTGAATTAAAATCTATCGAATGAGGCTTGTTAAATTCCCCCTGCTTAGTACCTGTTTGCCCGATAACACTAACCGGCTTTAACGCCTGATCGAAAATCTTAATCTGATTAACATTAAAGTCGCAAACCAATATCCTTTCTTGCGAATCCTGCGCCACACAGAAAGGCCTTTCAAAATTAGCAATTTCCTTGATTTGAGGCTTACTGGACCAGGGAGATTTTATTGACATAACAACTATCGCGACAGCGATTATTGCGCATAGAATAAAAACGACAAAAAATACTACTTTTACTGCGCTAGAGCTGACTCGAGTTAATTGTTTCATTTAAAGCGTTAATCACTTTTTTAACATCACTTGCGCTCATTGCGGGATAAAGCGGAATACTAAGCGTCTTTTCATAATAAGACTCGACAACCGGAAAATCCCCCTTTTTATAACCAAAGCGTCTATAAAACGGCTGGGTAGGCACTGGAATATAAAGAACCTGAGAGCCCACTGAATGATTGCGGAGCTCTTCCATAACTCGGGAACGTGTTTTACCAATTGCTTTAAAATCAATTTGCAAAGTATAAAGATGGAATGCACTTTTTACGCCAGGCTGCTCAAAAGGAATCGTGACATTTTTCAAATCTTTAAAAGCTTTATTATACTGATCTACAATATCTCTTCTTCTTGCAATGAACTTATCTAATTTTTTGAGCTGACTTCTGCCAAGCGCGGCGCAGATATCGCTCATCCTATAATTGTACCCTATTGAAATCATCTCGTAGTACCAAGGGCCAGGATTTTTAGATAACTTCTTTGGATCTTTAACAACCCCATGAGACCTGAGGAGCAAGAGTCTTTCGTAGAGCTCTTTACTATTTGTGGTAACCGCTCCTCCCTCACCCGTGGTCATATTCTTAATCGGGTGAAATGAAAAAACAGTCATATCAGAATATTGGCAGCTTCCTACTTTGGCGCCATTTTTATATTGCGAGCCAATGGCGTGCGCAGCATCTTCTATCAAGTATATTCCCTTGCTCTTAGCAAATTTGCTGATTTTTTCTGCTTCACAAACTTGACCAGCATAATCTACGCAAACTATAAGTTTGGTCTTTTTCGTTGTTTTCTTTTTTATTTCTTCAAATGAAATATTATAGGTTTGCTTATCGATATCGGCAAAAACTGGTTTGATTGAGTTATAGATAAGACAATTAGCCGAGGCGACAAAAGTATTCGGGGTAGTTATTCCTTCGCTTTCTGGTTTAATTTTAAGCGCCTGAACAGCAATATGGAGTCCTGCAGTAGCACTCGAGACAACAACACAATATTTTGCCCCAGTGTAAGCGCAAATCTCTCGTTCAAATTCAACCACCTCTGGACCTTGAGTTAAAAAATCACTCTTCAAGGCTGAGACGACAGCCTTAATGTCATCTTTATCAATAAACTGCCTGCCATAAGAAATGAATTTGCCCATTTTAATCAACTAAGTCTATTTTTTTTAGTCTTTTTCCCAAATCCTCGATGCTCAGCCAGTGCGAATTAGTATCTGAGGCATATTTGAATCCATCCGGAACTTTCTTGCCACCCTTTTTAAAATAATCTTTAACTGACCACCAGTCAAAGTGAGGGTAAATAATAAAATGATCCTTGTAATCATAGGTCATTCTCGAATCTTCTTCAGTAATCATTACCTCATGAAGCTTCTCTCCCTCTCTTATACCTATCTCTTTTTGTTTTAAATCTGGCGCCATTGCGCTCGCTAAGTCAGTAACTTTTACAGAAGGGATCTTTGAAACATAAATTTCTCCACCTTTAGACTCCTTAATCGCTCTAAACACCAGATCAACGCCTTGATCAAGAGTAATCCAAAATCGGGTCATTCTTTTGTCGGTAATCGGCAAAGATTTTGCCCCACTATCAATTAGCGACTTGAAAAACGGAACAACCGAACCCCTCGAACCAGCAACATTGCCATATCTTACCACCGAAAAGACTGTCTTCTTCTTGCCTACATACGCATTGGCGGAAACAAACAACTTGTCGGAAACAAGCTTAGTAGCACCATATAAATTTATCGGATTAACAGCTTTATCAGTAGAAAGAGCGACAATCTTACCTACCTCAAGATCCAGAGACGCGTCAATTACGTTCCTGGCTCCTTCGATATTGGTCTTGATCGCCTCCATCGGATTGTATTCGGCCGCATCAACATGCTTTAAAGCAGCCGCATGAATCACTACATCAACCCCCTCCATTGCTCTTCTAAGTCTCTTTCCATCCCTGACGTCACCAATAAAGAATCTCAATTTGTCAGCATGCTTGGCATATTCTTTTTTCATTAAATACTGCTTATATTCGCAGCGAGAGTAGATGATTATCTTTTTTGGTTTGTACTCTTTAAGGATGCGACTGGTAAATTTCTTTCCGAAAGATCCAGTCCCTCCAGTAATAAGTATAGATTTTCGATTGAGCATAATGATTGAGTTAATTTTTGCTTTCCCTAATCTAATCGAGAAACCCAAATTAGTCAACCGGTGCTTTATTAAATTATATGATCTGGTAATTTATGACTATGAACAAGCTAAGCAAGGAAAGCCAAATATTTTGGGATAAAGAGGGGCGAAAACTTCCTTGGGCGCAAAATTTTACTAAAGTCGCCCGGCAATCAGGAAACAAGACTGATTGGTTTATCGGAGGAAAAATTAATCCTTCGAGTGTTTGCATTGATTGGCAAGTGAGCAAAGGCCATGGCACAAAAACAGCCATTATCTGGGAATCAGAGACGGGCGAAATGCTTAAGCTTAGCTACAATGACTTACTTAGAGAGGTAAATCTTTGGGCCGCTTGTCTTAAACGCCTTGGGGCAAAGAAGGGTGACATCATCACTATTTATATGCCGATGATCCCTCAGGCAATAATTGCAATGCTTGCCTGCACAAGACTTGGCGCCGTCCACAATGTTGTTTTCTCGGGTTTTAGCCCCAAGGCACTTCGTGAGCGGATCGAAGAGACATCATGCAAGTTAGTGATCTCTTGTGATATCTCTTACAGACGGGGCAAAAAAATCAGCCTTAAGGAAAATGTAGATCAGGCTGTGAGGGGAGTTAAATGTGTCAAAAAAGTACTGATTTTTGATCGAGAAAAATTCACCACAAAAGGCAGAAGTATCGGCTTTAAGAATTTGTCAAAATCAATCGGGCAAGAAAACGTAGAACCTGAGCAAATGGACTCAAACGATCCAATCTTCATTCTCTATACCTCCGGCTCCACTGGCAAGCCAAAAGGGATTGTCCATCGTGTAGGCGGATATTTGGTACATAATTATTCGATCTTTGAGCAAATTTTCGACTTCAACCAAAAATCAGTTTATTGGTGCTCAGCAGATATCGGCTGGATAACTGGACACTCTTATGTTACTTACGCACCACTGATGCATGGATTAACGATTTTTCTGCAAGAAGGTACGCTTGACTATCCAGACAGACAAATCTGGTACCGCCTAATCAAGAAACATAAAATAGACATTTTCTATACCTCGCCAACCGCCATTCGGATGCTCAAGAAATTCGCCGAGGAAGACAAGACCAAGATCAACTTACCCAGCCTTAGACAACTCGGCTCTGTCGGTGAGCCTATCAACAAATCAGCCTGGCAATGGTTTCACGATGTGATCGGCCAGGGGAGATGCCCTATTGCTGATACTTGGTGGCAAACCGAAACCGGTGGAGTGATTATCTCGCCCCGCAAAGATGGCCCTAAGAAGCAAAAACCTGGATCGGCTACCAAGCCTCTTCAAGGCTTGTCGGTTAAGGTACTTCACGAAAGTGGTCGACAAGCATCAACTGGCCAAAAAGGATATCTAGTGATTGACCAGCCTTGGCCTGGAATGACCACTGGAATCTATAAAGACCAAAAAAGATTCATCAACTCATACCTTAGCAAGTTCAAAGGCTGCTATTTAACAGGAGATTTTGCGACCAGAGACAAAGACGGCGATATTTATATCCTTGGCCGTTTCGATGATGTTATTAAAGTTGCCGGTCACCGCTTTAGCTCACCCGAGATAGAAAGCGTTATTAACCTGCACCCACTCATCGCCGAATCAGCCGCGATCGGTTTTGAAGATAGCATCAAGGGAGAGCAGATAATTGTCTTCGCTGTTAAGTTAAAAAATGCGAGAGAGGCTGATATTGAGTCCGAGATCAAGCAGCTAATCGTCAATTCGATTGGTAAGTTTGCCGCCGTATCAAATATTATATTTATCGATAGCTTACCCAAAACCAGGTCCGGAAAAATTATGCGGCGACTACTTAAAGCCGCTTTAGAAAACAAGGATCTTGGCGATGTTAGCACCCTGGAAGAAAAAATTCCGGAAAGTGTTTTTCTAAGTCTTAAAAAGCAAATTAATTCTTGATCTTTATTTTACTATCAGACTCGGCTATATTTGTCCCATATAAATACGAAAGGATCTTATGAAAGGAATTGTTCTAGCTGGAGGCAATGCGACAAGACTCAGGCCGGTAACCTATATCACTTCCAAGCAGCTCCTGATGGTTTACGACAAGCCGATGGTTTACTACCCAATTAAGACTTTGGTCAAGGCCGGGATTAAGGATATTCTCATTATCACTGCTCCAACCTTCTCTGGCAGTTTCGTCAACCTGCTCTCGATGGAACAACAGAAGTGCAAAGAAAACGGAGAAAGGGGAGAATTCTGCGGCGTCGACTTTACTTTCAAAATCCAGCTTGCGCCCAGAGGCCTCGCAGACGCTTTTATTATCGGCGAGGACTTTATCGGCAAAGACGATGTAACTATGATTCTCGGCGACAACATCTTTCTTGGTCATGATTTCTCCAAGGAGATTCAGAATTTCAAAAGCGGAGCAATGGTTTTTGCCAAAGAAGTTCACGATCCAGAACGTTTTGGCGTCGTCAGCTTTGACGATAAAATGAAAGCTAAATCCATCGAGGAAAAACCCAAAAAACCAAAGTCAAACTACGCAGTAGTCGGACTCTATACCTATGACAATAAGGTTATTAAGCATGCCAAGGAATTAAAACCATCTAAGCGAGGCGAGATCGAGATCACTGACCTCAACAATATTTACCTCAAGCAAGATAAACTCAAAGTAAATGTTTTTGATGGAACCTGGGCCGATGCGGGAACCTTCGACGCTTTAAACGAGATCCAAAATGAAATCAGAATGAGAAAAGCTAATGGAGAATCATTCTAATGAAAACAGGAAAAATTGACGGAGTAGTAATCAAGAAACTAAAAGTCTTCAAAGATATTCCAGACTTAGAGCAAAAGATTGAACCTGGAATTTTCATGGAAGTTTTGCGTGATGACGACAAATTGATGAAGAAATTTGGCCAAAGCAATTTCACCATCTCAAGCAAAGGTACGATTAAAGCTTTTCACTACCACAAATACCAAGACGACCTCTGGTTTGTCGCTTCGGGTAAAGCAGTGATCGTGATGTACGACAGACGCAAGAATTCAAAAACATATAAAGTTAAACAAATTGTGGAAGCAGGAGAGGGTGATTACAAACTGATACTAATTCCAGTTGGAGTCGCCCATGGCTATAAGAGCATTTCCAAGGAGCCAGTCATGCTTTTTTATCACGTCACTAAACACTATAATAGAAATAATCCTGATGAAGAGCGAATTGATCCTTTTGACAAGGAGATTGACGCCGGCTGGGATAAATTCAAATAGAGGTAATAATGAGAACTATTTTAGTTACAGGTGGCGCTGGATTTATTGGCAGCAATTTTGTTCGTTTTATGCTTGAAAAATATGACAACGTTAAGATAATCAACTTCGATTCTTTGACCTATGCTGGCAATCTAGACAACCTTAAGTCAGTCGAAAACAATCCTAATTATCAGTTTATCCTTGGGGATATTACGAGCAAAGAAGATGTTGAAAAAGCAGTTAGTGGAGTGGATGAGATAGTCCATTTCGCCGCCGAAAGTCATGTCGACAGGTCAATTACTGGACCGGCCGTTTTCGTCCAGACAAATGTGATCGGCACTCAGATTCTTCTTGACGCCGCCAAGGAAAAGGGGATCAAGCGCTTTCACCATGTTTCCACCGATGAAGTTTTTGGCTCGCTTAGCCTAGAGGACAGAGAAGCCAAATTTTCCGAAACTACACCTTATGATCCCCACTCGCCATACTCTGCTTCCAAGGCTGGCTCTGATCATCTGGTAAGAGCTTATTTTGACACCTACTCTCTGCCAATAACCATCTCAAACTGCACCAATAATTACGGACCATTTCACTTTCCGGAAAAAGTTATTCCGCTGTTTATCACTAATGTATTAAAAGACAAACCAGTTCCAATTTACGGGGAAGGTAAGGCCGTTCGGGATTATCTATTTGTCACCGATCACTGCTCGGCAATTGACGTGATTTTAGAGAAGGGCAAGCCAGGAGAAACATATTGTATTGGTGGAGATAGCGAAAAAAATACAATCGAACTGGCCGATGCAATTCTAAAAGAGCTCGGCAAAGATCAGTCTTTTAAAACCTTCGTAGAGGACCGAAAAGGCCACGACATGCGCTACGCGATGGATCACTCAAAGATCACCCGCGAGCTCGGCTGGAAGCCATCTGTGACCTTTGAGGAGGGTTTGAAGCAAACAATTGAGTGGTACAAAAACAACGAGCCGTGGTGGCAGAGGATAATCTCCAAAGAGTATCTTGACGCTTCGCGTCAAACTCAAAATTCAAAGCTTAAAACTCAAAATTAAGGAGCTCCCTTCGGGAACGATTCTTTATGGCAAAACAAAAGATTTACCTAGGATTAACGACTACCCCGGACTCAAATTGGAAAGAAAAAATTCAAGAAATTAAAGAGTTCGGTCTAAAAGAAATAGCAGTCTTCCCAACATTTCTAAACCCCGCAGAGAGAATCAACTTCTACAAACTTTTGGCCGAAACCCCGATCGAGTATGTTCCCTTTGTCCACATCAGAGTAGAAGACACCAATGTTGATGAAATCAATTACTTCAAGAATCGATATGGTACTAAGTTCTTTAACACCCACTCTAGCAAGAAGAATCTTGCGGATGATTACGTGCTAAAAGATTTTAGAGGAGATATTTTTGTCGAAAACATAGACGAACTCGGATCCGACTTTAAAGAAAACGTAGATAAGTTTGCTGGAGTCTGTCTTGATATCGCTCACTGGGAGGATTTTGGCAAAAGGCAGGGTAGGAGTGGCTACAAAGATTTTGAATCAATCGTTAACTCATATAAAATCGGGCTTTGCCATATTTCTGGTGTGATGAAAGAGAAAGAGCTTGCTTTTGACGATTGGCATTACTCCACGCATAAATTTAAAAGCCTAGATGACTTCGACTACGTAAGAAACTATACTGAATACCTGCCGGAAATTTGCGCCCTAGAAGTTGAAAATACCCTTCTAGAGCAGCTAAAAGCTAAAGAATACATAGAAAGAAATTTATTAAAATGAAAATATTAATCACTGGTGCTAAGGGAATGTTGGGCCAAATGATGCCTGAAGTACTCGCCTCTCATGAGCTTATTTTAACTGACCGAGACGAAATGGATATTACGAGCAAAAGCCAAGTCTCCGAAATCTTTAGCCGGGAAAAGCCCGAACTAATAGTCCACTGCGCAGCCTATATCGACGTTGAAAAAGCTGAGGACGAGCCAGAAATTGCCGATATGGTCAATAGAGTGGGATCCCAGAATATAGCCGTTTCAGCCGAAAACATTGGCGCTACAGTTATAAATATTTCGACTGACTATGTCTTTGATGGTGAAAAGAGAACTCCCTACCTTGAAACCGACCCCACTCACCCCTTGAATGTTTATGGAAATTCGAAATTAGATGGTGAAAATGAGATAATTAAGGGTTGCTCAAAGTACTATATTTTGCGCGTAGCCTGGCTCTTTGGCGAACACTCACCTAAAAATTTCGTCCAGAAGATGCTCGAGATTGCTCGCAGCCAAGGCACCCTTAAAGTCATCAATGATCAGATCGGCTCCCCTACTTACACACGCGACGTCGCGAACGCAGTCGAAAAAATTATCGAGGGCGTCGAAAAGTCTAAACCAATTGAATACGGAATCTATCATTTTTCAGGAGAGGGAGCGACTAGCCGGTTTGAGTTTACCAAAGAGATTCTCAAGCTTGGCCACATCAATGCCACACTTGAGCCAGTTACCGCGAAGGAATTCCTGACCAAGGCTGAGCGACCTCAGTATAGTTATCTCGATAAATCCAAAATCGAAAAAGCACTCCACTTCAAGGTTAGAAGTTGGGAAAGAATGCTTGAGGACTACTTTACCCGCGCTTAAATTTTCTTAAGAGATTTCTTTAATTTCGAAGCCTTGTCAGTTTGCTCCCAAGGAAGATTTAGATCTGTTCGGCCGAAATGACCGTATGCAGCAGCTTTGCGATACAGTGGACGCCTTAAGCCCAGCTCCTTGATAATCATGCCTGGGCGTAGATCAAAATTCTCACTAACTAATTTAGCTAGATCATCATCGCTGACTTTACCTGTATCATAACTGTCGACATAGACAGAAAGCGGCTCTGGTCGGCCGATTGCGTATGCAATCTGAATTTCGACTTTGTCGCAGAGTCCGGCGGCGACTAAGTTTTTCGCCACCCACCTAGCCGCATACGAACCTGATCGATCGACCTTGGAAGGATCTTTGCCGGAGAAGGCGCCGCCGCCGTGGCGAGCGTAGCCACCATATGTATCAACAATTATCTTTCGTCCCGTTAGTCCAGTATCGCCTTCTGGCCCACCAATCACCCACCGTCCGGCAGTATTTATGTAGATTTTGGTTTTAGGATCGATTCTATAGCCGTACTGCTTTAAGACAGGGGCGATAACTTTAAATTCGATCTCATTTTTAAGAACTTTCACGTCCTTATCTTCGTCATGCTGAGCAGCAACCAGTACGGTGTCTATTCGCGCTGGTTTGCCATCGATATACTCGACCGTCACCTGGCTCTTACCATCGGGCCTCAGACCTTTGATGACTTTTTTCTTTCTAACTTCAGAGAGCTTTTGGCAAAGGCGGTGAGACAGGGTAACCGGAAGCGGCATGAGCTCTGGAGTCTCTTTGCATGCAAAGCCAAACATTAGACCCTGATCTCCTGCACCAAGATTCTCAAGATCTTCTTTTACAATCTTGCCATCTTTAGATTTTTTAAAACTATCCACACCCTTAGCTATATCCGAGGACTGCTCCTTGATAGCAGTTATAACTCCACTAGTAGCATGATGAAACCCACAGCCGTCATAACCAATATCTTCAATAACCGAGCGGGCAATTTTGGCCATATCAACATAGGCATTTGTAGTAACTTCGCCCGCAATCACACATACACCGTTTGTCAGTAAAGTCTCGACTGCAACACGCGATTTTTCATCTTTTTCGAGAAGTGCGTCAAGTATCGCATCGGAAATTTGATCAGCCATTTTATCCGGATGACCCTCGGTTACCGATTCTGAAGTGAACAATCTTTTCATATAAAACCTTTCAATTATTTTTCCAAAAAAACAAAAAATCGCCTGAAGGCGAATGAATATTATCTTCGCCTTCTCCCCGCAGAACAACTTGTCGACGGGGCAAAGCTTCTGAATTTAGCACCCAGCCTAATTAGCTAGCTGGGTTGCTGGGCGCTCTGCGGGTCAGTCCCTAACGCCTCTCTTGATAAATTGACTCTATAATAACGCCAAAGAAATAAAATGCAAGTTTACTCCGAGACGTTACTATCGATTCTATATAGAACTGAGCCATCGGCAAAGGTATGGGCTACTTCATATTTGTTTTTCTTAGCTACTGCAGTAAGCGCTTCAGTTGTCTTATCAAAATCCCTGAAAAAAGGATAGACTTCGCCACTAGGATTGGCCCCTGTCTTTAGGCCAATGAATAGATACTTAGCACCCATTTTTTTCAGATATTCATCAAGATTATTTTTGGATAAATTAGTCTCGAGATTAAATAAAACCTCCCTACCAGCAAATACTGGCAAATAAGGTGTCGTTCTATTGGAAGCAATTATATCCTCTGGTGCAGTTGCCAATTTAATAAAATCGGTCTTTTCCTTGTCCTGGCTACTAAACCAAATCATCGAGTTAAAGTATGTCGGTGAAGAGAAAGCTCCACCATTTACCTGAACAAGATTGAGGACGATAATAAATCCAAAGAATCCGCTCGCCAAAATCTTCTGAATTATATTTCCGTTTTGTCTGATAATCGCCACTATCGAAATCGAAATTGCCATAATAAGTGGGATAGCCATTTCTCTCGCAAAGCGTGCCGGTACACCAGTGACACTCATCCTGGAGAGCAAGAAGCAAACAGCAAACCAAACCAACACCAGAAGGATAGCAGCTTTATTCTCCTCTTCCCTCTTTTTACCCAGCAGAAAGATTAGATAAATTATGGATATCAATCCACCGCTCCAGACGAATGAACCTACCGCATGCTGATATTCAGAAAAACTAATTGGTTTTATATAAGCTACGTCATCAACAAATCCACCACTTAATACCAAATGAAACACATTGGTGAAGAAACTTTTCAAAGGAGAAGCGAGTACGATCAAGGTCAAGACGACCAAAAATCCGATTGTAAAAAATCCGAGACGCCTTACTCCTTTGAAGCCTGGCTCGTTAGCATTCCAGATAAGCATTATTGTAGTAAAAATAATTAGTATCAAAACAAATAAAGCCATAGTTAGTTGATGAGTGGCCACCATAATAAGAGCCAGGACTAGCCCCCAGAAATAATTACTTATCTTCTTGCTGTTCGCTGCAAACACCAAGAACATTAGGGTAAGCGGCATCAGGAAGCCACCCGAGATCATATTGGGATAATTACCATCAGCAAACGCTAACAAACCATAATTTGTGGCTAAAAGGGAGATTATGACCCCCACTAAGCCCACCAATCTCCCAAAGTTATTTTTTAGAAATATATATATTGCAATCGGCGGTAGGACAACCAAGATCGGTCCGATTGATTTCATAATAGTGATCGGATCAATCGAAGTAATTCTAGATGCATAGGCGACTAAAGTATGAAATAAGAGGGGATACTGGATATTAAAGTCCCCTGAAAGAACGCGCTTGATCATCTCGTAATGGACCACAGGATCGTTCCCGGGAGGAACTAAATAGCCAAAGAGTTTAAAAGGAAAATACAAAACATAAAGTCTATAAAATATAAGCAGAAAAATACCGATCCAAATCAAAAAATCCAAACTGCTTTCGGATATTTCTCTGCGCCTTGGGCTTTCGTACATATGTTTATTTTAAAGCTTTTGAGCAGGGATTGAAAGTCGCTAGTGAGCGATCGAAATACAAATAATCTCTTTTGTCCCAGAGCGCAAAAGTACCTTAGCGGCCTCTCTCATAGTCGCACCACTAGTTATAACGTCGTCAAGCAATATGACCTTTTCTGGCGGCTTGTTTTTAAGCATAAATGCATTTTTTACATTGTGCGCTCGGTCGATTTTTCGCTCTTGAGAAACTTGGCTACTGATTGCCTCGACCCTTGTTAACGAATCTGTTAGCGGTACTTTTAATTTATTAGAACAACCCTTGGCAATTAAGAGCGATTGGTTATACCCGCGAATTCTCTTTTTGCGCTTGCTGATCGGTATCGGTTGAATAAAATAGTTTTCGAAGTTTGGAATATTCTTAATTAATTTAGATGCTTCGGATGCGAAAAAATCGCTTAGCGCGGTCACATCGTCATATTTAAAAAAGTGCACAAGGTCCTTAGCGAGGCTTTGGTAGGCAAAAATCGAAAGCGCGATCTTCGGGGTGTATTTTTTTCGACAAAGCCTACACGTCAATCCTAGGGGATTTTTTCGCGAGCAAACAATGCATCTCAGCTCTGCACTAGGCAAACGGCTTGCACACTCTCCACAGACCAACTCTCCTTTTTCGCCGCAGACCAGACAATACTGAGGAAAGAAGAAATCCAAAAAAATCTCCCAGATAGTTGAGAGATTTTTCTTACTAGTCATGTTCGCTCTAAGGAATTGTCACATCCCAATAGATGCCATAGTCTTCCATCCAGCCTACACCATCAGCTACT